>NZ_BONI01000058.1 GCF_016862635.1 Catellatospora coxensis | reverse complement strand
CGGTGACGAAAGCCCCAGGTCAGTACATCTGACCTGGGGCTTTTGGTGTTACCGGACGCCTCTCTCCGCCGGAGGTCAGCGGCTGGGCGACGGGGAGGCGGCGGCAGCCGGGATGCCGTACAGCGCCTGCATGATCGCCATGGCCATCTGGTTGGCCGGCTGCTTGCCGTCCGCGCCCGCGAACAGCGAGGTCAGCACGATGACGGTGTCCTTGCGTACGGGGTCGTGCGCCATGAAGGAGTTGTAGCCGGGGATCTGGCCGTCGTGGCCGTACAGCGGGCCGAACCGCACGATCGCCAGCCCGTAGCCGACCTCGATCGGGCCCGGGGCGCCGATGGGCAGGATGCTGTCCATCCGCGTCTGCTGCGTCTTCGCGTCGAGCAGGCCGCCGCCGACCATCGCGGTGACGTACCGGGTCAGGTCGGCGGCCGTGGAGATCGCGCCGCCGGCCGCCCACGCCCACGACGGGTTGCTGACGGTGACGTCCTTCGGGAGCAGGGTGCCGTTCGCGGCGGCGGCCTGCTCGGCGGCGGGCAGCGCGGGGTCGGTGAGCGTGCTGACGTTGGTGCCGAACATGTAGCCCTGCGGGTGGGGCGCGGGCAGGCCCGAGTCGGTGTTCGGGGGCAGCGACGTCTGGCCGAGGTTCAGCGGGCCGAAGATGCGCTGCTGGAACTCCTCCTGCAGGGTGTGGCCGGTGAGCTGCTCGATGATGAGCCCGGCCAGGATGAGGTTGGTGTTCGAGTAGTGGAACGCGGTGCCGGGGGCGAAGTACGGCGGCTTGGCGTACGCGATGGCCAGCAGCTCGTCCGGCTTCCACACCCTGGTCGGGTCGTTGTCGAGCTGGGCGTTGAACTGCTCGTCCTCGGAGTAGTTGTAGAGCCCGCTGCGCATGTCCAGCAGCTGGGTGATCGTGATGTTGTCCCCGTTGGGCACGGCGGGCTGGTACTTCGATACCGGGTCGTCGAGGGCGATCTTGCCTTCCTGGACCAGTTGCAGCAGCACGGTGCCGGTCATCGTCTTGGTGTTCGAGCCGATCCGGAAGTGGTCGTCCAGGGTGACCGGGCCGCCGCCCTGGACGGTGCGGGTGCCGTACGCCTTGGTCCAGTCGCCCTTCGCCGGCGAAGTGATCATGACGACCGCGCCGGGGACGCGCATGTCCTTCATGATCGCCTGGAGCTTGGCGTCGAGCGCCACGGCGTACGCGGGCGCCGCCGGGGCGGGTGACCGCCAGGCGGCCGGCTGCTCGATGGCGTTGCCGCAGCCCGCTACGGCCGCGGCCGCGACCAGGGTCAGGCCCATCCCGATGACGCCGAACCGTCGCATCCCAGGTACCCCCGTGCCCGTGCGAATGCCCCTTACCTGCCCATCGAGTACACCAGATGACAGTTCGGCAGGTGAGCTTTCTTCGGGATGACCCATGTGAAGCGGTGGGAAGGGCACCTTCTGCAACGTATGGCGATAAGAAGGTGCCCTTCCTTGCCTGGGGGGCGAGGTGGTCACAGGGGTGGGACGAAGTCCCAGAACGCCCCGTGGCGGTGGTAGGTGTGGTCGCAGCGGATGCAGGTGGCGGTGTCGAGCGTCCAGTTCAGCCGGGTCATGCACACCGGGCAGACCACGCGCCGGGCCAGGCCCGCCAGCTCCGGCGGCAGGTCCGCGGTGTGCCCGCCCGGCCGGTCGTACGCGGGCTGCGCCGGATCGTGCCGCCGGGCGACGACGAACTGGCTGGGTCCCCACCAGCCCTTGCCCCAGGTCTGCGCGACCACCTCCATGCCGTGCACGAACGGGCGGGCCAGCCGGTTCGCGCGCGGGGCGACCTTCTCCCACTGCCGGAAGTTGTTCACGCTCGCGCCCAGCGAGGTGCGCCAGCCGAGGTCGCCGAGCCGTTCGCGGACCGCGCCGAGCCGGAAGTTCCAGAACTGCTCCTCGACGCCCATGGCCACCGGATCCGGGCTGCGCACCTCGCGCAGCTGCCCGCTGCGCAGGCCCCGGGCCAGGCCCAGCACGTGGTGCTTGATCGGCACGTCGAGCAGCCAGCGGCTGCCGACGGTGCGGCTCATCTCGGTCAGGCCGCGGTTCACGTCGGACAGGTGGTGCAGCACCCGGACGACCATGCCCGCGTCGAAGGCGAAGTCGCGGAACGGGATGCGGTAAAGGTCGGCGCGGACCAGGTGCAGCCGGCCGGTGGCGACCTCGGCGGCGTGCCGCTCGCCCGCGTTGCGCAGGTTGGTCGCCGAGTAGTCCATGATCACCGCATGGGCGGCCCGGGGCAGGTAGTGCCCCGCGTTGCGCCCGAACGCGCCGCCGAAGTCGGCGAACCAGGCGGGCCGGCCGAGCTTGGGGACCAGCCGCCGGAGCACCCGCTGCTCGGCCCACAGCTCGTAGTCCCGGCCCGACCAGTACTCGCGGTAGTCGTAGCCGTTGGCGTCGTAGTCGATGACGTCGATGGGTGTGGTCTGCATGGCGAACGCCCCGTCCCGCTTAGCGAATTGCCCCAATCAGGAGGCTAATCGACCAGCAGTGACAAAAATGCCCGAATAAGCAGAAACCTTCCCGGGTCTCGATCGTTCACGCCGGACTCGGGGCCTCCACCGGCCGGACAGCGGCTAGCTCGGCGGCGCGGGCGGCCTCTTCGGCCTGCTTGCGGGCCAGGCCCTCGCGGCCGTCGTACCGCAGGAAGGCGGGCAGGGCGGCCGCCAGCGCGCCGGTGCCGGCCACGCAGAGCACCCCGCCCCAGACGACCGCGCCGCTGTAGCCCCACCAGCGCGCGCTGAGCCCGGCACGGGTCTGCCCCAGCATCGGGCCGGTCAGGTAGGACAGCATCTCGATGCCGGCGAGCCGGCCCCGCAGGTGGTCGGGGATGGTCTGATTCCAGATCACGCCGCGGAACAGGCCGGAGATCATGTCCGAGGCGCCCGCGACGACCAGGCCGAGCAGCGCCAGCCACAGCGAGCCGGCCAGGCCGAACAGCACGATGCCCAGGCCCCACGCGCCCGCGGCCACCAGCACCGCCAACCCGTGCCGGTGCACCCGGGCCGTCCAGCCGGAGGTGACCGTGACCAGCAGCGAGCCGGTGGCCAGCGCGGCGTAGAAGAGGCCGAGCACCGACGCGCCGCCGTACTTGTCGGCCACCCACGGGTAGAGGGCGACCGGGAAGGCGAAGAACATCGCGTTGATGTCGACCAGGTAGGTGCCGATCAGCTCGGGGCGGCTGCGGGCATACCTGACGCCCTCGACGACGGAGCGCAGCGACGGGCGCTCGGCGGCCTCCGGCGGGGCGACCGCGCGCACCAGCCCGAAGCAGATCAGCGAGACGGCGAAGGTGGCCAGGTCGAACCCGAACACCCAGGCCACGTCCCAGTTGGCGATCATGATGCCGGCCAGCGTCGGGCCGGCGATCTGGGCGACCTGCCAGCGCAGCGAGTTGAGCGCGCCGACCGACGCCATCTCCTCGGCGGGCGCGAGCCGCGGCATCATCGCGTCCATCGCCGGGCGGTGGATGCCGTCGACCGCGGCGGCCAGCCCGGCGATGACGAACAGCACCCAGACCTGGGGGCTGCCGACCAGCGCGTTGAGCAGCAGCAGGCCGGTCAGCACGGCCAGGCCCGCCTCGGCCCAGAAGACGAGCTTGCGGCGGTCCACGTAGTCGGCCAGCGCGCCGCCGACGAACGCCATGAACAGTAGCGGGACCAGCTCCACCACGCCGAGCAGGCCGACGGTCAGCGGGTCGCCGGTCATCTGCTTGAGCTGGAACGGGATGGTCACGTACGTGATCATCGAACCGAAGCTGCTGACCCCGGCCGCGGTGTACACCAGCCGGAAGTCGCGCCGCCGCAGCGGCGTCAGGTCCAGCGCGAAGCGCCTCTTGCTCGTCACGTGCGCCGATACTGCCTGCTGGGGCGCGTCACCGGCAAGCGGGTATCGGGCTCAGTCGGAGTAGATCTGGCCGGTCTCCTCGAACCGGGCCAGGTGGTCCAGCGTCCAGCGCACCGCGCCCGAGGTCGGCTCCGGCAGGTCGTCCGGGGCGAACCAGCCCGCGTCGGCGGCCTCGGCCGGGTCGGGGTTCAGCTCGCCGGAGACCTCGGTCAGCAGGTACGACCCGGAGACGTGCTGGTAGGTGTCGCCGAACATGTTCGTGAAGGTGTACTGCGGCCCGGACAGGAAGGCGAACAGCGTCGCCTGCCCGGCCTTGAGGCCGGTCTCCTCGAACGTCTCCCGGATCGCGCAGTCGCGCATCGACTCGCCCAGTTCCATGGCCCCGGCGGGGAAGGCCCAGTACCCGTTGTCGGAGCGCTTGATCAGCAGGATCCGGCCCCGCTCGTCCCGGATGACACCGCGCGCCCCCAGGAAGAAGAGCGTCGCGTCGCCCATGGCGGCGCGCATCCTGCCGTGGTACGAGTTCACCCAGCCGTCGTCAGAACCCATGACGTCAGCCCGCTTCGCGCGCCGACGTCATGTGGACCCGGCCCACCGATCGCTCACTGCGTTCGCTCATGCGAGCCAGCCTAGATCTTAGGGACTAGCGGCGGTACCACGCGTGTAGTGGGCATACTTCCCATATGAGGGCGATCTGGAAAGGCGCCGTCTCGTTCGGCCTGGTCTCCATCTCGGTGAAGCTCTACTCCGCGACGGAGGAGAAGGACATCCGCTTCCACCAGGTGCACCGCGCCGACGGGGGACGGATCAAGTACCAGCGCGTCTGCTCACTCGACGGCGAGCAGGTCAGCTATGACCAGATCGCCAAGGGGTACGACGTGGGCGGCGGCGAGATCGTGGTGCTCACCGACGACGACTTCAAGAACCTGCCGCTGACCAGCTCGCGCGCCATCGAGGTGCTGGAGTTCGTGCCCAACGAGCAGATCGATCCGATCCTCTACGACAAGGCGTACTACCTGGAACCCGACGGCGCGGCGGGCGTCAAGCCGTACCTGCTGCTGCGCGAGGCGCTGGAGAACGTCGACCGGGTCGCGGTGGTGAAGGTGGCGCTGCGCCAGCGGGAGACCCTGGCGACGGTACGGGTGCACGAGGGCGTGCTGGTGCTCAACACCATGCTGTGGCCGGACGAGGTGCGCGAGGCGGCGTTCGACTTTCTCGACGACGACGTGAAGCTGCGCCCGCAGGAGGTCAAGATGGCCGCCTCGCTGGTCGACTCGATGTCGGGCGACTTCCGTCCGGAGGAGTTCACCGACTCCTACCGGGAGGCGCTGCAGCAGGTCATCGACGTGAAGATCGGTAAGAAGGACACCGTGGTGCAGCCGACCACCGAGGAGCCCATCGCGCCCACGATCGACCTGATGGCGGCCCTGCGCCAGTCGGTGGAACGGGCCCGCGCGGCCCGCGGCGGAGCGGCGGAGCCGGCCGAGAAGCGCGCCCACGCCACCGTCACCCCGATCAAGAAGGCCGCCAAGGCCGAGCCGGAGCACGCCGAACCGAAGAAGGCGGCGGCCCGCAAGGCGGCGCCTGCGAAGGCCGCCGCGTCGACGCGGTCCGGCTCCGCGAAGGCGGGTTCCGGGGACGACGGCGCGAAGAAGTCGACCACGAAGAAGGCGGCGGCCAAGAAGGCGCCGGCGAAGAAGGCCAAGGCAGCTTGATCCGGGTCGCGCCCGGCCGGGCGGCCATCGCGCCGATGCTGGCGACGGCCGGCCCGCTGCCGACCGGGCCGCTGTGGGCGTACGAGGTGAAGTGGGACGGCTACCGGGCCGTCTACGCGGGCGGGCGGTTCCTCGGCCGGTCCGGGCGGCAGCTGGCCGGTCCCGCCCTGCCGCTGTTCCCCGAGGTGCTGGACGGTGAGCTGGTCGCGTTCGACGCGGCCGGGCTGCCCAGCTTCCACGCCATGCAGCAGGGTGTCGCCCCCGTGTACGTCGCCTTCGACGTGATCCGCCCCGAACTGACCTACGACCAGCGCCGCGAGGTGCTGGACGCGCTCGGCCTCGCGGCGGCCTCGCCCGCCGCGACCGTGTCGCCCAGCTTCGACGACGGTGCGGCAACCGTGGCCGCCGCCCGTGAACTAGGCCTGGAAGGGGTCATGGCCAAGCGCCGCGCCTCGCGCTACCAGCCTGGCGTGCGCTCACCCGACTGGATCAAGTGGAAGTTCGTCCGCACCGGCGACTTCGTGATCGGCGGCTGGCGGGCCGGAGCCCGCCCGCTCGGCGCGCTGCTCGTCGGCACGCCGCTGCCCGACGGCACCCTGCGCTACCGGGGCCGGGTCGGCGGTGGCCTCACCGTGCGCACCGAGCGGGCGCTGCTACCGGTGCTGCGGGAACTGGTCCGGCCCGGCTCGCCGTTCACCGGCCCGGCCGAGCCCGCGACCTGGGTGGAGCCGCTGCTGGTGGTCGAGGTCCGCTACAGCGAGATCACCCCCGACGGCCGCCTGCGCTTCCCGATCTTCCTGCGGCTGCGCCCGGACAAACTGCCCGGCGACTGCCTGGGGGAGGACTGCGGATGAAGGTCAGCGTCGACTCCCGCGAGCTGAGCCTGTCCAACCTCGACAAGCCGCTCTATCCCGACGGCACCACCAAGGCCGAGGTGATCGACTACTACCACCGGATCGCCCCGGTGATCCTGCCGCACCTGGCCGACCGCGCGCTGACCCGCATCCGCTTCCCCGACGGCGCCGACCGGCCGGGCTTCTTCGAGAAGAACGCCCCGGCCAAGAAGCCCGCCTGGGTGCCCGTCTCCCCCGACGGCCTGATCATCTGCCAGGAACCGGCGACCCTGGTCTGGCTGGCCAACCTCGCCGCCCTGGAACTGCACACCCACCAGTGGAAGGTCGGCGCCCCCGGTCCCGACCGGGTGGTCTTCGACCTCGACCCCGGCCCGCCCGCGGGCCTGGACGAGTGCCGTGCCGTCGCCCTGGCCCTGCGCGAACGCCTGGCCGTCGACGGCCGCGAGGCCTTCCCGAAGACGTCCGGCCGCAAAGGCATGCAGGTCAGCAGTGCCTTCGCGGGCACCTTCGACGAAGTCATGACCTACGCCAGGGACATCGCCGCCGAGTTCGCCGCCGCCGCGAAGGACATGGTCACCGACCAGATGGCCAAGGAGCTGCGTCCCGGCAAGGTGTTCATCGACTGGAGCCAGAACAACCAGGCCAAGACCACGGTATGCGTCTACTCCCTGCGTGCCGGCCCGACGCCCACCATCTCGGCTCCCCTGACCTGGGACGAGGTCGCCCACAGCGACTTCACCGCAGCCTCGTTCGGCCCCGCCGAGGTCCTCGACCGCGTCTCCCGCCTCGGCGACCTCCACGCCGGGCTGACTGCCACGCCGCCCTGACCCTTCCCGGCTTCCGCGCCGCCCTGCCTTCCGCGCCGGGCTGGCTACCGCGCCGGCCCTACCCTGCGTCGGCCGGCGCTCCGGGGGTCGGTCGTCCGCGTGATCGACCAGGTCCCGCTGTGCCCTCGGCACCGGCCACCACCCGGTGCGGGCGCTTTCCTATCGGCTCTAGGAATGGTGTCACCTCGTGCGTTTACATCTTTTTTGGTGTGGCCACACCAAAAAAGATGTAAACGCACCGCGAGTACTCGTCTGCCGCCGGGTTGTCCACAGGCCCCGGCGGTCTGCGGCTGCAGTTGTCCACAGCCCCTTTCGGCGTGGACCTTCGGCGGTGACGATGGGGCTGTGGACGAGACGGTGGACGAGCGGCAGGAGACGCTGGCCGGGCAGCTCGGGTGGTTGCTGCAGGACCGGCGGCAGCGGCGCGGATGGAGCCAGCACCAGCTCGCCGAACGTGCGGCGATCTCGCAGCAGCAGGTCTCCCGATTCGAGCGCGGAGCCCACGGGACCACCGCGGGGCTGGCCGATCGTCTCTTCGCCCCACTCGGCTTGCGGCTGAAGGTCGACGTCGAGGCGGCGGACGGGCCACTGGACGAGGCCATCGACCGGGTGCGGGCCGACCTGGTCGAGCGGCAGCGGATGGTGCTCGCCGACTTCCGGCTGTTGGCGGTGCTGGGCGCACCCCGGTTCGGCCACGTGATCGACGGGACGGCGGCGGCGCTGCTCCAGGGCGTGCCGGTCGCGGCGAAGCGGATCGACCTGCTGGTGGCCGAGGACGAGCTGGAGCTGCTCGCCGAGTGGATCTATCGGGTGCCGGGTCTGCGGCGGCGTGACGAGCGGTTCCGGGACTTCTCGCGATACGACATCGATCCGCGGGACGCGGGGCCGCTGTGGTGGCGCACCGCCCTGGTCGAGCTGAGGGTGCGGCTGGTGGCGGAGCTGCCGCGGCCGGTGCTCGTCACCGTGGCCGAGGACGGCGGGGACGAGCACCGGGTGGCGGTGCGGGCGCTGCCGGCCGTCGAGGCCGACTTCGCCGAGGTGGCGCGGGTGCTCAGGCGCCTGCGGGCCCGCTGAGCACGTCGTCGGCGTCGACGATGGTGTACGCGTAGCCCTGCTCGGCGAGGAAGCGCTGGCGGTGCGCGGCGTACTCGGTGTCGATGGTGTCGCGGGAGACGACCGTGTAGAAGTGCGCCTGGCGGCCGTCGCCCTTGGGCCGGAGCACCCGGCCGAGGCGCTGGGCCTCCTCCTGGCGCGAGCCGAACGTGCCCGACACCTGCACCGCCACCGCCGCCTCGGGCAGGTCGATGGAGAAGTTGCCGACCTTCGACAGGATCAGCGTGCGCAGCGAGCCGTCCCGGAACGCGTCGAACAGCCGCTCGCGCTCCTTGTTCGTGGTGCCGCCGTGCACGATCGGCGTGGGCACACCCTGCTCCTCCAGATAGCGGCCGATCTCGTGCAGCTGCTCCAGGTAGGCCCCGATCACCAGGACCTGCTCGTCGGAGTGCCGCTGGATCAGCGCCTCGATCACCGGCAGCTTGGCCTTCGCGGTCGCCGCGAACTTGTACTTCTCCTCCGGCTCGATCGCGGCGTAGGCCAGCCGGTCGGCGTCGGGCAGGGTGACCCGGATCTCCGTACAGTCGGCGGGTGCGATCCAGCCCTGGGCCTCGATGTCCTTCCACGGCGCGTCGTACCGCTTGGGGCCGATCAGGCTGAACACGTCGCCCTCCTTGCCGTCCTCGCGGACCAGGGTGGCGGTCAGGCCGAGGCGGCGGCGGGCCTGCAGGTCGGCGGTGAACCGGAACATCGGCGCGGGCAGCAGGTGCACCTCGTCGTAGACGATCAGGCCCCAGTCGCGCGCGTCGAACACGTTGAGGTGCGGGAACGTGCCGTTGCGGCGGGTCGTGAGCACCTGGTACGTGGCGATGGTGACCGGGCGGATCTCCTTGCGCTCGCCGGAGTACTCGCCGATCTCGTCCTCGGTCAGGGTGGTGCGGGCCAGCAGCTCGCGCCGCCACTGCCGGCCGGCGACGGTGTTGGTGACCAGGATCAGGGTGGTCGCGCTGACGTCGGCCATCGCGGCCGCGCCGACCAGGGTCTTGCCCGCGCCGCAGGGCAGCACGACGACGCCCGAGCCGCCGGCCTGGAAGTGCTCCACCGCCTCGCGCTGGTACGAACGCAGCTGCCAGCCGTCCTGGCGCAGCGCGATCGGGTGGGCCTCGCCGTCGACGTAGCCGGCCAGGTCCTCGGCCGGCCAGCCGAGCTTGAGCAGCACCTGCTTGAGATGGCCGCGCTCGGACCCGTGCACGGCGATGGTGTCGGGGTCGAGCTGCGCGCCGAGCATCCCGGCGACCTTCTTCGACTTGGCCACCTCGACCAGCACGGCGCGGTCCAGCCCGCGCAGCACCAGCCCGTGCGCGGGGTCGTTGAGCAGCTGCAGCCGGCCGTAGCGGTCCATCGTCTCGGCCACGTCGACCAGCAGCGAGTGCGGCACCGGGTAGCGGGAGAAGCGCAGCAGCGCGTCCACCACGCCCTCGGCGTCGTGCCCGGCCGCGCGGGCGTTCCACAGCCCGAGCGGCGTCAGCCGGTACGTGTGCATGTGCTCCGGCGAGCGCTCCAGCTCCGCGAACGGGGCGATGGCCATCCGGCAGGCGGACGCGTCGGGGTGGTCGACCTCGAGCAGCAGGGTCTTGTCGGACTGGACGATCAGCGGGCCGTTCGTCATGCTCACCTCGCGCTGGGGATGGAGGGTCAACAGTCCAGTCTCCCACGGTATGGCCGAACGGCTGGCAACCGTTCGTGCAGCGTGGGCGTCTATCATCCCGACACAGGCGGACATCGAACCTGGGGAGGCCTGGTGCGCCGTTTACTCGTGGGCCTGTTGGCAGTCACGACGCTGGCCCTGGCGGCAGCATGCGATCCGAAGGACCCGAACGCCGGAAGGCAGCCCGATTTCGTGGCCGCGCCGACCGATCAGCCCGTGCCGGCACCCGCGTCGAGCGCTCCGGAGCCGAGCGCGGAGCCGTCGCCGAGCGTGGTGCCGTCGCCGACGAAGAAGCCGACGTCGAGCCCGACGCCTGCCGGCTGCCCGCAGGGCGAGTACCAGAAGGTCGTGGAGCAGGCGCTGGCCACGCTCGGCGGGTACGGCACGGTGACCGTGGACGGCAAGCAGTCCGCCGCCGACTGCGCCGCGATCAAGAAGTTCCAGAAGCGCTTCGACATCCGGCCGGTCAACGGCAAGGCCGGTCCACTGACCCGCAGCGTGTCGCAGCGCCTGGTCAAGTCGAAGCCGAGCAGCTGCAACGCGGGCAACGCCCTCACCGCCTGCATCGACCTGACCAACCAGACCACCTGGATCATGAGCGGTGGAAAGGTGATCTACGGTCCGACGGTGACCCGGACGGGCATGGCGGGCTACACCACCCCCACCGGCTCGTACACGATCCACGACCGGCAGACGAAGAACTGGTCGACCGACTGGGACGTGTGGCTGCCCCTGTGGCAGCGGATCGTGGAGGGAAAGGGTTTCCACACCACCACGACCTACATCCACAACAGCAGCATCGGCTCGCACGGCTGTGTCAACCTGCTGCCCGTCGACTCGCAGAAGTACTGGAACACGCTCAAGAGCGGTACCGCGGTCAAGATCTTCGGGCGCCGTCCGGGTACCTGATCGATCCTCCCCCGTACGGTTGATGACGGTCATTCTTTCGGGCTAAAACGAGACTAGGCCGCAACCGCAGACCGTCCGGGATGCGTAATCCGATTGCCGTGCGCGTTCGGGGCGCCAAACGGGGGCGAGCGCAACGTCAGATGGGCCGTGGCGGTTAGGGGCAGCCACGGCCCATCACCCTTTCCGGGCTCATCTGCGGCTGCGGTAGGTCGCCCCGGCCACCGACAGCACCAGCAGCAGGAAGATGCCGCTGCCGATCGACTCCCCGGCGGCGTCCACCACATTGCGGCGCAGGCCCAGCCAGGCGTAGAAGAACCAGGCCACCAGCCCGCCGCCGACCGCGCCCGCGATCATGACGAGGTTGCGCGAAGGCCCCCGCGCCGGGGGTCGGGCCGGTTCGATCTGCTCGGCCGCCGTCTCCTGGTCAGTCGTCATCGTTTCCCATCCCTTCCCGGTTCCAGCGTGCCATCCGGTGCCCGGTTGCGGCTGAAATGCCAGGCATTAGAGGGATAGGAATGGAGGTCAGTCGGCCGGCGCCGCCGCGGTGATCCGGTGCAGAGCGAAGGTGTGCAGGGTCTGCGTACGGTCGTCCTCGGCGCGCAGGTAGCCGGCCCCGATGGAGACCGGCCGGACCAGCCGCGAGGCGTTGGCGCCGTGCGCGTCCACGTACCCCACCCAGACCTTGGCCTTGTCACGGACCGCCTGCTGCAGCACCGCCAGCGCGTGGCTGTGCGCCTGCACCGCGGTCAGGCTGGACATCGGCTGCCCGGCGGCGGCCCGCACCTCGGCGGGCGCGCGGCGGGCGGCGCGGGCGCGGGCGTCCCCGCGGCGGATCTCCTCGACGATGCCGAGCAGCCGCGGCGCGGTGAGCCCGGGGGCGTCGAGGGCGTCCGGCGTCGGCTCCAGCGCCGGCCGGGCCGCCGCGCGGCGCACCTTCGGCCTGGTCAGCACCGCCGCGCCGGTGGCGTCCTCGGGCACCGGCGAGTATCCGGCGTCGCGCATCGAGGTCAGCAGCCGGGCCGAGCTGAACGGGGTCACCAGCACCGTCGGCGCGAGCCGGCGCAGCTGCAGCCCGCTGAGCCGCCGGTCGGCCAGCGCCGCCGAGATCAGGCCCTCGTCGTCGCTGCGCAGGTAACTGGTGGCGGTGCCGGTACGCAGCCCGCCGTGGGTGCGCGAGACGTCGTCCACCAGGTACGTCAGCGCCTGCGGCACCGGGGTCCGGGACCGGCGCGCGAACAGCGTGTGCAGGTCCGGCCCGGCATAGCCGGCGTCCAGCGCCCGGCGCAGGCTGGCCGCGGTGACGCGGTAGACGCTGGCCCCGCCGCCCGACTCGTGCTCGGCGACCAGGTCCAGCTCGGCGGCGAGCGCCGGCTCCGGCGGCCCCGGCACCACCACGGTCAGGTCGGCCTGGATCAGCACGTGGTCCACCGGCGGCGGCAGCAGCGTCGCCAGCGCGACGGCCACCGGAGTCTCCTCCGGCGGCAGGTCTCCCTCCGGCCGCCGCCCCAGCGGATCGTCGTCGCTTCCGGCCATCGCCGCCTGTTCCACCAGCACCCGGCCGTATCCGGTCAGCGCGCCCAGGGCGGTGATGCCCAGGTCGGCGGCCTCGGCCAGCGCCTCGCGGTGCAGGTCCTCCCGGCCGCGCAACCGCCGCGGCGCCTGCCAGCGCAGCCATTCCAGCAGCTCGTCGGCGTCCGGCCCGGTCCCGGGCAGCAGCTCGCCGAGCGCCGCCAGCACCACCCGCCGGACCGCGGGCGTGCCGGCTCGTTCCAGCTGCGGCGACAGCACGGTCAGCGGCTTGTCCTTCAGGTCGCGCTGCCCGGCCAGCCCTGGCTGCCGAGGCATGGCCAGCCACGCCCCGGCCAGCAGCGTCCAGCGCTGGGCCAGCGGCGCGACCCGCCAGTCGTCGTACCCGGCCGCGGGCAGGAACGCCACCTCCGAGCCGAGTTCCAGCTCACCGATCAGCCCGGCCGCGGCGGCCGTCTCCAGCAGCAGCCCGGCCAGCGGCTCGGTGATCCCGGCCGCCTTGGCCAGGCGGCGCAGCGGCAGCACCCCGATGCCCCCGGCGCGCAGCACCGCGGCGGGCTCGTCGCTCAGCGCCTCCAGCAGGTCCTCGGTGTGCCGTACCACCGTCATCGCCTGGCCCGCCCCGGCCCGGTCCACCGTGGTCGTCGCCCGCGGCGCGGCGCTGACGGTGGGCGGCAGCGGATGCAGCGGGCCCAGTGGACCCGCGTCGCGGCGCAGCAGCAGGCCGAGCTCGCGGGGCAGCTCGACGGAGCCCTCCGCGGTCTCCACCAGCAGGTGGTGTTCGAGCAGCCAGGCCACCGGCTCGGTGCGGTTGGTGGTGGTGCCCACCGGGGGGCCCTCGGCCAGCCGGTCCAGCACCGCGCGGGCGGCGGGCGGCGCGGCCAGCAGCGTACGGCGCAACCGCGCCGGGTCGGTGACCAGCGCGACGACCGCGCCCTTCAGATCGGCGGCAGTGTCCAGCTCGACCGCGGGACGGCCGAGCCCCGCCAGGTACGGCGAGCACACCTCGTCGACGGTGGCCACCAACCGCAGCGTGTCCGGGTCACCGGGGCTCGCCGGATACAGCAGGAATCGCGCGCGCAGCCGCTCGATCGCCTCGGTCACCCGGGCCGGTTCCGGCCCGCCGGTCGGCGCGCAGGCCATGGCCACGATCGCGGCGGCCGACGTGGTGCCGTCCGATGGGGACCGGGTGAACCGGGCCGCGTCGAGCACCTCCAGCGTGAACCGGTCGAGCGTGTCGAGCGTGCGCGCCACCGACACCCGGGTCTGGGCCCGCGCGGCCAGCACCGCCAGGTCGGTGGGCACGGGGGTGATCAGGTCGGGGCGCAGGCGGAGCAGCGCGCCGAGGGCGTCGTCGGACAGCGCGCGCAGATGGTCGGACAGCTCGGTGCTCATCGTGCCTCCACGCTATCCGGTCCGCGGTGCGCGCGCGGCAGTCGTAAGGACGGGACGGTGACGCGGAACCGGGGATTCCAGTTGGGCCCCCGGATCACGATCGCTAGCCTTGTCAGCGGGCCACCACCGGCGTGGTCCCTCAGACGTGACGGGCGCCGGACGCCCGCGGGGAAAGAAGCAGGTGTGCGGTAGTGCCTACGGGTCGCGTGAAGTGGTACGACACGGAGAAGGGCTTCGGTTTCCTGACCCGTGACGAGGGTGGCGACGTCTTCGTGCACAAGGCCGCGCTGCCCAACGGCGTGGAGGAGCTCAAGCCCGGCCAGAAGGTCGAGTTCGGGGTCGCCGCGGGCCGCAAGGGCGACCAGGCGCTGCAGGTCAAGCTGATCGACGCGCCGCCGTCGCTGCAGGAGCTGCGCCGCCGTCCCGCCGACGAGCTGAACACCCTGATCGAGGACATGATCAAGGTTCTGGAGTCGAAGATCCTCCCCGACCTCAAGCGCGGCCGCTTCCCCGAGAAGAAGACCGCCCAAGCCCTCGCCCAGGCCCTCCACACCATCGCCCGCGACCTGGAGGTCTGACCCTCCTCCGCCGCAACTTTTAAAGACTCGCGCCCTCAGGCACTACCTGAGGGCGCGAGTCCTTAAAAGTTGAGCCAGATCAGAGGGTGACGGGCGGGACCAGGCCGGCGGCGGCGGCGCGGTGGAGGAGGGCTCGGGCGGCGGCGTGGCCGTCGGGGCCGAGGTCCTCGGTGAAGTCGTTGACGTACAGCTTGATGTGCTGGTCGACGACGTCGGGCTCCATCTCCTGGGCGTGCGCGAGCACGTACGCGCGGCTGGCCTCGGGGTCGGCCCAGGCGGCTCGGACGGAGGCCCGGATCCAGCCCGTGGCGGTCGCGGCGTCGACGGCGCTCCGCTTGGCCAGGATCGCGCCGAGCGGGATGGGCAGGCCGGTGTCCGTCTCCCACCACTCGCCGAGGTCGACCAGGCTCGTCAGTCCGTACCGTCCGAAGGTGAACCGGGCCTCGTGGATCACCAGGCCGGCGTCGTAGCGGCCGGCCGCGACCCCCGGCATGATCTCGTGGAACGGCACCACCTCGATGCGTCCCGGGACCTGCCCGGTCTGCTCCGCCCACAGCCGGAACAGCAGGTACGCCGTGGTCCGGTCACCGGGCACGGCGACCGTCGCGCCGGTGACGTCCGCGCGGCCCGCTCCGCTGGTGGCTCGTCCTGGCGGCCCGCCTGGACGGCGGTCCTCCGGCGACTCCCCACCAGCGGTCAGCAGCAGCGGCCCGCAGCCCCGCCCGAGCGCCCCGCCGCAGGGCAGCAGCTCGTACTGGTCGAGCAGCCACGGCAGCGCCGCGTAGCTGACCTTGACCAGGTCGAAGCGCCCGTCGAGGGCGGCGGTGTTGGTGACGTCCACGTCGGCGAAGGTGACGTCCAGCTCCGGCGCTCCGGGCACCAGGCCGTGCACCAGCGCGTGGAAGACGAAGGTGTCGTTCGGGCACGGCGAGAACGCGATCTTCATGAGCGGCGGGCCTTCCGGTGCCGGTCGTGCACGATCATGGTGGCGAGGCCGGGCAGGCCCCAGAGCACACCGGCGACGCAGATCCACAGCCAGCTCTCGTGACCGTTGGCCGACAGCCAGTCGCGGAAGAACAACAACACGAGCCCGACCAGCGCGAACGCGGCCATGCCGCCGAGAGCGAAGGGGACGGTCGGGGGGTCCAGCGGTTTGGGTGGTTCCAAGGGCACGACAACAGCGTACGCGCTGGCAGGATAGGCACCATGCCCCTGCTGCGCGCGCTCCAGACGTTCGCCGACGTCGTGGTCCGGACCATCCGGGTGCTCATCGCCACGGTGAGCAGATCGGTCGTCGGCATCCGCTGGCTCACCCGCACCGCCCTGCGGATCCGGGTCCAGGGTTCGGGCGGCGTCACCGGCGTCGCTCGCCTGTACGACCTGTATGCCGTGGTGGTCGCCGCGGACCTGTCGCTGCTCGTGGGCCTGGCCTGGGCGGCCGCCGCGCCCGGCCGGCTGGAACTGGCGCTGGCGCTCGGGGTCGGGCTGCTCCTCGCCGTGCCCGCCGGGCTGCTGGTCTCGGGTGCGCCCGCGACCGGGCGTGCCCTGATCGGCCTGTCGCTGGTGGGCCGCGCCGTCGCGACGCTGCTCGCCGCGCAGTGGCAGCCCGGCTGGATCCTGCTGGCGGTGCTGGTCGCGCTGATCCTGCCGCAGTGGGTGGTGCACCTGGTCCTGCTGCGCCGGCTGCTGCCGCGCGACGCGCACGTGTTCGGCGCGCTGTGGCGGGCGATGCAGTACGCCGCCATCGCCGGCCTGGTGGCCGGGGTGACCGGCCTGGTCATCGGGGCGTTCGTCGCGGGCTGGCCGCTGTGGGCGGCCGCGCTCTGCCTGTCCGTCGGCGCGCTGCTGGCACTGCGCCTGCCCGCCCCGGGCGCACCCGCCCCCGGCCCGGCGCAGCCCGCGCCGCCGCCGGCCAAGCGGCTGCCGCAGCAGGAGCAGCGCACCATCCCGGAGGGATTCCACGTGTACCGTCCGTCGTCGCTGGACCCGTCCGCCGATGAGGGGAAGAAGAAATGACGCTGCTGGTGGTGACGGCGGTCGCCGCCGAGGCCGAGGCGCTGGCCCGCGGCCTGCCTCCGGGCGCGGCCGTGACCGTGGCCCCGGTCGGGGTCGGCCCGGCCGCGGCCGCCGCGGGCACGGCGCGGCTGCTGGCGCTGGCCGGGGACCGCTACCGGGCGGTGGTGTCGGCGGGCATCGGCGGCGGCATCGGTCTGGACCCCGGCGCGACCGCCCTGGCCACCCGCTGCGTGGCCGCCGACCTGGGCGCGGACTCGCCGCAGGGTTTCCTGAGCCTGGACGAGCTGGGCTTCGGCAGCGCCACGGCCGATGTCGACCCCGCCCTGCTGGCCGCGCTGCGCGAGGCGCTGCCGGACGCGGTCGCCGGCGAGGTGCTGACCGTCTCGACCGTCACCGGCACCGCCGAGGGCACCGCCGAACTGCGCCGCCGCCACCCGACCGCGGTCGCCGAGGCGATGGAGGGCTACGGCGTCGCCTGCGCCGCCCAGGGCGCGGGCCTGCCCTTCGGTGAACTCCGCACCATTTCCAACGTCGTCGGCCCTCGCGACCGCGCCGCCTGGCGCATCGGCGACGCCTTCGCCGCCCTCACCGCCGCCGCCGCGGCTCTCGCCGGGCTCCACTCCTGACGTCCGCGCGACAGTTTCGGGGAAAGTGCAGCCATGGAGACGGCGACGGCCGCAGTTTCCGTGAAACTGCGGCCATCCGGGGTGCGTGATCGCTACTCGACCTCTTCGACGACGCCGTCGTCGTAGATGGTGGGCGGGGCGGGGATGACGGTCTCGTCGATGAGGACCTCGCTGTGCCCGCCGCAGCCGTGGTCCAGGGAGACGATGCGGCCGTCGTCGGGGGCGTACACGTTGGCGCAGGCGCCGAACATGCGGCCCAGCGAGCCGCCCAGTTTCACGTAGAACGCGCAGGACACGCAGCGCGCGGTGCGCGGCGCGGCGAGCGAGATCGGGGCGTCGGGGCCGTTCTCGCCGTCGTACCAGCGCTGCGCGGCCTCCTCGCGGCCCAGCGGGGACAGCACCCGCGGGCGGCCCAGGCCGAGCTCCCAGGCGACCTCGTCGACCTCGGGGTCGCCACCCAGCATGTACCCCGGGGTGAGCCGGTCGTCGTCCTCGGGGGTGGGCAGCAGGTCGCCGACGCCCAGGTCACCGGGGTGCAGCCGCTCGTGCCAGGGGACCCAGCCGGGGGCGAGCAGGGCGTCGCCGCCGGGCAGCAGCACCGTCTCGCAGACGGTGACGTGCTTGCTGCGCGGGGCGCGGGTAACCGTGACGGCCCACTGCCAGCCCCGGTAACCCGGCAGGTCGCAGGCGAAGTAGTGGGTGACCACGCGGTCGCCTTCGGCGACCACGTTCAGATGCTCGCCGATGTGCCCGGCTTCCTCGGTGATCGCGGCACGTGCGATGTCCACGGCCTCGGCGCAGGCTTGATCGACTTTCGGGGCGCGGGTGGCGGTCCTGGTCACGTTCCCCATTCTTCCTCATCGCTGATTCGGAGTTTCGCTGACCCGGTAGCCCTGGCCGGAGGCTCGCGGGGCGGGTCGCCACAAGACGATCTCCGTGGCTCGGTACCCAATCGGCCTTCGATCTGGAACGATGCGCCCCATGAGCACAGCTGGTCCTGGTGTGGTCGGGGGCGTCGACCGCTACTTCGAGATCTCCGCCCGCGGGTCGACGATGTCCCGCGAGGTGCGTGGTGGCCTGGCCACTTTCTTCACGATGGCGTACATCGTGGTGCTGAACCCGCTCATCCTCGGCGGCGGCAAGGACATCGACGGGGTGTCGCTGCCGCTGGCGGCGGTGGCGGCGGCGACCGCGCTGATGGCGGGTCTGCTGACGATCCTGATGGGTGTCGTCGGCCGGTTCCCGCTGGCGCTGGCGGCGGGACTCGGCGTCAACGCCCTCGTGGCGTACGAGATCGCGCCTCTGATGACCTGGGCCGACGCGATGGGTCTGGTGGTCATCGAAGGTGTCATCATCGCGATCCTGGTGTTGACGAACCTGCGGGTGGCGGTCTTCCACAGCGTGCCGATGCAGCTGAAGACGGCCATCGGCGTCGGCATCGGCCTGTTCCTGACCATCATCGGCTTCGTCGACGCCGGCTTCGTACGCTCGACCGGCCAGGGTTCGCCGCCGATCGGGCTGGGCATCGGCGGCAAGATCGTGACCTGGCCGGGCC
This sequence comes from Catellatospora coxensis, assembly GCF_016862635.1. Lineage (GTDB taxonomy): Bacteria > Actinomycetota > Actinomycetes > Mycobacteriales > Micromonosporaceae > Catellatospora > Catellatospora coxensis. The sequence goes on along the minus strand of NZ_BONI01000058.1, from coordinate 44,614 downwards.
TGGTCTTCGTGATCGGCCTGCTGGCGACGATCGTGCTGGTCGCGCGCAAGGTCAAGGGCGCGATCCTGATCGGTATCGCCGGCACCACCGTGCTCGCGATCATCGTCGAGGCGATCGCGAAGGTGGGCCCCGCGGGCGGCCCGGCGGGCACCCCGGCCGGCTGGGCGCTGAACGTGCCCGTGGTGCCGGACAAGTGGGTCGGCAAGCCCGACCTTTCCCTGCTGGGCAACTTCAACGTGCTGGGCGGGTGGCAGAGCGCGGGCATCGTGGTCTGCGCGATGTTCGTCTTCACCCTGCTGCTGACCGACTTCTTCGACACGATGGGCACCATGGTCGCCGTCGCCCAGGAGGGCGGCATGCTGACCGAGGACGGCATGGTCCCGCGTACCAAGGAGATCCTGCTGGTCGACTCGATCGCGGCGGCGGCGGGCGGTGCGGCGAGCACGTCGAGCAACACGTCGTACATCGAGAGCGCGGCGGGTGTCGCGGAGGGCGCGCGGACCGGTTTCGCCAACCTCGTCACCGGTGGCCTGTTCCTGCTGGCGATGTTCCTGGCCCCGCTGGTCACCGTGGTGCCGTTCGAGGCGGCCTCGGTGGCGCTGGTGGTCGTGGGCTTCCTGATGATGACCGCGGTGCGCAACATCGACTGGACCGACTACGAGATCGGCATCCCGGCGTTCCTCACCATCGTGATCATGCCGTTCACGTACTCGATCTCGAACGGCATCGGCGCCGGTGTCATCACGTATGTCCTGATCAAGGCCAGTAAGGGCAAGCTGCGCGACGTGCACCTGCTGCTGTGGATCGTGGCGCTGCTGTTCGTGGTGTATTTCGCCGTGGGCGCGCTGGAGAAACTGGTTTTCTGAGAGCGTGACCGCGCTCACCTGGGTAAAGGGATATCGTTAGCCAAGCTTATTAGCTAAGCTAATAAGCGTGACGGAGCAGGTGGTGATGGTGGCGCAAGCTTCTCCCGAGGAGCTGACCGAGCGGCTCCGCGACGCCATCACCCGGCTCAACCGTCGGCTGCGCCAGGAGCGCCCCGTCGGCGATCTCACCGTTACCCAGCTGTCCGCCCTCACCAGCCTGCGGATCGGCGGCGCGCTCACCCCGCGCGAGCTGTCCGAGGCCGAGCGGGTGCAGCCGCCCACGATGACCAAGATCGTGGCGAAGCTGGAGGAACGCGGTCTGATCAGCCGGACGCCGCACCCCACCGACGGGCGGCAGGTTCTGCTGTCGCCCAGCGAACGAGGGCTCGCGGTGCTGGAGGACTACCAGCGGGTGCGCGACGAATGGCTGGCCGGCAAGCTGGCGGGATTCACCGCCCAGGAACGCGACACGGTGGCCCGTGCCGCAGCACTGCTGGAGCGGCTCGCGCGCGACTGATCGCGAGGGCATCCTCGCGGTCAGGCAAGCGGAGGCCTGATCCGTCCGATCCGACCGGGACACCCCCGGCCGGTGAGCGGCGGCAAGGCTATCCGAGGAGGCGCACTCCGCGTGCGGGCAAGACTGAGCACCACCTTCCGTTCCCTGACGGTTCGCAACTACCGGCTCTTCGCGGGCGGTCAGCTGATCAAGCTGATCGGCGTGTGGATGATGTACGTCGCCCAGGACTGGCTGGTCCTGGAGCTGAGCAACGACTCCCCGACCGCGCTGGGCCTGGTCACCGCACTGCAGTTCGTCCCCGTCATGCTGCTCACCCTGTACGCGGGCACGCTGGCCGACCGCTTCGACAAGCGCACCCTGCTGATGGTCTCCAACGGGGCCTGGGCCCTGCTCGCCATCGCGCAGGCCGTGCTCATCGCCACCGGGGTCATCCAGCTGTGGCACATCATGGTGTTCGCGGGCCTGCTCGGCGTGGCCCAGGCCATCGAGACACCGGTGCGCCAGGCGTTCGTATCGGAGCTGGTCGGCAAGCCGCTGCTGCCCAACGCCCTGTCGCTGTCCGCCGCCACCTTCCAGACCGCCCGCATCACCGGCCCGGCGCTGGCCGGTGTCGCCATCGCCTGGCTCGGCACCGGCCCGGTGTTCCTGGTCAGCACCGTGATGGCGGTGGCCCCGGTGCTCATGCAGGCCCGGATGCGCCCCGCCGAGCTGCATCGCCCCGAGCTGCCGCCGCGTGACGAGCGCGCCGAGGCCAAGGTCGTCGACGGCCTGCGCTACGTGCGCACCCGGCACGACCTGCTGCTGCCGATGGTGATGATGCTGGTCATCGCGATGTTCGGGTACAACTTCCAGCTCACCCTGGCGCTGCTGGCCAAGACCGTGTTCGCCACCGGCGCGGCCACCTTCGGCCTGTTCAACACGGCGCTGGCGGTCGGCTCGCTGGCCGGCGCGCTGGCAGGGACCGCCCGCAAGGGCCGGCCGTCGGTGTACCTGCTGCTCGCCGCGGCGGTCGCGTTCGGTCTGCTGGCCATGGCGGTCGGCTTCGCGTCGAGCAAGTGGCTGGTCCTGCTGCTGCTGGTGCCGACCGGGTTCAGCACGGTGTTCCTCGGCCAGGCCGCCAACCAGCGGGTGCAGCTCGGCGTCGACGGAGCGTTCCGCGGCCGGGTGATGGCGCTGTACGTGCTGATCTTCCTGGGCACCGCGCCCATCGGTTCGATGGTCATCAGCTGGATCGCGGAGACCTTCGGCGCGGCGGCCGGCATCTGGCTCGGCGGCGCGGTCTCCCTGGTCGCGGCGCTGGGCGCGCTGGTGTGGCAGCTGCGGCACGCCGGGGACCGGCTGTCCTTCCAGGCCCGGCCCATGCCCCGGGTGCGCGTCGTGCACGCGGAGAGTGTCGCCGCCGCGTGATGGAATGCGGCCCATGGACTTCCACGCCGCACTCGAAACGGATTTCGCCCGGCTGGTCGAGGTCAGCGCCGGAAACCTCGACCGGCCGGTGCCGAGCTGCCCCGGCTGGACGGTCGACGATCTCGACCGCCATGTCGCCGCGGTCTATCTGCACAAGATCGCCTGTATTCGGGACAAGACCGAGCCGGCCGACTGGCCGCCCGCCGAGCTCGCTCAGGAGGAGACGCAGTCTCAGCTGCGCCGGGCCTACCGGGAGCTGACCGACGAGCTGGCCGCTCGCGCCGACGACGAGCCTGCGGGCAACTGGTATGCCCCGGACCCGACGGTCGGCTTCTGGCGTCGCCGGATGGCCCAGGAGACCGTGATCCACCGCATCGACGCCGAGCTGGCGGCCGGGGTCCCGTCCGTGGACGTGCCGGCCGACCTGGCCCTCGACGGCATCGACGAGGTGCTGCGCATTTTCCTGGAGTATTCCGCCGCGACCTGGCACGACGAATTCGTCGAAGACCTGCGTGTCGGCGGCGGCCGGTCCGTCGCGCTGGCCGCGGGCGGGCGGCGCTGGCTGGTCGCCATCGGACCGGACATGCTCACCGTGGCCGAGGGCGACGGCCCCGCCGCCGCCGAGGTCACCGGCTCGCCGGACGCGCTGCTGCGCTGGCTGTGGCGGCGGTCCGACGACGCCACGGTGACCATCACCGGCGACTCCATCGCCGTCGCGGCCTTGCGCGACCTGCTGCGCACCGCGACCCAGTAGCGTCCCTCCCGCCCGGAGCGCTTCAAGATCGCCGTTTTAGGGCAGAACCTCCGGTGAGACCAAAGGTTCTGACCGAAGACGGCGATCATGCCGCCCCTCACCCCACCGGAGACCGGCTTGAACCATGCCTCCTGGCTCAGACGCGTCGGCGCGGCCGTGGTCGACCTGCTGGTCGCGGCCGTGTTCGTCGTGCTCGCATACGTGATCGACGGGCCCGAGGTCGTCGCGCCGTCGCTCGATCCGCGGACCGGGCAGGTCGTGCCCGGCGCGCCGAGCGGAGGCGGCGTCGTCCACTGGACGGTGCTGCTGACCGGGCTTGCGGTCGTCGGATACAACCGGTGGATCCAGGCCGGGGACACCGGCTTCAGCTGGGGCCGCCGGGTGCTGGGCGTCAAGCTCGTCGGCGACCGCACCGGCACGCCGGTCGGCGCGGGGCGGGCCTTCCTGCGCGATGTGGCCCACGTCGTCGACGCGCTCATCTGCTACCTGGGGTTCCTGTTCCCGCTGTGGGACGCCAAGCGGCAGACCCTCGCGGACAAGATCGTCCGGACGGTCGTGGTCGAGGCCTGATCGCGCGAGCGCGGATTATTCCGGCCGGGCGGCCGGTGATCGGTGACGTCAATCAACTGGCGGGGAAAGGGCAGGTGGGCATAGTGTCGTTCAATGTGGCGACCGACAGCGCTCTTCCGCTCACTCTCGGAGTGATCGCGCTCGTCGGTATGCCCGGTGCCATCGCCGCCGTGATCTGCGCGGACGACGTCGTCGCCCAGGTGCGCAGCCGGGCCGAGCAGGTCCGTGAGTCCTGGCACGAGCAGCGCACCCTCGATCGCCTGGAGCGCGCGTTCGCCCCGGCCCCGCCCGCCGGCCCGCCGTGGGTCGCCGCGGCCCGCGTCGCCACGGACGCCATCGGTTCCGCCCGGGAGAGCATGGTCCAGTTCGCCGCCGAGCGCCTCAGCGCCGTCGGCCTCGCCCCCGCCTGGCTGCCGCAGCCCGCGCCCGCCGGGCCGACCCTGGTGCCGTTCGAGGAGATCGTCGACCGGTTGCGGGAGTTGCCCCGCGACGATGCCGGCTACGACCAGGCGCTGCGCGACGCGTGCCAGTGCCTCGGCATCGCCGAGCACCTGACCGAGGTGGACGGCCTCGACCTGCAGATCGAACGGGTACGGGTCGAGGGCGCGCTCATCGCTGCGGGAGTGGTCCTCGCGGAGGCCTGATGCGCCTGTTCGTCGCCGTCTTCCCGCCACCCGGGGCGGTGGGCCACCTGGCCGCCGTGGTGGACTCCCTCGCGGTCAGCAGGGCACGCGCGCGGGTCACGCCCACCGAGCGGTGGCATCTGACCCTGGCGTTCCTGGGCGAGGTGCCCGACGAATCGGTCGGACCGGCCACGCTGGCCCTGTCCGCCGTGGACGGTCCCGTCGGCGAGCTGCGCATCCGAGGTGGCGGAAGGTTCGGCCACGGGCGTTCCACGGTGCTCTGGGCGGGCGTCGAGGGTGACGTCGACAGCCTGACCCGGGTCGGCCGGGCGGTGCGCCGCGAACTGCGGGCGCGCCGCCTGCACCCCGACGACAAGCGGTTCGCCCCGCACCTGACGATCGCCCGCCCCGGCGACCGGATCGGCCACAGCGAACTCGCGGGCGACCTGGCGACCTTGCACGACTACACCGGCCCGGCCTGGCCGGTCACCGAACTCGTGCTGGTGCGCAGCCTGCTCGGCCCGCACCCGTCCTACACCCCGCTGGCCCACCACCCGCTCTGAGCCCCGCCCCCGTGCCGGGTGCGAGCGCCCAGGCGCGCGGCGGCTCCGCCCGCCGTCTCCGCCCGGTGTGATCGTCTGACTTTGCCTGGCACCTGTGCGTATCTTGATCGCGTATTCGCCCGGCTGCCTGGCAAGTCGGGCGATCACTCGCGGCGTGGGCGGCGGGCGGCCGGGTTCACCAGGCCCAGGCCTCCGGGCCGGGGCCGCCCTTGCCGATCGGCGGGAACAGCTCGTCGAGGCGGGTCAACGTGTCCTCGTCGAGGGTGACGGCGAGTGCGCCGAGGGTCTTGTCGAGCTGCTCGGCGGTGCGCGGGCCGATGATCGGGGCGGTCACGCCCGGGCGGGACAGCAGCCAGGCCAGCGCGACGTCGGCGGGGTCGGCGTCGAGGGACTCGCAGAGCTTCTCGTACGCCTCGATGGTGCCGCGGTGCTCGGCCAGGGTGTCGGTCGACCGGCCCTCGCCGGACCGCCCCGCCGTGCCGTCCTTGATCTTGCGGAGCGCGCCGCTCAGCAGCCCGCCGTGCAGCGGCGACCACGGGATGATGCCGACGCCGTACTGCTGCGCGGCCGGGATCACCTCCAGCTCGACGTGGCGCGTCATCAGGTTGTAGATGCACTGCTCGGCGACCAGGCCGAGGAAGTGGCGGCTGCGGGCGGCCTCCTGCGCCGCGGCGATGTGCCAGCCGGCGAAGTTCGAGGAGCCGACATACAGCACCTTGCCCTGGGCGACGAGGGTCTCCATCGCCTGCCAGATCTCCTCCCACGGCGTCTTACGGTCGACGTGGTGCATCTGGTACAGGTCGATGTAGTCGGTCTGCAGGCGGCGCAGCGACGCGTCCGCGGCCTTGACGATGTGCCGGGCGGACAGCCCCTGCTCGTTGGGCCACTCGCCCATCTTGCCGTAGACCTTGGTGGCCAGCACGACCTTGTCCCGGCGGCCCCCGCCCTGCGCGAACCAGCGGCCGATGATGTGCTCGGTGATGCCCTCGCCGATCTTCCAGCCGTACACGTCGGCGGTGTCGAAGAAGTTGATGCCGTGGTCGAGGGCGCGGTCCATGATGGCGTGGCTGTCCGGTTCGGACGTCTGGGGACCGAAGTTCATGGTCCCGAGGCAGAGCCTGCTGACGGTCAGGCCGGTGCGGCCAACAGTGGTGAACTCCATGAGCACCCACCCTATCCCCGCCGGAACGGTGCCCGGCGGGGCGAAAGGAATCGCGTCAGCTTTCTCGGGCTGCGGGGGCGCCGCCGAAGAGCACGTCGTCCCAGCTCGGCAGGCGCTTGCGCGGCTTGTCGCCGGGGCCGGCCGCGGCCGTGGTGTCGGCGGGCTGCCGGCGCGGGCGCAGCACGGCCAGCGACGGCACGGCCGGCACCTCCTTGGGTGCGTCGGCGTCCTCGTCGAAGGCGCTGCTGTCCCGGCCACCGGCCAGCACGGCGCTGGCCGGGCGCTGGCGCGGCGCGTCCGAGGGCACGTCGAGCCCGCGGCCGGGGCCGCTGCCCAGGGGCCGGTCCATCGCGGCGACCAGCGCGTCACGGCCGGCCCGGATCGGGTCGCGGCCGGGGCGGCGCGTGGTGTCGGCCGGCGTGGGCAGGCCGTGGCCGCTGCGGCTGGGCGGCGGCGTCTGGCCCGCGGTCGGGTCCTGGCCCAGGATCTGGGTGGGACGCTCGGCGCACAGGTACTGCGCCATGTCGTCGTGCGGGGACACCGACTGCCGGTTGCGGTCGAGCTCCCAGATCGCCTGCGCGGTGGCCTTGCCCGAGGGCCAGGTGGCCACGACGCGCCAGGTGCCGTCGTCGCGCCGGTACGCGTCCCAGGAGATCTTCTCGGTGTCGATGCCGTGCTGGGCCAGCCGGCCGTCGACGACGTCGGCGAGGGTCGCGCCCTTGTCGGAGCTCTTCAGCCGGGTGCGCCGCGCGTGCTGGGCGAGCATGGCCCGCTCCTGCAGCACCGGGCCGGCGTAGCGCAGCACGCGGTCGACCGGCACGCCCGCGATGCGGGCCACGTCCTCGGCGCTCTCGCCGGAGCGGATGCGCGACTGGATGTCCCGCGGGGACAGCACGGTGGCCGCGTCGAAGGGCGACGCAGTGATGGTCATGGTGTGCGCGCCGGAGCCGCGGTCGGGATGGGTCGCCGAGGCGACGCGGTCGTCGATGGGCAGCGCGAGCAGACGACCGACCTCGTCCGCGAGCACGAGTGCCTGGCCGTCTTCGGAGAGAGCGACGAACCGTACGGGTCGCATCGTCAGCCTCCGTCCCCTGTGCCGGTCCATGCCGTGGCTGCCGGGGGGAGTTCCCGGCCACGGTATGACGTTCCCAAGAGAACACCGTACGCGTTGAAGGCACACCCGCGCACCCGCCACGCCGAGTCTGACGACACGCTCACATTCGCGTGCGGACATGTTCGGGGGTCCACCGTGGCCGGTGGGCCGCGTTCAGCCCCTGCGTACGGCGGCCAGCGACGTGGCCAGACCGCGCTTGAGCCGCGCGCCGAGCGGGCGCTCGACCCAGCGGTGGATCAGCCACGACACGCCGAGCATCAGCGCCACGATCCCGGCCAGCAGCAGCCAGTGCGGCGCCCGGTCGCGCAGCGCCACGATCAGCGTCTGCCCGATGGCCTGATGGATCAGGTAGAGCGGGTAGGTCAGCGCGCCCGCGACGGTCAGCCAGCGCCAGCCGACGCGGTGGAACGCGCCGAGCGCGACCGCCGCCAGCAGCGCGAAGCAGCCGGTGACCAGGGCGGCCACGCTCCACCAGCTGAGGTGGAAGTGCTCCAGCGGCGGATAGCCCTGCAGCCGGTACAGCGCGATCAGCCAGTTGACGCCGACCAGCCCCCACAGCAGCAGGTTCGAGCCGAACCGGTGGATCAGGAACAGCGCCACGCCCGCGACGAAGTACGGCGCGAACTGCGGCACGATCATGTTGTTGATCCAGCCCTGGTTCCAGGTGGTGGAGAAGACCGCGACCAGTGTCCACACGCCGCAGAAGTAGACGACCCGGCGGTAGGTCACGCCCAGCCAGACCACGATCGCGAAGAGCAGGTAGAAGCGCAGCTCCGCGCCGAGTGACCAGTACGACCAGTCCTGATCGGTGACGCCCAGCCCGCTCTGCAGCATGGTCAGGTTGACCAGCGACTCGGGCGCGGGCAGCGGCCCGCGCAGCGCCGGCCAGGCGGCGAGCACGGCCGTGGTCAGCACGACGCCGACCCAGTACGCGGGGAACAGCCGGACGACGCGGGAGACCGCGAACTCGCCGAGGCCGCGGCCCCAGCTGCTCAGGCAGATCACGAAGCCGCTGATCAGGAAGAACAGGTTGACGCCGAGCCAGCCGAAGGAGGCGACGGCGGCCAGCGGGCCGAACAGCGAGCCGGGGTCGACGCCCCACGGCCCGCGTACCAGATGATGGGCGACCACCAGCAGCGCCGCGGCCAGCCGCAGCCCGTCGAGGATCAGCAGCCGGGCCGGCGCGGTCCGCGCGGCGGGCGCGCCGTCGGGGCTCGCGGCCGGGGCGTCCACGACCGAGACCACCGGCCGGCCGGCCGTCGGGGCGTGCGCCGGCAGGGTCTGCGGCGGCGCCTCCAGCGGGATGGCCTTCATGACCTTCAGAACACGGGTACCCCCCGCTCGGGTTGAGGCGTCTGCCGCCTTTTTTCCGATCGGCTCCGTCTGCGTCGACACCAGTGGGACCCCTTGCGCTGGTCGGATGGGCTCGCTCTGAAGGCGGTTGCCCAGCCGTGCCGCTGGATACACCCGGCGGAAGGGGCGAGCCTATCCAAGGCACCTGGTTATCCGGGCAAAAGCCGCAGACATTCACCGGTACGCGGACAAAAATGCGGCGGAGCCCTTCGGGCCCCGCCGCATCAGGTGCGTGAAACGGTCTACAGCTGCTCGATCACGTAGTCGATGCTCGCGGTCAGCGCCTGCACGTCCGACGGGTCGATGGCCGGGTAGAGCGCCACGCGCAGCTGGTTGCGGCCCAGCTTGCGGTAGGGCTCGGTGTCGACCACGCCGTTGGCGCGCAGCGTCTTGGCGATCGCGGCCGCGTCGATGCCCTCGTTGAAGTCGATCGTGGCCACCACATTGGAGCGCAGCCCCGGGTCGGTCACGAACGGCGTCGCCACCGGCGACTTCTCCGCCCAGCGGTACAGGATCTCGGCGCTCTCCGCGGTGCGCTGCGCCGCCCAGGACAGGCCGCCCTGCGCGTTCATCCAGTCCGTCTGCTCGGCAGCCAGGAAGATGGTGGCCAGCGCCGGGGTGTTCAGCGTCTGCTCCAGCCGCGAGTTCTCGATCGCGGTGACCAGGTCCAGGAACGCCGGGATGTACCGGCCGCCGGCCTTGATCTCCTCGGCGCGCGCGATGGCGGCCGGGGAGAGGATGGCGATCCACAGGCCGCCGTCCGAGGCGAAGCACTTCTGCGGCGCGAAGTAGTAGACGTCGCTCTGGGTCAGGTCCACGTCCAGGCCGCCCGCCGCCGAGGTGGCGTCGTGCAGGATCAGCGCGCCCGGGTCGGCCCCGGCCACCCGCTGCACCGGCACCGCGACACCGGTCGACGTCTCGTTCTGCGGGATGCCGTACGCGTCCACGCCCTCCTCGGCGACCAGGAACGCGGCGCTGCCCGGCTCGCCCTTGTGCACCGTCGGCGCGCCCAGGAACGGGGCGTCCTTGACGGCCTTGGCGAACTTCGCGCCGAACTCGCCGAACGTGGCGAACTGCGCCCGGTCCTTGATCAGGGAGAACGCGGCGACCTCCCAGAAGGCGGTGGTGCCACCGTTGCCGATGATCACCTCGTAGCCCTCGGGCAGGCCGAAGAAGTCGGCCAGGCCCTGGCGGAAGCGGGCGACCTGGTTCTTCACCGTCTTCTGCCGGTGCGAGGTGCCGAGGAAGGAACCGGCGACCGAACTGAGCGCCTCCACCGCCTGGGGCCGTACCTTGGACGGGCCGCAGCAGAACCGGCCGTCGACAGGCAGGAGCTCGGCAGGGATGGTGATCGGCGTCTCGGCCATGACATCAGTCCTTCAGGCGTGTCAGATCGTGCGAGAAAGCATCGGCGACGCTGCCAATGCCGCATTCTCCCACGTCAACGACCCACCCCAGGGCTCCGTCCCATCGTTTCCCCCGTGACGGTCCTCACGCACGAAGGGCGCCCGTTGTGCGGACGCCCTTCGGTGTTCAGACCATTCAGTGGTGGCTGATGGCGCTCCAGCCTTCGACTTCCTGGGCCTTGCGGGTGCCGGGGCCGACGTACGTCGCCGACGGGCGGACCAGGCGGCCCAGCTTCTTCTGCTCCAGGATGTGCGCGGACCAGCCGGCCACCCGGGCGCAGGTGAACATCGAGGTGAACATGTGCGCGGGCACCTCGGCGAAGTCGAGCACGACCGCCGACCAGAACTCGACGTTGGTCTCCAGCACCCGGTCGGGGCGGCGGGCGCGCAGCTCGGCCAGCGCCGCCTTCTCCAGCGCCTCGGCCACCTCGTAGCGGGCCGCGCCCAGCTCCTTGGCGGTGCGGCGCAGCACGCGGGCGCGCGGGTCCTCGGCCCGGTAGACCCGGTGGCCGAAGCCCATCAGGCGCTCGCCGCGGTCGAGCACGCCCTTGACGTAGCCCTCGGCGTCGCCGGAGCGCTCGACGCCCTCGATCATGTGCAGCACCCGCGACGGCGCGCCGCCGTGCAGCGGGCCGGACAGCGCGCCGATGCCGGAGGAGATGCAGGCCGCGGCGTCGGCGCCGGTGGAGGCGACGACCCGGGTGGTGAAGGTGGAGGCGTTCATGCCGTGCTCGGCGGCGGAGATGAAGTACGCGTCGACGGCCTTGACGTGCCGCGGGTCGGGCTCGCCGCGCCAGCGCTTCATGAAGCGCTCGACGATCGTCTGCGCCTTGTCGATCTCCTTCTGCGGCACGGCCGGCAGGCCCAGGCCGCGGGCCGACTGCGCCACGAACGACAGCGCGGTCACCGACACCCGGGCGAGGTCCTCGCGGGCCTGCTCGTCGGAGATGTCGAGCAGCTGGCCCAGGCCCCAGTACGGGGCGAGCATGGCGACCGCGGACTGCACGTCGACGCGGATGTCACCGGAGTGCACGGGCACCGGGAACGGCTCGGCGGGCGGCAGGCCCGGCCCGAACTTGCCGTCCACCAGCAGCGCCCAGACGTTGCCGAAGGAGACCTGGCCGATCAGATCCTCGATGTCGACGCCCCGGTAACGCAGCGAACCGCCTTCCTTGTCGGGCTCGGCGATCTCGGTCTCGAAGGCGATCACGCCCTCCAGGCCCGGCTTGAAGTCGGACATGTCGTTCTCCCGGTTCGTCGACCTGAGGTTAGGTTCAGTTCGAGCAACATCTTGCCCCGCGGGTAACCGTTTGGCGACCCGCCCCGCACACGCCGGAAGCGTCTTCTTCGGCCGGCGGGGGACTTGTCAACGGGATTTCCACCGGCGGCGAGCTGGCACGACATGATTTCCGCTGCCGATACGCAGTGCGACAGGATGACTACGTGACTTGGAGCACATCTTGACCACCGGCCCCTCCGCCGCCCCGCACGATCTGGCGCGCATGCGCCGCGAGTACGAGCCCGCCGCCGGGCCCCGCCCGGCCGTGCGCGAGGAGCCCCTCGTCGAGGAGCACCTCGCCGCGGACTGGCCGACCCAGTTCGGCCGGTGGTTCGCCGAGGCGGTCGCCGCGCAGCTGCCCGAGCCGAACGCGATGATCGTCTCGACGGCCGACGCCGAGGGACGGCCGAGCAGCCGCACGGTGCTGCTCAAGGGCTACGACGAGCGCGGGTTCGTGTTCTTCACCAACTACGGCTCGCGCAAGGGGCGGGAGGCGCTGGCCAACCCGTACGCCAGCCTGCTCTTCCCCTGGTTCGCGATGGGCCGCCAGGTGGTGGTCTGCGGCCGGATCAGCCCGGTGGACCGGCACGTGAGCGAGGAGTACTTCCGGGTCCGGCCGCGCGGGGCGCAGCTCGGCGCGTGGGCGAGCGCGCAGTCGTCGGTGCTGCCCGACCGGCGGGCGCTGGACGACGCGTACGCCGCCGCGGAGCAGTCGTTCCCGGCCGAGGCCGAGGTGCCGCTGCCCGAGCACTGGGGCGGCCTGCGGGTGGAGCCGGAGACCGTCGAGTTCTGGCAGGGCAGGCGCAGCCGGCTGCACGATCGGCTCCGTTTCCGCAGGGACACCGGCGGCGGCGCGGACAGGTGGATCGTGGAGCGCCTCGCGCCCTAGAAAGCAATGTAGGGTGCGGGATCGTGACCAACTTTCGGCCGTCCGGCACCCAATGGACGCTCAGCCACGGTGACCAGACCGCTACCGTCGTCGAGGTCGGCGGCGGTCTGCGCAGCTACACGGTGGGCGGGGCGGAGATCCTCGACGGGTACGCCGAGGCGGAGCTCTGCCCGGCCGGCGCGGGCCAGCTGCTGATGCCCTGGCCGAACCGGATCCGCGACGGCCACTACCGCCACGGCGGTCAGGCGCTCCAGCTGCCGCTGAGCGAGCCGACCCTGCACAACGCCATCCACGGCCTGGTCCGCTGGCTGTCCTGGCACCCGGTGCGGCAGGAGGACGGCCTGCTCGAGGTGGAGTGCGTGCTGGAGCCGCAGCTCGGCTACCCGTGGCGGCTGGCGCTGCGGGTGGAGTACCGGCTGGACGACAGCGGGCTGACCGTGACCCACCACGTCGCGAACCGCTCGGCCGACACCGCGCCGTTCGGCGTCGGCACCCACCCCTACCTGCGGATCCCCGGCCTGCCGGTGGACGACCTGACACTGACCGTGCCCGCCCGCACCCGGCTGCTGGTCGACGGCCGCATGCTGCCCATCGGCGCGGCCAAGGTGGCCGGCGGCGAGTTCGACTTCACCGAGCCCCGGCGCATCGGCGCGCTGGAGCTGGACACCGCGTTCGGTGACCTGGTGCGCGACGACGAGGGCGGCTCGACGGTCACCATCAGCGCCGCGGACGGGCGCGCGGTGCACGTCTGGGCGGACCGCAACTTCCACTGGTGGCAGCTGTTCACCGCGCACACGCTGGCCGGCGAGCGGCACCGCCGCGCGGTCGCGATCGAGCCGATGACCTGCCCGCCCGACGCGATGCGCTCGGGCCGGGACCTGATCGAGCTGGCCCCGGACGAGACCTGGCAGGGCACCTGGGGGATCCGCGCCGACCTCGGGGCCTGAGCGTGGAGTTCGCCGACGTCGTCCGCCGGCGCCGGATGGTGCGCCGCTACGACGCGGACCGGCCGGTGCCCGCGGAGGCCGTGCACCGGTTGCTGAGCCACGCCGTCCGGGCCCCCTCGGCCGGCTTCGCCCAGGGCTGGGCGTTCCTGGTGCTGGAGACGCCGGAGGAGCGCGAGCGTTTCTGGGCCGCGGCGTCGCCGCAGCCGGGCGCGCGTACCCGCTGGCTGGTGAACATGCGCACCGCGCCGCTGATCATCGTGCCGCTGTCGAACAAGTCGGCGTACCTGGACCGGTACGCCGAGGCGGACAAGGGCTGGACGGACCGCGACGAGGCCCGCTGGGCGGTGCCGTACTGGCACGTCGACACCGGCATGGCCGCCCTGCTGATGCTGCTCACCGCAGTGGACGAGGGCCTGGACGGGTGCTTCTTCGGCATCCCGCCGCAGCGGCTCGACGCGTTCCGGGAGGCGTTCGCGGTGCCGGCGGAGTACAGCCCGGTCGGGGCGGTGAGCGTGGGCTACCGGGCGGCCGACCACCGCTCGGCGTCACTCGCCCGGGGGCGCAGGTCACTCGACGAGGTGGTGCACCGCGGGACCTGGGGATCGACCGGAGATGTGGCGCAGGCGTCGGCGGGTGCGCGCAACGTCGCCGACGGCGGTTAGGCTGAGCGCACTCGGTTTCTGGAGGGGAGGGCAGGGCGCGTGATTTTCAAGGCGGTGCGCGACGGGCAGCCGTACCCGGAGCACGGGTACACCCTCAAGCAGTGGGCCGAGATCCCGCCGCGGCCGGTGTCGCTGAACCAGCTCATCACGATCAAGCTGGAGATGGCACTGGACCGGGTCCTGGCGGAGGACTCGACGTTCTACGGGGACCTGTTCCCGCACGTCGTGCAGTGGAAGGGCGAGCTCTACCTGGAGGACGGGCTGCACCGGGCGCTGCGTGCGGCGCTGCAGCAGCGCCACCAGATCCATGTTCGCGTTCTGGTGCTCAGCTGAATTGCCGTTAAGGTGAGCCGGTGACGACTCCGGTGCTCCCCCTCGATCTGCTCGACCTGGACTCGCTGCTCACCGACGAGGAGCTGCAGATCCGCGCCGTGGTGCGGCGCCTGGTCGACGACAAGGTGCGCCCGCACGTGGCCGGCTGGTACGAGACCGGCCACGTCCCGGTGCGCGAGCTGGCCCGCGACTTCGGCGCGCTCGGCCTGCTCGGCATGCACCTGGAGGGCTACGGCTGCGCCGGGTCCTCCGCGGTCGCGTACGGGCTGGCCTGCCTGGAGCTGGAGGCGGCCGACTCGGGCGTGCGGTCGCTGGTGAGCGTGCAGGGCTCGCTGGCCATGTTCGCGATCTGGAAGTACGGCTCCGAGGAGCAGAAGCAGCGTTGGCTGCCCGGTATGGCCAAGGGTGAGCTGATCGGCTGTTTCGGGCTGACCGAGCCCGACCACGGCTCCGACCCGGCGAACATGTCCACCCGGGCCCGCCGTGACGGCGACGGCTGGGTGCTGCACGGCGGCAAGATGTGGATCACCAATGCGCCGCTGGCGGACGTGGCGGTGATCTGGGCCCGCACCGACGAGGGCGTGCGCGGCTTCGCGGTGCCGATGGACACCCCCGGCGTGACCGCCAAGGAGATCACCGGCAAGCTCTCGCTGCGCGCCAGCGCCACCGGCGAGATCGTGCTGGACGAGGTGCGCCTGCCCGCCGACGCGATCCTGCCCGCCGCGGCCGGCCTGAAGGCTCCGCTGAGCTGCCTCACCGAGGCCCGCTACGGGATCGTGTGGGGGGCGATGGGCGCGGCCCGCGACTGCCTGCACACCGCGCTGGAGTACGCGGGCACCCGCACCCAGTTCGGCAAGCCGATCGCGGGCTTCCAGCTCACCCAGGCCAAGCTCGCCGACATGGCCCTGGAGCTGCAGAAGGGCTTCCTGCTGGCGCTGCACCTGGGCCGGACCGCCGACCGGGGCGGGCTGCGCCCGGAGATGGTCAGCGCGGGCAAGCTCAACAACGTGCGTGAGGCCATCGCGATCGCCCGGCAGTGTCGCACCATCCTGGGCGCCAACGGTGTGTCCGGGGAGTACCCGGTGCTCCGCCACGCCAACAACCTGGAGAGCGTGCTGACCTACGAGGGCACCTCGGAGATCCACCAGCTGGTGCTCGGCCAGCGCCTCACCGGCATCGCCGCGTTCGCCTGACCCGCGCCCGCGGTTATCGCGTATTCGTCCGACCGCAGAGGGTGCTTGTTGTCGTGGTCGGGTAATACCGTGGTGTCCGTACACCCCAGCGGTCAGACAGGAGACGTCACATGGGCGCCGCCGACGAGCCGACGCAGAACCTGCCGGAGTTCAAGCCCGGCCGGTCCCGGCCGACCGAACCGCTGCCCCGGCAGCGACCCGACGACGAGGAGCACGAGCCGGTCGCGCCGCCGCGCCGGTCCGGATTCGGCCGCGCGCTGCTGACCCTGGTGGTCGTGCTCGGTCTGCTGGCCGGGGGCTACTTCGGCCTCACCGCGGCCGGGCTGCTCCCGAAGTGGACCAACCCGTTCGCGGAGCGCACGACCGACAACACCCAGCCGCCGCTGCTGCTGTCGATCAAGGACCTGAGCCGCTTCGTCGCCGCCGAGGGCAACTTCGAGGTCATCGTCGACCTCAAGCAGGACCGCAAGTTCATCCCGGACTGGCTGCTCAACCAGCGCACCCTGTTCGTGGCCGCGGGCACCGTCGAGGCGTACGTCGACTTCAGCAACGTCTCCGACGACAAGATCGTCGTCTCGCCGGACCGCAAGTCGGTCACGATCACGCTGCCGCCGCCGCAGGTCGCCGAACCGAAGCTGGACCTGGACCGCAGCTACGTGTTCGCCGAGGAGCGGGGCCTGATCAACCGGGTCGGCGAGTTCTTCGACGGCGACCCCAACCGCCAGCAGGAGACCCTGCTGAAGGCGGAGCAGGAGCTGGCCAACGCGGCGAAGAAGAGCACGCTGCAGCAGCGGGCCGAGGAGAACACCCGCAAGATGCTGGAGAGCATGATGCGCTCGCTGGGGTTCACCACGGTGACGGTGATCTTCGACGGGGCGTGATGTCAGGCCCGGTCGCCGGGCGCGCCCTTCGGGCCCAGCATGCGGTTCACCAGGTTCGCGGTGGCGCGCTGGATCCGGGAGTCGCGGTAGCCCCGGCGGTTGAGCGCGAGCGGCCAGTTGAAGGTGCCCGCGCAGAACACCACGGCGCCCGAGGCCGCCTCGTACACGCTGGTGTTCTGCACCGCGGGCTTGCCCTTGACGGTCATGTACGGCGAAGCGGACAGCAGGGTCTGCACACCGTCGGCGCCCGGGAAGCGGGCGTCGTGGCCGTCCGCCTCGCCGGCCACCAGCTTGCGGATCGCCGTCCCGTCCCGGACCCCGGTGCCCTCCCACATCCAGTGGGCGGCCTGCTGCACGATCAGCGGTGCGGCCTTCGCGACGACGCCGTTGTACTGCACACCGAGCAGCCGCTGCTCCGCGTCCTGCGCGTTGAGCGAGCGCCAGGTGACGGTCGACAGGCGTGCCCCCGAGGTGGGATCCTCCTGCGAGCTCTTGTAGCACGTGACGACCCGGTCCGGCCGTCCGTCGCCGGGCTCGTAGCGGATGTTCCAGTAGACGTTGTTGGCGGTCAGGAAGGCCAGGCTGGTCCCGCCGGCCACCCCGGTCTCGACGGCGGCCCGCATCTGCGCCGACCAGTACTCGTCGTGTCCGGGGAAGATCATCCCCGCGTGCCGGAGCGGATCGACCCGCCCGGTGTGCAGGTCGACGCTCGTGGCGTATGTCACGTCGTAGCCGCTGCGCTCGGCCCACTGGATCAGGTCGTAGTCGGTGTCGTAGAGGTAGGGCAGACCTGAGCCGCTGTAGGGCCGGTCGAAGGTGACCTTGCGGGACCGCTCCTCGGTGCCGAGCACGCCGTCGAGGCGGTAGCCGTGGTAGAGGCTGCGCCCGAGGCGGCCGTCGCGCGGCCAGGAGTTGTAGGCCTGGTACGTGGAGAACGGCAGCACGACGCAGAGGTTGCCGCTGCGGCTGTCGTCGCGGACGACGAAGACGGCGTGGCTGCGGTGGTTCGAGGCGGTGGTGAACACCGCCACGTACATGCCGGACACCCAGCCGGTCGGCACCTTCAGGGTCCAGGCCACCGGCCAGTCGCAGCTGATGAGGTTCGTCTTGACCGCGCGTTCCGCCTCCGGCTGCGGCCTGCCGTTCAGGGTCGGGCTGCTCACCAGGTGCCGGGCCCCGGCGCCGCCGTAGTGGCCCAGCCGGAACACCTCGATCCGGTACGGCTCGGGGGTGCCCACGTGCACGTGGAAATCGATCGACTCGCCGAGGCCGACGCTGGTCGCCGAGGCGTAGGCCGCGATCTGCTGCCCCACGTCGTCGGCGCTGCGGAAACCGGGATCGTCGGCGAGCCAGCGCTTGCCCACGGGGCGGCTGTTCTCAGCGGGGATCGGGTTGGCGGTGCGAGGCGCCCCGGTGCGGGGCGTCCCGGTGGGGGTCGGGCTGGGCTTCGGCGCCACGGGCGTGCTCACGGATTCGCCGGTGCGCTGCTGCGGCACCCTGGCGCCGGCCGGCTTGGCGGGGCTTTCGCTACAGGCGGCCAGCATCCCGGCGGCACCCGCGGCCAGCCCGATGGCGGCACGACGCGAAACAGAAGACATCACAGAACTCCCCCGAGGCGACGTCACCGGGACCGTGCTCCGTGGTCGCCCGCTCGGGTGGAGATGCTCGCCGATCGTTTCGCCGGACGTGGGGTGCCGAGGGGGAGGTGGGGGGCGCGGAACCGATTCCAGCGAGAGAGTACTCGGCTGACGCCCCGCCCGGTAGTAGAGCTACTGTTGACCGTCCGTTCCAGCGTCGGAAGGCACACCCCGTGATCAGCGTGTTCGACCTTTTCAAGATCGGGATCGGGCCCTCCAGCTCGCACACGGTCGGGCCGATGCGCGCGGCGAACCGGTTCGCGACCGGGCTGAAAGCGGACGGGCTGCTCAGCGGCGTCGCCATGGTGCGCGCCGAACTCTTCGGCTCGCTGGGCGCGACCGGGCACGGGCACGGCAGCGACAAGGCGGTGCTGCTCGGCCTCGCCGGGGACGACCCGGAGACGGTCGACACCGCCACCGCCGACGCCCGGTTCCGTGAGATCAAGGCCGCGGGCCGGGTCCGGCTGCTCGACATCGAGGACGCGAGCTTCGAGCTGACCCTGCACCGGCGCCGCTCGTTGCCGTACCACCCGAACGGCATGACGTTCGCCGCGTTCGACGCGGCCGGGACGTGCGTACGCGAGCGCACCTACTACTCGGTCGGCGGCGGCTTCGTGGTGGACGAGAACGCGGCCGGGGCCGACCGCATCAAGGCGGACGACACGCCGGTCCGTTTCCCGTTCCGGACCGGCGTCGAGCTGCTGCAGCTCGCCAAGGACACCGGCCTGCGCATCAGCGACATCGTTCTCGCCAACGAGCTGTCCTGGCGCTCTGAGGCCGACGTGCGGGCCGGGCTGCTGCGCATCTGGCAGGTCATGCAGGACTGCGTGGAGACCGGCTGCACCGTCGAGGGCACCCTGCCCGGTGGGCTGAAGGTGCGCCGGCGCGCCGCCGAGCTGCACCGCACCCTGTCGAAGGAGCACTTCACCACCGACCCGCTGCGGGTCATGGACTGGATCACGCTGTTCGCGCTCGCCGTGAACGAGGAGAACGCCGCGGGCGGCCGGGTGGTCACCGCCCCGACCAACGGCGCGGCCGGCATCGTGCCCGCGGTGCTGCACTACTACGCCCGGTTCGTGCCGGGCGCGAACGAGGACGGCGTCATCCGCTTCCTGCTCACCGCCGCCGCGATCGGCGTGCTGTTCAAGGAGAACGCGTCCATCTCCGGGGCCGAGGTCGGCTGCCAGGGCGAGGTCGGCTCGGCCTGCTCGATGGCGGCGGCCGGGCTGGCCGAGGTGCTCGGCGGCACGCCGGAGCAGGTGGAGAACGCGGCGGAGATCGCGATGGAGCACAACCTGGGACTCACCTGCGACCCGGTGGGCGGCCTGGTGCAGATCCCGTGCATCGAGCGCAACGCGGTGGCCAGCGTCAAGGCGATCACCGCGGCCCGGATGGCGATGCGCGGCGACGGCAACCACTTCGTCTCCCTGGACAAGGTGATCAAGACGATGCGGGAGACCGGCGCCGACATGAAGATCAAGTACAAGGAGACCGCGCGCGGCGGCCTCGCCGTCAACGTCATCGAGTGCTGAGGAGCCGGGTTCACCCGTCCGGGCGCGGCCCGCGTTGTTAGCGTTGACGCGATACCGGACACGGGCCCGCGCCGGCCCTGCCGCACGGGGGGCGATGCCGACGTGACGCTGCTCAGCCTGGTCCTGCCCGCCTACAAGGTGCAGGGTTACCTGCGCGAGTGCCTCGATTCGATCCTGGATCAGGGCTTCGCCGACCTGGAGCTGATCGCGGTCGACGACCGGTCGCCCGACCACTGCGGCGAGATCCTCGACGAGTACGCGGCACGGGACCCCCGGGTGAAGGTGCTGCACCTGGCGCAGAACGTCGGGCTGGGCGAGGCGCGCAACGCCGGGCTGGCCCGGGCGACCGGCGAGTACGTCTGGTTCGTCGACACCGACGACACGCTCACCCCGGGCTCGCTGGAGAAGGTCGCGCGGGCGCTGCGTGAGCAGGCTCCCGACGTGCTGATCGTGGACTTCGAGCGCACGTACCCGATCGGCCGGCCGCGACGCAGCAGGCTGCGCCGGACGCTCGCGGCCGCGGCCGGGCCCAACGGCGCCGATCTGCGGGCCCGCCCAGGGCTGATCAAGAGCATCCACACCGTGTGGAACAAGATCGTCCGGCGGGACCTGCTGGCCCAGCTCGACCTGCGCTTCGCCCCCGGCTGGTACGAGGACGTCTCCTGGACGTACCCGCTACTGGTCGGCGCGGAGCGGATCTACACGCTGGAGGAGGTCTGCTACGCCTACCGCCAGCGCCGCCAGGGCGCGATCACCCGCACCGTGAACCCCCGGCATCTGGAGGTCTTCACCCACTGGGAGCGGGCCTGGGAGCTGATCGACCGGCAGGGCGGCCGGGCCGACCCGGTGCGGCCGGTGCTGTTCGCGCGCATGATCTGGCACCTGATGCAGACGGTCGGCAACGCGGACCGGCTGCCGCCGAACCTGCGCAAGCACTCGTTCCTGCGCACCGCCGACATGTTCGCCCGCTACCTGCCGACGGGCGGGTTCGCGCCACCGCGCGGCGCGGACGGGCTGCGCTACCGCCTGGTGTCGCGGCGCGCCTGGCGCCCCTACGCGGCACTGCAGGCGGTGCGGCGCGCCCAGTGCCGGATGCGTGACGCGCTCACCGGGCAACGCGACCGCCCGGGACGCGGCGGCCTGGGCCTGCTCGCCCGCGCCTATTACCGGCTGCAGCTGCGGCTGCCGCTCGACCCGAATCTGGCCGGGTACGCGGCGTACTGGTACCGCGAGGTGTCCTGCAACCCGGCCGCGGTCGAGCAGGCGGCCCGCGGCCTCGCCCCGCACATGCGCGGGGTGTGGGTGGTCGGCCGGGACGCGACCGGCGCCGTCCCGGCCGGCACGGCGCACGTGGTCGAGGGTTCGCGGGCCTACTACCGGCTGCTGGCCCGGGCGAAGTACCTGGTCAACAACGTGAACTTCCCGGACTTCGTCCGCAAGCGGCCGGGTCAGGTGCACCTGCAGACGCACCACGGCACCCCGGTCAAGGCGATGGGCCTGGACGGGCAGCACCATCCGGCGGGCGAGAAGCACAACTTCGCGGCCCTGCTGCGCCGCTGCGACCGCTGGGACTTCAGCGTCAGCGCGAACGCGCACAGCACCGAGGTCTGGGACCGGGCCTACCCGTGCGCCTTCGAGGCGCTGGAGACCGGCTACCCCCGCAACGACCGGCTGGCCCGGGCCGGCGCGACCGAGTCCGCGGCGGCACGGGCGGCGCTCGGCATCCCGGCCGACGAGACGGTCGTGCTGTACATGCCCACGTCCCGCCCGGAGCCGGGGCGGCTGCCGCCGTTCGACGCGCCCGCACTGGCCGCGGCGTTGGGCCCGCACGGGCTGGTCCTGGTCCGCGGACGGCACGTCGCGGCCGCGTCCGGTGCAAGCGACCAGGTGCGGGACGTTTCCAGCCATCCCGCGGTGGAGGACCTCTACCTCGCCGCCGACATCATGATCACCGACTACTCGTCGGCGATGTTCGACTTCGCGGTGCTGGACCGGCCGATCGTGCTCTACGCGCCCGACTGGGCGCAGTACCGGGCGGCCCACGGCGCCGAACTCGACGTGCTCGCGCACGCCCCGGGGCCGGTCGTCCGCAGCCTGCCCGAGCTGGTGTCGCTGCTGCGGGACGGCCGCGCAGGCGAGCAGAGCGAGCGCCGCAGGGCGTTCCGCGAGCGCTTCTGCGCCTGGGACGACGGGCACGCCGCCGAGCGGGTGGTGCGCCGGGTCTTCCTCGGCGAGCAGGTCACCCCGTCGCGGCTCCCTGCTGCCATGCGAGCACGTTCAGTAGCCTCTTGACCGCATACGGCGATTGTGCGGTCACCTGGTGACGGGCACGCCGCACCGGGGTGACGCCAGGGGTGACCCCGCTCTTCCCGGATCTGGATCGTGATCCGCTCCGGACCTCGCCGAACACACCCTCCGAAAGAGACACGGTGTGTTCGCAGACGATTCCGCAGCGTCGTGAACTGCGCGGTGGGCAAGGTAATACGTCCGTGACCGCCTGAACATGGAACGTTTACCCGATAGGAAGACGGGCTATTTTTCGAGAGTGTGTCCAGATTCGGGGCCGGATCGAGGGCTGTGGGAGGAGACGGTGACAACCGTCGCGCTCAAAGACGTCACCAAGGTTTTTCCAGATGGGACCGTAGCGGTCGACAACGTCAGCCTGGACGTGGCCGACGGGGAGTTCATGGTGCTGCTCGGCCCGTCGGGCTGCGGCAAGTCGACCGTGCTCCGCATGGTCGCCGGGCTTGAGGACCCCAGCAGCGGCGCCATCATGCTCGACGGCCAGCTGGCCAACCAGCTTCCGCCGCGCGACCGGCGTATCGCCATGGTCTTCCAGGACTTCGCGCTGTACCCGCACATGACCGTCGGGGAGAACATCGGCTTCCCGCTGCGGCTGTCCGGCATCGAGCCGGAGCCGCGGGCCGAGCGGGTCGCCGACGTGGCCAGCGCACTGGGCATCGGGGACGTGCTGGGCCGCAAGCCGAGCCAGCTGTCCGGCGGCCAGCGCCAGCGCGTGGCCATGGGCCGCGCCATCGTGCGCCGCCCCGGGCTCTTCCTGATGGACGAGCCGCTGTCCAACCTCGACAGCGGCCTGCGCGCCGAGCTGCGCGCGGAGATCTCCGGACTCGTCCGCGAGCTGGGCGTGAGCACCGTGTACGTGACGCACGACCAGGCCGAGGCGCTGACCATGGCCGACCGGGTCGCCATCATGCGCAAGGGCGTGCTGCAGGACGTGGGCACGCCGACGCAGGTGTACGGCAAGCCGGCCACCCTCTACGTGGCCGCCTTCCTGGGCAGCCCGCGCATGAACCTGCTGGAGGCGTCGGTCTACGTGCACCTGGACCGCTACGTCCAGCTCAACCTGGGCGAGCAGTCGCTGTACCTGAAGTGGGACGACATCCGCGCCCGCGCCGTGTCGCACTTCCACGGCGAGCGCATCGTCATCGGCGTACGGGCCGAGGCCCTCACGCCGGTCGCCCCGGACACCCCGGGCGACGTGCTGCAGGGCCGGATCCGCTACCTGGAGCACCACGGTCACGAGTCGCTGGCCTTCGTGGACATCGGCGCGACCGCGGTCGTGGTCGACGAGATCGGCCGATCCGCGGCCGAGGCCGAGGAGCACGGCTCCCGGCTGCGCCGCTTCGGCCACGTCATCAACCGGATGAAGGGCCGTTCCAACGGGGCTGCCACCTCGGTGGTCGAGCGGCCGTCCCACCGCGAGCGGGAGAGCGTTCTCTCCGACCCGGGCCGCCACCACCGGCGGGCTGCCGAGCTGGCGGTGCGGCTCGCGCCGTATCCGCAGATCGCCTCGGGCCACCCGCTGTCCATCGCGGTGCGCATGGACGCGCTGCACTTCTTCGACGAGCGCGGTGACCGGATCGACGTCGGCTGGCGCTGACGGGTCACCGCTCAGCGGCTTTCAAGATCGCCGTTTCCGATCGAGATCTGGGTACCCACACAGATCTCGACCGGAAACGGCGATCTTTCATTGCGCCTTGCCCACTTAGTTACTCGTGGGTAACGTGGCGGCATGACGATCGACGCCACCGCTGTCGCCGAGGGCCTGCTGGCCACCGTGCCCTTCGCCCGCACCATCGGCACCCGGTTCACCGAGATCACCGTGGACGCGGACGGCGTACGCGCCGTCGCCACGCTGCCCGACGACCCCGCCGTGCACAACCACGTCGGCGGGCCGCACGCCGGCGCGATGTTCACCCTCGCCGAGACGGCCTCCGGCGCGATCGTGCTCGCCGCGTTCGGCGACCAGCTGCACCGAGCCACGCCGCTCGCGGTGCGCGCGGAGATCGCGTACAGGAAACTGGCCATGGGCGACGTCAGCGCGACCGCCACCCTGTCCCGGCCGCCCGCGGACGTGGTGTCCGAACTGGACGCCGGGCAGCGGCCCGAGTTCGAGGTGAACATCGTCATCGCCGACGCCGCGGGCGTCACCACCGGCGAGATGACCATCATCTGGACCCTGCGCCCCAACCGCTGAGCCCGCCGATCACGCCTTACCGGCAGCGCTGCGTGCACACCGTTCGCGGCGGCACGCAGCGTGAGCGGTGGGACGGTACGCGGCGGATCACCTGGCCGCCGCGGGCACTGCGGTGGCCGCTGCGGCGCGGCCGGCGGCGCGGCGCAGCCCCCAGCGGATGACGTGTGGCGCGACCAGCCCCGCGGTCGCGAAGATCGCCGCGAGGGCGCTCCAGCCCGGCGCGCCCCAGCCGATGACGAGGGCCGTGATCAGCGGCGGCCCCACCATGTTGCCGATCTGCCGCCCCGTCTGGTGCACGCCCTGATACTGGCCCTGCGCCCAGTCCGGGGCGAGGTCGAAGACGACCGCGAACGTCGCGCTCGACAGCCACAGCTCGCCCAGCACGTGCACCACCGACGCCCCCAACACCAGCACCGTCACCAGCCACGACGGCCGCCCCGCCGACAGGCCGAACAGGACGCACGAGGCGCCCACGACCAGCGCCCCGCGGCGGGCCACCCCGACCGCGTCCGCCGCGGTGTGCGTGCCGCGTGACGCCCATACCTGCAAGGTCACGCAGCCGATCGTGTTGACCAGCAGCGCCGCGGAGACCAGCGCGACGGGCGCGCCCGTGTACGCGACCAGCCACAGCGGCAGCGCCAGGCTCAGCACCTCGTTGTAGAGCGCCGCCACCAACCCGTCGAGCAGTGCGAACGTCAGGAACGGCCGATCGCGCAGGGCGACCATCCGCGGCCCGCCCGGCGGCACTGCCGCGGGCGCCACGGCGGCGACCCGCGTGACGACGGCCGCGGCGAGCAGGAACGTCACCGCGTTGCCCAGCAGCACCGCGAGGTAGCCGGCGCGCACGTCGAGCAGCAGCGGCAGGCCGCCGGCCAGGGTGCCCAGCGCGATGCCGGCGTTGTTCGTGGAGCGGATGAAGGCCCTGGTGCGCACCCGCTCCGAGGGCGGCACCGCGCCCGCGATCATCGCGCCGTTCGCCGCCTTGACGGTCGCGTCGGCGACGGCGATCACGCAGGCGATCAGCACGTACGACCAGAGGTGGTGGACCTGGGTCAGGCCGGTGAAGCAGGCGGCGAGCACGATCAGCGCCGCGATCTGCACCTGCTTCGGGCCGCGGCGGTCGGCGAGGTAGCCCATCGGGGTGGTGAGCACCATGCCGGCCAGGGCGGCGGCGCTCAGGCCGATCGCCAGCTCGGCGGGGCTCAGGCCGACCGAGCGGGTGAGGAAGAGCGCGCTGGTGGTGAGGTAGGCGCCGTTGCCGAAGGTGTTCACCAGGGTGGCGAACATGAGGACGCGCGGGGTGCCCGGGGCGGGGAGGAGCTTGCTGATCACTCTCGGATTTAACAGTACGTACGTACGGTTTGTAAAGCGGGATGGGTCTGAGCAGGGTGGAGAACACGGCAGAGGGCTCGGACGACCTCGTACCGCGAGATGTCCCGCCAGTCGCTAGACTGTGCACTCGCGCCCTCGTAGCTCAGGGGATAGAGCAACGGTTTCCTAAACCGCAGGTCGCAGGTTCGATTCCTGCCGGGGGCACCTCGATGATCAGGCATTTCTTATTCTTGACCTCGGCCTGATGCCATGCTGCGGTGATGACCGACTCCCGGCAGACGGACCTGATCACGGCGTTCGCGGCGGTGATCGACCCGCTCGTCCGGCGCATACTGACCGCGGCGGATCTGCCGGCGGTGTGCGACCTTGTCGACGAGGTCAGGTGGCAGTGCACGCAATCGCCCTACTTCGAGGACATGTGGGGTGCGGGCGAGCTGAATGCGATCTGGGGGGAGCTCGACGACATCCTCGACCGCTGGCCGGTCGACTACGGACCGCAGACCGAGACCATCGCCTTGCGCGAGTTCCGGCGCGCGGCCGAGGAGTGGCTGGCCATGCCCCGAACCGAGGACGGCATCAGGAACTACGTCCACCGGTGGCGGACGCGCTTGAACGAGCGCTTCCAGGGCTACTCGTAGCCGCTGGCGGCGATGAGGGCTTCTGCGAACAAGCGCCACTCCGCCGCGGCCGGGTATTGCCGACCGAGGTTGGCGTACAGCTGTGGCTGGGCCTTCAGGCAGCGGGCCAGCGAGTCGAGGAACCGCTCCAGGGTGCCGTTCTCCCACGCGGTCGGGTGAGCGCGCAGGTCGTGGAGCATCCGCTCGACGACCTCGGCGACCTCAGTCGCCGAGGTCACCGCCTGCACGTCGTCTTGGGGCACGGCGGCGAAGCGGCCGGTCTCGTGAGCGCTCATGAGTCGATGATCCCCTGCGCCGATTCTCCCGACGGCGAGGGTTCGCCCGCGGCCCGGATTGCCGCAACCCGCCAAGGATCGGCGCTGATCAGCTGTGACGTGGTTCAGCCGGGTTCCGTGACATGGCCGTACGGGCTGAAGGGCATCGGCAGGATCTCGCGGAGGTAGTCAAGCGACGGAATCCGCCCGGGAGTGCCGCCGAGCACGTCCAGGAGCAGATCGAGCATCCCGCCGTCGTAGCGCTCGGCGGAGCGCATCGGGATGTCCGCCACGACGCAGGTCCAGGTATCCGGGTCGTCGGCGGTGATCTCCCAGCACAGCTCGTACTCGCCGTTGACCGAGCCCCACGCGAACAGCTCACCGGGCTGGTCGCCGAACCGGGGCAGATCCGGTTCGTCGTTCGCCGGATCGTTGCGGGCCATCAGTTGTTCGACGTAGGCGCGGGTGTCGCAGAGGAGAACGAACGCGGGGTCGAACGGATGGAACACCTGCACCAAGCCGAACGCGCCGGGCGGGAACAACTCGACGTAACTCTTGAAATCAGCCGGGAAGGGTCGGCTGAAGGCGATCTCAAGCGCCTGCCAGTTCGGCGGGTGCGGCCGGCGGCCTGTCCAGCCGGTCAGCTCGGCGAGTCGAGCGGCGCGTGTCCGGTGGGCGGACTCCAGGACGGTAGGTGACAGGCGTTCGCCGTCAGCGGGGGTGAAGGGTGATGGCACCACCGCCGAATTCTGCGCGATGAGCGCATCAGGTGCTACAGCTCGATCAGCCGGCGCGAATTCGACGAGCTCGGCTGTCGTTTGTGGTCGTGTGATCCTGCCCCCCGCATCCGTGTGGAAGAAGCTATGGTTCCGCCCGTGATCACTGTGGCCGAATGCATCAGCCGGAGTTGCACGACCGGATGGCTCGACTGGGTTCACGGCGAGCTGTGGCTGACGCCGACCGGGCTGGTCCGGCGGCGTCTCAGCCGGGCGGAGTCGAGGGCGAACGGGTTGGGGCCGACGGTCACCGCGCCACTGCCCCGCGCCGAGCTTCCCGAGGCCGCCCTCACCCGCGTCCTGGCCGAGCACGCGACGAACAAGGTCGTCACCTTCGAGTCCGTGGACCGAGCACGTCTGGTCAGAGGCGTCACCGCGCATGGCTTACGGCTGGTGCTGCGCGACGGCTCGCGCCACAAGCTGCTCTGGCTGACCCGGGACCCGGCATACGGAATCCTCGCCGACGTTCTGCCGTCCGTGCTCGGTGATCGCTTCGCCGGAACGGCGACCAGCTGAGCCGGGGGAACACCTGGTGTTCCCCCGGCTCGGGCGGGTACGGGCGGTCAGCGCTTGCAGGTGCCGGGTGGCAGGGTCGGCTGTCCCAGCTGTGCGATCTTCTGGCGCATCTCGGTCGGGGTCGCGAACTGCTTGAACTGCCCGCCCACCACGAGATCGACGTCGGCGGTCGTGCGCTGGGGGTCGAATTCGAGTTCGACGGGCTCCACGAGCAGGTAGGCCCGCAGCACCTGGGCCTCGCCGACGGTCTGCGGTCCGTAACGGAGGACGGCGACAACGTCGCGGTGCTCGGTCTCGTCGCCGATGGTGCCGATGGTGAACTTCCGGTTGCGGAGGTCGAAGGAGACGTTCTCGGCCAGGTCGGCCGCCTTGGTGCCGTTGAAGACGTTGACCAGCACCTGCGATTCCGAGTCGGGCAGGGCGAGGTCGACCGGGATCTGACCGGGCAGGCAGCCGGGCGGCAGGGCCGCCGACGGGCTGGTCCCCAAGGCCGGCACGACCGGCTTGGCGGTGGGAGTGGTCACGGTGAGGACGGCCAGGACGAACGCCACCACGACGGCGGTGGCGGTGGCGGCCAGCTGTACGCGGCGGCGGGCCTGCCCGCGGTCCCGGATCTCCTGCGCAGGCGGCGCGGTGACCTCGGGCGTCTCCAGCATCAGGGTGCCGGCCAGGGCGCTGCGGCCCCGGTGCAGCCACGATTTCACGGTGCCGACCGGGGCGTCGAGGTGCTGGGCGACGTCCTCGACCGACAGGTCCGCGAGGTAGTGCAGCACCAGCGCGGAACGCTGGTTCTTCGGCAGCCGGCGCAGGGCCGCCACGACCGCGACGTGGTCCGGGCTGACCTCTGCCGCGTGCTCCTCGCGCTGCCGGTCCAGATAGGAGCGGGCGGTGCGCAGCCTGCGCCAGCGGGAGTTGGTCAGGTTGATGGAGACACGGCGGACCCAGGCGAGCGGATCGTGGTAGCCGGACACCTGGTGCCAGCGCTGCCAGGCCCGCGCGAACGCCTCCTGGGTGACGTCCTGGGCGGCTTGCATGTCCGCGGTGAAGGAGTAGACGAGCAGCACCGTGCCGGTGAAGTGGGCGTGGTAGAAGCCCTCGAAATCGGCTGCGCGGGTGGACGCCGTGGTGGTCATGTTCTGTACTCACTCCTCGGCGGCGCGGAAGGTTGCGTCGGCGGACGACTTGCGGCCGCGTCCCGTGGTTCTCGGGTACGTTCGCAGCTCTAACCGTTCCGGAGGTACGTCATGACCGCGCCGCTGCCGCCCTGAGTGAGCAGGCCAGCCGCCTCGTCGAGCTGGGGCTGCACGAGGCGGCGGGGTTGACCGCCGCGCAGGTTCGGGAGGCGGCCGAAAGCGGCACGCCGGACGCGCTGCTGGTTATCCATCCGGACCGGGTGCGGCCGTCGGCGCTCGCGCCGCTGCTGGTGCGGGACGGCAAGCCGGGGTTCGTGGTGGAGGACATGACCGACGTCGACGCGTTCGCGCCGATCGACGCCGCGGTGCCGCCGGAGTCGGCGCTGTACCTGGTGCACGGTGTCGATCGCGGGGACGCGATGGCGAACTGGAGCCCGGATGAGGCGCTGCCCGCTATCGCGGGTGCGGGGCGTACGCCGCTGCTCCTCACCGAGGGCATCCTGTGGCTGCTCCAGCGGCCGGACGTGCTGGAGCGCAACCGGTGCTTCATGACCGTCGGCTCCCGGCTGCGGCGCGCGAACGGGTCGCTCGACGCGCGGACCCCGGCCCTGTGGATCAGCAACGGGACGGGCCGGGACGGCGGCGCCCGGCGGCACGCGCCGAAGGTCGGCTGGTGCTGGGCGGGCAACCGGCACACCTGGCTCGGCTTCGCCTCGGCGGCCGCGCGTACGCCACTGGCCGGGTCCGGCCCGGCCTGAGCCGCTGGTCAGACGGCCGCTTCGAGCTCGCGGTACTCGTCGTCGGTCAGGGTGATCTCAGCGGCGGCGATGTTCTCCTCCACGTGGGCGACGCTGGACGTGCCCGGGATCGGCAGCATCACCGGCGAGCGCCGCAACAGCCAGGCCAGCGCGAGCTGCGCTGGGCTGGCCCCGTGCGCCTGCGCGGCCTGGTCGAGCGGGCCGCCCGGTTTGGCGAGTTCGCCGGTCGCGATGGGGAACCACGGGATGAAGGCGAGGTTCTGCTGTTCGCAGTGCCGCAGCACGTCCTCGGCGCTGCGGTTGACCAGGTTGTACAGGTTCTGCACGGACACGATCGGGGCGAGTGCGCGGGACTGCTCGATCTGCGCGACCGTCACCTCGGACAGCCCGATGTGCCGGATCAGGCCCTCCTGCTGCAGCAGCACCAGCTCGCCGAGCTGGTCCTCCAGCGGCACCTTCGGGTCGATGCGGTGCAGCTGGTAGAGGTCGATGCGGTCCAGGCCCAGGTGGCGCAGGCTCAGCATGCACTGCTGGCGCAGGTACTCGGGCCGCCCGACCGCTCGCCAGTCGCCGGGGCCGGCCCGGGTGAAGCCACCCTTGGTCGCGATGACCAGGCCTTCCGGGTACGGGTGCAGCGCCTTCTTGATCAGCATCTCGCTGACGAAGGGGCCGTACGAGTCAGCGGTGTCGATGAAGTCGACGCCCAGTTCGACCGCGCGGCGCAATACGCGGACGGCCTCGTCCGGGTCGGCCGGGTCGCCCCAGACGCCGGGGCCGGTGAGCTGCATCGCGCCGTAGCCGAGGCGGTTGACGGGCAGGTCGCCGCCGACGGAGAAGCGGCCCGAGGCCGCCGCGGGAAGGGTGCTCTGCGCCGCCATGAGTGCTCCTCGCCTGGTGATCGCGGGATGTCACGCCTGACGATCAGCCTAGCCGGATACGTTCCGGCGGTCCGGGGAAGCGGGCAGCCCGGTCAGCCGCGGGAGGCCGGTGCGTCGAGCCGCTCGGCGCGGACGGCGGCCCATTCCAGAGCGTGCCGTACGCCGTCCTCGACGGTGTATTCGCAGCTGAAGTCGAGCAGCTTGCGGGCCCGGTCGACCCGGGTGTGCGCGCCGACGACGTCACCGGCGCGGCGGGGCGCGGCGACCGTCGGCAGGGGCACCCCGCGGACGGCGTCGAGCGCGTCGACCAGCTCGCGGACCGTGGTGCCGCGGCCGGTGCCGATGTTGACGGCCAGGTGCGGCTCGGGCTCGCCGGCCAGCACCTCGTCGAACTGCACGAGAGCGGCGACGTGCGCTCGGGCGAGGTCCCACACGTGGATGTAGTCGCGGATGCCGGTGCCGTCGTGGCTCTCGAAGTCGGTGCCGGTGATCCGGAACGGCTCGCCGGTCTCCACCGCCTCGATCATCTTGCCGAGCGCGTGGGTGGGCCGCGGCAGCTGCAGCCCGGTGCGCATCTGCGGGTCGGCGCCGATGGGGTTGAAGTAGCGCAGGGAGATCACGGCGAAGTCCTCGGCCGCGCACACGTCGGCCAGCACCGCCTCGACCATGGCCTTGGTACGGCCGTACGGGCTGACCGGGCCGATGGGCGAGTCCTCGTCGACGGTGAACTCGGGGCCGGGCTGGTAGATCGCCGCCGTGGAGCTGAAGATCAGCCGGCGGCAGCCGTTGCGCAGCAGGTGGTCCACGAAGTCGACGGTCTTGGCGAGGTTCTCCCGGTAGTAGCGCAGCGGCTGGGCGACCGAGTCGGGCACGACGGTCAGGGCGGCGCAGTGCACCACGGCGAAGATCTCGGGGTGCTCGGCGAAGACGCGGTCGACCAGGGCGCCGTCGGCGATGTCGCCTTCGAAGAACGCGCGGCCGGTGGTGAACTCACGCCGGCCGGTCGACAGGTTGTCCAGGATCACCGGGGTGAGGCCGGCGTCGAGGCAGGCGGTGGCGATCGTGCTGCCGATGTAGCCGGCTCCGCCGGTGATCAGCACCTTCAGACCCCTGTGCGTGGGGGCTCCCGGCACGCTGTCCGTCATCGTCTGTCCTGGCCCGTCGTCTCCCGCGGTTGGGCATGCCGGTGGCCGGCACCCGTGAACGCCGAAGTTAGCAGGCCCGCCACGGCCAGGCAAACAGCTCACGGTGGCGCATCCGCGCCGGTCGATAGGGCCCGTCGGTGGGGATCTTGTGGCCATTTGGGGCTGGCGGTCGGTAGTGCGCGTCTGGCACCCTTTGCTGACGTGAGACATGAATCCCCCTCGCCCTCCCCTCGCATCTCGTTCGTCGTACCGGTCTACGGGGTGGAGAAATTCCTGGGGGAATGCCTCGAATCGCTGCTCGCCCACCCCGGCGACGAGATCGAGATCGTCGCGGTGAACGACGCCTCGCCCGACGGGTGCGGGGCCATCCTGGACGCGTTCGCGGCCCGTGACGCCCGGGTGCGGCCGGTGCACCTGACGACCAACGTCGGCCTCGGCGGGGCGCGCAACGCCGGTCTGGCGCAGGCCGAGGGCGACTACGTCTGGTACATCGACTCCGACGACTGGGTGCCGGACGGGGCCGTCCGGGTGGTGCTCGACCGGCTCGCGCTGCACAGTCCCGACGTGCTGATCGTCGACCACGCCGAGGTGTTCGGCGACGGGACCGTGGTGCCCCGGGTCTCCGCCGGGCTGCTGGGCGACGCCCCGACGCCGCTGCACCTGTCGCGGCGGCCGGAACTGCTGCGGCTGGCCCAGTCGGCCTGCACCAAGATCGCGCGGCGGAGCTTCCTGGAGGAGAACGACCTGCGCTTCCACGCGGGCTGGTACGAGGACGCCGCGTACAGCCACCCGCTGCTGATGGCGGCGGGCAGCATCGACGTGCTCGACGTGGTCTGCTACCTGTACCGCCAGCAGACGCCCGGGGCGATCACCGCCTCGGTGTCCGACCGCCATTTCGAGGTCTTCGGCCAGTACCAGCGGGTCTTCGACGTCATGGAGCGGTCCGGCGGCGCGCTGGAGCAGTTCCGCCCCGCGCTGTTCCGGATCATGCTCGACCACTACCTGGTGATCATCGGGCATGACCGGCGGCTCGGGCAGTCCATGCGCAAGGCCTTCTTCCGCCGCATCGTCGAGGACTACCGCCGCCGGCTGCCCGACGGCGGTTACCTGCCCCCGGGCGGTCTCGGGGGGCTGAAGCACCGGCTGGTCCGCTACGACGCCTACGGGGCGTACACCCTGCTGCGGCTGGCGCACCGGCTGACCTCGCAGCGGCTCGCGGCCCTGCGCGGTTCCGGCAAGGCCGCCCCCGCGCTGCGCCTGCCGGCGCCGACGGCCGCAGTCGCCGTGCCACGCCAGCGCACCGAGGTCGACGCGTCGGTGCTCGACCCGACACACTGACCGCTCCGACCACGAGAACAGGGCCGCCGCACCTCCGAGGTGCGGCGGCCCTGCTTTGTCCGGATGGCCGTTGCGGTGGAGTCAGCCGCCGATGACGACGCGGTCGGTGCCGGCCCAGCGGGCCGGGTCGGTGACGCGGCGGCCGTCGACCAGCACCCGGACGCCCGGCAGCTCGGCGGGGCCGAGGTTGCGGTACTCGGCGTGGTCGGCCTGGATGATCGCGGCGGTGACGGCCTCGCCCTGGTGCGGCGGCAGGCCGTGCGCGGCCAGCTCCTCGGTGGTGTACATCGGGTCGCTGACGAACGGGTTCGCGCCCCGGGCGCGCAGCGCCTCGACGGTCGGGAAGACGCCGGAGAAGGCGGTCTCCTTCACGCCGCCGCGGTACGCGGCGCCCAGCACGAGCACGTTCGCGCCGGTCAGGTCGCCGTACGCGTCGGCGAGCAGGTTGACGGCGTACTCCGGCATGGCGGCGTTGGCCTCGCGGGCGGCGCGCACGACGGTGGCGGCCGGGTCGTTCCACAGGTACATCCGCGGGTAGATCGGGATGCAGTGGCCGCCGACGGCGATGCCGGGCGAGTGGATGTGGCTGTACGGCTGGGTGTTGCAGGCCTCGATGACCTTCGTGACGTCGACGCCGACGGTGTCGGCGAACCGGGCGAACTGGTTCGCCAGGCCGATGTTGACGTCGCGGTACGTGGTCTCGGCGAGCTTGGCCAGCTCGGACGCCTCGGCGGAGCCCAGGTCCCAGACGCCGTTGGGCTTGTCGAGGTCGGGGCGGTCGTCGAAGTCGAGCACGGCCTCGTAGAAGCGCACGCCGTGGGCGGCCGACGCCTCGTCGACGCCGCCGACGAGCTTCGGGTAGCGGCGCAGGTCGGCGAAGACGCGGCCGGTGAGCACCCGCTCGGGGCTGAAGACCAGGGAGAAGTCGCGACCGGCGGTCAGGCCGGAGCCCTCCTCCAGCATCGGGGCCCAGCGGTTGCGGGTGGTGCCGACGGGCAGCGTGGTCTCGTAGCTGACCAGGGTGCCCCGGCGCAGCCCGGCGGCGATGGCGCGGGTGGCGCTGTCCATCCAGCCGAAGTCCGGCACACCGTCGGCGTCGACGAACAGCGGCACGACCACGACGACGGCGTCGGACTCGGCCACCGCTGCGGTCGTGTCGGTGGTCGCGGACAGCAGCCCGGCCGCCACGGCCTCCTTCAGTTTGACGTCGAGATCGGTCTCGCCGGGGAAAGGCACCGCACCGTCGTTGACCAGGCTCACGACCCGCTCGGAGACGTCGGCGCCGATGACCTCATGGCCCTTGGCGGCGAACTGCACCGCGAGCGGAAGGCCGATCTTTCCCAGGGCTACCACACAGATCTTCATGCTGTCTTTCTTCCTCAAGGTCAACACGGCCGCAAACGGCGGATGAGCTGGTCCATCCTGACAGGGGCCGGGCTCGGCGGCAAACGGCCGGTGGCTGCTGCCGACCCGCGCACCAGCAACGTCCTTGGATTCCGCTGGAGTCTACGGTATGGCGCTGGGCGGGTCCGAGGTCCGCGGGCAGCGCAGCGGGTGGTTCAGTTTCCCGCGGGCGGACGTCCCGGCACCAGCCTGGTGTAGATGCCGTCCAG
The DNA here is from genome assembly GCF_016862635.1 of Catellatospora coxensis. Taxonomy (GTDB): domain Bacteria; phylum Actinomycetota; class Actinomycetes; order Mycobacteriales; family Micromonosporaceae; genus Catellatospora; species Catellatospora coxensis. The sequence goes on along the minus strand of NZ_BONI01000058.1, from coordinate 10,047 downwards.
GACCTGGGCCTGTGCCTCCCAGGTCCAGTTCTCCAGCAGGCTGGGCTTGTCGTACGCGGCCCGGTAGCGCTGCGGATCCGCCAGCACCTCGCGGACCGCCCGGACGTAGTCGGCGAGATCCTCGGCGCGGAAGACCTCGCCCTGGCCCGTCGCGCGGGTGGTTTCGGCCATCATGCGCACATCGCTGACCACCAGCGGCAGCCGGGCGTGCGAGTACTCGAAGAACTTCGTGATCAGCGCGATCTCGTGGTTGGGGTAGTGCAGGATCGGGATCACGCCGACGTCGGCCCCCGCGAGGAAGCGCACGACATGCTGGTGGTGCACGTACGGCAGGGCGTGCACCCGTTCGGCGACGCCGAGTTCCCGGGCGCGGGCCTTGAGCTGCTGCAGGTACGGCGCGTTGGGCCTGGGCACGACGAAGACCGCGTGCACTCCGGGCAGTTGCGGCAGCGCCTCCACCATGATGCCCAGGCCGCGCTGCGGAGCGGCGGCGCCGCTGTAGACGGCGACGGGGGCGGCCGGGTCGATGCCGCACGACTCGCGCAGCCCGGTCGGCACCTCCTCGGCGGACCCAGGCTCGTCGCCGCCCGGCGCGTTGAGCACCACCTCGGGCAGCCGCGGCAGCTTGTGCTCCCGCTGCAGCAGCTCGGCGAGGCCCTCCGACACCGTCACCACGGCATCGGCATGCGGGGCGTACATGCGCTCGTGCGCGAGCTGTGCCGGATGCCAGCGCGGATTGTTCATCCAGGGGTTGATGCCGGGCAGGAACTCGTGCGCGTCCCAGACGAGCTTCACCGGGTGTCCCGAGGCGCGCAGCCGCCCGGCCGCACGCGCGCCGACGCCCAGCATCCGGAAATCGTTGGCGTGGATCAGGTCGGGCCGCAGGGAGTCGACGACGTGGCCGAAGGCGACCTCGAACGCCCAGAGCTGCGGGTCGAGCCGGCGCCAGGCGCTGTCGCCGAGCACGTTCTTGTACACGACCAGGGCCGTGTTGTCCCAGCCGCGCCGGACCCCGCGACCGACCTTCTCGCCGGCCGTGCGGATGCCGTCCAGCCGCCGCTTCTTCGGCGGGGCGGGGGGAGCGGCTGCGGCGGGCGACGTGGCGGGAGCGGCGGCCGGTGCGGTGGCGGCCGGCGTCGTGCCGCGCAGGCGGCGCTTCGCGCCGGAGGCCTTGCGGCGCACCCAGCCGTTGGCCCGCTGGCTGAACTTGCGCGGCATCGGCACCAGGCGTACGTCGGCCTCACCGAGCTTCCAGGTCACCGTCTTCAGGCCGGGCGCCACGCCCAGGAGCACGACCTCCCAGCCGGCGTCGGCGGCGGAGCGGGCCTGCTTCTGCACCCGCGAGTCGCCCTTGACGCCGTTGTCGACCAGCATCACCACCCGGCCCCGGAAAGCTCCGTTGCGCGCCACGCCCTGCTCCATGATCGCCCTCGCCACACCGCATCGCCTACAGGCCGCTGACGAGTGTAGGGTAACCGCCCTTCCGGCCAGCACGGGTGCGAGTGGATCAGGGCTGCCCAGGCGGGCGGAATGCCGGTACAGTCCGGTTTTTCGTGATCGACATCTCTGGTCGCCCGGCGCACCGGCCCATAGGATGCACCGGTGCAAACTCCCCTCGTCGATGCCTCGCCGGTCGCCACCCCCGCGCCGGTGGAGCGTGTGGCCACTCGGAACCACGGTCTCGACGCCCTGCGCGTCGCCGCCATCCTCGGCGTCGTGGCGATCCACGTCTTCGGCCTGATGGTCGGCAACGACGATCTGCGCGGCACCCTGCCGTGGTGGATCGCGACCGCCATCGACATGGGGGCCGTCTGGTGTGTGCCGGTCTTCATCATGATCAGCGGGGCGCTCGTCCTCGCCCCCCGGGCGCACGCCGCCGGACCGGCCCACTTCTACCGCAAGCGGTTCGCCCGGATCCTGCCGGCGCTGGTGTTCTGGCACCTGGTCTACCTGGTGCTGGTGCGCATGATGATCCAGGGCGAGCGCCCCGGCCTGGGCCGGCTGGCCATCAACGTCATCGACGGCAAGGTCTACACCGCGCTCTACTTCCTCTGGCTGATCGCCGGGCTGTACGTGATCGCGCCGGTGCTGGCCGCGTTCCTCAAGGACGGCGGCGACCGCCGGGCGCGGATCACCGCGGGCGTGGCCGTGTTCTGGACCGTGGTGGCGTACATGATCCCCGGGGTGACCCAGCTGCTCAACCAGAGCCGGGGCATCTCGCTGGGTGCCTGGAACCGCTGGTTCCCCTACGTCGGCTTCTTCCTGGCCGGCTGGGCGCTGCGCAACGTGCTGCTGAGCCGGCGCGGCATCGCGCTGGCCGCGGTGGTGGCCCTGGTGCTGCAGGCCGAGGTCGTCTGGCAGTACGGCATCCGCCCCGAGTACCCGTGGCTGCAGGCCCTGCTGCCGGTCAACGCCAGCGGCCTGGTCACCACGATCGTCTCCGGCCTGCTGTTCGTCATCGCCGTGAGCCTGGGCGCGCGCTGGACGCTGTCCGAGCGCGCGGGCGACCGGCTCCGCAAGCTCTCCGACGCGACGTTCGGCGTCTTCCTCGTGCACCTGCTCGTGCTCAGGGTCGTGCAGCTGCTGGTGCCGGAGGTCGGGCAGGGCACGTCGCTGGCGTTGACGGCCGGGGCGTACGCGGTGGTGGTGGCGGTCTCGTTCGTGCTGTCGCACCTGGCCGGGAAGGTGCCGTACCTGCGCACGGTGGTGTGAGCGCGGTTCAGTGGAAACGCGGCGCGGCCCGGGGCAGAAGTGCCACCGGGCCGCGCCGTTTCCATCGGAGAGTTAGCGCAGGAAGGTCGCCAGCGCGGCGGCGGTGCGCCGCCCGTCGTGGAACTCCCGCGCGAACCGGGCCGAGGCCGCGCCGATCCGAGCCGTGCCGGCCCGGTCGTTCAGCATCGACTCCAGCACGCTGATCAGGTTGTTCGGGTTGGCCGAGACGATCGGCAGGTCAGGGCCCACCGCCTGGGACACCTGCTCGCTGATGTACGCGACCACCGGCTTGCCGGCGGCCATCGCCTCGCAGCCGAGCGTGCCGTAGGCGCCCGTGGTGAACTGGTCGAGCACGATGTCGGACTCCTTGACCAGGTCCTTCATCTGCTCCCAGGGGATGCCCTCGGCGAGCCGCAGGTCGATGACGCCTCGTTTGTGCAGCCGGGTGAGGCTGGGCAGGATCCGGTCCGTGCCCTTGGTCCAGCGCTTGGAAGGGGCATGCATCACGATGGGCCGCTTGCGCTCCATCACCGGCCGGTCGCAAGCCCACAGGTCGATGTTGATGACCAGCGGCGCCCAGGTCGCCGTCGGGAGATCTTCGACCAGGTCGGGTGTGGTGACGAACAGCGGCAGCCCGCACGACTCGGCGATCTTCCGGTTGCGCTCGGCGCGTTTGGCGAGCTGGGCGGCGATGCCCACCGGCGCGTCGCGGAACAGCGAGAACTCGTGGTTCTTCAGGTGCCGGCGCGGGTCGCGGATCTCGCTGCCGTGGGCGAGGATGGCCACCTGGACCCCGGCGCGGCCGAGCATGGCGAGGTCGCCCTCGATGGTGGTGCCGTTGAGGTGTCCGAAGACCGGCATGAACGCGTCGACCAGCACGTGCGTGTAGCGGCCGAGCACGCGGTGGATCTGCTGCGACTGCACGTTGAAGTCGGCCAGGCGATTCACGTCGATGTAGACGTTGGCCGGGAAGCCGAACGACTCCGGCTGGCGGATCATCACGACCTCGGCCGAGACGTCGACCATTTCCCGGCAGATCGCCTTGGCGAAGGCCGCGCCCTGCCCGGCGTAGTTGGCCGGGCCGAGACCCAGCCGGACCCTGGTGTCCCCGATCTCCCGCCAGTCGCCGACCAGCAGCGGGTCCACCGGCGGCGGATCCTCCTGCACGTCCCACGGGATGTCGGCGGGCACGGCGGGCACCCGCGCCGACAGGCTCCGGTACAGGGCCAGCAGCGCCTTGCTCTGGTGCTCCCAGGACAGGTCGTCGAGGATCTCCTCGGTGATCCCTGCGGAGAGCACCGCACGCTGCTGGTAAGCCTTCTCGGCGGCCACCGCGAAGGCGTCGACGTCCTCGGCCGGGAACACCTCGCCGATGCCGTGCTCCTCGACGAAGGCGCGGACCACCTTGACGTCGCTGGTGACCAGCGGCAGGCGGGCGTGCAGGTACTCCGAGATCTTCGTGGGCAGCGAGATCTCGGTGTTGGGCACCCGCCGGAACGGGATCACCCCGAGGTCGGCCGAGTGCAGGTAGGCGGCCACCTCGTGCTGCGGCACGTAGGGCAGCAGGTGGATGCGGTCCCGCACACCCAGTGTCTCGGCCTGCAGGAGCAGCTGCTTGAGCAGCGGGTTGGACCGGCCCACCACCAGCGCGAGGTGGTAGCCGGGCAGCTTCGGCATCGCGGCGACGACGGTGTCCAGGCCGCGTTCCTTGCCCAGCCAGCCGGCGTACACCATGAGTGGAACGTCGTCGGCGAGGTTGCACAGCGCGCGGACGGACAGGCTCTTCTCGCTGGTCGGGGCGATGATCTCGCGTACCGGCGAGTTGCCCACGACCACGGGGCTGGTCGGGAGCCGGTAATCGTCGCGCAGCATCTGCGCCAGCTGCGTCGAGACCGTCACCACGGCGTCGGCCGCGGAGATGAACTCGCGCTCGGCACTGGTGTATGCGCTGGCCTGCTGGCGGGTCGGCCACTGCACGCCGCGGATGTACTCGTGGGCGTCGTAGATCCATGAGCAGGCCAGCCCGCGGGCCCTCAGCCGCTCGGCGCAGTGCGCGGCGATGACGATGGTCGCGATGTCGTTCGCATGGATCAGGTCCGGCTCGAGTTCGTCGATCACCGGCCCGAACGTCTTGTCGAGCGATGCCAGCTGGGGCCAATCGCGGCGCCAGTCGCCGGACGGCGCGACCCGGGAGGTGCGGCGCGCGCGCAGCTCGCGGACCTCGTGGCGCACCTTGCCCACGACGCGGCGGGCGAAGCGCATGCCCAGGTCGCCGACGCGGCCGATGCCCTTCGCGCGGGACCGGTTGTCGGCATCCTTGCCGGTCTGGGCGATCCGGTCCGCGGTGCGGCCCAGACGGCTCTGCGACTTCGGCTTGGCCGCCGGTACGCGGATCACCTTCAGCTGGCCCATGGTCGTCTTCTCGAGGACGTGGGCATCGGTGCTACCCACCACCGTGACGTCCCAGCCGTCCCGTGCCGCGGCGATTGCCGTCTTCTGGACCCGCGAATCTCCTCTGATGTCGTTGGCGACGACCACGACCAGCCGCGGCTGCCTGACCTGGGATGTCATTCGGTCCTCCGTGAGCAGGAAATCATCAAGCCGATGGCCCGCCAACGCAGCCCGGACGGGCGGTTCGCTGGTGGGCCATCGGCGTCACTGTCGTCTCAGCCAGTGGAGTTTGCCACCGGTTACATATTCTCCGGAAGTGCGACCGTTGACCTGGTCTTCGCCGACTGCAGCACCGCCGAGGCCACCTCGACCGTACGCAGGCCCTGCCGCAGCGTCACGATGTCGCTGGGCTTGCCCTCCACCGCGTCACGGAAGCGCTCGTGCTCGACGAGCAGCGGCTCCCGCTTCGGGATGGCGAACCGGATCATGTCACCTTCGGCCACGCCGCGGAACGAGCGCAGCGCCTCCCACTCGGTGGTGATCGCGCCGTTGGCGTAGAACGTCAGGTCCGCGGTGAGCGTGTCGGCGACGAAGCAGCCCTTCTCGCCGGTGATCACCGTGGACCGCTCCTTGAGCGGGCTCAGCCAGTTCACCAGGTGGTTGACCATGGAACCGTCGCTGAGCTGCCCCACCGCGGCGACCATGTCCTCGTGCGGGCGGCCGCTGCGGAACACCGTGTGCGCCGACACCGAGACATACGACTGGCCGGTGACCCAGCTGGTCAGGTCGATGTCGTGGGTGGCCAGGTCCATCACCACGCCGACGTCGGCGATGCGGTGCGGGAACGGGCCCTGCCGGCGGGTGACCACCTGGAAGACCTCGCCCAGGTCGCCCGCCTCCAGCCGGGACCGCAGGTTCTGCAGCGCCGGGTTGTAGCGCTCGATGTGCCCGACGCCCGCGACCAGGCCGGCCTTCTCGAACGCGTCGACCAGCCGGCGGGCGCCCTCGATCGACGGAGCCAGCGGCTTCTCGATCAGCGCGCAGATGCCGTTGGCGGCCAGCTCCAGGCCGACCTCCTCGTGCAGCGCGGTCGGGCAGGCGATCACCGCGTAGTCGATGCCCAGCGCGATGAGCTCGGCGACCGTGGGGACCACGGGCACCCGGAGCGTGCCGGTGCTGTCGCCCATCGGGTCGACGACCGCGACCAGCTCGACGCCGGCCAGGTTGGACAGCACGCGGGCGTGGTTGCGGCCCATCGCGCCGAGCCCGATGAGGCCGGCGCGCAGCTTGCGTTCGGTGCTCACAGCTTGCCCGCCACGGTGTTCACGCCGTCGGCGATGTACTCCAGCTCCTCCGCCGTCAGCGACGGGAAGACCGGCAGCGACAGCACCTCGGCGGCGGCCTTCTCGGTCTCCGGCAGGTCCCACGCCGGGTTGACCTTGCCCTCGGCGGTCAGGTACGGCTTGAGGCGGTGGATCGGCGTCGGGTAGTACACCGCGCTGCCGATGCCCTTCTCGGTCAGGCCCTGCTGCACCGCGTCGCGGTTACCGCCCTGCACCCGGACCGTGTACTGGTGGTACACGTGCTTGGCGTTGTCCGAGACCGGCGGGGTCACCACGGCGGTGATCCGCGAGTCGAGGAACTTGGCGTTGGCCTGGCGCTGCTCGGTCCACTGCGGGAGCTGCTTGAACTGCTCCCGGCCGACCGCCGCGGCGACGTCGGTGAGCCGCATGTTCGCGCCGACGATCTCGTTGGCGTAGCGCTGCTCCATGCCCTGGTTGCGCAGCAGGCGCAGGGTGCGGGCGAACTCGGCGTCGGCGGTGGTGATCATGCCGCCTTCGAGCGAGTGCATGTTCTTGGTGGGGTAGAAGCTGAACGTGCCGGCGATGCCGAACGCGCCCACCGGGGTGCCGTTGAGCGCGGCGCCGTGCGCCTGGCAGGCGTCCTCCAGGACGGCCAGGCCGTGCCGCTCGGCGAGCGCCATGATCCGGTCCATCGCGGCGGGGTGGCCGTAGAGGTGCACCGGCATGATCGCCACGGTGCGCGGGGTGATCGCGGCGGCGGCGGCGTCGGGGTCCAGGCAGAAGCTGCCCGGCTCGATGTCGGCGAAGACCGGCTCGGCGCCGACCAGGCGGACCGCGTTGGCGGAGGCGGCGAAGGAGAACGACGGCACGATGACCTCGTCACCGGGGCCGACGCCCATCGCGATCAGCGCCAGGTGCAGGGCGGACGTGCCCGAGTTCACCGCGACGCTGTGCCGGCCGTCCACCAGGGTCGAGAACTCGTCCTCGAACGCCTTGACCTCCGGGCCCTGTACGACCATGCCGCTGCGCAGGACGCGCACGGCGGCTTCGATCTCGGCCTCACCGATCACCGGTCGTGCCGGGGGGATGGGCTTTCCGTTCAAGGGGTCCTCCTCGTTTCCTTTGCCGTGCTGTTCAACGGACCCGTACCGATGGCGAATCCGATTCTATAGTCGCTGGTGAGACTCATTTGGCGGTGCTGAATTCCTCATATGCGGCGAGGACCTCGTCGGTCGGCCCGTCCATCCGGATCACGCCCGACTCCAGCCAGATCGTCCGCTCGCAGGTGTCGCGAACGGAGCTGAGGGAGTGGCTGACCAGGAAGACCGTACCCGCGCCGGCCCGCAGCTCGCGGACGCGGTCCTCGCTGCGCTTGCGGAACTTGGCGTCACCGGTGGCCAGCGCCTCGTCGATGAGCAGCACCTCGTGCTTCTTGGCCGCCGCGATCGAGAACCGCAGGCGGGCGCCCATGCCCGAGGAGTACGTGCGCATCGGCAGCGAGCTGAAGTCGCCGCGCTCGTTGATGCCGGAGAAGTCGATGATCTCCTGCGTCTTGGTGCGCACCTCGCCCTTGGGCATGCCCATCGCCAGGCAGCCCAGCACCACGTTGCGCTCGCCGGACAGGTCGGCCATCATCGCCGCGTTCACGCCGAGCAGCGAGGGCTGGCCCTTGGTGTAGACCGCGCCCTTGGTCGCGGGCAGCAGCCCGGCGATCGCCCGCAGCAGGGTGGACTTGCCCGAGCCGTTGGTGCCGATCAGGCCGACGGCCTCGCCCTCGTGGGCGACGAAGCTGACGCCCTTGACCGCGTGCACCTCGCGCACGGTCGCCGACGGACCGCGCGAGGCGATCCGGCGCAGCGCGCCCAGCGGGGAGTTGTCCTTCGCCGCGCCGTGCACCCGGTAGACGATGTGCACGTCGTCCACGACGACGGTGGGGATCCTGGTCTCAGCCACGGCCGTACTCCTTCTCGCCACGCCAGAAGTAGAAGAAACCGAGCGCGCCCATCACGATCGCCCAGCCGAGGGCGACGAGCCACATCGACTCGACCGAGAAGTGGGACGGCGGGGTGGTCGTGATCAGCGCCTCGCGGGCCAGCTCGATGAAGACCAACATCGGGTTGAGGTGCAGCAGGGTGGAGGCCCAGGTCGGCATGTTGTCGGTCGCGGTGGTCAGGCTGTAGAACACGCCCGAGCCGTAGAGCCAGGTGCGCAGCACGAACGGCATGATCTGCTTCAGGTCGACGATCTTCGAGCCCAGCCGGCCCAGCAGCATGGCCAGGCCGCCGCTGAAGACGGTCTGCAGCAGCAGCAGCGGGATCAGGGTGAGCCAGGCCAGCCGCGGCGGCTCGCCGGTGACCAGCACGATCGCGATCAGCACGGCCATCGAGGCCAGCAGCTGCTGCAGCTGGGTGATGGTGACCGACAGCGGCAGGCTGGCCCGGGGGAACTGCAGCGCCCGGATCATGTTCAGGTTGGCGGTGATGGACACCGTTCCGGCCGAAGCCACCGCCGACGTGTAGCCGAAGATGAAGATGCCGCAGCACAGGTAGGCGACGAAGTTCTCGATGCGGTCGCTGGTGCCCAGGATCACGCCGAAGATGAGGTAGTAGACCGCGGCGTTGGTGAGCGGGGTCAGTACGTGCCAGAGCTGCCCGAGCCGTGCAGTGGTCAGCGTCGCGACGTTGCGTGCGTTCGCGAACGCGACGATGAAGTGCCGGTAGGCCCACAGCGAGCGGATGTACTCGCGGATGCCCGGCCGCTCACCCGCGGCACGCAGGCCGTAACGGGCCGCGAGCTGGGCCGGTGCGACGGTGGGATAAGGCTCTGTCACCACAGCTTCTGCCATGGTACGGGCTCCGATCTCCAGACTGGGGATGAGTGGCGGTCACACACGGTAGCCGACGCAAAGGAAGAGACGCCACCGTATCGACGTAAACGTGATGCTAGTCGGCCGCGCGTCGCGACGCAACCGTTGCGTCGCTGCGCTATCGTATGCACGTGCTGGCAGAGAGTAGGCGCGTCCCCGCGGGGGCGGCCGTGCTGAGAGGGGACATCACCGAGGCGATCCAGGCCGCGGTGGTGGAGGAACTCGCCCAGGTCGGCTACGGCCGGCTGTCGATCGAGGCGGTGGCCCGGCGCGCCGGTGTGGCGAAGACGGCCGTGTACCGCCGGTGGGGCTCCAAGCTCGAGATGGTGCTGGAGATCGTGTCCGGCCTCGCGGGCCAGAAGCTGCCGCTGCCCGACACGGGGACGCTGCAGGGGGATCTCATGATCCTCCTGCAGATCCTGACCCGGGCGCTGCGGCATCCGCTGGCGTCGCAGGTGATCCCGGACCTGCTGGCCGAGGCGGCCCGCAACCCGCAGATCGGCGAGAAGCTGCAGCAGGCGCTGCGTGGCAACCAGCACGAGATCGGGGCGCTGCTGATCGGCCGCGCCGTCGAGCGCGGCGAACTGCCCGCCGACACCGATCCCGATCTGGCGGTGGACCTGATCGTCGGCCCCGTCTACTGGCACCTCGCGGTCACCCGCAACCCGGTGCCGGCCGACTACGTGCCGCGCCTGGTGTCCGCGATCATCGCGGGCCTGACCGGCTGATCCAGGCGCGCCGCGTGCCGCCGGCCACTGTCGTGGACGGCGGCAC
>NZ_BONI01000057.1 GCF_016862635.1 Catellatospora coxensis | reverse complement strand
GAACTGCTGGACGTGGCGGCGTTCTTCGGCCGCGAGATCGGCCTGCGGCTGCTCTCCCACGTCGCCGGCGTCGAGCCTGCCGACTGCGTGGAGCGCCTCGAACCGCTGCACGCGCTCGGCCTTCTCGAGACCAGCCCGGACGACCCGTCGACGGTGCGGTTCACGCACGACCTGGTCCGCGAGTCGATCTTCGAGACCATGACCCAGCAGCTGGCCGTCCGGCTGCACCTGCGCGTCGCGGACGCGCTCGACCACCTCCACGCCGGTGACGAGGCCGTCGCCGAGCGCCTCGCCTACCACCTCTGGGCCGCCGGCCCCCTCGCCGACCCCGCCCGCACCGCGGCGGCGCTCATGCGCGCCGGCCACCGCGCCGCGTCGAAGCTGGCGTACCAAGCGGCCGACCGGCAATTGCGGCTGTCCGCGCAGCTCGCGCGCACAGCGGGACTGATGGATCTGGAACTGTCCGCCCTCACGCTGTTGACTATCGTGGTCAGAAGGCACAACAAATACGACAGCCCCATCCTCGACCTGCTCGACCGCGCCGAGTACCTGGCCCGCACGCTGGGTCGGGACGCCGAGGCCGCCGACTTCCGCTTCATCCGGTTGATGGGTGCCTACACCGCCAATGAGAAGGACCGCAGGGCGCTGGCATCCCAGCTGCACCAGCACGGCCAGTCGTCCACCGATCCGACCGTCCGGGCGTACGGTCAGACCGCCTGGGGCCTGCACAAGTGGGACACCGGCCACATCGGAGAGTCTTACCGGTCCTTCATGGCAGCCGACAGCGTCGGTCCGGACGCCGCGGCCACGCCGGAGCACGACACGCCGCTCCGGCGCGACGGCGGCGTCCCGGGCGAGGGACCCGGCTGGCGGGCCGTGACGACCGCACTGCACGGAGACGTCGCGACGGCCCTGACCTTCGTCGACACCTGGGACCAGCCCGGCGACCCGTATGCCCTGACCGTCTGGGCCTACTACACCACCATGATCGCCTCCATGGCCGGTGACACGGCCGTGGTGAAACAGGCGTGCGACCGGTGGGTCGAAGCCGGCTTCGGCCGCCTCCACACCCTGGCCGACGATTACGTCCAGCAGTACCGGTGCTGGGCGCGTGCCCTCACCGGCGATGACCCGGCTGCCGCCGCAGCCGAAGCCGAACAGCTTCTCACCGCCAGCTTGCTCGACCCCCCGCAGTGGGGACTCGCCTACTACTACGGGCTGATCGCCGAGATGTGGCTGGCCGCCGGGAAGACCGACGAGGCCGCCGCCTCGCTGGAGCGGGCCGATCAGGCCCTTCGGGACTGCGGCCAGCGGTACGCAGAGGGGCACATTCTGCTGATGCGAGCACGTCTGCTGCAGGCTCGCGGCGAACCGGCGACCGCGGTCCGGGCCGCGGCCGAGCAGGCCCTGGCCTGGTCGGTCCAGCGCGAGGCCCACCTCTTCGCGGAGCGGGCCAGGAGACTCCTGGCAAACCTCGGATGAAGGCCGCTGCGCGGTGGGGGCGATCTCGACGAGGTCGGTGCGGCGGCGGTCGGGAGGAGCGCCCGCCGCCGCACCCGGTGGGACCGTCAGTGGGCCTGGTACGCCTTCGGCAGCTTCATGCCACGCTCGGCCATCAGCTCGCGCACCCGGTTCGGGTAGTCGGTGATTGCCAGATCCTTGAGGTATTTCCCGTCGTCAGGGTTGCGAACTGTTCCGTATTTATCGACGGACGTAGTCACTGTCGTCATGTGTGGTGGCTGTCTAGTCGAAGTGGGGTTGGTGGCCGCTGCGGGTTCGGCCGCTGAATGTGGTGATGTAGCGACATGTAATGTCGGCATGTGGTACTTCGCCTGTTGCCTACCTGCGTTGGGCGATCTTCGCGTGGTGGGTGGGTCGTCGGGGGCCTGCGGCGGTGAAAAGGTTCGAGCCGCGGGTTGGTTTCGTGGTGCAGGCGTACCGGTTCGCCCTGGACCCGAACGTGGGTGAGCAGGCTGCGTTGCGTTCGCACTGCGGTGCGGCGCGCGCCGCGTACAACTGGGCCGTGTCGTGGGTGACGGCCACCTGGTGGCAGCGCAGGGCCGAGCAGTCCTACGGCATCGGTGACGAACAGTTGACGCCGTGGCGGCCGACGTCGTTGCCCGCGCTGCGCAAGGCGTTCAACGAGGTCAAGCACACCGACCCACGCTTCGCCGGCTGGTGGGCCGATAACAGCAAAGAGGCTTACAACACCGGTCTTGCCAATGCGGCGGCGGCGTTCGACAACTACACCAAGTCCAAGCAGGGTGTGCGGGCGGGCCGCCGGGTGGGCAGGCCGCGGCGTAAGTCCAAGCGTGGGGCGAGGTTGTCGTGCCGGTTCACGACCGGCGCGATCCGGGTCGAGCCGGACCGGCGGCATGTGACGTTGCCGAGGTTGGGCACGATCCGCACGCACGAGAACACCCGCAAACTCCAGCGCCGCCTTGCCGCAGGCACGGCGCGGATCCTGTCCGCGACCGTCAGCTTGGCGCGTGGCCGCTGGTTCGTGTCGTTCCAGGTCGAGGTCATCCGCGACGCGCGCAACCCGGCCCGGCAGCCGGACACGGTCGTCGGGGTCGATCTCGGGGTCAAGCACCTGGCGGTGCTGGCCGACAACACCGGAACGATCAGGTATGTGCCCAACCCCGGGCACTACGACAACGCCCTTGCTCGGCTGCGTCGGTTGTCGCGGCGGGTGTCGCGCCGTCGGGGTCCGGACCGGCGTGCCGGGCGCACCGCGTCGCGACGCTGGCTCAAGGCCGACGCCGAACGCAACCGGGTCCACCACCGGGTCGCGAACCTGCGCACCGACGCCCTGCACAAGCTCACCACAAAGATCCGGGCCGAGTACGCCACGGTGGTGGTCGAGGACCTCAACGTCGCCGGGATGCTGGCCAACCGGCGTCTGGCGCGCAAGGTCGCCGACGCCGCGTTCGGGCAGATTCGACGCCAGATCGAATACAAGGGCGAGTGGGCCGGCGGTGTCACGGTGAAGGCCGACCGCTGGTACCCATCGTCGAAGACATGCTCGAACTGCGGTGCGGTGAAAACCAAACTGCCGCTGCACGTCCGGGTGTTCAACTGCGAACAATGCCCCCTGGTCATGGACCGTGACGCGAACGCGGCCCGTAACCTCGCCGCCCTCGCGGCGGCAGTCAAGGCTGGTACCGGAGTGGCCGGAGACCAGGACGCGCAAGCGTCGAACCCCCGTGGAGCCGACCGTCAGACCCGCGCCACCACCCGACCGCGCAAGCTGCCGGGTGGGCGGGCAGGTGGCGCAACACCGCACCAGCGGACAGAAGCGAGAGATCCTCGCCGAACCGAAGCGGCCACGCTTCAGTGACGGCAGGAACCTTTCCGGCTGAAAGGCCGGGATTGCTGATATCCGACTATGAATATCAGCAACGGTACCTCGGTTCGTTCAAGATCTACTGACGGACCGACCGTAGGCTCCTGGCTGATACCCGCCGTGACCTGCACGTGACGAGGCCCGTAACGTTCGCGTACGGGCCGGTGTCGGCGCGCGGCCCGCCCCGCCGTGCGGCACGCGCCTGGGTGGAAGCCCTGGCCGGGCATCGGGGTCGCCGTCCGGGTCCGGCCCGGAGGCGCGGCACGCCGCGACGGCCGACGATCGAGCGGTGAAGAAACCTGCCGCTGTCGCGCTGCTCACCGCGCCGCTCCTGCTCGCCGCCTACGGGGTCGTCCGCATCGTCGGCAAGTCCGACGGCGTGTACGGGCCGGGCCTGGACTGGCAGGCCGCGCACCTGCTCGCGCTGGCCGGAGTCGTCCTGTTCGTACCCGCGGTCCTGGGCCTGGGCGCGCTGCTGCCCCGTGGCGCGTGGCGCTCCGGCACCGTGGCCGTGTCCCTGTTCGGTCTCGCGGCCTCGATGGTCCAGTTCGGCGCGGACATCTGGTTCGCGCTGCGCGCCGACGACAAGGCCGGCATGCAGGCGCTGTCCGGCGACTTCGGCGACATCCCCGGCGTCGACCTGGTCGTGTACCAGGTGGGGCCGCAGCTGTTCTTCGTCGGGCTGCTGGTGCTGACGATCCTGGCGGCCCGCGTCCGGCGGCTGCCCCGGTGGAGCCCGGTCGTGCTGCTGATCGGCATCCTGCTGCCGCCGGTGACGCTGGACCTGCTGCCGCTGTCCGGCCTGCTGATCATGGCTGCCCTGTGGCCCGCCACGCGTGGTGGCCGCTCCGCGCAGGAAACCGCTGCGGGTGTCACCGGTCCGGCGGTCATCCGTCCCGCCGCCCCGGCGGCCGGCCGCGGGTCGTCCGGGGGCGGCGGAGCATTCACCGACGAGGTGTACGCCGGACCGCCGCCGCGCGTCACGCCGTGACGGTCCGGGCGGGGTGGTGGCGGCTCAGCGGGATGACCATCGGGGTGCCGGTGACGGGGTCGGGCACGACCTGGCAGCCCAGCCCGAACACCTCGGTGACCAGCTCCGCCGTCACCACCGCGCCCGGGTCGCCCTCGGCGGCGATCCGCCCGTCGCGCATCACCACGAGGTGGTCGGCGTACCGGCAGGCCTGGTTGAGGTCGTGCAGCACCATCACCACGGTGCGCCCGTCGCGCCGGTTCAGGTCGGTGACCAGGTCGAGCACGTCGACCTGATGCGCCAGGTCCAGGTACGTCGTGGGCTCGTCGAGCAGGAGCACGGGGGTCTGCTGGGCGACGGCCATCGCGATCCAGGCCCGCTGCCGCTGGCCGCCGGACAGCTCGTCGACGGGCCGGTGGGCGAGCCCGGTCATGCCGGTCGCGGCCAGCGCCTCAGCGACGGCCTGCTCGTCGGCGGCCGACCACTGCCGCCACCAGGTCTGGTGCGGCGAGCGCCCCCGGCCGACCAGGTCGAGCACGCTGATGCCCTCGGGTGCGACGGGCGACTGCGGCAGGATGCCGACCTGCCGCGCGACCTGCCTGGTCGGCAACGTGTGGATGGCCCGCCCGTCGAGCAGCACCGCCCCGTGCTCGGGGCGCATCAGCCGGGCCAGCGCGCGCAGCAGCGTCGACTTGCCGCAGGCGTTGGCCCCGACGACGACGGTGACCTGGCCCTGGGGGATCCGCAGGTCGAGCCCGGACACGACGGTCCGGTCGTCGTAGGCGAGGGTCAGGCTCTCGGCCCGGAGCACCGTCATCGGACCTCCACTGTGGACGGGCGGCGGCGGGTACGAAGAGATCATGTCAGCCTCCGCTGCCGGCGCGGTTGGAGCGGATCAGCAGCCGGAGCAGGAAACCGGCGCCGATGGCTCCGGTCACCACCCCGACCGGCAGGTCCAGGTCGGGCAGCAGGTGCCGGGCCAGCAGGTCGCTGCCGGACACCAGCAGGGCGCCGGTCAGCGCGGACAGCAGCACCGGCGGCGCGGACAGCCGGGCCAGGCGCTGGGCGATCTGCGGCGCGGCCAGGGACACGAACAGCACCGGCCCGGCCGCGGCGGTGGCGAACGACACCAGCGCGACGCTGACCAGCAGCAGCAGGCCCCGGGCGAGCTGCACAGGGGTGCCGAGGCCGCGGGCGACGTCGTCGCCGAGCTGCAGGTTCCGGTTCCACCCGGCGAGCAGCAGCGCCGCGGGCAGCAGCACCGCGACGGCGATACCCAGCGGGCGAACGGCCTCCCAGCCGCGCCCGTTGAGGTTGCCGACCAGCCAGCCGACCGCCTCCTGCGCCTGGTGCATCTTGGCCCGGGTGAGCAGGTAGTCGGTGGCGCTGGTGCACATCCACGACACCCCGATGCCGACCAGCACGATCCGGAACCCGGTGCTGCCTCGCCGCCAGGCCAGCAGGTACACGGCGAGCGCGCCGAGCAGCCCGCCGGCCAGGCCCAGCGTGGGGGTGCCGAGGGTGTCGCCGAAGCCGAGCACGATGCCGGCGACGACGGCGGTCGTCGCCCCCGCGTTGATGCCGACCATGTCGGGGCTGGCCAGCGGGTTGCGGGTGATCGCCTGCAGCACCGCGCCGGAGGTCGCGAACGCCGCGCCGACCAGCACGCCGGTGAGCGCCCTGGGCAGGCGCACCTCGTGCACGATGAAGACGGTGCCGCGCGCCCCGGACCGCCACAGCGCGGGAACGACGTCGACGAGCGGCACGGGGTAGTCGCCGAGCGCCAGCCCGAGGCAGAACACGGCGAACGCCGCGACCGCGAGGACGGCGCACATGACGATCAGTCGCGGGCGCAGCGGCAGCCCGAGCAGGGACGGCCGCAGCGCCCGGCCGGAGCGGGCCGGCTTGCCCGCGATGTCGGGCCGTGGACCCCCGTCGCCGGCGGTCGGGCTCGGGGCGCCGCCTCGTGGTGGCACGGCGGTGGCCGGGTTCACGGTGCTCACATCTCGGCCAGTCGGCGGCGGCGGGCGAGGGCGATGAAGAACGGCCCGCCGAGGAAGGCCACCACGATCCCGGCCTGGATCTCCTCGGGGCGGGCGACGACGCGGCCGAGCACGTCGGCGGCGATGAGCAGGCACGGCGCGCCGAGCAGGGTCAGGGCGAGGATGCGCCGGTGGTCGGGGCCGGTGACCATGCGGGCCAGGTGCGGGGTGACCAGGCCGACGAAGACGATCGGGCCGGCCAGCGCGACGGCGGTGCCGGCCAGCACGGTGATGGCGAGGGTGGCCCGCAGCCGGATCAGGCCGACCCGGCGGCCGAGCGCGGCGGCGACGTCCTCGCCGAGGGCCAGGCTGTTCAGCGCGGGCGCGGTGGCCAGGGCGAGCCCGGCGGCGGCGGCCAGCAGCGGCGTGACCTGCCACAGCGTGGCGGCGTCGGCCGCGGTCAGCGACCCGGCGGCCCAGAACCGGAAGCGGTCCAGGGCGAGCGGGCTGCGCAGCACGAGGGCGCTGGTGAAGGAGCCGAGCAGGAACGTCACCGCGATACCGGCCAGGGCCGTCTTGACCGGGGTCGCGCCGCCGCGGCCCAGGCCGCCGAGCAGGTGCACGGCGAGGGCTCCGGCGAGCGCGCCCGCGAAGGCGTACCAGATGAGGTTGGTCGGTGCGGTGCTCGCGCCGAACGCGGCGACGGCGAGCACGATGGCGAACGAGGCCCCGGCGCTGACGCCGAGCAGGCCCGGATCGGCGAGCGGGTTGCGGGTCAGGCCCTGCATGAGCGCCCCGGCCAGGCCGAGGGCGGCGCCGACGAGCAGCCCGGCGGCGGTGCGGGGCAGGCGCACGTTCCAGACGATGGCCGCGACCTGCGGGTCGACGGCGGTGCGGTCGAGCAGCGCGTCGGCGACCTGTCCGATGGGGACGGCGCGGCTGCCGAAGGCCAGCGAGAGCAGGCACAGCACAGCCAGCAGCAGCGCGGCCGCGGGCAGGTACGCGGCGGCGCGTCGCGGTGCGGCGGCGGGTGGGGGAGCGGGGGTCACTTCGACCTCATGGCCGTCATCTTAAGTGAGCCTTGCCTTACCGTACGACGGGGCATGAGCTGGGCAAAAGCGGTGAATCTTGAAATTAGGTTAGCCTTACTTTACCATCCCCTCAGTTGTCCGTCCGAGTCGAGGGGAAGTCATGTCCACCCTGCCGAAGCAATCCGGCCGCATCCGTCGTATGTGGCCGGTCGCCGGCCGGCTGACCGCGGCGCTCGCCGTGGCCGCGCTGGCCCTCACCGCGTGCGGCGGTGACCCGGCCGCGACCCCCGCGCCCGGCGGTTCCGCAGCTCCGGGCGCAGCGTTCCCCGTCACCGTGTCGCACAAGTACGGCGACACCGTCATCGACAAGGCCCCGGCCCGCGTGGTCACCCTCGGGCTCAGCGACCAGGACCCGGTGCTGGCGCTGGGCGTCGTGCCGGTCGGCGCCATCGATTGGTTCGGCGAGCGCCCCTACGGCAAGTGGCCCTGGGCGCAGCCGCTGTGGGGCGGCAAGGCCCCCGAGGTCGTCGGCGAGCGCGACGACTACAACCTGGAGAAGATCGCGGCCCTGAACCCCGACCTGATCATCGGCATGTACTCCGGGATGAGCCAGGAGCAGTACACCAAGCTCACCCAGATCGCGCCGACCGTCGCGCAGGTCAAGGGCTACGACGACTACAGCGCGCCGTGGCAGGAGATGACCATGCACGCCGGCCGGGCGCTCGGGCAGTCCGCCAAGGCCGCACAGCTCATCGCCGCCATCGACCAGCGGCTGGCCGAGCTGAAGGCCAAGAACCCGCAGTTCGCGGGCAAGACCGTCGCGGTCGTCGAGCCGTACGAGCCGGGAAAGTACGCCGTGTTCGCCCCCAGCGACCCGAAGGTCGTGCTGCTGACCCAGCTCGGCTTCACCGTGCCGGAGGCCATCGTCAAGGCCGCGGGCAGTGAGTACGCCGCCGAGATCGGCTCCGAGCGGCTCGACCTGATCGATGTGGACAAGCTCGTCTTCCTCACCGCGGACAAGTCCACCGAGACGACCGTGAAGGCCGACAAGGTCTACACCACGCTCAAGGTCGCCAAGGAGAACCGGGCGGTGTTCCTGCCCTACGAGACGCCGCCGCTGGGCGCCGCCCTGTCCTTCGGCACCGTGCTGAGCATCCCGTACGCCCTGGACCAGCTCGTCCCGCTGCTCGGCTGAGCCTGCCCCACCGCCACCACCACCGCGCCACCCGTACCGCCCCCCGAAAGGTGTCTCCTCGTGACCGAGACCGTGTCCCAGCCCGTATCGGACTCCGAGCTGCACCGCATCCTCGTGGCGTGGAACGACACCGCCTGCGGGCAACCGCCCGCGACCTGGCCGGAGCTGTTCGCCGGCCAGGTCGCGGCGCGGCGTGACGCGATCGCGCTGGTGTACGAGCAGACCAGCCTCACCTACGGCCAGCTCGACGCGGCCGCGAACCGGCTCGCGCACGCGCTGATCACCCGTGGCGCGGGCCCGGAGCGGGTGGTCGGCCTGTGCCTGCCCCGCTCCGCGGAGATGATCGTCGCGCAGGTGGCCGTGCTCAAGACCGGCGCGGCGTACCTGCCGCTCGACCCCGACTACCCGGCCGAGCGCATCGCGTACATGGTGGACGATGCTCGCCCGGTGTGCCTCGTCACGACGACCGACCTCGCCGATGTGCTGCCTGGGCAGGCCGGTCCGGCGGACGCCTCGCTGACGGGGACCGACCCGGCCGAGGCCACCTGCGCGCCTGCCACGCGCGCGGACAACCCGGTGGCCGTGTCGGTGCTGGTGCTCGACGCCGCCGAGACCCGCGCCGAACTGGCGACGTCGCCGGAGACAGGGCCGTCCGATGCCGACCGTGGCGGGCCGTTGAGCCCGCTCGGCGCGGCATACGTGATCTACACCTCCGGCTCGACGGGGCGGCCCAAGGGTGTCGTCGTGTCGCACGCCGGAGTGGTGAAGCTGCTGGCCACGGCCACCGAGCGGCTCGGCGTCGGGCCGGACGGCCGGGTGCTGCAGTTCGCGTCGCCGAGCTTCGACGTGGCGTTCTTCGACCTGTGCCTGGGGCTGCTCACCGGGGCGCGGCTGGTCGTGGTGCCCGCCGAGCGGCGGGTGCCGGGGCCGGAGCTGACCGAGTACGCCCGCGCCCACGGCATCACCTTCATGATCCTTCCCCCGGCGCTGCTGGCGGCCCTGCCCGAGGACTGCGACCTGCCCGAGGGCGCGACGCTGCTGGCGGGCACCGAACGGATCTCGACCGCGCTGGTCGCGCGCTTCGCCCGCGGCCGGCAGATGTTCAACGCGTACGGCCCCACCGAGGCGACCGTGAACTCGACGCTGGGCCTCTGCGATCCGGACATGGACCCGCTGGCCAGCGTGCCGATCGGCGGGCCCGATCCGGGCACCCGCTGCTACGTGCTCGACGCGGAACTGCGCCCGGTGCCCGTCGGCGAACTCGGCGAGCTGTACCTCGGCGGCCCCGGCCTGGCCCGCGGCTACCTCAACCGGCCCGGCCTGACCGCGACCCGGTTCGTCGCCGACCCGTTCGGCGCGCCCGGCGAGCGCCTCTACCGCACCGGGGACCTGGTGCGCTGGCTGCCCGACGGGCGGCTGGACTTCACCGGCCGCACCGACGACCAGGTGAAGATCCGCGGGTACCGGGTCGAGCTGGGCGAGGTCGAGTCCGTGCTGCTGCAGCACGAGAGCGTCGGGCAGGCCGTGGCCGTGGTCCGGCAGGACCGGCCCGGCGACACCAGGCTCGTGGCGTACGTGGTCGCCCGCGACGGGCAGGTCGCCGTGCCGGCCGAGGTGCGGGCGCACACCCAGGCCTTCCTGCCCGAGCACATGGTGCCGGCGGCCGTGGTGGTGCTGGACCGGCTGCCCGTGACGACGAGCGGCAAGCTGGACCGGGCCGCGCTGCCCGCGCCCGACTTCACCGCGCTGACCGGCGGGCAGGCCGCCCGCGACGCCCGCGAGCAGCTGCTGTGCGACCTGTACGGCCAGGTGCTCGGCCTGACCGGGGTCGGGGTCGACGACGACTTCTTCGCCCTCGGCGGCGACAGCATCGTCTCCATCCAGCTGGTCATCGCGGCCCGCCGCGCCGGGCTGACCGTCACGCCCCGGCAGGTGTTCGAGCAGCGCACCGTCGCCCGGCTGGCCCTGGTCGCGGTCGCCGCCGACCCGGCCCGCGCGGACGACCCCCTGGCCGGGGTCGGCGACCTGCCGCTGACCCCGATCATGTCGTGGCTGGACGGCTGCGGCGGCGACATCGACGCGTTCAGCCAGTGGCTCGCCGTACGCGTCCCGGCGGGCGCGACCCGCGACACCCTGGCCGCCGCGCTGCAGGCCGTCACCGACCGCCACGACGTGCTGCGCTCCCGCCTGCACCGCGCTGCCCCGGGCCGTGCCGGTCGGCTCACCGTCGCCGCGCCCGGTGCCGTCGCGGCAGCGGAACACCTCCACCGCGTCGACCTGACCACTGCGCCCGGCGAGCAGTCCGGCGTTTCGGAACGCATCGACCAGGCCGCCGCCGAAGCCGGGCAGCGGCTCGATCCGACCGGCGGCGTCATGTTCCAGGCCGTGTGGCTCGACGCGGGACCCGACCGTCCCGGGTACCTGCTCGTCATGCTGCACCACCTGATCGTGGACGGGGTGACCTGGCGCATCCTGCTGCCCGACCTCGCTGCCGCGTACGCCGACGCCGCCGCGGGCCGGCTGCCCCGTCTCGCACCGGTCGGCACCCCGCTGAGTTCCTGGGCGCAGCAGCTCGCGGCCGCCGCCGAGCACCCCGACCGGCTCGCCGAACTGGACCTGTGGACCGGCCTGCTCACCGGCGACGACCCGGCCCTGTCGCACCGCGCCCTCGACCCCGTCGCCGACCTGGCCTCGGTGCGCCACCTCACGCTGCACCTGCCCGCCGCGGCGACCGCGCCGCTGCTGACCACGGTGCCCGCCGCCTGGCACGCCGGCGTCAACGACGTGCTGCTCACCGCGCTCGCGACGGCCGTCAACCGGTGGCGGGAAAGCCGCGGCATGGCGACCCCGCCCGTGCTGGTCGCGCTGGAAGGTCACGGGCGTGAGGAGGAGATCGTGCCCGGTGCGGACCTGTCCCGCACCCTCGGCTGGTTCACCAGCGTCTTCCCGGTGCGCCTCGACCTCGGCCCCGACCCGGACGACCTCGGTGCGGCGCTCAAGCACGTCAAGGAGCGGCTGCGCGCCCTGCCCGACCACGGCGTCGGGTACGGCCTGCTGCGCCACGTCAACCCGGAGACCGCGCCGCTGCTGGCCGCGCTGCCGCAGCCGCAGATCAGCTTCAACTACCTGGGCCGCTTCGGCGTCGACGAGCAGGGCGACTTCACCGCGCTGCCCGGCGTCGGCATGCTGGCCGGCGGCTACGACGCGGCGATGCCGGTCGCGCCGTACACGCTGGAGGTCAACGCGTTCGCGCAGGAGGGCCCGGACGGGCCTGCGCTCGGGGTGACCTGGGCGTTCCCGGCGGACCTGCTCGGCGAGGACGCGGTGCGCGAGCTGGCCGAGGGCTGGTTCGCCGCGCTCGGCGAGCTGGCCGAGGCCGCCGCCGCGCCGGGCGCGGGCGGGCACACCCCGTCGGACTTCCCGCTGGTCGAGCTGTGCCAGGCCGACGTGGACGCGCTCGCGGCCCTGGTGCCGGGGCTCGACGACGTGCTGCCGCAGTCGCCGCTGCAGGAGGGGCTGCTGTTCCACGCGTACACCGGGGACGGCAGCTACCAGGTGCAGCAGGTCGTGGAGCTGCACGGGCCGGTCGACCCGGATGCGGTCCGCCGGGCCGTGGACACGATCGTGGCCCGGCACGCGCCGCTGCGCGCGTCGTTCCACGAACTGGCCGACGGGCGGCTCGTGCAGGCGGTCTCCGCGACGGCGACCGCGCCGTGGCGGCAGGTGGACCTGTCCCGGATGGACGCCGGATCGTCGGCGGAGCTGTACGCGCAGATCCTCGCCGACGAGAAGGCGGCCGTGTTCGACCCGGCCGTCGCGCCGCTGGTGCGCCACCTGCTCGTCGACCACGGCGACGACCGGCACACGCTGGTGTTCACGCACCACCACATCGTCACCGACGGCTGGTCGGCCACCGTCGCGCTGCGCGAGCTGACGGCGCTGTACGCCACCGGCGACGTCGCGGTCCGGCTGCCCGCCGTGACGCCGTACCGCGAGCACCTGCGCCGCCTGGCGACCCGTGATCACGCGGCGGCCGAGCACGCGTGGCGTGCGGCGCTGTCCGGCGTGGACGGTCCGACGCTGCTCGGGACGCCGGCCGCCGACGCCTCCGATGACGTCGAGCAGGTGACGGTGGCCGTGCCGGACGGCACCGGGGCACGGCTGTCCGCCGCCGCGCGGGCCTACGGCATGACCGCGAGCACCCTGCTGTACGGCGTCTGGGGCCTGCTCCTGGGCCGGCTGACCGGCCGCCGGGACGTGCTGTTCGGCAGCACCGTGTCCGGCCGCGACGGTGACACCCCCGGGGTCGAGTCGATGATCGGCCTGTTCATCAACACCGTCCCGGTCCGGGTCAGCTGGGCGCCGTACGAGCCGGTGCGGGAGATCCTGGCCCGGCTCGCGCGGGCGCAGACCGGGCTGCTGGACCACCAGCACCTCGGCCTGACCGCGATCACCCGGCTCGCGGGCGGCGGCGAGCTGTTCGACAGCCTCGTCAGCGTCGAGAACCTGCCCGCCGGCGGCGACCTGCGCGACGGCTCCGGCACGGTCCGCGTCGCGGGCGTGTCCTACCGCGAGGCCACCCACTACCCGGTCAGCCTGCTCGCCACCCCCGGCGACGAGCTGTCCCTGGTCATCGAGCACGACCCGGCCCGGCTGGACGCGGCGATCCTGGCCCGGCTGCGCGCCGGGCTGCCCGCGCTGCTCGACGCCGTGCTCGACACGCCGGACCTGCCCGCGGGCGCGGTCGACCTCGGCGACGCCCCCGCGCCGCTACGCGGCGAATCCACCGCCGATCCGCAGCACGGCGTTCCCGCCTCCGCGACGCAGCAGGGCGTTCGCGTTTCTGCGTCGCTGCACGGCGAGCGCGGTCCTGACCCGGTGCACGGCGAGCCTGGCGTGGGCGGAAACGGTCTGGCCTGGCTCGTCGCCGCGCAGGCCGCCCGCACCCCGGACGCGACCGCCGTCATCGCGGCCGACGAGCAGCTCAGCTACGCCTCCCTGACCGCCCGCGCCGCCGCGCTGGCGGTGCGGCTGGCCGCCCGGGGCGCCGGGCCGGAACACGTCGTCGCGGTCGCGCTGCCGCGCTCGGCCCGCCAGGTCACCGCCATGCTCGGCGTGCTGTACAGCGGGGCCGCGTACCTGCCCGTCGACCCCGCGTCGCCGAACCTCGACGCGGTGCTCGCCGACGCCGGGGTCGCCACCGTCGTCACGACCCCGGACCTGCTCGCCCGCCTGCCCCGCCGGGCCGGGCTGTCCTACGTGCTCGCCGGGACCGACGAGGCCGTCGGCGCGCCCGCGGCCGTGGACCCCGAGCACCCCGCGTACGTCATCTACACCTCCGGCTCGACCGGGCGGCCCAAGGGCGTGCTGGTCACGCACCGGGCGATCGGCAACCAGCTGGACTGGTCGCAGCGCACCTTCGGGCTGCGCGCAGCCGACCGGATGCTGCAGCTCGCCCCGGCCACGTTCGACACCTCCGTATGGGAACTGTTCTGGCCGCTGATCGCCGGCGCCGCCGTGGTGCTGCCGGAGCCCGGCGCGCAGCACGACCCGGCCGAACTGGCCGCGCTCATGCGGGCGCACCGGGTCAGCGCCGCCACGTTCGTGCCGTCCATGGTGGAGGCGTTCCTGCTCGCCGACGGCGTGCTCGCGGACCGCTCGTGGGCCCGCGACCTGCGCTGGGTCTCCTGCGGCGGCGAGGCGCTGACCGGTGACCTGGCCCGGCGCTGGGAGTCGGCGACCGGCACCCGACTGGACAACTTCTACGGCCCGACCGAGACCGCCGTGCAGGTCACCTGGTGGCCCAACGACGGGCAGCACGGCCCGGCCGTGCCGATCGGCGGCCCCGTCGCGGACACCGGCCTGCACGTGCTCGACGACTGCCTGCGTCCGGTGCCCGCCGGCGTGCCCGGTGAGCTGTACGTCTCCGGCGCGCAGCTGGCCCGCGGCTACCTCGGCCGCGCCGCGCTGACCGCGTCGCGCTTCGTCGCCGACCCGGCCGGCGCGCCCGGCGAGCGCATGTACCGCACCGGCGACCTCGTCGTCCGCGCCGCCGACGGCACGCTCACCTACCTGGCCCGCACCGACCACGAGATCAAGATCCGGGGTGTCCGCATCGACCCGGCCGACGTCGAGTCGTGGCTGCTCGGCCGCCCCGACGTCGTACAGGCGGCGGTGATCGCCCGCACCGACGGCCCCGGCGCGGTCCAGCTCGTCGCCTACGCGGTCCCCGCCGCCGGCCACGTGCTCGACCCGGCCGCGCTCCGCGAGGCGGCCACGGCCGCGCTGCCCCCGGCCCTGGTCCCGGCCGTGTTCGTCGCCCTCGACGCCCTCCCGCGCACCTCCAGCGGCAAACTCGACCGCGCCGCCCTGCCCGCCCCCCGCGATGATCGTCCGACGTGCCAGGCATGTGGGCGAAAGCACGGCCAAGATACGCACGAGTGCCAGGCAAATCGGACGATCACGGGCGAGGCCGTGACCGGGCCGGTGGCGGTGCTGCGCGAGATCGTCGGGGTGGTGCTCGGGGTCGCGGCGGTCGGGCCGGATGACGACTTCTTCGCCCTCGGCGGGGACAGCATCCTGTCCATCGGCGTGTCCAGCCGCGCCCGGCGCGCGGGGCTGCCGATCAGCCCGCGTGACGTGCTCGCCGCCCGCACCCCGCGCCGCCTGGCCGACCTCGCCGCAGCCGAAGGTGCTTCGCCGTCGCGCCACATCGAAAACGATGTGGCCACATCAGAAAAGATGTCGACGCCCACCGAGATGTCCGCTGCTGCTGCGGGGACATGGACCGTCGGCGACGCGCCGGGTGGGGCGGTGCCGGACGGAGCCATGCCCGCGGGGGCTGCGGCGGGGGCCGGTCCGGTCGGTGCCGGATCGACCGGCGCGGCGTCGGCCGTCGTCGCGGCCGGGGCAGCGGGGAACGCGGGCGACGGGGTCGGGGACGTGCCGCTGCTGCCGATCGTGCACTGGCTGCGCGACACCGGCGCGGCGATCGACCGCTTCACGATGCCGATGCTGCTGGTCACCCCCGCCGGGGCCGATGAGCGGTCCATCGCCGCGACGCTGCAGACGGTGCTCGACCATCACGACGGCCTGCGCCTGCGCCTGCAGCGCATCGCGTCGGTGCTGTGGACCCTGCGCACCGAGCCGACCGGCGGACTCGCCGCCGCCGACCTGCTGGTGCGGGTGGACGTGTCGGGTGTGGACGACGCCGCGATGCCGGGGCTGCTGGCCGAACATGCCAGCGAGGCGACCGCGCTGCTCGACCCCGACACGGGCAGCGTGCTGCGTGCCGTCTGGTTCGACGCCGGCGACCGGCCGGGCCGCCTGCTGCTGGCCGTGCACCACCTGGCCGTCGACGGCGTGTCCTGGCGCATCCTGTTCGAGGACCTCGCCGCCGCCTGGCAGGCGGCCACCGTCGGTGCCGTCCCGGTGCTGCCGCCTGTCGACACGTCACTGCGCAGGTTCGCGCAGGCCGTCACGGCCCAGTCGCAGCTGCCACCACGCCTGTCCGAGCTGGAGCACTGGGCGAAGACCGCGGCCGCTGGCGCTGATCTGCTGCAGGGAGCGATCCTGCCCACCCACGCGGCGACCGGCGCCGCCTCGCCCACCGGCGGTGTCACCGTCGGCGGGTCCGCGAAGTCCGGCACCGGGGTCGCCAGCCGGATCACCACGCTGCCGGTCGACGTGACCGCGGCGGTGCTGGCGGCGGTGCCCGCGCTGGGCGGGGAGATCACCGACGGGCTGCTGGCCGCGCTGGCGACCGCGGTCCGCGGCTGGCACGAGCGCCACGGCCGGGCCGCCGGGGAACTGCTCGTGGATGTGGAGCGCCACGGCCGTGAGCAGCTGGAACCGGAGCTGGACCTGTCGCGTACCGTCGGCTGGTTCACCAGCGTGCAGCCCGTCCGGCTGCCGGTCGCGGACACCGACCTGGTCGCGCTGATCGCGGCCGTCGGCGAGCGGGTGCGGGCGGTGCCCGACGGCGGCATCGGCCATGGCATGCTGCGCCACCTCAACGCGCAGACCGCGCCGCTGCTGGCCCGCCTCGCGACGCCGCAGGTGCTGTTCAACTACTTCGGCCGCTTCCCCGCCGCGACCGGGGCGGCGTGGACGCCCGCACCGGAGTCCGCCGCGATCACCCCGGTCAACGGCGGCCTGCCCGCGACCCACCTGCTGCAACTCGACATCGTCGCGGCCGAGGGCCCGCACGGCACCACCCTGACCACCACCTGGACCTGGCCGTCCGGCCAGCTCACCACCACCGACCTCGACGACCTCGCCGACCTCTGGCACGAAGCCCTGACCACCCTCGCCAACGCCGTCACCGCAACCCCGGTCGCTGACGATCTGCAGTTTCCCGGAAACAGCAGCACTGCCGAGGCGCGAAGGGCCGGTTTCCCCGAAATTGCATGCGGGCCGCTGCTGGTGTTGACCGAGGACGAGCTGGCGCGGCTGGCGGAGGTGAGCCCCGGGCCGGTGTCGGACGTGTGGCCGCTGTCGCCGCTGCAGGAGGGGCTGTTCTTCCACGCCAGCTACGACACCGCGACGCTGGACGTCTACACCGGACAGGACGCGTTCGACCTCGGCTACCGCGTCGACGTGGCGCGGTTGCGGCGGGCCGGGCGGGTGCTGCTGGCGCGGAACACGGCGATGCGGGCCGGGTTCACCAGCGAGGGCCTGTCCCGGCCGGCGCAGTTCGTCGCCGACGGGCTGGACCTGCCGCTGACCGAGGCCGACCTGTCGGAGCTGGACGAGGCGCAGGCCGCGGCGCGTACCGCGGAACTGATGGCCGCCGACCGGGTCGCCCGGTTCGACCTGGCCCGGCCGCCGCTGTGCCGGATGCTGCTGATCCGGATGCCGAGCGGTCGCGACCGCCTCGTCGTCACGCACCACCTGATCCTGTGGGACGGCTGGTCCGAGGAGCTGTTCGTCGAGCAGCTGTTCACCCTGTACGAGCGGGACGGCGACGCGACCGGGCTGCCCGTGCCGGGCTCCTACCGCGATCACCTGGCCTGGCTCGGCGTGCAGGACGAGCAGGAGGCCGCCGCCGCGTGGCGCGGGGCGCTGGCGGGGCTGGCCGAGCCGACGCTGATCGGTCCGGCGGACCGGACCCCGGCCCCGGCCGTGCCGCAGCGGGTCGAGGCCCGCATGCCCGAGGATGTCAGCGACCGGGTGCGCCGGGCGGCACGCGAGTACGGACTGACCCTGAACACGGTGCTGACCACGGCCTGGGGTCTGACCCTGGGCGCGCTGACCGGCCGCCCGGACGCGGTGTTCGGCATGACGGTCGCCGGACGGCACAGCGAGGTCGACGGGGTCGAGGACGTGATCGGCCTGTTCCTGAACACGGTCGCGATGCGGATCGCGCCGCGGGCGGGCGAGCGGGTCGGCGACCTGCTGCGCCGGGTGCAGGAGCAGCGCCTGGCGCTGATGCCGTACGACCATGTCGGGCTGGGGCAGGTGCAGCGCGACAGCGGGCACGCGACCCTGTTCGACACCCTGTACGTGCTGCAGAACTTCGTGGACGAGGACGGCAGCGCCGACCTGCGGGCCCGGCACGGCATCGAGGCCGTGGACGGCGTCGACGCCACGCACTACCCGCTGACGCTGGTGGTGACGCCGCAGCGGGCGATCCGGGTCGCGCTGGACCACCGGCCCGACATCGTGGACGGGCCGACCGCGCAGGCGGTGCTGGACCGGCTGCTGGCCGTGCTGGACCGGCTGGTGTCCGACGTGGACGCGCCGGTGCGGGAGCTGGATCTGCTGCTGCCCGGCGAGCGCGCCGCGCGGACCGCCGAGTGGGCCCGGACCGGGCACGACATCGGCGAGCTGACCGTCGCCGACCTGCTCGCCGAGCAGGCGGCCCGGACGCCGGACGTGACCGCGCTGGTCGACGGGGCGCTGACGCTGACGTACGCCGAGTTCGACGCGCGGATCAACCGGATGGCGCGGCTGCTGCTGGCCCGGGGCGCGGGCCCGGAGACGGTGGTGGGCCTGGCCCTGCCGCGCACCGTGGACATGGTGGTGGCGCTGTTCGCGGTGCTGCGCACGGGTGCGGCGTACCTCCCGCTGGAGCTGGACCTGCCCGCCGAGCGCCTCGGCTTCATGATCGAGGACACCGCGCCGATGTGCGTGCTCAGCACGGCGGCGGTGGCCGGCCGGCTGCCCGGTGGCCTGACGAACCTGGTGCTGCTGGACGACGCGGACGTCCGCGCCGAGCTGGCCGAGTACGGCGGCGGGGACCTGGCCGACGCGGAGCGGCCGCTGTTCGCGCCGGGAGTGGCGGGGCGGCTGGACCACCCCGCGTACCTGATCTTCACGTCGGGCTCGACGGGCCGCCCGAAGGGCGTCGTCACGGCATACCGCGGCTTGACGAACATGCAGCTCAACCACCGGGAGGCCATCTTCAACCCGGTGATCGAGGCCGCCGGTGGACGCCGCCTCAAGGTCGCGCACACCGTGTCGTTCGCGTTCGACATGTCCTGGGAGGAGCTGCTCTGGCTCGTCGAGGGCCACGAGGTGCACGTCTGCGACGAGCAGCTGCGCCGCGACGCGCCCGCGCTGGTCGCGTACTGCGACCGGCACGGCGTCGACGTCGTCAACGTGACCCCGACGTACGCCCAGCACCTCATCGAGGAGGGGCTGCTGGCCGAGGGGCCGGGCCGGCATCGGCCGCCGCTGGTGCTGCTCGGCGGGGAGGCCGTCTCCGACGCGGTCTGGGCCGCGCTGCGCGACACCCCCGGCACCCTGGGCTACAACCTGTACGGGCCGACCGAGTACACCATCAACACCCTCGGCGGCGGCACCCTGGACAGCGACACCCCGACCGTCGGCGCGCCGATCTGGAACACCCGCGCGTACGTGCTCGACGCGATGCTGCGCGAGGTGCCGCCCGGCTCGCCGGGCGAGCTCTACGTCGCGGGCATCGGCCTGGCCCGGGGCTACCACCTGCGCCCGGACCTGACCGCGGAACGGTTCGTCGCCGACCCGTTCGGCGCGCCCGGCGAGCGCATGTACCGCACCGGTGACCTGGTGCGCCGCCGGGCCGACGGGAACATCGACTTCCTCGGCCGCACCGACGACCAGGTGAAGATCCGCGGGTACCGGGTCGAGCTGGGCGAGATCGAGTCGGCCCTGGGCACCCACCCGGCCGTCGCGCACGCGGCGGTGATCGTGGACAGTTCCGGCGACGGGGCGAAGCGGCTGGCCGGCTACGTCGTACGCGGCCCCGGCTGGGCCGGCCCCGACGAGGCGGTCCTGCCCGCGCTGCGCGAGCACCTCAAGCGCACCCTGCCCGACTACATGGTGCCCGCGGCGCTGACGGCCGTGGACCGGCTGCCGCTGACCGTCAACGGCAAGCTCGACGTACGCGCCCTGCCCAAGGCGACCGTGCTCACCGGCGCGGCGAGCCGTCCCCCGGCGACCCCGGCGGAGGAGACGCTGTGCGACCTGTTCGCGCAGCTGCTGGGCGTGCCTGCGGTCGGCGTGGACGACAGCTTCTTCGAACTGGGCGGCCACTCGCTGCTGGCGATCCGCCTGGTCAGCCGGGCCCGCACCGCGCTCGGGGCGCAACTGTCCATCCGGGACCTGTTCGAGGCCCCGACTGTGGCGCAGCTCGCCGCCCGGATCGACCCGGCGGCGTCCACCGAGCGGGCCGAGCTGGTCGCCCGCCCCCGCGAGGGAGAGCTGCCGCTGTCGGCGGCCCAGCAGCGGCTGTGGCTGCTGGAGCAGCTCGCGGGACCGTCGGCGGCATACAACTTCCCGCTGGTCGTCCGCCTGCGCGGCCCACTGGACCGGGCCGCCCTGCACGACGCCCTGCACGACGTGGTGACCCGACACGAGTCCCTGCGCACCGTGTTCACAGCGGTCGAAGGCCGCCCGTCGCAGCACATCCTGCCCGCCGACCAGGCCCGCCCGGTGCTCGACCTCGTCACGGCGGCCGACCTCGCGTGGCGGCCAGGCCTGCCCGCCACCGACGCGGACAACGGCGGGACCGTCCCGGCGCGGTCAGCGGTGCCCGGTGGCGCTCAGCCTGCGGTGCTGAAGAGCAGCGCCGAGCGTGATCGGGCGCAGGCCGCGCCGACCGTGGCGCAGGCGATCGATGAGGCGCTGGCGCGTCCGTTCGACCTGGCGAGCGAGCTTCCTGTGCGTGGCACGCTGATCGAGGCCGGGCCGGACGAGCACGTGCTGGCGCTGCTGCTGCACCACGTCGCGACCGACGAGTGGTCCGACGGGCCGTTCCTGCGCGACCTGGCCGCGGCCTACGAGGCACGCCTGGCCGGGCACGCCCCGTCGTGGCAGCCGCTGGCGGTGCAGTACGCCGACTACACGCTCTGGCAACGCGACCTGCTCGGCGACCCGGCCGACCCGGACGGTCTCGCCGCGCGGCAGCTCGCGTACTGGACGAAGGCCCTGGCCGGCGTACCGGAGGAGCTGGCGCTGCCGACCGACCGGGCCCGCCCGGCGACCCCGGATGCCCGTGGCGGCTCGGTCACGCTGACCCTGCCCGCCGCGACCGGCGCCCGCCTGCGCGAGCTGGCGTCGGCGTCCGGGGCGAGCATGTTCATGACCGCGCACGCGCTGGCCGCGACGCTGCTGCACCGGCTCGGCGCGGGCGACGACATCCCGCTCGGCGCGCCGATCGCGGGCCGTGGCGAGGAGGGCCTGGACGACCTGGTCGGGTTCTTCGTCAACACGCTGGTGCTGCGCACCGACCTGTCCGGGTCGCCGTCCTTCACCGAGCTGCTGGCCCGGGTGCGGGAGACCGACCTGGCCGCGTTCGCGAACGCCGACGTGCCGTTCGACGCGGTCGTGGAGGCGGTCAACCCGGCCCGCTCGCCTGGCCGCAACCCGCTGTTCCAGGTCATGGTCGTGCACCGCAACCACGCGGAGGACTGGGCGGGACTGTCCGGCCTGGACTGCTCCGACGAGCCGCTGGAGACCACCACGGCCCGGTTCGACCTGGTCGTCGAGGTGCTCGAGAGCGCTGGTGACGAGCTGGAGTGCCTGCTGACGTACCGCAGCGCGCTGTTCGACCGGGCCACGGTCGAGCTGCTCGGGCGGCGGCTGGCGCGGCTGGCCGACGCGGTCTGCGCCGAGCCCGACCGGCCGCTGGCCGACCTGGACCTGCTCGTCGAGGGCGAGCTGGACCAGGTGCTGCGCGGGTTCAACGCGACCGCGCGGCCGGTGGCGGAGCTGACCCTGCCCGAGGCGTTCGCGCTGCGGGTGGCGCGGGCTCCCGAGGCCGTCGCCGTCATCGACGGGGAGCGCGAGGTGTCCTACGTGGAGCTCGCCGCGTGCGCCGGGCGGCTCGCGCGGGTCCTGGCCCATCAGGGCGTACGCCCCGAGAGCGTGGTCGGGGTCGCCGTGCCCCGCTCGCTGGAGACCATCGTGACCGTGCTCGCCGTCAACCGGCTGGGCGCCGCGTTCCTGCCCCTGGACCTCAACCACCCGGCCGACCGCCTCGCGTACATGATCGAGGACTCGGGGGCGGTGCTCGTGGTGACCACGGGCAAGGCCAAGGGCCTGCTGCCGGAGACGGCCGCGCCGGTGCTGGTGCTCGACGACGTCACCGACGCGACGCCGGTGCGCCCGGTGCTGCCCGCGCCGACGGGCCTGGACCACGCGGCGTACGTCATCTACACCTCCGGCTCGACCGGCCGCCCCAAGGGCGTGACGGTGTCGCACGAGGGCATCGGCAGCCTGGTCGAGACCGCCGTCGACCCCATGGGCGTCACCGCGGACAGCCGGGTGCTGCAGTTCGCCTCGATCGGCTTCGACGTGTTCGCGTTCGAGGTGTCGATGGCGCTGTGCACGGGGGCCGCGCTGGTCATCACCCCCGACGAGGCCCGTACGCCGGGCGCGGCGCTGTCCGAGCTGCTGTACGCGCACGGGGTCACCCACGCGATCCTGCCGCCGTCGCTGGTGTCCATCCTGCCGCCCGACGCCGACCTGCCCGAGGGCCTGTGCGTGCTCGTCGGCACCGAGACCGTGCCCGCCGGCCTGATCAACCGCTGGGCCGGCCACCTGAAGCTGTTCGCCGCGTACGGCCTCACCGAGGCCACGGTCAACTCGACCCTGTGGCGGGCCACGCCCGGCTGGGACGCGCCCGTGCCGATCGGCCGCCCCGACCCGAACACGGTGACGTACATCCTCGACGAGCGGCTGCGGCCGGTGCCCGTCGGTGTCGTCGGTGAGCTGTACGTCGGCGGCCGTGGCCTGGCCCGCGGCTACCTCGGCAAGCCGGGCCTGTCGGCGCAGCGCTTCGTCGCCGACCCGTTCGCCGGGCCGGGGACACGCATGTACCGCACCGGCGACCGGGCCCGCTGGAAGGCCGACGGCGACATCGACTTCCTGGGCCGCTCCGACAACCAGGTGAAGATCCGCGGCTTCCGGATCGAACCGGGCGAGATCGAGGCGGTGCTCGCCGGGCACGAGACCGTACGCCAGGCCGCCGTGGTCGCCGACCGCACCGGCGACACGACCAGGCTCGTGGCGTACGTGTCCCCGGACGGCCCCGCCGACCCGGCGGCACTGCGCGCGCACATCGGCGCGGTACTGCCCGAGTACATGGTGCCGTCGCTGGTCGTCGTGCTCGACGGGCCGCTGCCGGTCAACCCGAACGGCAAGGTGGACCGCAAGGCGCTGCCCGCGCCGGACTGGGGCTCGCTGGCCGGCGACGCCAAGCCCGCCACCGCCCGGCAGCGCCAGCTCGCGGAGCTGTTCGCGGAGGTCCTCGGCCTGCCCGAGGTCGGCGTGCACGACAACTTCTTCCACCTGGGCGGCCACTCCATGGCCTCGATGCGCCTGATCGGCCGGGTCCGCACCGCGCTCGGCGCGGACCTCGCGATCCGCGACGTCTTCGACGCCCCGACCGTCGCGGAACTCGCCGACCGCCTCGACCGTGCCGCCGCGGGCGACCGCCCGCAGCTCGTCCGCACCGCCTCGGCTGACCGGGCAGCTCGGGTCGCGGCGCAGCATGACGACGGGCAGAGTCCGACCGGTGAACCGGCCGACCGGCTCGCGCCGGTGCAACTGCACCCGTGGCGGCTGCACCGGGCCGTGGACCGGCCCGGCTGGGACATCGCGTTCGCGGTGCCCGCGTCCGACCTGGACGTCGTCGCCCTGGACGAGGCCCTGCGCGACGTGATCACCCGGCATCAGCCGCTGCACACGGTCGCCGGGACCGACGGCACGCCGCGCAGCGTGCTGGGGGAGCGGGTGCTCGAACCGGTCGCCGACGACGGCACGCCGCTGGCGCGGCGCCTCGACGCGCTGGCCCGGGAGACGATCGACCTGGCCGAGCAGCCGCCGCTGCGGGCGCGCCTGGTCATCGGCGCCGACGAGCACGGCACGCCGCAGCGAACGCTGCTGCTCACCACGCACCACCTGGGCGTGGACGAGTGGTCGGTGGTCCCGCTGCTGCGCGACCTGGCCACCGCCTACGCGGCACGGGGCAACGGGCTCGCGCCCGTGTGGGAGCCGCTCCCGGTCGGCTACGCCGACTACACGCGGTGGGCGTACACCCTGCTCGGCGACCCGGAAGACCCGGCGAGCCGGCACGCGCGGCAGCTCGCGTACTGGAGCCGGACCCTGGCGGACCTGCCCGACCTGGACCTGCCCGCCGACCGCGCCCGCGACGGGGCCGTCTCGCGGCGGGGCGAGACGGTCGAGTTCCTGCTCGACGCCGGCCTGCACCGCGGCGTCGACGAGCTGGCCCGGCGCACCGGCACCAGCATGTTCATGGTGGTGCAGGCCGCGTTCGCGACCCTGCTCACCGGGTACGGCTGCGGCACCGACCTGCCGATCGGCAGCCTCGTCGCGGGCCGCACCGAGGAGGCGCTGACCGACCTGGCCGGCTGCTTCTACAACACCGTCGTCATGCGCACCGACACCTCCGGCGACCCGGCGTTCAGCACGCTGCTCGACCGGGTCCGGGCCGCCGACCTGGCCGCCCTCGACCACCAGGACGTGCCGTTCGCCGTGGTGCTCGACGCCGTCACGCCGGGGCTGGACGGGCCGCGGGTCATGGTGGTGCACCACGAGGAGGCCCGCCTCGGCGACGGCGTGCTGCGCTTCGACCAGATCCCGACCGGCACGGTACGGGCCGAGCTGACCGTCAGCTTCTACGAGCCCGCCGGGGACGCCCCGGTGCACGTGGAGCTGGAGTACGCCACGGCCCGCTTCGACCGGCCCACCGCCCAGCGGATCGCCGCCGACCTGGTGGAAGTGCTCACCGCCGCGGTGGCACGCCCCGAGCTGACCCTGTCCGGGCTCGTCCCGGCGACCGCTGTCCCGCCGGCCCCGGCCGGCACCGATGTTCAGGAGAAGTCATGACCAACCCGTTCGAAGACGCCGACGGCCGCTACCTCGTGCTCGTCAACGACGAGGACCAGCACTCGCTGTGGCCCGCCTTCGCGGCCGTCCCGGCGGGCTGGCGCACCGTGTTCGGCGAGGACACCCGCGAGGCGTGCCTCGCCTACGTCGAGGCCAACTGGACCGACCTGCGCCCGCGCAGCCTGCGCGAGCGCATGCAGGCAGCCGCGGCCTGACCGGAGTGCCGGGTGGCCGCCGCCGGGGCGGCCACCCGCGTGCTTGAATCGGGTGATGGACCTCGCTGAGCTGCGCGGGCTGCTCGACCGCCACGCCCGGCCCGACATGAGCACCGCCATCGACGGCGTCCTGATCTCGAAGGTCGACCGGCGGGAACAGCCGTCGCCGTCGATGACCGGCAGCGTCCTGGCCCTGATCGCGCAGGGCGCGAAACGCATCGCGCTCGGCGACCGGGTGTACGAGTACCGCGCGGGGCAGTACCTCGTCGCCTCGGTGGACCTGCCGGTCACCGGCCACTTCACCAAGGCCAGCCCGCAGCAGCCGGCGCTGGGCTTCGGCCTCGTCCTGCACCCGGCGACGGTGGCCGAGCTGCTGCTGCAGGCCGCCCCCGGCGACGTCCCGCCCGGCGGCACGGGCGCTCCGTCGGCGCTGGCCGTCAGCGACGCCCCGGACGAGCTGGTGGACGCGGTGGTCCGGCTGGTGCGCCTGCTCGACCGGCCCCGCGACGCCGCCGTGCTCGCGCCGCTGATCAAGCGGGAGATCCTGTGGCGGCTCATCACCGGCGAGCAGGGCGGCGTCGTACGCCAGCTCGGCCTGGCCGACAGCAGCCTGACCCACATCGCCCGCGCGGTCCGGTGGATCCGCGAGCACTACGCGCAGGCGTTCCGGGTCGAGGACGTGGCGCAGCGGGCCGGGATGAGCGTGTCGGCGTTCTACCGCAATTTCCAGGCGGTGACCGCGATGAGCCCGATCCAGTTCCAGAAGCAGATCCGGCTGCAGGAGGCCCGGTTGCTGCTGGCCACCCACCCCAACGACGTCACCGGTGTCGGCAGCCGGGTCGGCTACGACAGCGCGTCGCAGTTCAGCCGGGAGTACCGGCGCCAGTTCGGCGCGCCGCCCAGCCAGGACGCGGCCCGGCTGCGCGACACGACCGGGGCCGGTCAGAGGTTGTAGCCGCCGGCGACCTCGATGTTCTGCGCGGTCACCCAGCGGCCCTCGTCGCCGAGCAGCGCGGCGATCAGCGTGCCGATGTCGTCGGGTTCGCCCAGCCGGCCCAGCGCGGTCCGCGCGGTGATCGCGGCGACGGCCTCGGCGTGCTGGTCCCAGTCGGCGATGGCGGTGCGGGTGGGGCCGGGCGAGACGGCGTTGACCCGGATGCCGCGTACGCTCAGCTCCTTGGCCAGGTAGCGGGTCAGCACGAGCAGGCCGCCCTTCATCGACGCGTACGCCGAGTAGCCGGGCTCCATTCCGGACAGCAGCGCCGAGTTGCTGGCCACGTTGACGATCGCGCCGCCGTCGGCCAGCCGGGGCAGCAGCGTCTGGGTGAGGAAGTACGGTCCCTTGAGCAGCACCCGCATGAACCAGTCGAACAGCTCCTCGCTGGTGTCCTCGAACAGCGCCAACCGGCCGAAGCCCGCGTTGTTGACCAGGTAGTCGAACGTGTCCCGGCCCCACGTGTCGCGCAGTGCGGCGACGACCGAGGCGTGGAAGGCGGGGAAGGCTGAGCTGTCGCCCACATCCAGCGGCAGCGCGACGGCCGTGCCGCCCTCCTTCTCGACGGCCGTGACCGTGTTCCGCGCCCCGGACGGGTTGCCGTGGTAGGTCAGGATGACGCCCGTGCCGCGCTTGGCGAGCTGGACTGCCGTGCTCTGCCCGATGCCGGAGCTGGCGCCGGTGACGATGGCGATCTGCATGGTTCCGCCTGATTCTTCACGGAGCACTCTCGCACCCCTGGGATATCGACGTCCCCAGCAAATCACCGTGAGCAGGGCAGACGTTAGAACCAAACTCCCGTGCTCTTGCCTGATCCTACTGCTGCGAGCAGCCCAGCGAGCAGCTCGCGGGTGTGTGGCTCGTCCAGGACCTCGCTGATCCAGGCGGCCGAGTCGGCGCGGTGCCGGTTCCGGGCCTCGGGGTGCAGCCAGTCCGTGGCCGCGATCTCGGTGATGTGGCCGAGCTGCGCGATCAGCATCGAGAAGTGCCCGCGCCGGTCGAGCGTCCCCGGGCCGCCCGCCTGCCGGTACGCGTCGACCAGCGCGCGGGCCCGGCCCGGGTCGGTGCGCCCGAACTCGAACACGACGCAGGCCAGCTCGTGGCTCGGGTCGGCCGGGCCGCTGTTCTCCCAGTCGATCACACACACGCCGCCGTCGGCGGTGCCCAGCAGGTTGGCGGCCCACAGGTCGCGGTGGCACGTCTGCACCGCGTCCGCAGGTTCGAGCCACGACTCCAGCGCCACCAGCTCGTCGCGCAGCCCGGCCAGCCGCCCGGCGAACGGGGCCCCGGCGGCGGCCAGCTCCCGCACCAGCTCGTCCCACCGTTCGGGGCCGAGCGGTTCGCGATACCACGGATCGACCGGCCCCGCCCCGGCCGCCGGAACCCGGTGTACGGCGGCCACCACCGTGCCCACCAGCTCCGGATCGAGGCCGGTGTCGGTGCCCTTGAGGTCCACCCACTCGTACACCCGGACCGGGGTCTGTCCGATGAGGGCGAACACGGTGCCGGCCACGGTCCGGCGCACCTGCGGGGTCGGCACCCCGGCCGCGTACGCCGCCTCGTGGAACACCGTCGCGGCGTGCGCCTCGTCCTCGTCGGCCGGGTGGAACAGCGTCTTCACCGCCCAGCGTCCAGTCGAGGTCTCCAGCCGCCAGATCGCTCCCTGGCGGCCGTTCGCGACCGGACCGTCCGACAGCTTCGCGCCCGCACCGAGGCCGAACCGGGCGGAGATCTCCTTGGCGTCCACCGGTCCACTTCAGCACACCGCGGCGCGGCCTGGCAGGATGATCTCCATGACTGGGCGCGCGGTACTGGTGACAGGAGCTTCTCGGGGCATCGGAAAGGCTGTGGCGCAGGCGTTCGCCGACAGCGGCGACCGGGTCGCGATCCACTGCCGCGAATCGGTGTCCGCCGCTGAGCGGCTGCGGGACGCGCTGCCCGGCAGCGGACACGTGGTGGTGCGGGCCGACCTGGCCGACCCCGCCGCGGTCCAGACCATGGTCGACGAGGCGGCGGCGGCGCTCGGCGGGCTGGACGTGCTCGTCAACAACGCGGGGGGTTCACCCCGCACCCGATCTTCGAAACCTCCTATGCGGACTGGCAGCAGCAGTGGCGGGCCACCCTCGACACGAACCTGGTCGGCGCGGCCAACGCGATCTGGTGCGCCGCCCGGCACATGCGCGAACGCGGCGGGCGCATCGTCAACGTCTCCTCGCGCGGGGCGTTCCGCGGCGAACCCGGCCAGGTCGCGTACGGCGCGAGCAAGGCCGGGCTGAACTCGCTGACGCAGTCGCTGGCGGTGGCGCTGGCCCCGTACGGCATCGCGGTCGCCGCGGTCGCGCCGGGATTCGTCGAGACGGACATGGTCAGCGAGCACCTCAACTCCGACCGGGCCGACGCGATCCGGCAGCAGAGCCCGTTCGGCCGGGTCGCGCAGCCGGAGGAGGTCGCCGCGGCCGTGCACTGGCTGGCCTCGCCGCAGGCCGAGTGGGCCTCGGGCACGATCATCGACCTGAACGGCGCGTCGTACCTGCGTACCTGATCCACCGACTTGCCCGGCACCTGTGCGTATCTTGAGTGCGCATTCGCACAGGTGCCGGGCAAGTCGAGCGATCTTGGTCAGGCGAGGGACCGGGCGAGGACGTCGGCCACGGCGACGCGGGCCGGATCGGGGTCGGCCCAGCTCCAGTTCGGGTGGGCCCGGTTGGTGAGCAGGGCCAGCACGAGCCGGCGGCCGGGGTCGACCAGCAGCGACGGCCCGGCGAAGCCGGTGTGGCCGAACGTGCGGGCGCTGCTCAGCCGGCCCATGAACCAGCGCTGGTCGAGCACGACGCCGAGGCCGTGCGCTGAGGTCCGGGTGGGGCGTTCGGGGTCCACGGCGGGTTTGCCGGCGTTGGCGTCGGCCAGCATCTTCCGGACGGTCGCCTCGGCGAGGACGCGCCTCCCCCGGTACACGCCGCCGTCGAGCAGCAGCTGCCCGATCGCGGCGACGTCGGCGGCGCTGGCGAACACGCCCGCGTGCCCGGCGATCCCGCCCAGGTGGTTGGCGACGTCGTCGTGCACGGTGCCGCGCAGCAGGCCCCGCGAGGACCGGGCGTCGGTCGCGACCAGCCGGGTGCGCCGCGCCCCGGCGGACAGCCAGGTGTTCGGCAGGAAGCCGGTGTCGCGCAGCCCGAGCGGCCCGGTGAGGCCGGACTTGAGCGCCTGGTCGAGGCGCTGCCCGGTGACCTTCTCGACGATCTTCCCGGCGACCATGAGGCCGACGCTGGAGTAGCGGAACGTCCGGCCGGGCACCGCGCCGGACACCAGGGGCGCGGCCAGGACCGCCTGCCAGCGGGCCGCGTTGTCGGGCAGGCCGGTGACCTTCGCGCCGACGGGCAGGCCGCTGGTGTGCGTGAGCAGCATGGCGACGGTGACCGCGCCCTTGCCCGCGCCGGTGAACCCGGGCAGGTACTCGGCGACCGGCGCGTCCAGCGCGACCCTGCCCTTGTCGACCTGCTGCAGCAGCAGGATCGCGGTGTAGACCTTGGTGACCGAGGCCAGGTCGAAGATCGAGTCGGGGCGCATCGGCACCCGGCGCGCGGCGGGCAGCAGCGTGGGCCCGGCGTCGTAGCGCAGCGCCTCGCCGACCGCGGTGTGCACGGTGGCCTTGCCGTCGACCAGCACGAGCGCGACCGCGCCCGGGAAGCCGTCGTGCCGCAGGGTCTGCGCGCCGTCCGGCAGGTGGCGGCGCAGGGCCTTGGTGACGTCGGCCGCGTACGCGGCCTGGCCGGGCGGACTAGGCGAAGGCGACGGGGTGGGACTCGGCGTCGGCGGTGCGCTGGTGGCGGGCGTGGCGTCGGGCGCCACCCAGGCGGGGCTGCGGTTCGCCGCGGACTCACCGCATCCGGTGACGGCCGCGCCCACCGCGGCCAGACCGGCCCCCAGCAGCGTACGGCGAGCGACGACCATCAAGCGATGATGGCACCGCGGTACGGAACGCGCCATTCGCCCGATCGAGCGACGCTACGGGGCTGCCGCCGTCACCGCGGCAACGGGATGTACAGGCAGGCCCCGGTGGACGCCTGCCGTCCCCCGGACGACGGCCGCGAGATCCTGATCTTCACAGTGTCCTCGATGTCGCCGAGCGGCACCGTGAGCACCCGCCGGTGGCTGCCCCGGGGCACGGCGACCGTGCCGGACCCGGGTGGGGTGAGCGGGGCGAGCAGCGCGGTCAGGCCCCGCAGCCGCAGCGGCGAACCCGCCGGCTCGGTGGGCGGTCCCACCGCGGGCAGGTACGCGCCGGTGCAGTGCAGGATCCGGTCGTCGTGCACGGTGAGATTCAGCGCCAGCTCGACGATGCGCCCGCCGGAGAGGGCCTGGCCGATCCGGCGCTGCTCGACCCGCAGGGTCAGGCCGAAGCCGCGGACCGGCGCGTCGTCGCCGAGCGTCGCGACGGCCTTGGCGTCGAGACCGGCCCGGACGTTCCCGCCCGGCGGCTGCGCCCACAGCACCGGCCGGGCCCCGTCCGTGCCGGCCAGGGCCGCGGTCTGCACCTCGCTGTACAGGTCGGTCAGCTCCCGCAGGTCCCGTTGCAGGTCGTCGGCGGTCTTGCCCGCCGCGTCGAGGTCGCGCTGCCGGATCAGGTCCCGGTCGGCGGCGCGGGTCAGCCAGTTGGTCACCGAGCTGTCCTGGGCGAACTTCGCCTCGTTCAGCCTCAGCCAGCGGTAGGCGGCCCCGGGGGTGTCGATGGATTCGATGGCCCCCTCCAGCGCCGCCGCCGCCCGGTCGAGCGCCAACGCGGCGTCCACGGGCGCGGCGAGCAGCGCGTCGCACTTGGCGACGGCGTACTCCGCGTTGGCGACCAGGATCGGCACCTCCATCGCCTCGGCCGCGGAGGCCGCGTCGACGAACTGCGTCCGGGCGAGGTGGAGCCGATCGATGCGCAGGGTGGGGCCCAGGTGCGCCTCGGTGAGGTAGCGGTGGCCGCCGGCCATGGCCTTCTTGTAGTCCCTGACGTCGAGTTTCTCGGCCAGTTCCAGCACCTTGAGCAGCACCGGGTCGGTGGGCGAGGCGGTGCGCAGCAGTCCGCCGAGCACGGTGGAGATGACGTCGGCGCCGAGCTTGCGGTCCAGATCCTCGCCCGCGAAAGCAGCCTTGAACAGCACCAACACGGTGCTCAGCACGGTAAGTTCCACCACCCGGTCATCATCGGGCCGGGCCGGTCGGCGCACCACCACCCGGGCGGTTGAAACTTCACGCTGGGCGAGGCGGAGGTCACGGTCCATGATGGACGCTGACTGAGGAGGACGCCCATGCAGGCACACCCGGACGCCGTACGCGACCAGGCGGCACGGCCGACGATCGAGCTCGACCACCACGGCGCGGACTACCGCGACCGCTGGCAGGAGATCTCCGACGGCAACGTCGCGTCGTGCCCGGTCGCGCACACCGCCGCCCACGGCGGGACCTGGGTCGTCTCCGGGTACGAGCACGTGGTGGAGGCCCTGCGTGACCACGCGGTGTTCTCCTCGTACCAGGACCACACCGACCCGGGCGGGCCGATGCGCGGCACGAGCAACCCGCCGATCCCGGCCCTGAACGTGCCGCAGGAGCTGGACCCGCCGCTGCACACCGTCTACCGCCGGCTGCTCAACGGCCCGCTGTCGCCGGAGCAGTCCCGCCGCCGCGAGCCGTTCATCCGCCAGGTCACCGCCGCCTGCCTGGACCGGTTCTCCGCGAAGGGGCAGGCCGACCTGGTCGCCGAGCTGACCAACCCCGTGCCGGCGATCGTCACGCTCGGCATCCTCGGGGTGCCGCTGACGGACTGGGAACGGTATGCCGGGCCGATCCACCTGCTGACGTACTCGCCGCCCGG
This sequence comes from Catellatospora coxensis, assembly GCF_016862635.1. Taxonomy (GTDB): domain Bacteria; phylum Actinomycetota; class Actinomycetes; order Mycobacteriales; family Micromonosporaceae; genus Catellatospora; species Catellatospora coxensis. The sequence continues at coordinate 33,815 of NZ_BONI01000057.1, read as the reverse complement.
CAGCGCGTCCTGGACGGAGGCGATGACCGCCGTCGGCGAGATGATGGCGGTGCTCGGCGCGCTGGTGGTGGCCCGCCGGGCCGAGCCGACCGGCGATCTGATCAGCGTGCTGGCCACCGCGACCGGCGACGACGGCGAGCTGCTCCCGCTGGACCACGTCATCGCCACCGCGGGGCTGGTCGTCGCCGGGGGAGTGGACACCACCACGGCCCTGGTCTCGCACGCCCTGCACTGGCTGCACCGCAACCCCGCCGACCGCGACCGGCTGATCGCCGACCCGGGGCTGCTGCCCACGGCCGTGGACGAGTTCCTGCGGGTGCTGGCCCCGGTGCAGTTCATGTCGCGTACGGCGACCCGGGACACGGTGCTCGGCGGTCAGCGCATCGCGGCCGGTGAGCGGGTGATGCTTGCGTTCGCCGCCGCCAACCGCGACCCGGCGGCCTTCGACTGCCCGGCCGAGATGCGCCTGGACCGTACGCCGAACCGGCATGTCGCGTTCGGTTCGGGGGTGCACCGCTGCGTCGGCGCGCACCTGGCGAAGGTGGAGGCGGTGGTGATGCTGGACGAGATCCTGCGCCGCATCCCCGACTACGTCATCGACGAGCAGGCGGCGGAGCGTTATCCGTCGATCGGCGCGATCAACGGCTACATCGGCATGCCGTCGACGTTCACCCCGACCCCGGCGGTCGGCGCGGTCTTCCCCGCATCGGAGTCCGTTTGATCTGGTGTCCGGAATAGATGACGGACGGCGATCGCCGCGACCACGTATAGTCCCGCCGCGATGATCTATCTTGGGCGAGGAGCTGTATAGGTGAGAAGGCGTGCAGTTGGTGCCATGGCCGTGCTGGCGGCTGTGGCGATCGGGTTGTCGGGCTGCGGCTCGGACGGCGACGCCGCCCCGGCGACGTCGGCGCCACCGGCGTCGGCCGAGGAGCAGTTCGCGAAGGCGTCACTCGCCTTGACGACCCAGCCGGTCCAGTTCTCGATGGAGGTGGGCGGCCAGGTCGCGGCGAACGGGTGGCTGGACATGACCGGTCGCCAGGCCACCGTCGTGGCCTCGCTGCCGTTCGGCGGCAAGACCACCGAGATGAACGCGCTGATGATCGGTGACGACGTCTGGCTGAAGGTGAAGGGCAACCCGCGGCTGGCGAAGTGGATGCACACGACGGCTGCCGACGTCGCGGGCACCACGTTCGACATGGCGAACCCGAAGAACCCGGGTGGGGTGCTGGGCCTGGTCAACGCCGTCAACAAGGTGCAGCTCGCCGGGCCTGGACTGTTCCAGGGCACGGTGGACATGACCACCTCGCCGACGTATGACCCGAGCAAGGTCGGTGCGCTCGCTGAGAACCTGCGGGCAGTGCCCTTCGTCGCGAGCACCGACGGTGAGGGCCGGCTGACCAGCTTCGAGGTCGACCTGTCGCAGCTCGTGCCGGGTATGGTGATGGCGGCGACGTACAGCTACGTCACCCCGGTCACGGTGAGCGCGCCGCCTGCGGACGAGGTCACGGCGATGCCGGCCGACCTGCTGGCGGCGATCCGCGGCTGACGGCAGCCGGGCCATCCGTTGCCGGCGGACGGCCCGGCCTTCGCGGCAGGTCAGCCGTAGCGGGCGGCTACCACGGCGGGCGGAGGGGGATTCGGTCCGGGTCCGGGTGGCGGGCTCGGCTGCGGACTGGTCGGCGCCTGGGGCGGTGCGCTCGGCTTGGCCTTGCTGCCGTTGCTGACCTCGATCACCACGATGCCGTTCTTGATGGTCCGGCCCGACGGGTTCGTGCCGGACGCGGTGCCCTTCGGGCAGTCCGAGTCGACCTGCTTGGACGCGACCTCGACCTTGAAGCCCTTGCCGTTGAGGATCGACCGGGCCTGCGGCACCGTGCGGCACTTGACCGCCGGGATGGCCACCTGCGATCCGGTGACCAGCCGCAGGTTGCTGGGCCGTTGGAACTGGATCGACTCCTTGCCCTTCATCGCGTCGCGCAGCGCGAACTGCACCGCCGGGTTGATGACGCGGTGCGACATGGCATGGTTGACCTGCGCCCAGTCGGGGTCGGTCTGGAAGCCGGAGATCGCCAGCTGCTTGGTGGTGATGGTGAGCGTCACCGACTTGGAGTTGTCGGTGGTGCCCGTCTTGCCGGCGATGTGCTTGCCGATGATCTCGCGGGAGTCGCGGGCGGTGGCGCCCTGGCACTTGCCGTACAGCGACCGGTCGCCGACCGGGCACCGGGCCGCGTCGATCGCGGCGCGGGCCACGTCCACCGGGATGTTCTGCTTGCAGCGCCGGTCGCCGACGGCCAGCTTCTCGCCCTTGCTGGTCGTGATCGACTCGACGGGGATCGGCTCGCAGTAGACGCCGTCGGCGGCCAGGGTGGCGAACGCGTTGGCGATCTGCAGCGGCGTGTGGTCGGACGCGCCGAGCGTGAACGGCCCCCAGCCGTCGGCGGCCTGCGTGGAGTAGTAGAAGTCGTCGAGGGTCGAGCGCGGGTTGTCGTAGAAGGTCAGGCCCATGCGCTTGGCGGTGTCGATGACGTGCGAGCCGCCGGTCATCTCGAACAGCGGCACGAAGAACGTGTTGATGGAGCTGCCGAAGCCGTTCCACATGTTCTGCGGGCCGAAGTTGCGCCCGCCCGAGTTGGTCGGGCACCAGTAGCCGCCGCAGTTCGGGCTGCCGGTGATCCGGGTCCGGGAGACGTACGGCGCGCGGGTGTTGATGACCGTGGACAGCGGGTAGCCCTTCTCCAGCGCCGCCACCATGGTGAAGATCTTCATGACGGAGCCGGGCTGGTAGCCGCCGATGTCGGGGCCGCCGGTCAGCAGCGGGTTGGTGGTGTTCGGGTAGCTGCCCCGGACGCCGCGGCGGGCCAGCGCCGGGTTGGACGCCTTGCCGTTCTGCGGCTTGGTCTTGCTGTCGATCCGGAAGTTGCGGTTGGCGGCCAGCCCGCGCACCTTGCCGCTGCCCGGTTCGACGGCGGCCAGCAGGACCGCGTCGGACTTGTACTTCCACTTGCCGCCGGGCAGGTCCGGGTTCTTGTTCACCGAGCGGTCGATGCTGCGGTCCATCGCGGACTGCGCGGTGACGTCCAGCGAGGTGATGATGCGGAAGCCGCCCGACTTCAGCGAGCGCTCGCGGTCGTACGGGGTGACCCCGAACACCGGCTGCTGGTTCCACCAGCGCTGGAAGAAGTCGCAGAAGAAGCCCCACTTGATGTTGGTGCTCTGCACGCAGCCGTTCGGGGTGAACTTGCCGGTGACCTTCAGTGGCTCGGCCTTGGCCACCGCGCCCTGCTGCGCGGTGAGCGCGCCGGTCCCCACCATCTCGTCGAGCACGTAGTCGCGCCGGGCGACGGCGAGCGCCTGGCCCTTGAGGCTGATCACGTCGAAGTCGCCGGGGAACTTGACCAGCGCGGCGAGGAAGGCGGACTCGGCGGCGGTCAGCGTCTTCGGCTCCTTGCCGAAGTACACCTGCGCGGCGGCGAAGATGCCGTACGCCCGGTTGCCGAAGTATGCGGTGTTGAGGTAGCCCTCGAGGATGTCGTCCTTGCTCATGCGCTGCTCGATGGCCATGGCGTAGCGCATCTCGCGGATCTTGCGTTTGGCGGTGTCCTCGGTCGCGTCGACGACCTCCTGCGCGGTGTCGGCCGAGTACGAGATGGACAGCCGGACGAACTGCATGGTCAGCGTCGAGGCGCCCTGCTGCACGTCGCCGGCCTTCTTGTTGGCGATGTACGCGCGGGCGATGCCCTTGATGTCTACGCCGTTGTGCTCGTAGAACTTCTGGTCCTCGGCGGCGAGCACGGCCTGGCGCACGATCAGCGGCACGTCGGCCAGCGGCAGGTCGCGCCGGTTCTCGTCGTACATCGTGGCCAGCAGGGTCTTTCCGTCGGCCGCGTAGAGGTAACTGAGCTGGGGCGAGCGTTTGACGATCAGCTCGTCGGGCAGCTTGCCGAAGGCGTCGCCCCCCACGACGGCGGCCATGCCGGACAGCGCCACCGCCGGGAAGACCCCGGCGGCGACGACGACTCCGGCCAGCAGGCCGCAGATCAGCATGGACGCAATGTTGACCAGTGGGTTGCGGTAGCGCGAGCTCATCAGGTCACCGCCTCAGGTCAGGTGCGCAGGCCCGAGCCCCCGCAAAACACATAAGATCGGGCGATCATCGGGCAATGCAGCCATGCCGTCAAGGGGTTCGCGCGCCACCCGCGATCACCTTGAGGATGGGCCCGCCGCGCAAGCCGCACAAGCCCTTTCGGCGGGTCGTCGCCGACCGGCGGCCGCAAGGATGATCGCCCACTTGGGACGGCATGACGCCGGGGCGCGGGCCCCGCTGCCCTGAGTTGTGCGGAGCCGCCCGGCGCAGGCATGATCTGCAGTGCGATAGGGGAAACCGTATTCATCGCCGACCTGCCGCCCGAGACCTGAGGGAATCCATGTTCGCCGCTGCCTCCCTGCCGACCCAGCCGCGGGGACCGGCCCGGCTGACCCGGTTGCGGGTGCTGCTGATCGAGGACGACGAGGGCGACGCGTTCCTGGTCGAGGAGCTGCTGCGCGAGCAGGACGCGGCGATCCAGCTCACCGTCGCGCGCACCCTGCGCGACGCGCGGGACCTGATGGGCGAGGTCGACTGCATCCTGCTGGACCTGGGCCTGCCGGACGCGCAGGGCATCGACGGCCTGCGCCGGGTGCTCGCCGCCGCGCCCGGCACCGCGGTCTGCGTGCTCACCGGCCAGCAGGACACCCACATCGGCATCAGCGCGGTCGCCGAGGGCGCGCAGGACTACCTGGTCAAGGGCCAGGTCGACGGGGCGCTGCTGGAACGCTCGGTGCAGTACGCCGTCGAGCGCAAGTACGCCGAGGAGAACGCGCGCCGGCTGCGTGAGGTCGAATTGCGCCAGGCCGAGTCGGCCCGGCTGGAACGCGGCCTGCTGCCCCAGCCGCTGATGACCACGGACCAGCTGGCCGTGCACACGTTCTACCGGCCGGGCCGGTACGAGGCGCTGCTCGGCGGGGACTTCTTCGACGTGGTGCAGACCAGCCCGGAGCTGGTGCACGTGATGATCGGCGACGTGAGCGGCCACGACGTCGACGGTGCGGCGCTGGGCGTCGAGCTGCGGGTCGCCTGGCGGGCGCTGACCCTGGCCGGAGTCGCCCCCGAGCAGACGCTCAGCGCGATGGAGCAGGTGCTCTGCAGTGAGCGCAGCCATCCGAGCACCTTCGCGACGATGGCCGTGCTGCGCATCGACCTGGCCGCCGCCCGGATGTCGTGCTGGCTGGCCGGGCACCCGCCGCCGCTGCTGCTGTCGGGCGGCCGGGCCGTGCCCGTCGACGTGCCGTACGGGCTGCTGCTCGGCGTGGGCGACGCGCCCCGGCAGCGGGCCGACGTCGAGCTGCCCGACGACTGGTCGCTGCTGCTCTACACCGACGGGCTGGTCGAGGGGCGGCTGGGCGACAGCACCGACCGGCTCGGTGACGAGGGCCTGGTCGGGCTGTGCGCCACCCGGATCGGCCGCGGTGACACCATGGAACGGCTGCCGGCGAGCCTGGTCGAGTCGGCCGAGACGCTCAACGGCGGTCCGCTGGCCGACGACGTCGCGATCGTCCTGCTGAGTAAGGAACCGAACCCGTGATCAAGCGCGTGCAGTTCACCCACCCGCGGACCTGGTCGCTGCGCGCCCGGGTGACGGCGCTGGCCACGACCACCGCCGCGCTGCTGGCCATGCTCGCCGTCAGCGCCGCGCTGCTGGCCACGGCAAACCTGGACCAGCTCGACGTGGTGCTCAACAAGACCGGCGTGCTGCGCCTGTCGGGCGAGCAGCTGGGCATGGCGCTGGTCGACCAGGAGACCGGTGTACGCGGCTACGCGCTCAGCGGCGACGCCGCCGACCTCGGCCCGTACCGGACCGGGCGGGAGGCCGAGGAGCGCCTCTACGAGACGATGATCCCGCTGCTCGCCGACCAGCCGGAGACCCGGGCGCAGCTGGAGCGGGCCCGTGCCACGGCCGCCACCTGGCGCAGCACGGTCGCGGAACCGGGCATCACGGCGACCCGCGACCAGGGCCCTGGAGCCGGGCAGCAGGTGCTCAACCAGGCCGGCGGGCGGGAGAAGTTCGACCAGGCGCGCGAGCAGGTCGCACGGCTGCAGGAGGACATCGTCACCCTGCGCAACGCCGCCGTGGCCGACGTCCAGTCCACCAGTGAGAGCCTGGTCGTGCTGCTCGTCGTGGCGGGCCTGGTGGTGGTGGTGATGGGCACCGCCCTGGTGGTGCTGATCAACCGGATGGTCACCGTGCCCGTGACGGACCTCGCCGAGCAGGTGCGCCACGTGGCCGGCGGCGCGTACGACACGGAGATCGTCGCGACGGGTTCGCCCGAGCTGGAGCGGCTGGGCCGCGACGTCGACGCGATGCGCCGCCAGATCGCTGCCGACCTGAGCGAGGTCCGCGAGGCCAGGCAGGCCGTCGAGGAGATCAACCAGCAGCTGCAGGCGCAGGCGTCCGAGCTGACCCGCTCGAACCGGGACCTGGAGCAGTTCGCCTACGTCGCCTCGCACGACCTGCAGGAGCCGCTGCGCAAGGTGGCCAGCTTCTGCCAGCTGCTGCAGCGCCGCTACGCCGGGCAGCTCGACGAGCGCGCCGACCAGTACATCCTGTTCGCGGTCGACGGCGCGCAGCGCATGCAGCGGCTCATCAACGACCTGCTGGCCTTCTCCCGGATCGGCCGCAACACCAGCGGCTTCCAGCAGGTCTCGCTCGACGCCGTGATGCGCGACGTCGCCGAGCAGCTCAACGTCGAGGAGAAGTACGGCGCGGACGCGGTCACCTGGCACGACCTGCCGACCGTGGCGGGCGAGGAGGCGCTGCTGGAGACGCTGCTGGCCAACCTCGTCGGCAACTCCCTCAAGTTCCGCCGGACCGACGTGCCGGTGCGCATCGAGGTCAGCGCCGTGCACACGGACGACTCCTGGGACATCACCGTCAGCGACAACGGCATCGGCATCGAGGCCGAGTTCGCCGAGAAGATCTTCATCATCTTCCAGCGGCTGCACGCCAAGGACGCCTACCCGGGCACCGGCATGGGACTGGCCATCGCCAAAAAGATCGTGGAGTATCACGACGGCCGCATCTGGGTGGACGACTCCCGGACCGCCGGTGCGGCCATCACGTTCTCGCTGCCGATCAGCGATAACTCCGGCGCGGCGACCCTGCCCGCCGTGCCGACCCAGCACAAGGAGCTGACCGCATGATCGACGACAAGGGTGACCGGCCCATCGAGGTGCTGCTCGTCGAGGACGACCCGGGCGACGTGCTCATGACGCGCGAGGCGTTCGAGGAGTACAAGATGCGCAACACCCTGCACGTCGTCAGCGACGGCGTGGAGGCGCTGGCCTACCTGCGCAAAGAGGGTGAGTTCGCCGAGGCCAACACCCCCGACCTGATCCTGCTGGACCTCAACCTGCCGCGCCGCGACGGCCGCGAGGTGCTCCGCGAGATCAAGAACGACGCCGAGCTGTGCCGGATCCCGGTCGTGGTGCTGACCACCTCGCAGGCCGAGGAGGACGTGCTGCGCAGCTACCAGCTGCACGCCAACGCGTACGTCGCCAAGCCCGTCGACTTCGAGCGCTTCATCTCGGTCGTCAAGCAGATCGACGACTTCTTCGTCAGCGTGGTGCGCCTGCCCAGCCGCCGCTGACCCGCCGCCCGGTCCTGCTCATCAGGGCGTCCGCGGCCAGCGCCACCACCAGCCCGGCGGCGACGTCGGCAACGTAGTGGTAGCGCGTGTACACCACGGACACGGTGAGCAGGACCGTCGGCAGCAGCAGGCGGCGGAACGCGGGCCGTCCCCAGATCCGGCGGGCCGCCAGCACGACCGCCCAGGCCCCGGCGACGTGCGCCGACGGGAAGCAGGTGCCGACCGGGTCGGCGTGCGCCATCAGCCATTGCTGTGCCGGTGCCAGGACGTAGCCGGTCAGCTCGGGCGGATCGAACTGCACGGCCGGCGAGTGACGCGGTCCCAGCACCGGCAGTATCAGGAAGCCGAGGTAGCAGGTGTACACCGCGGCGCCGACCGTGGTGACCAGCCGCTCCAGCGCGGCCGGCCGCTGCCGGAGGATCAGCAGCAGCGGTGGTACGACGATGTACAGGTAGTAGCTCATGTAGGCGGCGTACATCAGCTCGGTGAGCGGCCGCGAGACGAGGCCGTCCAGCCACAGCGAGGGGTGGCCGCCCCATACGGCGGCGTCGAAGGCGTTCATCCCGGCATCGCGGTAGCCGCCGCGCACGACCAGCACGGTCGGCCCCACCAGCGTGTACGCCAGCGGCGCGAGGACCAGCGGGTACACCGTCCGCAGCACGGCCAGCGCCGGGACGTCCGGCCGGCGCGAGTGGGCGGCGATCAGGGCGAGCACGGCCGCCGCCATCGCCGCGTAGGCGAGCAGGTACGCCCACCAGTGCGCGAGCCGGTCGTGCCCTGCCGTGGCCAGCACCGCCACCACGGCCAGGTATCCGAGCACGATCACGTCGTGCGGACGCGGCACGACGGCCGGCGGTGCCTGGCGGTGTCGCCGGGTGGCGGAGCGGGCCGCGTCGTACATGATGGCCACGGTTCGACAGTACCCGCATAACGACGCAGCAAACGACGCAACTTGCTTTCCATGCGTATGTGACAGCGGGCAAAAGGGATGAACCACGATCTAGGGCGAAAACCGCTGAACGGCCGCCGCGGAGCATCCGCAATGGACAGACGGCCGTCGGCGGGTTCGCGGTCATGGGCTAGGGTCGCGCCCGTGGCGAACTGCGTGCAGTGCTCGAACGAAGCCGTCGTCGACGACCGGTGCCTGGCGCACCACCTCGAAAGCCGCCCGGCCGACGAGCGCGGCCGCCGGGTGCTCGCCGACCTCGACCTCAGCGGCCTGCGGCTCGACGACGTGCAGCTCGCCGACCTGGCGATCACCGGAGACCTGCGGTGCGTCGGCGCCGCCTTCCGCGGGCCGCTGCGGATCAGGAACGTCGACGTCGGCGGGAACGTGATCCTCGACGACGCGGGTATGCAGGGCTACGTCGCGATCACCGGGCTCACCGTCGGGGGCATGCTGCGCCTGCGCGACGCGACCCTCGACCGCGACGTCGAGATCACCGGCGTCACCTGCGCCGGCACGGTGTCGCTGGCCCGCGCCACGCTCGCCGGCTCGGTCGAGGTCAGCGGCCTGCGCACTCCGCACCTCGACCTGCGCCGCACCACGTTCCAGCACCGGGCGCTGATCGAACTCGGCGACGTGGACCGGGCCAACCTGCACCGGGCGGGCTTCCACCGGGGCGTACGCCTCACCTGCGCCGCCCCGACCCGCCTCGACCTGCTCGAAGTCGACCTCGGCGGACCGTCCGCGATCGCCGCCGCCGCCTCGACCGTCGAAGCCTGGCGGATGCAGGACCGGCCCGTGCTCGGGCGCACGCTCGGCACCGACCTGAGCCAGCTCCGGTTGTCGTACGTGGACCTGTCCGAATGCTCCTTCGCGGGCGCGCACCACCTGGACAAGCTGACCGTCGACGACTGGCACAGCTGGCGCACCTCGCCCCGCGACCTGTGGGTCACCCACCGCGTCACCCTCGCCGACGAGCACCGCGTGCGCGGCCACGCCCGCTGGGCGCTGCCCGGCGACGCGATCAGCGAGGCTCCCTCGATCGACAGCGTGCAGGCCGACTACCACGCATTGCGCAGCATGATGCAGGACCGCAAGGACCAGCGGGCCGCGTCCGACTTCTACTACGGCGAGATGGAGATGCGCCGCATCGGCCTGCGCCGGGCAGTGCGCGCCGGGCTGATCACCCGGGACTGGCGGGCGGCGTTCAGCACCCTCGGCGAGTGGCTGCTGCTGTGCCTGTACTGGCTGCTGTCCGGCTACGGCCAGCGGGCCTGGCGGGCCTTCGTGACCCTCGGCGTGGTCGTCGCCGCGGCGAGCGCCGCCCTGTCCCGCTGGGGCTTCCAGACCCCCACCGGGTACGCCGACTCGCTGCGGTACACGCTGCGCGCCGCGTCCACGCTGCTCCGGGGCTCAGACGTGGCCCTCACCCCGGCCGGCGACTGGATCGAGCTGGTGCTGCGACTGATCGCGCCGCTGCTGCTCGCGCTGGGCCTGCTGGCCATCCGGGAACGGGTGCGGCGCTAGGGGCCGTCCGTACAATCAATTGTCTTACATCTATCTGTCCTCATCGGAACACCTCGGATATACAAGGGCATCAGTGCATCACCGGCACTGTCCTGTCTGCTGGGGAGGAATTTCCATGAGACGCACCCTCACCACGGCCCTCGCCGCGACCCTGGCGGTCGCCACGGCCGCGGCGATCACGAGCCCGGCGGGCGCGGCCGGCGACCCCGTCCGCGCCGCCGACGCCACCACGGCCGCGCTGGCCGCGCTCGGCGCACGGCCTGACGGCACGTCACCGGCCGGCGAGGCGTACACCGTCTCGCGCACCGTCACCGACTCCGACGGGCGCACACACCTGCGCCTGCGGCGCACCCTGCACGGGCTGCCCGTGCGTGGCGGCGACGTCGTCGTGCACCTCGACCGGGCCAGGCGCGCCACCGGCACCGACGGGCTTGCCGCCGTCGCGCCGCAGACACTCACCCCGCGGGTGAGCGCCGACGCCGCGGCCCGGACCGCCAAGGCCGCCTTCGACGGGACCGTCACCGCCGTCGGCGCGCCGCAGCTCGTCGTCGACGCCGCCGAAGGCGGCCGCCTGGCCTGGGAGACCGTGGTACGCGGCTGGGCGCCCGACGGGCAGACACCGTCGCGGCTGCACGTGCTCGCCGACGCCGCGACCGGCGCCGTCTACGCCGCCGACGATGAGGTCAAGACCGTGCTCGGCACCGGCCGGGCGATCTACGCCGGACCGGTGCGCATCGACACCACGCTGTCGGGCACCGCGTACCAGATGATCGACCCGTCGCACGGCGGCAACCGGACCTGCGACATGCGCAACCTCATGACCGGGCCGTGCGTGCTCTTCGTCGACGCGGACAACCTGTGGGGCAACTACACCACCAGCGACCGGGCCAGCGCCGCCGCCGATGCCCACTTCGCCTCGGCAAAGACCTACGACTACTTCAGGTACGTGCACAACCGCTCCGGGCGCACCGGGACCGGGGCGGGCATCACGTCGCGGGTGCACTACGGCAACAACTACACCAACGCCTTCTACGACGGCACGCAGCTCACCTTCGGCGACGGCGCCGGCAACATCCACCCGCTGACCTCGATCGACATCCTCGCCCACGAACTCGGCCACGGGTACACCGACGCCCTGGTCGGCCTCGTCTACAGCGGCGAGTCCGGCGGCATCGACGAGGCCAGCAGCGACATCTGGGGTGCCATGGTGGAGTTCTACGCCGCCGCGCCCGGCGACCCCGGCGACTACCTGATCGGCGAGGAGGCCGACATCCTCGGCACCGGCGAGCCGTTCGGCAACCTGTTCGACCCGTCGCTGGACGGCTCGTCGCACAGCTGCTTCGGACCGGGCACCCCCGGCGCCCCGCCGCACGTGTCGGCCGGCGTCGGCAAGCACTTCTTCTTCAACCTCGCCGAAGGCACCGGCGCGACCGCGTACGGCTACAGCCCGCTCTGCGGGGACGTCGCCGACGTCGTCGGCATCGGCCGGGCCAAGGCCGAGAAGATCTGGTACCGGGCGCTCAACGTGTACGCCACGTCCACGACGACCTACACGAACATGCGGGCGTACACCCTCGGGGCGGCGGCCGACCTCTACGGCAGCTGCTCGATCGAGCACAAGGCGGTGCAGGCGGCCTGGAAGGCGGTCAACGTCACCGGAGTCACGGTCTGCGGCGGCCCCTGACCGCCCGATCGCCCGCTCGGCCGCCGCGGCCGGGTCGGTTAGCCTGTGCCCGTGTCCGAGCCGATCGACGTGCACTTTCCGCCGAGCCCCGCGCAATGGACCCTGCGAGCCCCGGTCGATCCGTGGGGAGACGGGTACGTGGCGCGGGTGCACGTCGAGATCCACGACAGCGGGCTGCGTGCCGAGACCGAGGCCGCGCTGTCCGTGCCGCCGGACGGCGGAGAGTGGGACCTGGTCGCGTACGTGCAGGGGCTGGCCGACGGCTGGCAGGGCTGGAGCGGCCCGCGCACCTGGCGCTCGCTGGACGACGACCTGCGTCTCGACGCCGTCCACGACGGCAGAGGCCGCGTCACCCTGGGAGTGACGCTGCGACCGAAGCGTGACGAGGGCTGGCAGGCGCGGATCGTGTTGGTGGTGGAGGCGGGGGAACAGCTCGACCGGCTCGCCCAGGATCTGCGATCGCACCTGGTTCTCTAGGCGGTCTCAGCCCGACGACGCGTTGCGACGACGACGAGACACCGGCTGAGGAGAGATGTCATGCGAAAGCTGAACGCGGAGCTGCCGCTGCGGTTCGAGCGCCCGTTCCAGCCGGTGCTGTACACGGCTTCCCACCGCACGCTCGTGCTGCGCAGCCACGGCCGTACCGATCCGGGTCATGGCGCGTCCGAATTCGCCGAGTCGGTCGACGTCATGTTCGTGAACGTGATCGCCATGAGCACGCGTGCCCGCTACCGGCCGCTGCTCGTCACCGCGACGGGCGATCTCACCGAGGTCGACGGCTTCCCGGAGGTGCCCGAACGCCATCGGCACCGGTACGTGTACCTGTCGGTGTCGGACGGCACGCACGACGGTTTCGTGGTCTGCGGCAACCTCCAGGTCGACCTGACCGGCGAGCTGGGCCTGCGCTGGACGGCCCGGTCTGCGGGTTAGGAAGGGCACCTTCTACAACGCGGAGCGTTGTGAAGGTGCCCTTCCTTTGTTCTTACTGGAAGCGGGTGCCGGTGGTGGGGCTCCAGGCGCCGTCGACGATGACGGGGGCGGCGGGCTGGGGCGAGAGGGGCTGGGCGGTGAACGCGCCGGCGGGGGCGATGGGGAGTTTGAGGACGGTGCCGGTCAGGTCGATGGTGGCGGTGGCGCCGGTGGAGTGGGCCATGACGAACTCGGGGTCGGTGAGGGTCAGGACCAGGCCGAGGCGGTGGCCGGCGGGGATGACCTGGTCGATGGGGCGCAGCTTCCAGGTGATCGTGTAGTAGGTGCTGGTGTTCATGGCCGTGGTGCTGGTCAGCGAGTCACGGTGCTGGCCGTCCATCCAGCCCCGGGACAGCACCTGGTATGCCGCGCTGGACACGACCTTGGCCGTGTTCCGGTAGCAGGCGTCGTCGGTGCTCGACGAGGAACCCCAGCAGGATTCGGTGGTCAGCGTGCTGATGCCCTCGCCGGAGGCGCGGTAGTTGACCCGCGTGGCGGTGCCGTACGTGACGAGCTTCGCGGTCAGGGTGGTGGTCGCCTTGCTGGAGCGGACCCGCAGCGTGATCGTCGGCGTGCCGGAGATGCGCAGGTCGGAGGTCAGCACCGGCGTCTGGTACACCTTGCGGCCGGTCCGGGCGGTCGTCGGCGAGCTGACCGCGTTGGCTTCGCTGAGCGACGGCGCGTCGGTCAGCGACAGGCTGCCCGAGCCCGCGCCGGAGGAGGCCAGCACGCCCGGGTTGCCGGTGCCCTGCAGCACGTAGTTGGCCGTGGCGGTGCCCGCGGGCGGCCACACGGTGCTGGTCTGCCACACGTCGGCGGCCCGTTCCACGTCGGCCATCGGCTCGCTCATGATGCCGTTGTCGATGCCCTTGAGCCAGTAGTCGAACCAGCGGTGCAGGGTGTCCACCCAGGCCGCGCGGCGGAAGTCGAACGGGTCGACGTGGCCCTCCTGGGACAGCCAGATCTTGCGGGGCACGTTGTTGGCGGCGAGGGCGTCCCACCACTGTCCGAAGTGCACGCCCTGCACGTTGAGGTCGTTCATGCCGTGTACGACGAAGACGCTGGCGTGCACCGAGGCCGCGGAGGTGACGTAGTTGCGGGCGGCCCAGAACGAGTTGTAGTTGCCGTTGCTGACAGCACCGCTGCTCAGGGCGCTGGACACGGCGGTGCAGGTGCCCGACGGGCGGCCGTTGACCGTGTTGTGCAGGCTCGGCACCGAGCTGACCTTCGGGTTGACCATGCCGTTGGCCCGGTTGTAGTCGTACCAGCTGGAGATCGCGCCGATCGGCACGATGGTCTCCAGGCCCTGCACGCCCGTGGCGGCGACCGCGTTGGCGACGGTGCCGTCCCACGACTTGCCGATCATGCCGACCTTGCCGGTGGTCCAGGTGGTCGCGTTGACCACGGTTCCGCTGGCGGTACGCCCGACGGCCCGGCCGTTGAGCCAGTCGATCACCGCTTTGGCGCCCTGCACCTCCTCGGTGCCGCCGACGTCCTCGCAGCCGGTGGAGCGGCTGGTGCCGGCCAGGTCGGCGGCGATGAACGCGAAGCCGCGCGGCACGAAGAAGTTGTCGTAGTACAGCGGGAACTTCGACACGGTGCCGTCGGCGGCGTACACCTTCTTCTCGGACTCGTTGCCGCGCCCGCAGCACTGGTAGTAGGGCGAGGCGTCCATGATGACCGGCACCTTCACCCCGGCGGTGGCGGCTTCGCGGGGCCGGATGATGTCCGCGACGACCTTGTCGGGGGTGCCGTTGCCGTCGTTGTCGAGGGTCGTCTCGACGTACACCGTCTCGCGGATGGCGGTGGTGTAGTCGTAGACCGGGTCGCTGAGCGGGGCGACAGGTGCCGCCGAGGCGGGTGCGGCCAGCGCGGTGGTGCCGAGCATGGCGAGCACGCACAGGAGGGGTATGCGACGCATCGACACATGGTGTCATCGCCATGTATCACTGTCCATGGTCGTTCTCGACCGGCACCGAGCCTTGTCAACGCGGTGAACCGCGGAATCGGGGGTAGTCCGGCAGGGCGATCTTTTCGGCCGGCGGGGACAGCGCGTGCCGGGCGACGCGCTGCACGGCGGGCTTCGCGGCCGTGGCCAGCAGCGCGTTGAACACACCGATCCCGGCCCGGCTGCGCGGATGGGCGATGTGCGGCACGAACGGCGGCAGGTGCTGGGCCTGCGTGACATACGGCCGCATGATCCGCTCGTAGGATCGGAACGCGGCGCGATGCCCAGCGTGCGTCGCCAGCTCACCCGCCAGCACGTATGCCCCCACCAGGGCCAGACTGGTGCCCATGCCGCTGATGGGCGAGGCGCAGTAGCCGGCGTCACCCAGCAATGCGACCCGGCCGCTGCTCCAGCGCGGAGCGTGCACCTGGCCCACGAGTTCGAAGTAGAACTCCTCGGCGGCGTCCAGCTCGCCCAGCACCCGCGGCGCCTCCCAGCCGACGCCAGCGAAGACGTGGCGCAGCAGCTCCTTCTGCGCGGCGACCGGGAGCCGCTCGAAGCCGCGCGGCGGGCACAGGAACGACATCAGTGCGCGCGTCGTGCCGAGGTTGTCGGGGCGCAGCGCGACGACCCGACCGCCAGGTGCGTTGTGCCAGCGCGCCCACGAGCCGTCCCACCCGGCGCGTGAGATGGTGAGGTAGGCCGTGTAGAGCCCGAGCGGGGTCACCCGCACCTCATCGCCGAACACCAGCCCGCGCGTCGTGGAGCCGATGCCGTCAGCCGCGATGACCAGGTCGAAGGACTGATCGGGACGGTGCGCGAAGGAGACCCGGACCTCGTCGTCGCGGTCGTCGAGGGAGGTGACGTGGTCGCCGAAGACGTACTCGGTGTGCTCGCGGGTGCGCTCGTGCAGCAGCCGGGCCAGCTCGCCGCGCAGGATCTCCAGCTCGGCTACGAAGCCCTCCCCGCCGAACACGTCGGCGGCGAACGCGGCCCGGACGCGGTTGCGCGCATCGACGAAGGCGACCCCGTCCTCCCCGGTGCAGGCGGCCCGGGCCGCGTCCTCGATGCCCATCCGCTGGGCGACGGCGCGGCCCGCCCCGCGCAGATCGACGGTCTGGCCACCGGGGCGTATGCCCTCGTGGCGCTCGACCACCACCGCCGTCATGCCGTATTCGTGCAGCCAATGGGCGAGGGAGGGACCCGCGATGCTCGCGCCCGAGATCAGGACCCGGCGACCGGCCGTCCACGCTGTGCCCACATCCTGCGCAACGAGGGCCGGGTGGGCCGGGAACGGTCGGCTCAGCCGATGTCGATGAAGCCGTCGACCTGCCTGGCGATCCGGATCGCCGTACGCATGTGATCGGCGCGTTCCAACAGCTGGGTCAGCGGCTGCGGCTCCTGCCCGCCGTCCTCGTCCGGAGGCGGAGCGAGGCGTCGCCACTCCGCGACGAGCTGGTCGAGTTCGCGCTCCAGCGTGTCCAGGCCCGCCCCCTCGATCTGCACCCCGTGGGTGCACCCGACCTCGTACAGCGACGCCAGGATCGGCAGCCCGAGACGCTCGGCATGATCGGACCAGTGGTCGCCGATCGCCCAGTTCGCGCCCAGGAACTCGTCGAAGACCGTCAGGTCCGCGCGGTCGGCCATCCACGCGCGCAGCGCCCCGATATCCGTTGGCGCCGGCTCCTTCAAGCGCTCGCGGTCGGCGATGCGGTGCACCGAGATGTGAAAGGTCATGCGGTCATCCTGCCGCTCGGCGCGACGTGGCGGTTGCCGGCCGGTGAGGCAGGGGACCCCGTCGCGCCGGGGCAGCACCGGGCTGCGCCGGCCGTGGCGGCGGGGACTACCGTTGCCGGGTGAACCCTGATCAGCGCGCACTCATGGACGGCGACCTCGACCAGCGCGAGGAGCACCTGTCCCGGCTGCTCGACCGTGCGAAGGAAGGCGGCGACGAATCCGCGCTGGAGGCGCTGCGCGCGCTCGTCGGCGACTACCCGCACTACCACCGCTCGCTCTACTGCCGTGCGCTGAACCACGCCGCCGTGTTCGTCGACGACTCCCTGGCGGAGCCGTTGCTCGCCGCGCTGGCCGATACCCGTTACAACTGCCAGGCCTGGTCCGCGATGGGCTGTGCGGAACTGCGCCTGCCGGCGGCGGTGCCGGGCCTGCTGGCGCTGCTGGAACGCGGCGACTGGATGGGCCAGGAGCAGGCGGTACGCGCGCTCGGCCGGATCGGCGACGAGTCCGCGGTGCCCGCGCTGGCCGAGGCGCTGTGGTCCGAACCCGATTGGCTGCGCGAGCGCGCCGCCGACGCGCTGGCCGCGATCGGCGGCGACGAGGCGCTCGCGGTCCTGTGGGACGCGTTCGAGCACCGCGGCTACACCCGGATCGGCTACCTCGCGAGCGCGCTGTCGAAGTTCACGCCGAACGTCCTTCCCCGGCTGCTCGCCGCGGCCGAGGACGACGACCCGGACCTGCGGTACTGGGCGGCCGTCGCGCTTGGCTCGACCGGCGACGAGAGCGTCGTGCCGACGCTGGAACGGCTGATGGCGCAGGACAAGGGCCAGACGGTCTTCGACGGCTGGGTCAGCGTCGCGGCGAAGAAGGCCCTGCGCACCCAGCGCCGCATCCAGGCTGCGATCACCGCCCGGTCCGGGCCGGCTGCCGAGCCGGACGACGGTGGTGACCACCCGTGGACGTCGTGATCCGAGGCCGGGTCAATCGCCCGGTTCCGTCTCGGCGTCTGTGCGCAACGGCCAGGTCGTCATCTCGGCGACGCCGGCGCGCACTCTCGCCCAGTCCACGGACCGGGGTGCCGCCAGGCGCTGGGCGAGCCACCCGGAACGCCGCCCGTGTTCGAGGCGCAGCTGTTCGAGGTCGAGTTCGACGCCCGGGGGAGGTCCGGTCTTCTCCAGTTCGGTGACGCGCTCATCCATCGCCGCGATCAGCCGGCGGTCGAAGTCCGCGACCGCGGCGAAGAACTCCGCTGTCGGCACGGTGACGACCAGCCGTTCCGGGCCGTCGAAGTGGCACTCGCCGGCCGGCCGGATGTGCTGGTCGACGCTGACCAGGTCCTGCCCGTCGGTGATGTGCCGCCAGAACGTCAGGATCGGCGCGCCGACCAGATAACTGAGGTAGAGGCTGTGGTCGCCCGCCAGATCGATCGCCGCGTCGGCGGCGTCGCTCCACTCGTCCGGCCACTCCCGGGACGGCCACGAACCGGCGACGAGTTCGATGAGGTCGTCGGGCACCGGCTCGTGCAGTGCCCAGCGGAGTATCAGCAGGTCCTCCCACAGCCGGACGACGTAGTAGTCCGGGTACGGGCGCTCCAGTTCCCAGCGGGCGACGGCCTCGTCCCGGTACCGGAGCAGCTGATGCCCACCGGCCTCGATCCAGTACCAGCCGTCGGTCAGGCCGAACCAGTGCAGGTTGGCCACGTGGCTGCCCCACGGCTTCACCTCAGCCAGCGGGCGGAGTTCGAAGTGGATCCGGATGGTGTCGGCGCTCACGCGGCGTGGTCCGCGTCGCGGCGGCCGGACCAGGCGCGCCAGAGTTCGGCGTAGCGGCCGTCGGGGGTTTCGCGTAGTTCGTCGTGGGAGCCGCTCTCCACGATGCGGCCTTCGTCGAGCACGACGACGCGGTCGGCGAGTGCCGCCTGGGTGAGCCGGTGCGCGACCAGGAGTCCGGTACGCCCCTGCAGCGCGGCGACCACCGACGCCTCCAGGACCCGGGCTCCGGCGCTGCCCGCCTCGGCGGTGGCCTCGTCCAGCACGGCGACGGCCGGGTCGGCGAGCACCAGGCGGGCCAGGGCGAGCTGCTGCGCCTGCGCGGCGGTGAGCCGGTGGCCGCCCTCGCCGACCACGGTGGCCAGGCCCTCCGGCAGCGCGGCGGCCCACTCGGCGGCCCCGACCTGCTCCAGCGCGGCCGTCAGCTCGTCATCGGTGGCGTCGGGGCGGGCCAGGCGCAGGTCCTCGGCGAGCGTGCCCGCGAAGACGTACACCTCCTGCGTGATCAGGGCGACGGCGCGGCGGCCGGCCGGGTCGAGGTCGCCGATGCCGACGCCGCCGACCCGGATGCTGCCCGACGTCGGCTCGTGCACGCCCGCGACCAGCCCGGCGAGGGTGCTCTTGCCGGCGCCGCTCGCGCCGACCAGCGCGACCCGCTGCCCGGCGGGCACCGCGATGGTGACCTCGTGCAGCACGGGACGGTCGGCGGTGTAGGCGTGGCTGACCGCGTCGGCGTGCAGCGACGCGTCGGCGGGCGTACGCGGAGCCGGCGGCGCGGCAGGCTCGGGCAGGTCGGCGACGCCGACGATGCGGACCAGCGCGGCGGTCGCCGACTGCACGTCGTCGATCAGCCCGAGGGCGATGTTGACCGGCGTGAACAGGTTGTGGAAGTACAGCGCCGCCGCGGTGGCTGCGCCGATGCTGACCTCGCCGGAGCGCACCAGCAGGAAACCGGTGGCCAGCACCGCGGACAGGCCGATGAACTCGGCCAGGTTGAGCCGGGCGTAGAAGCGGGTGACCAGGTTGACGCCGCGCATGGTCAGGTCCACGGCCTCCTGCGAGCGGCCGGTGACCAGGCCGAGGTGCTGCTCGCGGCGGCGCAGCGCGCGTACCGTCGGCGCGCCGCCGATGGTCTCCAGGAGCTGCTGCTGCTGGGCGCCGACGGCGACGCGCTGGCGGGCGTACAGGGGCAGGGCGCGGCCGCCGTACCACCAGACGGTGTAGAGCTGCACGGGCGCGGCCAGCAGCGCGGCGGCCATGAAGCGCCAGTCGAGCACGGCCAGCCCGGCCAGGGTGAGGAAGATCGCCAGCAGGGACCGGGCCAGCTCGGGCAGCCCGGAGCGGACCACGGACGCGACCGCGTTGAGGTCGTTGCCGGCGCGGGAGGTCAGGTCGCCGGACCCGGCCCGCTCGACCTGGCCCAGCGGCAGCCGCAGCGCCCGGTCGAGGAAACGTTCCCGCAGCTCGGCCAGGGCGCCCTCGCCGAGCCGGGCGATGAGGGTCAGGCCCCAGGCGGTGGCCGCGCCGGACGCGACGGCGACCACGGCCAGGGCGACGACCGGGGTGGTGATCGCGGACGCGGGCGCGCCGGTGGTGACGAGGTCGACGACGTGGCCGAGCAGCGGCGCGACGAACAGCCCGACGGCGGTCGCGGAGGTCAGCACGAGCAGCCCGGCCCCGGCCAGCCACCGGCGGGGGCGCAGCAGCGTACGCAGCGCGGCGACGGTCTGCCGGCCGGTGGCGGTGGGCAGCAGTTCGCGCTGCTCGGTCATCGGGGTCCCCTCCTGGCCGGTCATGCGAGCACCGTCGCGCGGTAGCCGGTGTGCTCGCGCACGAGCTGCTCGTGGGTGCCGGACGCGGTGAGCGCGCCGTCGGCGACGAAGTGGACGGTGTCGGCGGCGGCCAGCAGCGCAGGGCTGGTGGTGATGACGACGGTGGTACGGCCCGCGCGCAGGCGGCGTACGCCGTGCACGATGCGCAGCTCGGTGACCGCGTCGACGGCCGTGGTGGGCTCGTGCAGGACCAGCACGGGGGCGTCGGCGGCCAGCGCGCGGGCCAGGGCGACGCGCTGGCGCTGCCCGCCGGACAGGGACCGGCCCCGCTCGGCGAGTGCCCCGTCGACACCGGCGGCCAGGGTCGCGGCGACCTCGTCCGCGCCGGACGCGGCCAGCGCGGCGGTGAGCAGTTCGGCTGTGCCGGTGCCGGGCGGTGCGACGGTGTCGGCGGCCCGGTGGGCCCGTTGCTGTGGCAGGGCCGCGGCGACGGCTCCGTCCGGCCGGTCCGCCGGGGTGCCACCGGGCGCGGCCGAGGTGACGACGTTGTCGCGCAGGGTGCCCTCGAACAGGTCGGCGTCGTGGGCGACGACGAGCAGCGCGGCGCGTACCGCCTCGGGGTCGAGGGCGGACAGGTCGTGGCCGTCGAGGGTGATGGTGCCGGAGTCGGGTTCGCGTTCGCGGCCGAGCAGGTCGACCAGGGCCTCGGCGTGGGCGGGGTCGGCGGTGACGACGCCGACGAGCTGCCCGGCGTCGACGTCGAGGTTGAGATCGCGCAGCCCGGCATGGGTCAGCCCGCGTACGGCCAGCCGACCGGTCACCGGGCCGGGCAGCGGGGCGTCCCCGCCGACGGCCGGGGGAGAGGACAGGACCTCGGCGATGCGGGCCGCGCTGCCCCGGCCCTGGGCCAGCTCCCCGTTGACCCAGACCAGCATCGACAGCGGCCCGATCAGGTACTGCGCCATGCCGACCGCGGCGATCAGCGCGCCGACGCTGATCGTGCCGTCGGCGGCCAGCCGCCCGCCGACCAGCGCGACGACGGCGAGGAACAGCCCGTTGACGGCGAGCAGCGTGCCGTCGTGCCAGCTCTTGGCGCGGGCGGCGTGCACGGTCGCGGTGAGCGCGGCGCGGCTGCTGAGCCGGTAGCGCTCGGCCGCGGCCCGTTCCGCGCCGATGCCCTTGAGCACGCGCAGGCCGCCGACCATGTCCGCGGCGAGCCCGGCGGTGTGCGCGATCCGGTCCTGCTCGACCTCGCTGCGCTGCTGCAGGGGACGGCCCAGCAGGTGGGCGAGGCCCATCATGAGCGGGGTGCCGAGCAGCACCAGCAGGCCGAGCGGCAGCGACACCCGCAGCAGCGCGACCGCGCCGACGACGAGGCCGAGGACGCCCGCGATGCCGAGGGGGAGCGCGAGCGCGACCATGCCGACCCGCCCGGCGTCGCTGGTGGCGACGCTGGCCAGCGCGCCCGGCAGCCGGCCGGTGTCGGCGCCGCCGCGCGCGTCGAGGACCCGGTCGGTCAGGCGTACCCGCAGCACGTGCCCGGCCTGCTCGGCGGCGCGTTCGCCCAGCCGCGCGCCGAAGCGGAAGCTGAACGACAGGGTCACGAACACCGCTCCGAGCACGCCGAGCCAGACCAGCAGCTCGGACGAGGAGCCGGTGCCGACGGCGCGGTCCACGACCAGGCCGATCACCACCGGCACCATGGCCTCACCGGCCTGGTGGCCGGTGCTGAGCAGCGCGCTGCCGGTGATCCGGCCCGCCTGCCCGCGCAGGGCCTCGCGCAGCACGCGCCCGCCGGTGAGCTGTGGCATCAGTGCGGTCATGCTGGGGAGTGTCCCAGGTAGCCGCCCATGGTGCGGAACAGGTCGGTGGCGGGCAGCTCGGTGCCGTCGTCGAGGCGTACCCGCTCGATGACCAGGCCCTTGCTCCTGCCGCGGCGGGCGTCCGCGCCCGCGACGACGGCGACGCCGTCGCCCTCGCGGTAGAAGACCCGGCCCGGGGTGCCGCCGTAGACGGCCTGTGACACGGACGCCTTGAGCACGCGGATCCGCTGCCCGCGGTAGTAGGTGTAGGCGTTCGGGTACGGGTCGCACTGGGCGCGGACCAGGCGGTCGAGTTCCTCGGCCGTCCAGGTCCAGTCGATGCGCAGGTCCTCGTCGGCGCGCTTGTGGAAGAAGCTGGCCTGCGCGCGGTCCTGCGGGGTCCAGTCGGTGCGGCCCGAGGCGATCAGGCGCAGCCCGTCGACGGTGATCGGCCCGAACAGGGCGAGCGTCTTGTGGAACAGGTCGGCGGTGGTGTCGCGCGGACCGACCGGCACGGCGCGCTGCAGCACGATGTCGCCCGCGTCGAGGGTGTCGTCCATCATGTGCGCGGTGACGCCGACCTCGGGCTCGTCGTTGAGCAGCGCCCAGATCAGCGGTGAGAAGCCGGCGTACTTCGGCAGCAGCGAGTCGTGGATGTTCAGGGTGCCGTGCCGGGGCAGGGTGAAGACCTGCGGCGGGATCCAGGTGCGCCAGTTGGTGGCCACGATGACGTCGAGGTCGGCCTCCTTGAGCGCGGCCATCAGCTCCTCGTCGTCGGGGCGCTCGCGGATCAGGACGGGCACGCCGTTCTCGGTGGCGAGGTCGGCGACGGAGTCGCTCCAGATGCGCTCGTACGCGTGCTCGCTCTTCGGGTGCGTGACGACGAGGACCACCTCGAGGTCGGGTGCCTCCAGCAGCGCCTGGAGCGTGCGGTGCCCCCAGGTCTGGTAACCGAACATCGCGACCCGCATGGGTGCCCTCCTCTGGATCGAAGCGAAAGGCAAGGCTTACCTTGCTAAGGTAACCCTAATGTAATCAGCGGGAGCCGCACACGGAAGGGGTATATGTCCACCTCGGACGCACATCTCCACGATCTCGCAGGGATCGGATTCGGCCCTTCCAACCTGGCCCTGGCCATCGCGTTACGCGAGCTGGCGCAGCCGGTGGACGCGGTGTTCCTGGAGAAGCAGCCGCGGTTCGGCTGGTCGTGGCCACCGGACTGGAGGCCCGGATGCCCGACGGCATCCGCCCCGGCCCACGCGTCTGGCACAGCCGCGACCTGCTGCGCCGCCTGCACCGGACGTACCCGCAGGCCGAGGTGTGCGCGGTGTTCGCCAAGTACGGCTACACCCCCGCCGACGACAGCCCGTTCGCCAACCGCATCTTCGATCCCGCCGCCGTCGACCACTTCTACGACGCGCCCGAGCCGGTCAAGCGGATGCTGATGGACTACCACGGCTCCACCAACTACTCGGTCGTCGACCTGGACGTCATCCAGGGCCTCTACCGCCGCATGTACCAGGAGAAGGTGCTCGGCCGGGAGCGGCTGCGCTTCATGCACGCCTCCCGGGTGGTGGACCTCGTCGAGGAGGCGGACCGGGTCCGGGTGACCGTCGAGTTCCTGCCGACCGGCGAGCGCATCGTGCTGGAGGCCGACGCCGTGGTCTGGGCGACCGGCTACCGCAGCAACGACCCGTTGCAGCTGCTCGGCGAGCTGGGCGAGCACTGCCTGCGCCGCGCGGACGGGCAGCTTCAGGCCGAGCGCGACCACCGCGTCGCGACCGGCGGTGACGTGCGCTGCGCCATCTACGTGCAGGGCCCGACCGAGCACACCCACGGCATCAGCTCGACGCTGCTGTCCAACACGGCCGTTCGGGCCGGTGAGATCGTGCGCTCGCTGACCCGCACCGCGGTTCCCGCCCTCGCCGGATAAGAGGTGTCTCCGCGTGCGGCTACATCTTTTTTGATGTGGCCACATCAAAAAAGATGTAGCCGCACGCAGGGATGCCCGCTGTTCGGCCGTCACCGAACGTGACGGATCAGCGGGCGGCCGGCTGCGCGGGGACGGGCGCGGTGCGAGCGGTGCGGCGCCGGTGACGATCCGCTGGTACGACCATCGGCGTGCCGGTCTGCGGGTCGGTCATCACCTGGCTGGCGACGCCGAAGACGTGCTCGACCAGCTCGGCCGTCATCACCGCCGCAGGCGCGCCCTGGGCGACGATCTCGCCGCAGCGCATGACGACCAGGTCGGTGGCGTAGCGGCAGGCCTGGTTGAGGTCGTGCAGCACGGCGACCACGGTGCGGCCCTGCTCGTGCAGCTCCGCGCACAGGTCGAGGACCTCGAACTGGTGCGCCAGGTCCAGGAACGTCGTGGGCTCGTCGAGCAGCAGGATCGGGGTCTGCTGGGCCAGCGCGACGGCCAGCCACACCCGCTGGCGCTGCCCGCCGGACAGCTCGTCGACGAACCGGTCGGCCAGCTCGGACACCTCGGTCACGGCCATCGCCTCGCGTACCGCCGCCGCGTCGTCGGCCGACCACTGCCGCAGCAGCCGCTGGTGGGCGAAGCGGCCCCGGGCGACCAGGTCCTCCACCGCGATCCCGGCCGGCACGACCGGTGACTGCGGCAGCATGCCCAGCTGCTTGGCGACCTGGCGCGAGGGCAGCGAGGCGATCGCCGCGCCGTCGAGGTAGACCGTGCCGGCCTGCGGCTTGAGCACCCGTGCCAGGGACTTGAGCAGCGTGGACTTGCCGCAGGCGTTCGGCCCGACGATGACCGTGAACGACCCGTCGGCGATCTCGACGCCGAGATTCCGGGCCACGACGCGCCGGTCGTACGCCAGAGTCAGGTTCTCGGCCCGCAGCCGTGCCCGCATCGCTCGCTCCTTCGTGCTCATCGGCCGCGCCGCCACTCACGGGCCAGCAGCCAGGTCAGGTAGAGCCCGCCGATCGCGGCGGTGACCACGCCGGCGGGGATGTCGTTGTCGGGCAGCACGCGCTGCGCCGCCCAGTCGCTGCCCGACAACAGCGCCGCGCCCATCGCCGCGGCGGGCAGGATGCCGGGCCCGGGGGAGCGGGTCAGCCGCGCGGCGAGCTGCGGGGCGGCCAGCGCCACGAACGCGATCGGGCCCGCGGCGGCCGTCGCGCCCGCGGCCAGCCCCACACTGGCCAGGGCGAGCACGGCCCGGCTGCGCTCGACGCGTACGCCGTGCAGGGTCGCGGTGTCGTCGCCCAGCGCGAGCATGTTCAGGTGCCGTCCGTAGTGGAGGACCACGGGCAGCAGCGCGGCGAGCGTCAGCGCGACGATGGTGACCTCGGTCCAGCCGCGGCCGCTGAGGCTGCCGATGAGCCACACCTGCGCGGCCAGCGCCTCGTCCAGCCGGCCCTTCACGATCAGGTACGAGTTGACCGCCTCCAGCAGGGCGGACACGCCGACGCCCATCAGGATCAGGCGGAACGGCTGGGTGCCGCCGCGGAAGGCGAGCAGGTAGATCGCGATCGAGGTGAGCACGCACCCGGCGATCGCGCCGGCGGCGACCTGCCCGCCGCTGCCGTCGAGCAGCAGGATCACCACGAGCGCGCCGGTGGCCGCGCCGACGGTCAGGCCGACGAAGTCGGGGCTGCCCAGCGGGTTGCGGGTCAGGCCTTGGAACACCGCGCCGCTCGCGCCCAGCGCCGCGCCGACCAGCAGTGCCACCAGCGCCCGGGGCAGCCGCAGCTCGTGCACGATGAAGTCGGTGCCCGGATCGCCCTGCCCGACCAGGCTGCGCAGCACATCCCCGACCGGGATCGGGAAGTCCCCACTGGACAGGTTGACGACGGCGATCGCGGCGGCTGCCAGCAGCAGCACAGCACCGACGAGCAGCGCCCGCGCGGGCAGCCGCAGCGAGAGCGCGCCACCAGGGCTGCGCAATACGATCTGCCGAGCGCGGGCGCGGCCCGGCGCTGCGGCGTCCGGCTCGGTGATCATGTTCACAGGCTCCCCAGCTTCCGGCGGCGGCACAGGGCGATGAAGACCGGCGCGCCCAGGAACGCGGTGACGATGCCGACCTGCAGCTCCGACGGGGCGGTCAGCACCCGGCCGAGCACGTCCGCGCCGAGCAGCAGGATCGGGCCCAGCACCACGGCGTAGGCGAGGATCCAGCGGTGGTCGGGGCCGGTGACCAGGCGCGCGATGTACGGCACGGCCAGGCCGAGGAACCAGATCGGGCCGCAGGCGGCGGTCGCCGCGCCGCACAGCAGCGTGATCGCGGCGACGCCGAGCAGGCGGATGCGGCCCGGGTGCGCGCCCAGCGCGGTGGCGGCCTCGTCGCCCATGCTCAGGGCGTTGAGCCGGCCGCCCAGGCTCAGCGTGAGCAGGATCCCGGCGATCAGGAACGGCGCGACGCGGAGCAGGGTGTCACCGTCGCGATCGGCCAGCGAGCCGACGTCCCAGTGCCGGTAGCGGTCGAACGTGCCGCGGTTGGTGACCAGCACCGCCCAGACCAGCGCGCCGAGCACGGCGGTGATGGACACTCCGGCCAGCACCTGCCGTTCCGGGGTGGGGAAGCGCCCGGACCCGCCGAGGGCGAACACGGCCGTCGCGGTCAGCGCGGCCCCGCCGAAGGCGAACCACACGTACGCGCTGGGCGAGGTCAGGCCGAGGAACGCGATGGCGACGACGACGCCCGAGGACGCGCCCAGGTTCACCCCGAGCAGGCCGGGTTCGGCCAGCGGGTTGCGGGTCAGCGCCTGCATCAGCGCCCCGGCCAGCCCGAGCGCCGCTCCGACCCCGAGGCCGAGCAGCGTACGGGGGATCCGCAGCTGGTGCACGATGTCCGACTGCGCAGAGCCGTCGTCGTGCCAGAGCACCTGCCACACGGTGCCGAGCGCAATGGTGCGGCTGCCGACCGCGATGCTCAGCGCGAACACGCCGGCCAGCGCGAGCACGCCGAGCACCAGCCCGCCGCGCCGCCAGGCGTGGCCCGCGCGCGGCGTACGGACCGCCGCGGGCGGCGCGGGCAGCACGCCGGTCGTCTGGGTCATCACCGCTCCTTCTGCTCAACCCCGAGTTGGAGATTAGGGGAGGCTAACCTATGCTCCTCGGCGGGAACCGCCAGGGGGCGGTCCCACCAGCAAAGAAAGGAACAACCGTGCGGCTTCTCTCATCCGCCCGCGCGCTGACGGCCACCGCCACCGCGGTGCTCCTCGGCCTCGGCCTCGCCGCGTGCGGCACCGATCAGGAGCCGTCCGGCACCTCCGGCAGCCAGGGCGCGACCTCCGCCGCGTTCCCCGTGTCGATCGAGCACAAGTACGGCACCACCGAGATCAAGGCAGAGCCCAAGCGGGTCGTCGTGGTCGGCCTCGTCGAGCAGGACGCGCTGCTGTCGCTGGGTGTCGTGCCCGTCGCCACCACCGAGTGGTTCGGCGGGCACCCGGGCGCGGTCTGGCCGTGGGCGACCGACGAGCTGGGCTCGGCGGCCAAGCCGGAGGTGCTCACCAACACCGACGGCATCAAGTTCGAGAAGGTCGCCGCGCTGCGCCCCGACCTGATCGTGGGCCTGTACTCGAACCTCACCGCCGAGGACTACGCCACCCTGTCGAAGATCGCGCCGACGCTGGCCCAGCCCAAGGACACCATCGACTACGGCGTCTCCTGGCAGCAGGCGACCCGCATCGTCGGCGCCGCCGTCGGCCGCAAGGAGCAGGCCGAGAAGGTCGTCGCCGACGTCGAGGCCAAGTTCGCCGCCGCCAAGGCCGCCAACCCGAAGTTCGCCGGGGCCACCGCGCTCGTCGCCACCGAGTGGCAGGGCTACTACGTGTACGGCGCGCAGGACCCGCGCGGCCGCCTGCTGCAGGACCTCGGCTTCACGATGCCCGCGGGCCTCGACGCGATCACCGGCAAGGAGTTCGGCAAGAGCATCAGCCGCGAGCGCACCGACCTGCTCGACACCGACGTGCTGATCTGGCTCGTCGACAAGCACGACGCCGACAAGGCCAAGCTCCACGCCGACCCGCTGTACGCCAAGCTCGACGTGAAGGCCCAGGCCCGCGAGGTGTTCCTGGAGAACGGCGAGCTGCTCGGCGGCGCCACCTCGTTCATCACCCCGCTCAGCCTGCCGTACCTGCTCGACGGCCTGGTGCCGCAGCTGGCCGCGGCCGTCGACGGCGACCCGGCGACCGAGGTCAAGCGCGCGCAGTGACACCGTGACCGAGACGGGGTGGGCGACATTCGCCCACCCCGTTTTCCGTACTCGCGTTGACGGGCGCTCGCCGCCGGGTAATGGTGATCACATGCCCAAAGACGGTGAGACCCGCGACGGGGTGGCGCTGACCAACCTCGACCAGCCCCTGTTCGACGAGGCCGGCGCGACCAAACGCGACCTGGTGGACTACCTGGACGCGGTACACGAGCGGATCATCCCCGCGTTGCGGGACCGGGCGCTGTCGGTGATCCGGATCCGCCCCGGGCAGCCGGCGTTCATGCAGAAGAACCTGCCCAAGTACACGCCGGACTGGGTGCCCCGAGCCGCGGTCTGGGCCGAGGCCTCGCACCGCGAGGTGACGTACGCCCTGGGCAACGACCGGCGCACGCTGATCTGGTTCGCCAACCAGCGGGCCGTGGAGTATCACGCGGCCCTGGCGCTGGTGGGGTCGCCGCTGTCGCCGACGCACCTGATCCTCGACCTCGACCCGCCGGAGGGCGACGACACCTTCGGCAAGGCGGTGCAGGGCGCGCTGCTGGTGCGCCAGGCGCTGGCCGACTGCGGGCTCGACGGCGCGGTCAAGACCAGCGGCAGCAAGGGCGTGCACGTGTTCGTGCCCCTCGACGGCAAGGCCGACCCGGAGGAGGTCGCCGCCGCGACCCGGGCCGTGGCCGCGCGTGCCGAACGGCTCGACCCGAAACTCGCCACCACCGCGTTCATCCGCGAGGACCGCCACGGCAAGGTCTTCCTCGACGCCACCCGCTCCGGCGGCGCGACCGTCGTCGCCGTATACAGCCCCCGCATCCGCCCCGGCCTGCCGGTGTCCTGCCCAGTGGCCTGGACGGACCTGGAGAACGTCACCCCCGCCGACTTCACCATCCGCACAGTGCCCGACCTGGTCGCCAAGTCCGACCCCTGGGCCGACGCGATGCCCGCCCCGCAGGCCCTGCCCGCCGACCTCATCGCAGAGGGCCACACCATCCCCATCGCCCGCGTCCAGGCCATGCACGAGGGCAAACGCCGCGCCAAAGCCCGCCGCGAAGCCGAAGGGCAGGAGTGACGGTCAGGCGGTGCGGAGGGTGAGTTCGGTGATCTCGCTCGGGGCGAAGACGCGCAGGGGCGGGCCCCAGAAGCCGGTGCCGCGGCTGGTGTAGAGCTGGGTGCGCTCGCCGTGGCGGGACAGGCCCTGCACCGCGGGCTGGTCCAGGCGCACCAGGTAGTGGAAGGGCCAGATCTGGCCGCCGTGGGTGTGGCCGGAGATCTGCAGGTCGACGCCGTGCGCGACGGCCGCGGTGATCTGCTTGGGCTGGTGGGCCAGCAGCAGCACCGGCAGGTCCGGGTCGGCCCCGGCCAGCGCGGCCGCGTGGTCCATCGAGTGGCCGGTGCGCGAGTGCGACGCGGTGATGTCGTCGACGCCCGCCACGACGAGCCGGTCACCGCCCCGCTCGACGACCAGGTGCCGGTTGTGCAGGCACTCCCAGCCCAGGTGCTGCATGTGCGCGAGCCAGCCCTCGGCCTCGCCGTAGTACTCGTGGTTGCCGGTCACGTAGGTGCGGGCCAGCTTGGCGCGGATGTCGCCGAGCGGCGCGGCCTGCGCGGTGCGCTGCGCGACGGTGCCGTCGGCGATGTCGCCGGTGTGGCAGACGATGTCCGGGTCCAGCGCGTTGACCGCCCTGGTCACCCCGGCTGACCAGCGGGAGCGCTCGATCGGGCCGTAGTGCGTGTCGGTCAGCAGGACGACCTTCAGGCCGTCGAGCCCCTTGCCGAGCCGGGGCAGGACCACCTCGACCCGGCGGACGCGGGGCACCCGCATCGCCTCGGCGTACCCCCAGACGACCAGGACCAGCGCGATCACCGCGACCGCGGCGGCCGTGATCCGGGAGCGCAGCGGGTCGGCGACGCCGCCGAGCGCCAGCGCGCCGCGCAGCACGTTGCCGAGCACGGACCACACGAACAGCACCCAGATCACGCCGAGCGTCGTGTCGGCGATCCGCGACGCCCAGTCGTTGCCCCGGGCGTGGCCCTGGAACATCAGCACCGGGAACGCCAGCGCGGCGACGGCGAACAGGGCGGTGCCCGCGGCGACCACCGGGGTCGGCCAGTGGGCGCCGGCCAGCAGCAGCGTCCACCAGGGCACGCCGAACAGCAGCCCCAGCACGGTGGTCACGGTCAGGCCGAACAGCAGCGGTCGCAGGGACCGCCGTGCCGGGGCGGCCTGGACGGCCTCGCCAGTCGACACGCGTACTCCTTCAAAGGTCGGACTGCCAAGCATGCCACGCCCCCACCAACCCCGCCCCGCGTCGACGCGCAGGCCTTCCGATCTAGAAGAGTTGTGGTCGTCAGGGCGACCACAACTCTTCTAGATCCATTTACGGGAGGTGGGGGCGAGGTGGGGGCGGGGGCGAGGTAGAACGGTGTGGTGATGATTCGTTGTGGGGTCGGCCGGTGAAGCGCGTGTTGGTGACCGGGGCCGCGGGACGGCTCGGGCGGGCCACGCTCGACCTGCTCGCCCGGGAAGGCGTCGCCGCGACGGCGCTTGACCTGCACGACGCCGGTGACCTCCCGGCAGCGCGGGTCGTGGTGGGCGACACGGGCGAGGCGGCGGTGGTGCGCGAGGCGCTGTCGGGGGTGGACGCGGTGGTGCACTGCGCCGCGATCCCCGCGCCGACGCTCGGCACGGCCGAGGAGGTGTTCTGCGGGAACACCCGCAGCACGTTCGTCGTGCTGGAGCAGGCCGCGCAGGCGGGAGTGACCCGGGCGGTGCTGGCGGGCAGCCAGTCCGCGCTGGGTTTCGCCTGGTCGCCGGAGCCGATCGCGCCGCTGTACCTGCCCGTCGACGAGGCGCACCCGCTGCTGGCGGCGGACCCGTACGCGCTGAGCAAGCAGGTCGACGAGCAGATCGGCCAGATGATGGCCCGCCGCTACGGCATGACCGTGGTGACGCTGCGCTTCCCGCTGCTCGGCGGCCTGACCGAGCGCCTGCCCACGTTCGCCTCGCATTACCGCGCCGACCCGGTGCAGGGCGCCCGCTCGCTGTGGGCCTACCTGGAGGACCGCGACGCGGCGACGGCGAACTGGCTGGCGCTGACCAGGCCGCTGTCCGGCGCGCACGAGATCTACGTGGCCGCCCCGATCACCCTGGCCGCGCTGCCGACCGAGGAACTGCTCGACCGGTTCCACCCGGGGGTGCCGCGGCGGGCGGAGTTCCCGGGCCGCGCCGTGCCGTTCGACCTGTCCCTGTCGGGCCGCCTGCTGGGCCTGGTCCCGGAGCACCTCTACGCCTGACTCCGTGAGGTATGCCTTGCCTAATTCATCGGCATGGATGAGAATTCCATTCACGACCTACGCTGAAAGCGGCCCCGTATTGGCAAGCCGAATGGCGTAGGTTAGCCTAACCTAAGTGCTGGCGAGGAAGCTCGCCGGCGATGCTTAGGAACGGGACCGCAATGACAGAACAATCGTTTGGCGGGGACGTCGTCCATGACATCGTGGGCGTGGGATTCGGTCCGTCCAACCTGGCCCTGGCCGTCGCCGCCGCGGAGAGCCCGGCTCCGGTCAGCGCGGTCTTCCTGGAGCGGCAGGCCGCCTTCGGTTGGCACCGCGGCATGCTGCTCGACGACGCCACGATGCAGGTCTCGTTCATGAAGGACCTGGTCACCCTGCGCAACCCGGCGAGCCGGTTCAGCTTCCTGTGCTACCTGCACAGCCGGGGCCGGCTCATCGACTTCATCAACCACAAGAGCCTGTACCCGCTGCGCGTGGAGTTCCACGACTACCTGGAATGGGCGGCGGCGCAGGTCAGCGGCATGGTCCGCTACGGCCACGAGGTCGTCGACGTGCACCCGGTGTACGAGCGCGGCCGCGCCGACCACCTCATGGTGGTGGCCCAGGGACCGCGTACCGCGACGGCGCTGCGCGCCCGCAACGTGGTCTTCGCGACCGGCCTGTCCCCGCAGCTGCCCGACGGGGTCACCCCGTCGGCGCGGGTCTGGCACACCCAGGACCTGCTGCACCAGGTCGGGCACTGGTCCGGCGCGAAGCGGTTCGTGGTGGTCGGCGCGGGGCAGAGCGCGGCCGAGGCGACCGCGTTCCTGCACGAGCGATTCCCCGGGGCCGAGGTCTGCGCGGTCTTCTCCCGGTACGGCTACAGCCCCGCCGACGACAGCCCGTTCGCCAACCGCATCTTCGACCCGGGCGCGGTCGACGACTTCTTCACCGCCCCGCCGCAGACCAAGCGGCTGCTGCTGGACTACCACCGCAGCACCAACTACTCGGTCGTCGACCTCGACCTCATCAACGACCTGTACCGTCGCGTCTACCAGGAGAAGGTGCTCGGCCAGGAGCGGCTGCGCATCCTCAACGCGAGCCGGCTGACCGGCGTGCGCGACGGCGGCGACCGGGTCCAGGTCGAGGTGTCCTCGCTGCTGACCGGGGAGCGGACGGAGCTGGACGCGGACATCCTGGTGTGCGCCACCGGCTACCGCCAGGCCGATCCGTCGGGCCTGCTCGGCGACCTCGCCGGGCACCTGCGCCGCGACGGCGACGGCCGGCTGGTCGCCGGGCGCGACTACCGGCTGTCCACCGGGTCCGATCTGGCCTGCGGCGTCTACCTGCAGGGCGGCACTGAGCACTCGCACGGCCTCACGTCCTCGCTGCTGTCGGCGACCGCGGTACGGGCGGGGGAGATCCTGCAGTCCGTTCTCGACCACCGGGACGGCCCGGCCGCGACGCTGACCGCCGAGGTGCCGGCCCTGATCACCCGCCCGAGGGTGGCCGCGGCGCAACCGGCCGTGCTGGGTGGAGCAGTGTGATGATCTGTGCGTAGCACTTCCGTGGCGCTGGGTGTGGCCTGACCGGACAGCGCGGGTCTATGCTTTCCGCTGCATCACCACGACGGTCAATGGAGGCGTCAGTGTCGCAGGGCGGCGGTCCGGGTGCGGGTGGCGAGGAGGTCGCGCCTCCGGGCGTCGACACGAGCACACCGCACTCGGCGCGGATGTACGACTGGTGGCTGGGCGGCAAGGACAACTTCGCCGCCGACCGGGCGATGGGTGACGCGTTCATCCAGGCGATCCCCACCATCAAGACGATGGCCAAGGAGAACCGGAAGTTCCTCGGCCGTGCGGTGAAGTACCTGGTCGCCGACGCGGGCATCCGGCAGTTCCTCGACATCGGCACCGGCATCCCGACCCGGCCCAACCTGCACGAGGACGCGCAGGCCATCGCACCGGAGACCCGGGTGGTCTACGTGGACAACGACCCGATCGTGCTGGCCCACGCGCGGGCGCTGCTGGTCAGCTCGGAAGAGGGCCGCAGCGAGTACATCCACGCCGACCTGCGCAAGCCGCAGGAGATCCTGTCGGATCCGGCGCTGCTGCAGACCCTGGACCTGAGCAAGCCGGTGGCGCTGATGATGGTCGCGGTGCTGATGCTGCTCAAGGACGCCGAGGACCCGTGGGGTCACACCCGCGAGCTGATGGACGCGCTGCCCTCGGGCAGCTACCTCGTCATCACCCACCCCGGCCGGGAGTTCGACGAGCAGGCCATGGAGGTCATCCGCTCCTCGGCCGAGCGCGGCGGCATGACGGTCATCCCGCGTACGAAGGTGGACGTGGCCCGGTTCTTCGAGGGCTGGGACCTGGTCGAGCCGGGTGTCGTGCCGGTGATGGCCTGGCACCCCGAGACGGAGCCCGCCGACCCGAACGCGGCCTTCTACTGGGCGGGCATGGCCCGCAAGCGCTGACCTGGGTCGCTGTACAGCCGGTCGGCGAAGCCGACCCGCCGCGGGGCGGG
>NZ_BONI01000056.1 GCF_016862635.1 Catellatospora coxensis | reverse complement strand
AATGCGCACCTGGCTATCCTCCACCTAGACATGGGTTCGCCGACAAACCTGAGGCAGATGCCGGACAGTTCAGCTTGTGCGAGGTCGCCATTCATCCGGCGACCGACGCATCGATTGATGCCGCCCCACCGTGTAACGACACACGCCCGTTCGACGCTCGCGGCCGGTAGTGTCCACGGCGGCTCAAACGGACCGTTGCAGCATGCCAAAGTGCCCGTGTGGCGAACAATCGCCCGTACGGGCGCATAGAACAACCCGGTGTCCAGGGCGCCGGGTCAGCGGCGGCCCTGTGGCGTAAGCCTGTGTCCTGGCCACCGCGGGCCGAGACTGACCACCGGGTGCGCGGTCACGTCTGATCTTGCGCGGGACGACCGCGCAGTACCTGGTTGGTCAGGGACCCGATCGCGCCGATAGTGATGTGCACGGTGTCGCCGTCGCGCAGGCTGAACGGCGCGGGCGGCACCAGGCAGGTGCCGGTGGACAGCACCACGCCGTCGGGGTGCACGTCGCCGCGCATCAGATAGCCGGCCAGGTCGTCGAGACGCCGGTGCAGCTGCGAGGTGCTCGCCGCTCCCTGCCAGGCGACCTCGCCGGCCCGGATGATCTCCAGTGTGATGTCCAGGTCGTAGGGGTCGTCGACCGCCCAGACCGGCGTGATCCAGGGGCCGAGGGCGCACGCTCCGAAGTAGATCTTCGCTTGCGGCAGGTAGAGCGGGTTCTCGCCCTCGATCGTGCGCGACGACACGTCGTTGCAGATCGTGTACCCGACGATCTCGCCGAACCGGTTGACCACCAGCGCCAGCTCGGGCTCAGGCACGTCCACTTCGGAGTCGGCGCGTACCCCGATCTCCTGGCCGGGGCCGCGCACGCGCCACGCCGCCGATTTGAAGAACAGCTCGGGTCGGGCCGCGTCGTAGACGAGCTGGTACACGTCGGCGGCGCGTTCGCTCTCCTCGATCCGGGCCTCGCGGGAGACGCGGTAGGTGACGCCGCTGGCCCACACCTCGGTGGTGCCGTCGACGGGCGCGAGCAGCCGCACCTCGGCCGGCGGCAGCGCCGGGCCCGGCGCGGGCCGGGTCAGCAGCTCACGCAGCTCGGCCAGCGGCAGCCGCCACAGCTGCGCCAGCGAGGCGACGCCGGGCAGCTCGCTGACCTCGCCGTCGGCGTGCAGGCCGACGCGGACCTCCGGCGCACCGGCCACCTGGTACCTGACGATGTGCGCCGCGGGCTGTGGTGCCGACATGCCAGCAGACCCTAGTGTGCTGATACACGTATTCCCAGCGTTGCGCCGGAGCGATCACCGCGCACGACCGGAGGTGGACATGGACGCGCAGGCGCAGGCGACGCGGCGCAGCCGGCACTGGTTCGGGGCCGAGGGGCGGTCCGGCATGGTCTACCGGTCGTGGATGCGCAATCAGGGCCACGGACCGGAGGTCTTCGACGGCCGGCCCGTGATCGGCATCGCCTCCACCTGGTCCGAGCTCGCGCCCTGCAACGCCCACCTGGACCGGGTCGCCGAGTCGGTCAAGCGCGGCGTGTGGCAGGCCGGCGGCTTCCCGCTGGTCTTCCCGGTGATGGCGACCGGCGAGACGCTGATGCGCCCCACCGCGATGCTGTACCGCAACCTGGTCGCGATGGTCGGCGAGGAGCTGATCCGGGCCAACCCGCTCGACGGGGTGGTGCTGCTGTCCGGCTGCGACAAGACCACCCCGGGCCTGCTGATGGCCGCGGCCAGCGTGGACCTGCCCGCGATCATGGTCACCGGCGGGCCGATGCTGAACGGCAAGTACCAGGGCGGGGACGTCGGGTCGGGCACGCACGTCTGGAAGTTCGAGGCGGAGGTCAAGGCGGGCCGGATGACGGCCGACGAGTGCCACGTCGCCGAGGGCTGCATGGCCCGCTCGAACGGCCACTGCATGACGATGGGCACCGCTTCGACCATGGCCTGCCTGGCCGAAGCGCTCGGCATGCAGCTGCCCGGCTCGGCGAGCTGGCCCGCGGTCGACTCCCGCCGGTACGAGACGGCCCAGGCCGCCGGGCGGCGCATCGTCGCGATGGTCGACGAGGACCTGCGGCCCAGCGCCGTGCTGACCCGGGAGGCGTTCGAGAACGCGATCCGGGCCAACGCGGCGATCGGCGGCTCCACCAACGCGGTGCTGCACCTGCTCGCGCTCGCCGGGCGGGTCGGGGTCGAGCTGGGCCTCGACGACTTCGACCGGCTGATCCGGCAGGTGCCGACCCTGGTCGACCTGATGCCGTCGGGCCGCTTCCTGATGGAGGACTTCTGCTACGCGGGCGGGCTGCCGGTGGTGCTGCGGCGGCTGGCCGAGGCCGGTCTGCTGCACCGCGACGCGGTCACCGTCACCGGCCACGGGATCGGCGCGGAGGTCGCCGACGCGGGTTGCTGGAACGACGAGGTGATCCGGCCCTGGGACAAGCCGTTGCAGCCCGCGGGCAGCGGCACGGCCGTGCTGGCCGGCAACCTGTGCCCGCGCGGGGCGGTGCTGAAGCAGTCGGCGGCCTCGCCGCACCTGCTGGTGCACGAGGGCCGCGCCGTGGTGTTCGACTCCCCCGAGGACTACCACGCGGTCTGCGACGACGAGGACCTCGACGTGGCGGCCGACGACGTGATCGTGGTCCGGGGCGCGGGGCCGAAGGGATACCCGGGGATGCCCGAGGTGGCCAACGTGCCGATCCCGACCCGGCTGCTGCGCCAGGGCGTGACCGACATGGTACGGATCAGCGACGGCCGGATGAGCGGCACCGGCTTCGGCACCGTGGTCCTGCACGTGTCCCCGGAGGCGGCCGTCGGCGGTCCGCTCGCCCTGGTCCGCACCGGCGACCGGATCCGCCTCGACGTGCCCGCGCGCACCCTGGACCTGCTG
Organism: Catellatospora coxensis; assembly: GCF_016862635.1. Lineage (GTDB taxonomy): Bacteria > Actinomycetota > Actinomycetes > Mycobacteriales > Micromonosporaceae > Catellatospora > Catellatospora coxensis. The sequence continues at coordinate 63,145 of NZ_BONI01000056.1, read as the reverse complement.
GTGTCCGAGAACGAGCTGGCGGAGCGCGCCGCGGACTGGGCCGAGCCGGCGCGCTCGGCCGCCGACCGGTCCGGCTACCGCTGGCTCTACCGCGCCCACGTCCAGCAGGCCGACCTGGGGGCCGACTTCGACTTCCTCACCGGCTCCCGCGGCTCCGAAGTCCCCCGCGACTCCCACTGACCCGCCGCCTGCCGTCCTGGGGCCGGCAGTCAAGAAGGGCACCTTCTACATCGCGGAGCGATGTGAAGGTGCCCTTCCTTTCTCCTAGAGGGGGAGGCGGTGGATGCCGCCGCGGAGGGTGCCGGCGAACAGGTAGTTGCCGTCGGGGCTGACCGCGAGGGTGGTGACGTCCAGGTTCTGCAGGCCGGACGAGATGTTGTGCCAGGTGCGGCCGCCGTCGACGCTGCGGAGCACACCCCGGCCGCCCTTGGCCAGGCCGTACGCGGACCACGTGGTGGTGGCCGCGTAGAGGGTGTCGCCCTTGGCGGCGAAGTCGGACACCATCAGGTCCAGTGAACCGGTGTCGGCGGTGCGGAAGGTGCGGCCGCCGTCGGTGCTGGTCCGGATGCTCGGACCGCCGACCACGAGCCGCCTGCCGTCGGCGCGCAGCGCGGTGACCTGGCCGTCGGCGACCTTGGTCAGGGTGGTGCCGCCGTCGTCGGAGCGGTAGAGGCCGCTGTTCGTGCCCAGCCACAGCCGCTTGGCGTTCGCCGGGTCACCGGCCAGCGCGTTGACCCGCTCGTCCAGGTACAGGTTCTTCCAGGTGCGGCCGCCGTCGAGGGTGACGGTGAGGCCCTGGCCCATCATCCGCTCGAAGGCGGCGTACACCCGGTTCGGGTCGGCGGGGTGGATCATCAGCGCGGTCGGCTTCTCGGTGCCCGTGTGGATCTCGGACCAGGTCCGGCCGCCGTCGTCGCTGCGGCCGAACATGAACTGGTCGCCCCAGGCGGCCCGGCGGATCTTCCAGACCGTGTTCGCGTCGGCCGGGGACACGGCGACGAACTCCGCGCCCGCCCCGATCCAGCCCTCGCCGTCGGCCGCGCCCCAGTCCGGTCCCGCCGCGGGCGACGCCGTGCGGTAGAGGCCGTTCTCGGTGCCCGCGAGCAGGTCGCCGCCGACCACCGCGAGGTCGTGCACGGTGGTGCCCTGCACGCCGAGCCGGCGGTAGCCGTCGGGCCCGGTCGCGTAGAGGCCGGCCGAGGTGGCCGTGGTGGCCGTGCCGTCGGCCCAGCGGTCGTGGTCGGTGACGAGCGCGTCGTGCGCGGGCAGCGCCACGGTGTCCCAGGTGCGGCCGTGGTCGCGGCCGACCAGGCCCTCGCCGGACAGGGTGGCGACGTACAGGTCGCCGCCCGAGGTGCGCATCGTGTGCAGGCCGAACTCGCGGCTGTACAGCGTGGACCAGTTCTTGCCGCCGTCGTGCGAGCCGACCACGCCCTCGCCCCACACCACCGCGGCGACCACGCCGTCGTCGGCGGTCAGCGAGGCGATGTACCTGGTCGCGCTGTCGTACACCCGCACGGCCTCGCTCGGCGTGCCCGAGACGATCCCGGACAGCTTCCACACGCCGTCGAAGTCGGCGAGGTACAGGTCGTCGCCGCCGACGGCCGCGTACCGGATCTCGCCGGGCAGCCCGGACTGCAACGCCGTCCAGGTGTCGCCGCCGTCCACGCTGGTCCACAGCGCGCCGCTGACGACCGCCGCCAGCACGCGGGTCTGCGCGTCGGCGACCAGCACGTCGACCCAGCCCGCCGGGGTGGGCAGCGTCTGCCAGGTGCGGCCCCGGTCGGTGGTGCGCAGGATCTTCCCGCCGGTCTGCGGGTCGTTGACGGCGTACCACCAGCGTGCGGCGTTCTTCGCGTCGAGCACGGCGGTGCCGACGCCGGCGTTCCGGGCGACCGGGAGCCGGTTGAGCTGGCTCCAGCTCTTGCCGTGGTCGGTGGTGAGCCAGGGGCCCGCCTTGTAGTCGGTGCTCATGACGCCGACCGAGCCGTCGGCCGGGGTGAGGGCGAGCTGCCCGCCGGTGCCGTACGGGCCGACCGGCTCCCACTTGGTGCGCCGCACGTCCTCGGGCAGCACCTCGAAGCCGCTCGACCCGGTCAGGCGCTGCCCGGAGGCGGCCGTGGCGCGCACGCTCACCCGGTACGCGCCCGCCTGCTCACCGGTGAGGTCGGCGGTGTAGACGTCGTCGTACCGGTGGGTGGCCGTCACGGTGTACGACCCGCCGCGCGGCCGGTCGACGGTGACGACGGGCGCGGCGGCCAGCGGAGTCGGCGAGCCGATCCACACGGTGCTGTGGCCGTCGCTGGGGTCGGGCGTCGCCGCCACGATCAGCGGCCGCACCACCAGCAGGTACGGCACCCGGGCGACCCGGCCCGCGCCGCCGTCGGCGGTGATCACGCCGGACAGCTCGGTGTCCCCGGCGGGCCGCTTGGCCCGCAGCGTGATGGTGACCTTCGCGGTCCGTCCGGCCGGGACGGTCACCCGGTCCGGCTTGACCGTGACGGTCTTGCCGTCGGTGCGCAGGCGCACGGTCATCGCGCGGTCGCCCGTGTTGCGCAGGGTCACGGTCCGGCTGCCGCCCACGGTCGAGCCGCCCAGGTCGGCGAGTCCGAACGAGACGGACGCCGGGTCGGCGGTGAGCGTGGCGCGCGCCGCCGCGGCCACGTCGAGCCGGCCCGCCCCGTACGCGGTCGGCGGGCCGCCCACCGGCTTGGCCGTGCCCGTCAGCGTCGCCAGCACCTGCGCGGGCTCCTGGCCCGGGTGCAGCTGGCGCAGCAGCGCCGCCGCGCCCGCCACGTGCGGGGCGGCCATCGAGGTGCCGGACAGCAGGTACTGCCCCGGCCCGAACAGCGCGGTCGGCACCGTCGAGCGGATGCCGACACCCGGCGCGACCAGGTCGGGCTTGAGACCGAGGCGCGGCGACGGGCCGCGTGAGGAGAAGGCGGCGATCCGGTCGGTGACGTCCTCGCCCTTCAGCGTCACGTCGACCGGCCCGGCGGCCAGCCGCGCGGTCAGCTCCGCATGCTGGGTGCCGTCCATGCCGAGCACGATCAGGCGGTCCATCCGGTACAGGTCGCCGGAGGCCTGCGTACCCACCAGGTTCTTGGGCAGGCCCTTGACCGAGGTGGACGGCGCGACCGGCACCGAGCCGTCGGCGGCGGCCACCACCGGGCCGGAGTCCTCCTGGCCCGAGATGACCGCGAGCGCGCCGCGGCGCTCGAGCTCCTTGGCCAGGTCCACCTCCCACTGCGACAGGTAGTCGAGCACGGGCGCGGCGAAACCGGTGATGCGCACGATCTTGCCGTGCAGGTCGCCGGCCGCGGCCAGCTCCTCGGGGCTGCCGTAGCCCGCGTCGACCAGCCGGGCGGTGACCGGCTTGGCGGCCGGGTTCGCCGACAGGACCCCGCGGTACGTCTGCAGCCGCACCCCGCCGACGTACGCGGTGGGCAGCACCATGTTGCTGGTGGACGCGCCCACGGCGATGACGCCGTCGGCGACGGCCGGGGTGCCGACCGTGTCGGGGCCCGGCCCGCTGTTGCCGGCCGCGGCGACCACGACGACACCGGCCCGGGTGGCCGCGGTCGCGGCCAGGCCCAGCGGGTCGAGGCCGTCGCCGTAGCCGCCGAGGCTCATGTTGATGACGTCGGCGCGGTGCGGGTTCGCCGGGTCGGCGGCCGCCTCGATGCTCGCGACGATGTCGGAGGTGTAGCCCTCGCCCCACTCGTTCATCGCCTTGTACGCCAGCAGGTCCGCCTCCGGCGCGACGCCGGTGATGCCGCCCGGCGTGGCGGCCCGGCCCGCGATGATGCCCGCGACGTGGGTGCCGTGACCGTTGTCGTCCATCGGATCGGCGTCGCCGTTGACGAAGTCGTACCCGCCGACGACCTTGAAGCCCTCGCCCAGCCCGCCGCCGAGGTCGGGGTGGCTGTAGTCGACGCCGCTGTCGATGACGGCGACGGTCACACCCTTGCCCTTGACCTGCGTGCCGGCGGCGTCCTTGCGCTGCCAGACCTCGGTCGCGCCGACCAGCGGCACGCTCACGTCGGTGTACGCGCGCACCGGCTGGTCCGGCACGACCGCGAGCACGCCGGGCAGCGCGGACAGCCGCGCCACCTCGTCCGCCGGGACGGTGGCGGCGACCGCGTTGACCAGCAGGCCGAGCGGGCGCTCGCGGGTCAGCCGCAGCCCTTTGCCGCGCGCGCCGTCGAGGAAGGCGCGCTGGCGGTCCTGCACCGCCTTGCGCGCGCTGGTGACCTGCGCCGCGCCCGCGGCGTCACGCAGCGCACCGGCCGGGGCCGACGCCACCGCCGCGTCTCCGGCCAGCAGCACGATGACGCGCCGCTGCGGTGCTGGGGTGGCCGCGTCGGCCGGGGACCATGCCGAGAGCGTCCCGGCTACGACCACGGCCGACAGCCCGGCCGCGAAGAAACGAGGGGGGAGTTTCATAGCTAAGCGGTCTACTGGCCCCCGGCCGATCGGCGCAATGATCTCCGCTGGCCCGTTGCTGCCGGTGGCACCTTTGGGCCAAGATCTGGGCCATGCCCTCCGACCTCACCCCCGCCGGTGTCGACCCCTTCGACGAGGCCGTCTACCGCGCCATCCTCGTCCGCAGAACCGCCGCCCCGGCCGAGCTCGCCGAGGAGCTCGGCTGCTCCGTCGAGCGGGCGGCCCGCGCCCTGGACCGGCTGCGCGAGCACGGGCTCGTCGGGCGGCTGGCCGGCGCGCGCCGCCGGTATGCCGCGATCGAGCCGCAGGCCGGGGTGTCCGCGCTGGTGCGGGCCCGTTCCGCGGAGCTGGACCAGGTGCAGGCCGCCGCCGCGCAGCTGTCGCTGCTGTTCGCCGCGGCGCACTCCGGCGCCGGTGAGGAGATCGAGATCGTGACCGGCAGCGAGGCGCTGGGCCGGTGGTTCGTGCAGATCCAGCAGGAGGCCCGCGAGGAGGTCAGCACGCTGGACCGGCCGCCGTACGCGCTGACCACGTCGAACCCGATCGAGCAGACCGGCATCGCGCGGGGCGTGACGTACCGGGCGGTGTACGCGCCCGAGGCCCTGGAGTGGCCCGGTGTCTTCGACGACATCCGCGAGCTGATCAGCCACGGCGAGCAGGCCCGGGTGCTGCCCGGCCTGCGCATCAAGCTGGCCATCGCGGACCGCCGCATCGCGCTGATGCCGCTGTCGCTGGACCTGTCCGACGTGCGGGCCGCCGTGATCCGGCCGTCCACGCTGCTCGACGGGCTGATCGACTACTGGGAGCTGTGCTGGCGCGCGGCCGTGCCGCTGGACGCACCCGCCGACGACCCGGTCTCCGAAGAGGACCGCGCCTTGCTGATGCTGCTGGTCAGCGGCCTGAAGGACGAGGCCGTCGCCCGTCAGCTGGACTGGTCGGTCCGCACCATGCGCCGCCGCATGAGCCGCCTCTACGAACTCCTCGGCGCCGCCAACCGCTTCCAGGCCGGCGCGATCGCCGCCCGCCGCGGCTGGATCTGACCGCCCCGCTGCAGTTTCGGGGAAACCGGCCCTTCACCCGGCCGGGTTACTGCAGTTTCCCCGAAACTGCCGGAAGCTCACGGGCGCGGGTTGTTCCGGACGAAGTCGGCGATGTACGCGTCCAGGGCCACCTTGGGCTCCCAGCCCAGGTCGCGGACCTTCGTGTTGTCGGCGCGGCCGTGGGTGCGCTCGCCACGCTTGGCCGGGATCATCACGTACTCGGTGCCGAACATCTTCGCGACCTCGGTCAGCTCCCACTCGCGGCCGTTGCCGAGCAGGTAGCCGTCGCCCTTGCCGCCCTCGGCGGAGACCAGGATGCCGGAGATGATGTCCGAGATGTGGGTGAAGTCGCGGGTCTGGGTGCCCGGGGACACCACGGTCAGCGGCTCACCGGCCAGGTACTGGCGCTCGAAGATGCCGAGCACGGTCGCGTAGGTGCCGGCGCTGATCTGGCCCGGCCCGTAGGCGTTGTAGAAGTACGTGATCACGTAGTCGAGGCCGTACCACTCGCCGTAGTTCTTGATCAGCTCGACATTCTTGGCCTTGGTCCAGGCGTACGGGTTGAGGTGCTCGTCCTTGCCCTCGTTGCCGAACTTCGAGCTGGACGCCGAGTAGACCAGACGCGCGCCGTGCTGGGCGGCGAAGCGGATGACCTCCTTGGTGCCGTGGGTGTTGTACTCCCAGGTGCGGTCGAACTCGTCGAACGACTGCACGATCCGGGCGTACTCCCCCAGGTGGAACACCATCTTCGGGGACTCGAAACCGTGCTCGGCCCAGATCTTGAAGATGTCCACCGTCGAGCCGTCGAGGTACGTCACCCGCTCGTCGACGATCTCGTTGTCGTGGCGGCCGGTGAAGTAGTTGTCGACGGACACGATCCGCGCGGTCGGACGGGTGTCCAGCAGTGCCCGGATGAGATGTGTTCCCACGAAGCCGGCACCACCGGTGACCAGCAGCGTCTCGTTCGACATGATTCTCGGCTCCCGCAGTTCTCGACCGGCACTAGTCAGCTCCCGGCCGGCCACGAGCGGGCCCGCCGCTCGAACCCAGGGCCTGGCCAGGGCACTGCGCAGCATACAGGCTCGCCCGCCGGGGCGACCGGGCTGCGGGCGGCGCGAGGGGCGCATACATTCATGATGTTCGCACCCGCCCCCCTCGGAGACGGACCCCATGACCTCGTCACTGCCTGACCGCGTCCCGCTGTACCGGGCCCGGATCGCCGTCTGCCTGCTCTTCGGGCTGTACGGCGTGATCCTCGGCACCTGGACCGCCCGCATCCCGGCGATCAAGGAGGGCCTGCGGCTCAGCGACGGTGCGCTCAGCCTGGGCCTGCTGGCGTTCGCCGCGGGAGCGATCATCGGCATGCAGGCGGCGGGGCGGCTCGTCGACCGGTACGGCACCGGCCGGCTGCTGCTGCCCGTGGTGCTCGCCGACGGCGCGCTGCTGGTCTCCCCCGCGTTCGCGCCTAACCTGGCGGTCCTGGCCGGCTGCCTGCTGGCCTTCGGCACCGCGCACGGGCTGCTCAACATCACCATGAACACGGCCGCCGTCGAGGTGCAGCGGGCCTGGCAGGCCCCGATCATGTCCTCGTTCCATGCCGTGTACAGCATCGGGGGCTTCCTCGGGGCGGCGGTGGGCGGGCTGTGCGCGTATGCGGGGCTCGGCGCGACGGCCACGTTCCTGCTCGTCGCCGCGGTGGTCGCGGTGACCGGCCTGGTGGCCGCCCGCTGGCGGCTCGCCCCGCAGGCCGTCCCGGCGGCGGAGACCGGGCCGGGCGGGGGCGGGCTGCCGGGCGTGACGTTCCTCGGGGTGCTGGTGTTCTGCTGCCTGGTCGGCGAGGGCGCGGCGGCCGACTGGAGCAGCGTCTACCTGCGCGACAGCCTGGGCAGCACGGCGGGCTTCGCGGCAGCGGCATACGCCGCGTTCTCGATCATGATGATGGCCGGCCGCCTCGTCGGCGACCGCCTCACCGCCCGCCTGGGCGCGGTACGCCTGGTCCGCTACAGCGGCGTGCTGGCCGCCGCGGGCCTCGGCACCGCCCTGCTGATCGGCCACCCCGTCGCCGGGGTCGCCGGCTTCGGCATGCTCGGCGCGGGCCTGGCCTGCATCGCCCCGCAGGTCTTCTCCGCCGCCGGCACCCAGGACCCGGCCCGCGCCGGCCAGGCCATCGCCCGCGTCGCCAGCCTCGGCTTCCTCGGCTTCGTCATCGGCCCCCTGGTCATCGGCGCCCTCGCCGAGGTGGTCGACCTGCCCGCGGCGCTCGCGGTGCCCGCCGTGCTGGCCCTGTTCGTCGCCGCAGCCGCCCCCGCCCTCCGCCCGAAGGAAGGGCACCTTCCCATCGCCATACGTAGCGGAAGGGCACCTTCTTAACGCTCAGGCCCTGCGGGCCTGCGGGTTTGCTGCGGCCTCGCGGGGGGGTGCTTGCGCGGGCGGGTCATCTGCGGAGGGTGGAGGACTTGACGGTGGGGTTGCGAGCGCCGAGGAAGAAGATGCCGGGGAAGCCCTGGGTCTCGAAGCCGTCGCTCGGGTTGCGCTGGAGGGTGGACGATTCGATGGTCATCGTGCCGGTGCGGTCGTTGCTGACGAAGAAGACCGCGCCCCCGCCCTCCTCGGCGTGGTTGTCGGTGACGATCGAGCCGGCGATGCGTACCGTGAACAGGTTGCCGTCGGTGTAGATCGCCCCGCCGCTGCCACCGCCGGGTTTGCCCGCGCGGGCCGGGTTCGCCCCGCTGCCGATGGCGCTGTTGTGGGTGAGCACGCTGTTGAGCACCACCCACGAGACGCCGATGCTGCTCAGCGCGCCGCCGTTGGAGCAGCGCCCGCCCAGGCCCTTGCCGCCGCCGAAGGTGCTGTTCACGATGTACACCGGCAGGCCCTTGGACTGGCTGAGCACCCGGATCGCCGCCCCACCGAGGTCCGGGCCGGTGCTGTCGCAGCGGTTGCGGATGAAGCGCGAGTTGACGACCTTCAACCGCCCGCCGCGTACGAAGATCGCGCCGCCGCCCCCGCCCTCCGCCGTCTCGCCGGTCGAGTTGCCGTCGGCGAAGGTCAGGTTCTGCACCGTGAGCTGCGGATGGTCCTGGTCCTGGCAGTGCGAGGTGGTCCAGCCCTGGGCCTTGTCACAGGTGTTCATGTAGAGGATGCGCCGCTTGCCGCCGCCGCTGAGGGTGATCTTCCCGCCGCCGTCGAGCACGATCTTCGGCCCGTTCGCGTTCCTGACCTTGGCCGTCGCCGCCATGGTGATGGTCAGCGGATCCGGCCCGCAGTCGAACGTGATGATCCCGCCCGCCGCGACCGCCGCGACGACCGCCTTCGAGGTGCAGCTCGCCGGGGTGCCGTCACCGATCTTCCGAGTGGGCCGCGAGGTGTCCACGGCCTTCGCCTCGGCCGGCACGGCCGCCCGGCCCTTCGGGTTGCCCACCACCACCTGGGCGGGCGCGGGCGACGGGGGCGCCGCGCTCGGGGCCGACGACGACGGCGCGGCACCGGCCCCGGCCGCCACCCACTCGCCCTGCGGCTGCTCCGGGGCAGCCTCCGACCCGCACCCCGCCGGCAGCAGCGCGATCAACGCACCGGCGACGACCGCAACACAGGAACGCCAACGCACCGCAGGAGCCTAAGCCCTCACCCCGCATCCGGCACCCCGTGCCGGGCCGCCCGGACCCGACCACCCCGCACCTCCGCCAGCCGCCACGTCCCGCCCGCTCGCAAGATCGTTCGACTTGCCTGGCAGGTGGCCGTATCTTGACCCGCGTTTCGACCATTTGCCCGGCAAGCCGAGCGATCTTGGATGCACTGTTCGGGCAAAAAGGCATATACGGTACGCATCAGCGGCGGTCCTGTTGCCGGGTTCGCGGAGTTCGCCCAGGCCCCAGGCGCGCGGGCGGACAATGGTCGTCTTGGGTCGGCTCTCCCAGCCGGGCCCGCGGCCCCGATTGGAGGACGTCATGCGACGCCTCTCACGTGCAGCCTGCATCCTCTCCACCACCGTCCTGGCCGCGCTCGGATTCAGCGCGGTGCCCGCCGCGGCGGAACCCACGCCGCAGGTCTGCACCAAGACCGCCAAGACCGTCGAGGACGGCCTCAGCCAGTTCGCGCGGGAGCTGACCAAGGTCACTCAGGCCGCCGACTCCGGCGACATGGCCGCCGCCGACCAGTCCGTCAAGGCCGCCGGCGGCGAGCTGGTCGACCTCGCCGCCAACCTGCGCACCGACGCGTCCACGGCGGACGCCGCCGACGTCAAGAGCACGCTGGGCCAGCTCGCCGACGAGTTCGAGGCCCAGGGCAAGAGCCTGACCGACATGAACTCGCTGCAGAAGCTCGACGTCACCAAGATCGACGCCCTCTCCGACCAGATGATCGCCATCTGCGGCGCCGCCTCCGGCACCCCGGCCACGCCCCGCTGACCAGATCCGGCCTGCTCCCACTCCGAACGCGGGTCGCGTGCCGCTGATCAGCCTCGGGTGGGCCGGTCAGGCGCGGGGGAACTGCTCGGCCAGGCCGCCGGGGGGCACCAGGGGCACGGTGAGCAGGGCGCGGACCGCACGGTCGCGGTCGGCGAGCGCGGCGCGCTGGGCGGCGGTGAGCGGGACCCACGGCGGCGGCGGCGCGGGCAGGCTCGGCGGGAGCAGCCGCCCGGCCACGTACGTCGCCTCGTTGCGCAGCCGCATCGGCGCACTCCGGACCTGGCCGTGCGCGTCGGCGAGCGGGAAGCCGCCCCGCTCCACGGCGAACACGGCGAGGTCCGCCGGCGCGCCGACGGCGAGCGTGCCGGTGCCCGCGGGCAGGCCGAGGGCACGGGCAGGCGCGCAGGTCGCCGCCGCGACGACCTGCCCGAGCGGCAGGCCCACCGCGAGCAGCTTGGCCATGGTGGTCGGCAGGTCGAAGGCCGGCCCGTGCAGCGAGCGCGCATGCAGGTCGGTGGAGACGACGTGCGGCGGCATACCGGCGGCGAGCTGGGCTTCGAGCACGTCGTACGCGAAGCCGCCGGAGCCGTGGCCGATGTCGAACAGCACGCCCGCGTCGTACGCGCGGCGCAGCGCCGGGTCCAGGCCGCCCCGGCCCAGGGCTATGCCGCTGGCGCAGTGCGTGACGATGTCGCCCGCCCCGAGCAGTGGCAGCAGTTCGGCGACCGTGGGCGGCGCGACTCCCACGTGCACCATGACGGGCACCTCGCAGGCCCGCGCGACGGTGATCGCCCGGCGCAGCGGCTCCAGCCCGTTCGCCCCGACGGTGTTGGCGTCGATGCGGGCCTTGACGCCGTACACCACGTCGCGGTTGGCCGTGATCGTGGTGATCGCGAGGTCGGTGTCGCAGGCGGCGAGGTCGCGGGATTCGCCGGTGAGCCCGGTCAGACCGACCGCGGAGATGTTGAGCAGCACGGGCACCCGGACCCGGTGGCCGCGGATCGCGGCGCGCAGCGCGTCGATGCCGTACGCCCCGGCGGAGCCCGCGTCGACCCAGGTGGTGACGCCGGAGCACCAGGCGGCCGGGCCCGGGTCGATGCCCCAGTAGGTCGCGCCGGGGAACACGTGCGTATGCAGGTCGACCAGCCCCGGCGTGACCAGGCGGCCGGTCACGTCGACGACCTCGCGGGCGGCCGCGCGGGGCAGGTCCGCGCCGACCGCGGCGATCCGGCCCCCGGCGACCGCCACGTCGGCCGCCCCGTCCCGGCCGCCGTCCGGATCGATCACCCGGCCGCCGACGAGCAGCAGGTCGTAGGGCATGCCGACGCTCCTCCGGTTGGCAAAGCACCTTGCCCGACGCATAGCGATGTGCCGCGCTGACGCGAGCCGACGATGCCCTTACTTTGTTCTGGGGGAGTTTAGTGGGCGGGTCAGGCCGGGAAGACGGTCGACCAGTCGTCGCGCATGGACACCACCGTCCAGCCCAGACGGTGGGCCGTGGCGGTGATCGGTTCGGTGTCGGTGAGGGTCACCGCGGCGGAGGCGTACGCGTACTCGCGCTCGGCGTCGTCGTGGTCGATGAGCACGGCGAGGCTGGGCGTGCCGGCGGCGCGGGCGTACTCGAGCATCTCCCGGTCGCCCGCGGAGTTGCCCGCCGCGAAGATCGGGCGGCGGCCGAGCTGGGTCTGGATGTGCTCGACCTTCGCCCAGCCCTCGTTGACCTCGGCCTGCGCCTGCGCGGTGCGCACCAGCGCCGGCCCGTCGCCGTGCTGCTCGTGGTGGTACTCGACCAGCGTGCCGACCACGTCGTCGGGGCGCACGCCGTACAGCTCGCGGCTGACCGCGCGGACGAACTCGGTGCCGCCGCCGGTGACGATGAAGACGTCGAAGCCGCTGCCGTGCAGCGCCTCCAGCAGCTCCAGCATCGGCTGGTAGACCATCCTCGGGTACGGCGCGCCCCGCCCCGGGTGCTTCTCCTGGGCCATGAAGTCGCGCACCCGGCCCGTGAACTCGTCCGGCGTCCAGCCCGCGCACAGCTCCAGCAGGGCCAGCGCGACCCGCTGCAGCCCCAGCTCGCCCAGCGTGGCCCGGTCGCCGTCGAGCAGCGCGCGGTACTCGGCGCGCTCGCCGAGGCCGGGGTCGTGCTCGACGGCGGCGTGCAGGGTGCGCACGAGGAAGTCGTACTGGACGTAGTTCGGTTTCTCGCACCACAGCGTGCCGTCGTTGTCGAGCACGGCGACCCGCTGGTCGGCGGGCAGCGCCAGCGACTCGTCGAGGAACGACGTGATCGCGTCGCGGGCGGGGCCCGGCCGCCAGGACGGGAGAAACGACATCAGTGGCTCCCTATGCCTTCCATCATCTTCTCCATGACCTGGTCGATGGTGAAACTCGCCGCCTCCTGCCGCGGTGGGAACTCCCGGAAGGTGGCCAGGAAGTCGGCGGCCAGCTTCTGCGCGGCCCCCAGCAGGTACGCCCGGTCGAGCAGCCAGTCGTAGTAGCTGTTGGAGGTGACGTCGGCGCGCTCGAACGGGTCCGTGCGCAGGTTGTAGATCTTCGGCACCCGCAGCACCGTGAACGGCTCGGCCCATACCCGCAGCGTGCCGGGGGCCCGCTGCTCCATGAAGACCAGCTTCCAGTTGTCGAACCGGATCGCGGTCAGGTCGCCGTCGTCGGAGAAGTAGAAGAAGCCCTCGCGCGGGCTGTGCGGCTCGCCGTCGGTGAGGAACGGCAGCAGGTTGAAGCCGTCCAGATGCACCTTGAACGTCCGGCCCGCGGCCTCGTGCCCGGCCTTCAGCTCCTCGACGACGTCCGGGTCGCCCGCGGCGGCCAGCAGCGTCGGCAGCAGGTCCAGGTGGCTGACGATCTCGTTGGAGACCCAGCCGTCGGGGATCCTGCCGGGCCAGCGCAGCATCGCCGGCACCCGGTAGGCGCCCTCCCAGTTGGAGTTCTTCTCGTTGCGGAACGGCGTCATGCCCGCGTCGGGCCACGTGTTCATGTGCGGGCCGTTGTCCGTGCTGTACATGACGATGGTGTCGTCGGCGATGCCGAGCTGGTCGAGCAGGTCGAGCAGCTCGCCGACGATCCGGTCGTGGTCGACCATCACGTCGTGGTAGTCGGACTGCCACGGTCCGGCCCAGCCCTTGATCTCCGGTCGCGGATGCGTCTTGAAGTGCATGTGCGTGGTGTTGAACCAGACGAAGAACGGCGTGTCCGCGGCGGCCTGCCGCTGGATGAAGTCGGACGCGTGCTCGAAAACCTCGTCGTCGATGAGCTCCATGCGCTTGCGGGTCAGCGGGCCGGTGTCCTCGATCTTCTGGCCGCCGCCGGGCAGCGCCCAGCAGTGCAGCACCCCGCGCGGGCCGAAGTTGCGCCGGAAGTCCGGAAAACGCCGCGGGTCCGGGTAGTCCTCGTGCTCGGGCTCCTCCTCGGCGTTGAGGTGGTAGAGGTTGCCGAAGAACTCGTCGAAGCCGTGCGCCGTCGGCAGGAACTCGTCCTTGTCGCCCAGGTGGTTCTTGCCGAAGTGGCCGGTGGCGTACCCGTGCGGTTTGAGCAGCTCGGCGACGGTCGGGTCGGCTGCCTGCAGGCCGAGGTCCGCGCCGGGCATGCCGACCTTCGACAGGCCGGTGCGGAACACGGCCTGGCCGGTCAGGAACGCGGCCCGCCCCGCGGTGCAGCTCTGCTCGCCGTAGTAGTCGGTGAAGCGCACGCCCTCCGCGGCGATCCGGTCGATGTTGGGGGTGCGGTAGCCCATCAGCCCGTCGCTGTAGCAGCTCAGGTTGGTGATGCCGATGTCGTCGCCCCAGATCACCAGGATGTTGGGTTTGCGGCCCGCGCCCGCGCCGCCCGCCGCGGCTCGGGGCGCGGACTTGCGGGCAGGGCCCCGGTCGGCCGCGGTTCGCGCGGCGGCCCGGGTGGGTGGGGCTTTCTTCGCGGGTACGGGCGCGGCGGCCTTCTTGCCCGGCCTCGCCCTGCGCGGCGTCGGGCTGCCCACGGGCGGGGCGGCGGCCGTCTTGCGCGTCCGCTTGGCGGGAGCGGCCTTCGCGGTGCCGGCGACCGGCGACGTCGCCTTCGCCGGGGCGGCCTTGCGGGCGGCCTTCGCCACGGTGGTCCCGGAGACGCCGGCGGCGGCGCCGCTCTTCTTCGCGGCCTTCTTCGCGGGGGTCTTCTTCGCCGTCGGCTGCGTACGCGGCATGTCGCCTCCCAGAGACACGGATACCGCGGTCCAGTATTCCGGAGATGCGAACCATATTTCCGTTATCACCGTATTGCGTTGATACCGTCGGGTGCAGACGATGGAGGTCCGATGGGCGTGCTGGCCGCGGCCGGGTGGGCCGCACTCGCAGCGTTCTCCCTGGTCATCGGGGCGTGGTTGGCGTACCGGCCGACCCCGGTGCCCCCGTCGCGGGTCGGCATGGTGATGGGCTTCGGCTCCGGCGCGATGCTCGCGGCGATCGCCTACGAGCTGGTGCCCACCGGATTCCACCAGGACGTGCTGCTGTTCTCCGCGTTCGGCCTGGGCGCGGTCGTCTTCTTCACAGCCGACGCGGTCGTCGCGGGCCGCCGCAGCATGGGCGCGGCCTCTGCCGAGCGCTCCCTGGTGATCGGCGCGCTGCTGGACGGCGTGCCGGAGTCGCTGGTGCTGGGCGTCGGCGTGGCCATGGGCGGCGAGGTCGCGGTGGCCTTCCTGGTGGCGGTGTTCGTGTCCAACCTGCCCGAGGCACTCGGCGCGACGGCGGCCATGCGCGCCCACGGACACACCAAGGCCCAGGCCTACCGGGTCTGGTGGACCATCGTGGCGGCGTCGGCGCTCGCCGCGTCGCTCGGCTACCTGGCCTACCGGGTGGTGCCCCGGGCCGACGGCGGTTACGTCGAGGCGTTCGCGGCCGGGGCGGTGCTGACCATGCTGGCCGACTCGATGATCCCGGAGGCCTACCGGCAGGGCGGCAAGGCGACCGGCCTGCTCGCGGTGCTCGGCTTCGCGGTGGCCGGCGCGCTGTCGGCCCTGGATTAGCCGAATGTTCGTGACAGATTGCCGAATCGCCGCATATCACCATGAGCCGGTGCATAGTCTGCAACCGGATGGCTCTTACTTCCGGCGGCACGCATAAGCGAGCGAGGAGAAGGCATGAGCGAGCCTCGCGAGCGAATCAACAGCAGTGAGGAGAAGGCATGAGCACCGCATCGCCCAGCAGCCCCAGCACCGGTAAGCCGGGCCAGGCCGCCGCGGCCGGCGCGCACGCGGCGAAGGAGGCCGAGGGCGTGGCCACCGGCACCGCTCGGGCCGCCACCGGGGCCAAGCCCGGCCCTGTGCCACCGGGCACGACGTCGACCGGCGACGTCTTCAGCGGCGCGACCCCGCTGCCCGCGTCCCGCGTGCCGTGGTGGCTGTTCCTCATCACCGGCGTCTGCTGGATCATCGTCAGCTGGTTCGTGCTGGCGTTCAACCAGTCGCCGGTACGCAGCATCGGTGTCGTCGCCACGCTGGCCGGCATCGTCGTGCTGGTCGCCGGCGTCTTCGAGCTGTTCCAGGCGTTCACCGCGCCCGGCTGGCGCTGGCTGCACGCCATCCTCGGCGTGCTGTTCCTGATCACCGGCTTCATCTGCTGGATCAACCCCGGCGGCACGGTGTTCTGGCTCGCCGCGTTCATCGGCTGGTATCTGCTGTTCAAGGGGGCAGCCGACATCGTGCTGGCCTTCCTCACCAAGAAGGAGCACGACGGCTGGTGGCTCGGCCTGGTCGTCGGCATCATCGAGATCCTGCTCGGCTTCTGGGCCGCGGGGCGGTTCACCCGCTCGTTCTTCCTGCTCATCGTGTTCGTCGGCGCGATCTGCCTGGCCCGCGGCATCACCGACTTCATCATGGCGTTCCGGATGCGCGACCTGAAGCACAAGGCCGAGCAGGGGCTGGTGGGCCCCGGCGGCACGGTGCTGCCCGCGTGAGCGGACCATTGACCCTGACCCGGCCCGGCCGGGACGGTGAGGCGCCAGGCCCGCCGCCCCGGCCGGGCATGGTGTGGCTGCCGGGCGGCACGTTCCGGATGGGCTCCGACGCGCACTACCCGGAGGAGGCCCCCGCGCACCGGTCCCGGGTCGGCGGCTTCTGGATCGACCGGCACCAGGTCACCAACCGCCGGTTCGCCGAGTTCGTACGGCAGACCGGCCACGTCACCGTCGCCGAGACCGCCCCCGACCCGGCCGACTACCCGGGGGCCGACCCGTCGCTGCTGGTCCCCGCCTCGGTCGTGTTCGTCAAACCGCGCCACCGGGTGGACCTGCGCGACGTGCGGCACTGGTGGCAACTGCTGCCCGGCGCGCACTGGCGGCGGCCGTACGGCCCCGGTTCGGACCTGCGCGGCCTCGACGACCACCCGGTCGTGCACGTGGCCTGGGCCGACGTCGCCGCGTACGCGGCCTGGGCGGGCGGCGACCTGCCGACCGAGGCCGAGTGGGAGTACGCCGCGTCCGGCGGCGCGAGCGACCCGGCCGAGTACGCCTGGGGCGACGAGCTGACCCCGGGCGGCGAGCACCTGGCCAACGTGTGGCAGGGCGAGTTCCCGGTGCTCAACCTGGCCGCTGACGGCTACGAGAGGACCTCGCCCGTCGGCTCGTTCCCGCCGAACGCATTCGGGCTGTCCGACATGATCGGCAACGTGTGGGAGTGGACCTCCGACTGGTACGGCCCGCACGAGCCCGCCGGGCAGCAGGCCTGCTGCGCCCCGGCCCGCCCGCGCGGCGACGCCGAACGGGCCAGCTGCGACCCGGCCACGCCCGAGGTCCGCATCCCGCGCCGGGTGAGCAAGGGCGGCTCGTTCCTCTGCGCCCCGAACTACTGCCGCCGCTACCGCCCCGCCGCCCGCATGCCCCAGGCCGTCGACACCTCGACCTGCCATCTCGGCTTCCGCCTGGTGATCCGCCCCGACGCGCGACCCTGACCGGCCGCATCGCGCAACGCGCCGTCCCGCCGGGCACGCCGCGCCCGGCACGGCAGCCATGATCGTTCGATTTGCCTGGCACCTGTCGGTATGCGGCCTCAAGATACGCACAGGTGCCAGGCAAGTCCGACGACCTTGGTGACGGTCGCCGCCGGGTGGGGACCCGGGCTGCGGGCGGGGACGGGTTCCGGGGAGGATTCTGTCCATGTCCTCAGCGCCCGCCGCCGTCCTCACCCGCGAGGCCCCGGCGACCGCTCCCCAGGACGCGCCGCGATGGCGAAGCAGAGGCCGGGCGCTGCTGCCGCCGGTGCTGGCATACCTGGTCGGGCATCTGCTGTACACGGTGGCCGGGGCGCTGGTGGCCGAGCCGTTCCTGCCGATCACCGGCCGGGTCCGCGCCGACTCGGGGCTCTACGTCAAGATCGCCGAGCAGGGGTACGAGCTGTTCCTGTGCGACAGCGATCCGATCCTCGCTCCGCAGTTCGCGCCCGGCGCGTGGTGCGGCACCGCGGGCTGGTTCCCGCTCTACCCCGGCCTCATCCGGCTGCTGACGTCCATCGGGCTCGGCTCGTACGAAGCCGCCCTGCTCGTCACCGAGGCCAGCCTGCTGCTGTCGTTCGTGCTGCTGTGGCGGCTGCTGCGGAACACGGCGCGACCCGTCGCCGCGGCGGTGCTGGCGCTGGCGACGCTGCTGCCGGCGGGCGTCTACCTGCACGCCGTCTTCCCGATGGCGCTGGCCGGGGCGCTGCTGCTGGGCTGCGTCACGTTCACGGCGGCCCGCCGGTGGGTCCTGGCGGGAGTCGCGGGCGCGCTGGTCGCCGCGGCGTACCCGATGGGGGTCGCGGTCGCCGCGATCGGCTTCGGCGCGGTGGCGACCCTGCTCGGCCGCGGTGAGCTGCGCCCGTGGGCGGCGCTGCGGGCCGGGCTGGCCGTGGTGGGCCTGCCGCTGGCCGGGCTGGGCGCGGTGTTCGGCCTGCACCACCTGACGCTCGGACACTGGAACGCGTACCTGCTGATCCAGGAGCACTACGGCAACGGCGTGCACAACCCGCTGCACTCGCTGGCCAAGCTGGCGATCGAGCCGTCCGTGATCGTCATCGCCGAGCCGCGGCAGGACCTGCTCTGGGTGCTGCACACGTTCACCGACGCCGAGCTGTGGTGGGCGCTGGCGCTGGCGCTGCTGGCCGTCGCCGCCGCGGTGATCGCGTCGGGCCGCGGGCGGCTGCGGCCGTTCGACGCCGGGCTCGCGCTGTACGCGGTGGCCATGTTCGTCGGCCCGCTGATCGCCGGACCCGGGGTGTCGCAGTACCGGTCGCACACGCTGCTGCTGCCCGCGCTGCTGGTGCTGCGGCACCTGCCCGCGCGCCTGCTGTGGCCCTACGCCGCCGTGGCGGGTGTGATCGCGCTGCCGATGGGCATGCTCTTCTCGACCTGGCTGCTTTTCTGAGCGATGATCCACCTGCCGGTACGCGGCGGCGCAGCCGCGCACCTGGCGAAACATTGTCACGACGGGCTGCCCGCCCCGCTGCGGCAGCCGCTTGGAGGACGGCGATGGCTCCCGAGTCCGTTGACCTGACCGTGCGCACGCTCGGCGACTGCCGCATCGAATCACCGCTGGCACCGCTGCTGGCCTCGTCCGAGAGCACCGAGCACTACGTCGACGAGAACGACCGGGTGCTGTTCGACGACACCGTGCGCATGGTCGCCGCACGCAAGGCGAAGCTGGACGCGCTGCCGAGCTTCGAGCCCGGCGGACCCCGCCGCAAGATCTTCTTCCAGCCGTCGAAGACCCGCGTCGGCATCGTCACCTGCGGCGGCCTCTGCCCCGGGCTCAACGACGTCATCCGGGGCCTGGTCCTGGAGCTGACCTCGCACTACGGCGTCACGAAGATCTACGGCTTCCAGAACGGCTACCAGGGCTTCATCGCCAAGTACGGCCACCCGCCGATCGACCTCGACGCCGAGGCGGTCAGCGGCGTCAACGAGTACGGCGGCACCATCCTCGGCACGTCCCGGGGCAGCCAGGACCCGTACGAGATCGTCGACTGCCTGGAGTCGATGAGCATCAACGTGCTGTTCGTCATCGGCGGCGACGGCTCCATGCGCGGCGCGCTGACCATCGCCGACGTGGTCAAGGAGCGCGGCCTGAAGATCGCGGTGATCGGCGTGCCGAAGACCATCGACAACGACATCCCGTACATCGACCAGAGCTTCGGCTTCCAGACCGCCTTCTCCAAGGCCACCGAGTCGCTGCGCAGCGCCCACGTCGAGGCCCGCGCGGTGCCCAACGGGGTCGGCCTGGTGCAGGTCATGGGCCGCCACTCCGGCTTCATCGCCTGCTACGCGGCGCTGGCCAACAACGACGCCGACTACGTGCTCATCCCCGAGGTGCCGTTCCAGCTCGACGGCGACGACGGTTTCCTCGCCCACCTGCGCCGCCGCGTCGCGCAACGCGGGCACGCGGTGGTCGTCGCCGCGGAGGGCGCGGGCCAGGAGTACCTGGAGTCCGACGAGCCCGGCCAGGTCGACAAGTCCGGCAACCGCAAACTCAAGGACATCGGCCTCTACCTGCGCCGGCGCATCGCCGACGACTTCGCCGCGCACGGCATGGAGACCAGCCTCAAGTACATCGACCCGAGCTACGCCATCCGCAGCGTGCCCGCCAACCCGTACGACAGCGTCTACTGCATCCGCCTCGCCCACGCCGCCGTGCACGCCGCCATGGCCGGCCGCACCGCGATGGTCGTCGGCCGCTGGCGCGGCCGCTTCGTCCACGTCCCGATAGAACTCGCCATCAGCAAACGCAACCAGGTGGACCCTGCAGGCGATCTTTGGATGTCGGTCCTGGAAACCACCGGCCAGCCACGGACCTTCGGCTGACCAACGAATCCAGTCAGCCGGAGCAGCACCCTGGGGCAGTACGGGCGGTCGCGGGTCGCCCCAGGGTCAGCCGATCCTCGCACCTCCGTCACGAAGTCTCTCGGCGAGGTCAGCAACCGGACGATAGATGAACTTTTTTCCGGAGCGCTGCCTCACCAACAGGCTGGCCTCTTCGAGTTCGACCAGATCTTTGCGAGCAGTCTCCATCGCAATGCGATGTGCCCTCATGTGCGACTGCACCGAGTACGGGAAGGTAGAATTCCTGAGCGCATTCCTGATGACAGCGATCTGACGAGCGTTGAAGTTCTCCTCTTCGCGGGCCAGCAAGTTTCTGACCTCGCTCATCTCTTCGGCCTTGCGCGCAAGATAGGAATTCAGCTGGTCGATGCATCGATGAAGGATGCTCAGATGGTAGATGAAGAAGTAGGTGAGATCACCCTCGTCGGTCTCGGTATAAAGGAAAGACCTTCCATACTGAACCTTTGCCGCGTTCAGCAAACTGGAAACACTGATGAACTCGGTCAGCCAGTAACCCTTATTGAGCATCGACCAGTAAAAGAGGATGCGTGCGGTACGGCCGTTACCGTCCTCAAACGGATGTATGTAACCGACCATGAAGTGAATCGCCAATGCACGCAACACACCGGGCAGGTAGTACTTCGACGACTCCTCGTTTGCGAAGGCGCACAGCTGGGCCATGCGCGATTCGATCTCCTCGGCCGGAGGCGGCTCGTGCAGCAGCTGGCCCTGATCATCGAAGACCCCAACGCGTTCCTCGCTCACCAACTGGAACCGACCCGCGCAATCGGGGTTGTCCAGCGTACCTTCCGTCACTAGCCGATGCAGCTCACAGATCACTTCAACCGTCAGCGGCTCGTCCCGCAATTGACTAACGCGTTCCATCGCGTAGTAGTTGTTCAGGATCATGCGTTCGCTGCGATCGCGCGGCTGTCGCCCTGACTGGATCATTTCCTTGGCGACACGCTTGCTAGTGGAAGCACCTTCTAGCTGGCTGGACGTGATCGCCTCTTCCATCAACGATCCGACCAGATACTGCTCACGTGTCGCCGGATTGGTGACCTGTTCGTTAACTGCGATCCGACCCCGAAGATAGGATGCGCCGAAGTCCAGCTCCCGGAGCACTTCGTCAGGCAGGTTATAGCGGAACTTGCCACCGTCGAGGTCCTTGAGCGGGAGATCACGCATACCAGACGCACGGGACAATTTAGTCAGGAACCACCACTCTTCGATGGTTTCCACCTTGTCAGGCGGTTGGCGGTGCCGCAACTCGTCCCAGTGTCGGTACGGCTGGCTCTCGCGTAGCTCGGGAAACACGGACATCAGGCGCGGCAGAGCACCTGAGTTCGCAATGCGTTCTACAACTTCAGGCCAAGGCGGCGGTGCCATGGGACGGCGCATCAAGATTCCTCACGTCTCGTTGCTCCCACACCGGCATTGTCGTGGTAGTTGAAACTACCAGTTTGCTCCCACCAACTCCCAATCGTGGGAGTTGGTGGGAGCAAACTGGTAGTTAGTAAGGCCGTAACGTCTGTTCAGCGACTTGGCCGGTTGCGGGTCAGGATCAGGTCGAGGACGAGGGCCGTCCAGCCGGTCTGGTGGGTGGCGCCAAGGCCTGTGCCGTTGTCGCCGTGGAAGAACTCCGGGAACGTCAGGTGGGCCGTCCAGTCCGGGTGGTCACCGAGCATCGGGTGTTTCGGCAGGTAGGGGCGGTTGCCGTCCTTGTCGGGCAGCCACAGGGCGATGAGCCGGTCGGACAGGTCGTCGGCGATCTGGTCCAGGGTCAGCTTCTGGCCGGACCGGGTCGGGTACTCCACCAGCAGGTCGTCGTGGAAGAACCGGGCGTAGTGCCGGATGCCCTCGATGAGCAGGTAGTTCGTCGGGAACCAGATCGGCCCGCGCCAGTTGGAGTTGCCGCCGAACAACCCGTTCGTCGACTCGGCCGGCTCGTACCCCACCGTGTAGTCGTGCCCGCCGAGCCGGATCGTGTACGGCTTCTCCAGGTGCGCCCGGGACAAGGTGCGCAGCCCGTAGTCGGACAGGAACTCCTCGGTGTCGAGCATCCGGCTCAGCAGCCGGCGCAGCTGCTCCGGCCCGACCACCGCGAGCAGCCGTTGCTGCTGACCCCCGTCGGAGATCCGCCGCGCCCCGACGACCTCGGTGAACTCGGGCCGGTTGGTCAGGAACCAGCGCAGCCGCGCGGCGATCTCCGGCAGCCGGACCAGGGTCACCGAGCTGAGCGTCGTCGTCGCGCACAGCGGCAGCAGGCCGACGACCGAGCGCACCTTCAGCGGCACCTCCCGGCCGTCGGTGCGCCGCAGCAGGTCGTAGAAGAACCCGTCCTCGTCGTCCCACAGGCCCTGGTGCGAGGCGGCGTTGGCGATGTACGCGAAGTGCTCCAGGAACTTGGTGGCGATGTCGGTCCACACCCGGTCGTGGGTGGCCAGGACCAGCGAGATCTCCAGCAGGTTGAGGGCGTACATCGCCATCCAGGCGGTGCCGTCGGACTGCTCCAGCACGCCGGGCACGGGCAGCGAGGCCGACCGGTCGAACGGGCCGACGTTGTCCAGGCCCAGGAAGCCGCCCTCGAACAGGTTGTTGCCGCCGGTGTCCTTGCGGTTGACCCACCAGGTGAAGTTGAGCAGCAGCTTGTGCATGACCCGGGCGAGGAATGCGTAGTCGCGCCCGCCGTCGATCTCGAAGACGCGCAGCGCCGCCCAGGCGTGCACGGGCGGGTTGACGTCGCCGAACGCCCACTCGTACGCCGGGATCTGCCCGTTGGGGTGCAGGTACCAGTCGCGCAGCAGGAGCAGGATCTGCTCCTTGGCGAAGTGAGGGTCGACGCGGGCCAGCGCGACGCAGTGGAAGGCCAGGTCCCAGGCGGCGTACCAGGGGTACTCCCACGGGTCGGGCATCGAGATGACGTCGAAGCTGGTCATGTGCCGCCAGGCGCTGTTGCGCCCGAACCGGCGGCCCTCCGGCGGGGCGGGCGAGGCCGGGTCGCCGTCGAGCCAGCGCGCGACGTCGTAGTGGTAGAACTGCTTGCCCCACATCAGCCCGGCGACGGCCTCGCGCACCACCTGCGCCTGCGCGGGCGGGGTGCCCGGTGGGACCAGCCAGCCGAAGTACTGGTCGGCCTCGGCCTTGCGCGCGGCCATGACCTGGTCGAACTCCGCGCCCAGCGAGGGCGCCGGGCGGGCCTTGCCGCCCGGCGCGGCGAGCTGCGTCAACCGGAGTCTGAGCTGCGCCGTCTCGCCCGGCGGCACGGTCAGCACGTAGTGCAGCGCGGCCTTGGTGCCGGTGCGCCGCGGGTTGACCGTCGGCAGGCCGTGCACGACGTGGTCGGCGATGCCGTCCTTCGGGTAGTCGGGCGTCTCCTCGTATCCCCACAGCCGCGCCGCGTTGGTCTCGTTGTCGCAGGCCAGCGGCTCGGGAGCGCCGTCGCCCTGGAGCACCAGCCGGCCGAGGATGCGGTGCTGGGCGCGCAGCTCGCCGCCGCCGGCGACGTGCTCCGCGACGATCTCCGGTTTGTCGTCGCGGCCCGGCAGGCCCCACGACCAGGTGTTGCGGAACCAGAGGGTGGGCAGCACGTGCAGGGTCGCCGGGTCCGGGCCCCGGTTGGTCACCGAGACGAGCATGCACAGGTCGGTCGGGGTCGCCTTGGCGTAGTCGACGGTCACCACCCAGTACCGGTCGTCGGCGAAGACGCCGGTGTCGGCCAGCTCGTACTCCGGCTCGGAGCGGTCCAGCTGCCGGTTGACCGCGACCAGCTCCGAGTACGGGAACTCGCGCTGCGGGTAGTGGTAGCGCCACGACATCCACGAGTGCGTCGGCGTGGAGTCGGTGTACCACCAGTACTCCTTGGCGTCCTCGCCGTGGTTGCCCTCGTTGCCGGTCAGCCCGAAGATGCGCTCCTTGAGGATCGGGTCGGCCCCGTTCCACAGGCCGAGGCTGAAGCAGAACGTCTGCCGCTCGTCGCAGATGCCGGCCAGCCCGTCCTCGTTCCACCGGAACGCGCGCGAGCGGGCGTGGTCGTGCGGGAAGTACTCCCAGGCCGTGCCGTGCTCGCTGTAGTCCTCGCGCACGGTGCCCCAGGCCCGCTCGGAGAGGTAGGGCCCCCACATCCGCCAAGGCTCGGCCCCGGCATCCGCATCGGCCAACCGTCTACGTTCGGCATCCGTCACGCGAGTTCCTCGCTTCGCTCGTCACCCGCGGTGAATCCGTGCCATCCGGTTCGCTCGCTGCGCTCGCTCACACTTCCCCGCTCTGCTCGCCCACCCCGTGATTGTCTCCTGCCTCTGTTACGGGTCTGCGTAACTTTGGCGGAGTCGCGCGATCACCATCCCGATTGCCCTGATTTTTTGGCAGAGTTGCTGCATGCGATTCGGTACGCAGGTATGTGGTGAGCCGGCCCTCGGCGCGGCGCGGGAGTGGTTGGTGGCCGACGGGCGCGGCGGCTTCGCGATGGGCACGGTCAGCGGGCTGCGCACCCGCCGCTACCACGGGCTGCTGGTGGTCGCCGGGGACACGCCGGCGTCGCGGCACGTCGGCCTCGCGGCTCTCGACCCGGTGGTACGCATGCCCGGCGGCCGCATCGTCCGGCTGGGCGCGCACGAGTGGGCCGACGGCACGCTCGCTCCCCGCGGAGACCTGCTGCTGGAGGAATTCGCCCTGGTCGACGGGCTGCCCCGGTGGCGCTGGCGGATCGGCGCGACGGTCCTGGAACGCACCCTCGCCATGCGCCACGGCTCGTCCTGCGTGGCCGTGGTCGACCGGCTGCTCGGCGGCGGCCCGGTCGAGCTGTCGCTGGAGGCCCTGTGCACCTGGCGTGACCAGCACGGCGAGCGCCGCGCGGGCGATCTGCCGGTGCGGGAGGCCGCGGGCGGCGCGGTCGTCGCCGACGCGTACCGCCTGCGGGGCCGCCTGGCCGGCGGCGGTCACGCGGCGCAGGCTCCGGCCGGGCCGCCCGACACGCGGCCGTGGTCGGAGCGGCAGGCCGACGCCGTCTGGGCTCCGGACGGCGCCTGGCTACTGAACGTGCACCACCGCGTGGAGGCCGCCCGCGGCTACGTGGCGAACGAGGACCTGCTGCTGGCGGGCCGGTTCACCGCGACGCTGGCCGAGCCGGGCGACGCGCTGGAGGTGACCGCGTGGGCCGGTGACCTGGCCGTCGAACCGCCCCCGGCGGCGGAGATCGTGGCGGCCGAGCGCGACCGCCGCCGCGTCCTGACCGCGGGCGCGGCCGACGCGACCGCCGAGCTGACCCTGGCCGCGGACGCGTTCGTGGTCACCACGGCGAACGGGCCGGACGTGGTGGCGGGTTACCCGTGGTTCGGCGCGTGGTCACGGGACACGATGACCTCCTACGAAGGGCTGTTCCTCGTCACCGGACGCGCCGCGCAGGGGCGGGAGCTGCTGCGGGCGTACGCGGCGACGCTGTCGGAGGGCATGCTCGCCAACACGGCCGACGGCGGCGCGGTGGGGCACAACACCGCCGACGCGACGCTGTGGTTCCTGCACGCGATCGACCGGCACGTACGCGCCACCGATGACGACGACCTCGCCGCGGAGCTGGTGCCCGCGCTGGACGAGGTGCTGGCGGCGCACCTGCGCGGCACCCGGTACGGCATCAAGGTCGACGAGAGCGACGGGCTGCTCGTGCAGGGCGTCGACGGGGAGGCGCTGACGTGGATGGACGCCCGCGTCGACGGGATGGGGGTGACCCAGCGGTCGGGCAAGGCCGTCGACATCAACGCGCTGTGGTGCAACGGGCTGGCGGCGCTGGCCGCGCTGCGGGAGCGGGCCGGGCGGCACAGCGACGACGTGCGGCGGCGGCACGCGGTGACGGAGGCGGCGTTCCGGCGGCGCTTTCCCGCACCGGCCGGGCACCTGTATGACGTGATCGATCCGGACGACGCCGCGCTGCGGCCGAACCAGCTGCTGGCCTGGTCGCTGCCGTACGCCCCGATGGAGCCGGACCCGGTGGCGCTGCGCCGGATCACCGACGCCCTGCTCACCCCGCTCGGATTGCGCAGCCTCGACCCGGCCGACCCGGCGTACCGTCCGGTGCACGGCGGCTCGCTGCGCGAGCGCGATCTCGCGTACCACCAGGGCACGGTGTGGCCGTGGCTGATCGGGCCGCTGGCCGACGCGCGGCGCCGGGCCGGGCTGCCGACCCGGGAGGTGTTGACGGGCCTCCTGGCGCACCTGGGTGACTTCGGTCTCGGTTCGGTCAGCGAGACCGCCGACGGGGATGCGCCGCACGGGGCGACGGGCTGCCCGTTCCAGGCGTGGAGCGTGGCCGAGACGTTGCGTGCTCACCTCATGTCTACTGAGTAGTAGCAGAGCGTAACAGACACGAAACACAAGGTCCCCAGCTCGAAATTGGTATCAGTCAGACTTTGTACAACCCCAATGGCGTACGGCACCGAGTGTCCGGTGCCTAGTTCCGTATGCCCGGGAGTCTGCGAGGGGGCCGCATGACCATGAACCTTCCCGTCTCATCAGGTCCGCCGGCGGCAGCGAAGCCGCTCCGGATCATGATGCTTTCCTGGGAATACCCGCCGGTTGTGGTCGGCGGCCTCGGCCGGCACGTGCACGCGCTGGCCAATTCGCTGGTGCTGGCCGGGCACCACGTCACCGTCGTCACCCGGCACGCGCCCGGCGCCCCGCTGGAGGAGTACGCTCCCCCGCCCGCGCCCGGCTTCCAGGGCGTGCGCGTCGTGCGCGCGCCCGAGGACCCGCCGCTGTTCCCGCTGGCCACCCCGACGCTGCTGGCCTGGACGATGGCGTTCAACCACACCCTCACCCGGGCGGCGCTGCGGGCCGCCGAGGCCGACGACTACGACGTGATCCACGGCCACGACTGGCTGGTCACGCACACCGCGGTCACCCTCGCCGAGCACCTCGGCAAGCCGCTGGTCGCCACCATCCACGCCACCGAGGCCGGCCGGCACCAGGGCTGGCTGCCGGAGGACCTGAACAAGAGCATCCACTCCGTCGAGTGGTGGCTGGGCCACCGCGCCTGCCGGGTGCTGGTCTGCTCGGAGTACATGCGCTGGGAGGTCACCCGGCTGCTCAACCTGCCCATCAACAAGGTCGACGTCATCCCCAACGGCGTCGACGGCCGGGTCTGGAAGGCCCCCGCGCAGAAGGTCCGCGAGGCCCGGTCCCGGTTCGCC
This sequence comes from Catellatospora coxensis, assembly GCF_016862635.1. GTDB lineage: Bacteria > Actinomycetota > Actinomycetes > Mycobacteriales > Micromonosporaceae > Catellatospora > Catellatospora coxensis. Next base: position 36,242 of record NZ_BONI01000056.1, on the reverse strand, counting down.
GGGGACGGCCCGCTGGTCGGCTTCGCCGGGCGACTGGTGTACGAGAAGGGCGTGCAGCACCTGGTCGACGCCGTGCCGCAGCTCGCCGACGAGCACCCGGGCCTGCGGGTGGTCATCGCCGGCGACGGCCCCTACCGGGAGCAGCTGGTCGAGGCCACGCACCAGCTGAAGATCGAGAAGCAGGTCAGCTTCATCGGCTTCCTGTCCGAGCGCGAGCTGCCCGCCGTGCTCGCGGCCACCGACGCCACCGTGGTGCCCTCGCTCTACGAGCCGTTCGGCATGGTCGCCCTGGAGGCGGCCGCGGCCGGCGCGCCGCTGGCCGTCGCCGCCACCGGCGGCCTGGCCGAGATCGTCGAGCCCGGCGTGACCGGCATGACCTTCCCGCACAGCGACCCCGAGGCGCTGGCCGGCGCCGTGGGCACGCTGCTCGCCGAGCCGGTCAAGGCCAAGCAGATCGCCAAGCGCGCACTGACCATGGTGTCCAAGCGGTACGGCTGGCAGACCATCGCCGCCAGCACCGTGCAGACCTACCGCGGCGCCATCGCGCAGGAACCTGCCTTCCAGGTCGAGCGCCTCGCCGAGCAGGCCGGCGGTGAGCGTCCCCAGATCGTCGTCCCTGACGGAAACCTGCTCCGATGAGCGTGCGCGCAGCGGGCCCGGCCGACGGACAGGCCCGCCCCACCCCTACCGCAAGCGAAGCGATGAGCAGCGATGACGGTGCGGATACGGCGTCGGCTCGTTGGTCATCGGGGCAACCGGAACGGCGAGGAGAAGCGATGAACCTGATCAGCGATCTTGATCTTTACCTCATCGGCGAGGGCAGGCACGAGCGGCTCTGGAAGGTGCTCGGGGCCAATCCGGAGCCCGACGGCCAGGGCTGGCGCTTCGCGGTGTGGGCTCCCAACGCCCGCGAGGTGCAGGTCATCGGTGACTTCTCGGGCTGGTGGCCGGGCGACGGCATCGCCATGAGCCCGCAGGGCGGCAGCGGCGTGTGGGCGGCGACGGTGCCGGACGCCGTGGCCGGCCAGCGCTACCGCTACCGGGTGCACGGCGCGGACGGCCGCTGGACCTACCGCGCCGACCCGCTGGCCGTCGCGGCGCAGTGCCCCCCGGAGAACGCCTCGGTGCTGTTCTCCTCCGACTACACCTGGAACGACGAGGCCTGGATGGCCGGGCGAGCCAAGCGCGCCGACCACCACGCCCGGCCGATGTCCACCTACGAGGTGCACCTGGGCTCGTGGCGGCCCGGCCTGTCCTACAAGGAGCTCGCCGACGAGCTGGTCGCGTACGTCACCGACCTGGGCTTCACGCACGTTGAGTTCCTGCCGGTGATGGAGCACCCGTACGGCGGCTCCTGGGGCTACCAGATCACCGGCTTCTACGCCCCGACCGCCCGGTTCGGCGACCCGGACCAGTTCCGCCACCTCGTCGACCGGCTGCACCAGGCCGGCATCGGGGTGCTGCTGGACTGGGTGCCCGCCCACTTCCCCCGGGACGAGTGGGCGCTGGCCCGATTCGACGGCACCCCGCTCTACGAGCACGAGGACCCGCAGCGCGGCGAGCACCCCGACTGGGGCACGCTGGTGTTCAACTACGGCCGGCGCGAGGTGCGCAACTTCCTCATCGCCAACGCCCGCTACTGGTGCGCCGAGTTCCACGTCGACGGCCTGCGCGTGGACGCGGTCGCCTCGATGCTCTACCTCGACTACTCGCGCCAGGACGGGCAGTGGACGCCCAACGTGTACGGCGGCAACACCTACCTGGAGGCGGTGGACTTCCTCCAGGAGCTCAACACCGCCGTGTACGCGGACCAGCCCGGCATCCTCACCATCGCCGAGGAGTCGACGGCCTGGCCGGGCGTCTCCCGCCCGGTCGAGTTCGGCGGCCTGGGCTTCGGCATGAAGTGGAACATGGGCTGGATGCACGACACGCTGGAGTACCTGAAGAAGGACCCGGCGCACCGCAGCTACCACCACGCGCAGCTCACCTGGCCCAGCTGCTACGCCTTCGACGAGCAGTGGGTGCTGCCGCTCAGCCACGACGAGGTGGTGCACGGCAAGCGCTCGCTGCTGGGCAAGCTGCCCGGCGACCGCTGGCAGCGGCTGGCGGGCCTGCGCGGGCTGCTCGGCTACATGTACGCCTTCCCCGGCAAGAAGCTGCTGTTCATGGGCGCGGAGCTGGCCAGCGAGTCGGAGTGGAGCGAGCAGTTCGGGCTGGACTGGGCGCACGCCGACTACCACGGCGACGTTCGCGGGCTGGTGCGCGACCTGAACCGGATCTACCGGGACAGCGCCGCGCTGTGGGCGCGTGACACCGAGCCGGGCGGGTTCAGCTGGATCGACCCGCACGACTCGGGCAGCAACACGGTCTCCTTCGTACGCCACGGCAAGACCTCGAAGAAGCTGCTGGCCTGCGTGGCCAACTTCTCCGGCATCCCGCTGCACGACCACCGGATCAAGCTGCCGCGTACGGGGGCGTGGCTGGAGGTGCTCAACACCGACGCCGAGGTGTACGGCGGCTCCGGGGTCGGCAACATGGGCCGGGTGCGCACCGACGCCGAGGGCAACGCCGTCGTCGCGGTCGGACCGTACGGCGCGGTCTGGTTCGCGCCCGCATAACGATCTACGTCAGCACGTGACCGGCACCGGCATCGGTGCCGGTCATCGTGTTTTCAGCGTCCTACCTGGTGAACTGGCGACACCCGAAAGATGTGCCGGGGCCGTGAGATCAGTAGTATTTCCACGTTTCCCTCGCGCCGTCGCTGATGAGGTCGTTATGCCCCGACGCTTCTTCTCCCAGCAGAGCTGGTCGATCCGGTCGCGGGTGATGCTGCTCCTGCTGGCGCCACTCGTCCCGCTGGTGGGCATGTGGCTGTTCAGCACCACCGTCACGGTCGTCCCGGCCGCGAACCTGCTCGACGTCAAGTCCGGCGTGGACATGTTCGGCACCCCCGCCTACGAACTCGTCAGCGAGCTCCAGGCCGAGCGGGCCCTGTCCATGCGCTTCCTCAGCGGCGGCCCGGACGTGGCGACCGAACTGGATACCCAGCGGGCCGAGACCGACACGGCGCTGGCCGAGTTCCGCCGGCTGACCGGAAGCGACGACGCCGAGTCGGCGGCGAGCGCGCTCACCAGGCAGCACCTGGCCGCGGTCGGCAAGGCGCTGGAGGAGCTGCCGCTGGGCCGGGCCGTGGTGGACACCCGGCAGTACGACCGGGTGCAGATCATGCGGCTGTACAGCGGGATCATCGACAAGACCTTCGGCCTGTACGGCTCGGTATCCGGCCTCGACGACCACGAGCTGAACCGGCAGGCGGGCACGGTCATCGCGCTCACCGAGGCGCGGGAGCTCTACGCCCGCGAGAACGCGCTGATCAGCGCCGCCATCGCGGGCGGCGGCATGTCCGCGGCCGAACGCGCCGAGGCGGTGTCGCTCATCGGCCTGCAGCGGCGCGCGCACGACACGGCGACCCGCTACCTGCACCCCGACGACGCGGTCCACTACACGGCCATCCTGGACAGCGCCGCCTACCTGCGCATGCGGGCCGTCGAGGACCGGCTCGCCGACCTCGGCCGCCCGGCTCCCGCGATCGACGCCAAGCAGTGGTCCGCCGACTACGCCACCGTCGACGGCAAGCTGTACGAGCTGGAGTCGGCCACCGCGTCCCGGACCATCGACGCGACCATGCCCGCGGCCACCGCGATCCTGGTCCGGCTCGGCCTGGCCGGCGGGGCCGGCCTGATCGCCATCGTGGTGCTGGCGCTGGTCTCGTTCCGGGTGGCGCGCTCGATCATCCGCCGCATCAACGCCCTGCGCAGGCAGGCCCTGCACGTCGCCGAGCACAGCCTGCCCGACGTGGTGGCGCGGCTGCGCGCGGGCACGGACGTGGACGTGGACGCCGAGGTGCCGCCGCCGGGCGCGGTCGAAGACGAGCTCAACGAGCTGGAGAACGCGTTCGCCCAGGTGCAGCGCACCGCCGTGGCCTCGGCGGTGCAGGAGGCGACCCTGCGCAACGGGCTCAACCAGGTCTTCCTCAACATCGGCCGGCGCAGCCAGGTGCTGCTGCACCGCCAGCTCGCCCTGCTGGACGCGATGGAGCGGCGGACCACCGACCCGCAGGACCTCGAAGACCTGTACCGCGTCGACCATCTCGGCGCGCGGATGCGCCGGCACGCCGAGGACCTGGTGATCCTGGCCGGGGCGAAGCCGGGCCGGGGCTGGCGGCACCCGGTGCCGCTGCACGACGTGATGCGCTCGGCGGTGTCCGAGGTGGAGGAGTTCACCCGGATCACCGTGGTGCCGCCGCAGGAGCTGGCGCTGCGCGGCCGGGCCGTCAGCGACGTCATCCACCTGCTGGCCGAGCTGCTGGAGAACGCCACCGCGTACTCGCCCCGCGACACCCACGTCACGGTCACCGGCCAGCTGCTGCCCAACGGGTACGCGATGGAGATCGAGGACCGCGGCGTCGGCATGCCCGCGGCGGCCGTGGAGGAGGCCAACCAGCGCCTGGCCGACCCGCCGGACTTCGATCCCGCGCACAGCTCCCGGCTCGGCCTGTTCGTGGTGGCCCGCCTGGCCGCCCGGCACGGCATCCGGGTCACCCTGCGCCCCTCCCCGTACGGCGGGCTCACCGCGGTGGTGCTGCTGCCGCGCGAGCTGGTCGTCGACGGCAACGCGACCACCCCGCCGCAGGCACCCGCCGCCCCGCCCGCGCTGGCCACCCCGATCGCGGCCCTGACCGCGGGCGCCGCGCCGGCACCGGCCGCGCCGGTGCCCGCCGACGTGCTCGAAGGCGGCCCCACGACCGAGGCCGAGCTGCCGGTACGCGCGCCGCAGACCCACCTCGCCGCGCCCCTGCGCGAGGAACCGGTGATCGTGCTCGACGCCGAGCCGGGCGCCGCGTCGCCGGCGCGCCCCGCCGAGCGCACTCGCAGCATCCTGACGTCCCTGCTCGCGGGCGCGCACCGGGGCCGGTCCGCGGCCGCGGTGAGCACCCTCTCCGCCCCTCCCGCTGACACCCCCGCAGCGGCCGAACCGCCTGAGGAGTCGACATCATGAGCAATCCCGCGGGCCTGGACTGGCTGCTCGACGACTTCGTGGACCGCATACCCGCGGCGCTGCGGGCCGTCGTGTTCTCCGTGGACGGGCTGCTGCTCGGCGCGTCCCGCGACCTGTCCCAGGCCGACGCCGACCACATGGCCGCGATCGCGGCCGGCTTCGCCAGCCTGTCGCGCAGCGCCGGCCGGCACTTCAAGGCCGGCCCGGTGCGCCAGGCCGTGATCGAGATGGAGGAGGCCGTCCTGCTCGTCACCGACGCCGGCCAGGGCAGCTGCTTCGCGGTGCTGAGCGACGCCGAGTCCGACATCGGCATGGTGGCGTACGAGATGGCGATGGTCGTCGAGCGCATCGGCCACAGCCTCGGCACGCAGCCGCGGCCCACCTCGACCCATGCCCGCTGACGACGACGATGCGCACGAGTGGCTCGATGCCGACGCCGGGCCGCTGGTGCGGTCGTACGCGGTCACCGGCGGCCGGGCGCGCCCCGGAGCGAGCACGTTCGACCTGCTCACCTATGTCGTGGCGACACCGGCGGGGCAGCGTCGCCACGCCGTCCGCCTGCAACCCGAGCACCGGGCGGTCCTCGCCCTCGCTCAGGAACCCATCTCGGTCGCCGAGCTGTCCTCCCGTGCCGGGTTTGCCCTCGGCGTGGTCCGGGTACTCCTCGCAGACCTATTCGACGAGGGCGCCGTCACTCGTATGGCACCCGCAGTGGCCCCCGGCCACATTCCGGACGACCACATCCTCCAGGCGGTGATCCTTGGCCTCCGTCATGCGTGACGAGCGTGCCCGGTCCATTCCCACGGCGATCAAGATACTGGTCGCCGGGGGCTTCGGCGCGGGCAAGACGACAATGGTGGGCAACGTCAGTGAGATCCTGCCGCTGCACACCGAAGAGGTGCTCACGTCGGCCGGCACCGACTCCGACGACCTGTCCGGGGTGGAGGCCAAGCGCACCACCACGGTCACCATGGACTTCGGCCGGATCACCATCGGCGACAGCGCGGTGCTCTACCTGTTCGGCACACCGGGCCAGGACCGGTTCTGGTTCCTCTGGGACGAGCTGGCGATCGGCGCGCTGGGCGCGGTCGTGCTGGCCGACACCCGGCGGCTGGCGGACAGCTTCCCGTCCATCGACTACTTCGAGCGCCGGGGCATCCCGTTCGTCGTCGCGGTGAACTGCTTCCACGGCCACCAGCCGTTCGGCGTCGACGCGGTGCGCGGGGCGCTGTCGCTCGACCCGGAGGTGCCCGTGGTGATGTGCGACGTGCGGGACCGCCGCTCCGGGCGGGAGGTGCTGGTGACCCTGATCGAGCACGTCCGCGCGATCACGCTCGGCCCCGCGCACACCGCCGTGGCCGGCACGAGCTGACCTGTCGCGCCGTGCCGACTTTTCGGGTGACGTCACAGCCATAGGCGTGACACGCGTGTCGCCGGTACGCTGCGCCGGTGCCGAACGCCGACCGCCTCGCCAGCCGGAGCCTGCCGGCCATCCTGCGCGACGCCGCCGACCTCGCCCTCAAGCAGTGGCGCGGCCTGCTGGTGGCCGCCGCGGCCGCGCTCGTGCCGGCGCTGCTGGCACGCCAGGTCATCGGCTTGTTCGCGCTCAACACCAACGCCACGGTGGTGGACGGGACCTTCACCCCGGTGCCCGCGGCGGCCGCCGGCGGGGCGGGACTGGTCGCGCTCGGGCTCGGCTGGATCGTGGCACTGGTCGCCGGCATCGCGGTGGCGTCCGGCGGGCTGCGCGGCATCCCGGTCGATCCGCGGGCCGCGCTGCTGCTGGCCCTGCGCCGGCTGCCCGCACTGGTGCCGGCCCTGCTGCTGATCGCCGTCGCCGCGGTCGGGCTGCAGGTGCTGACCCTGGTCGCGGTCGCCTTCTTCGACATCGCCCTGCCGCAGGACCTGGCCACGGCGGCCGTCTTCGGCCTCTTCGTGCTGGCACTGGTCGTGCTGGCCAGCAGGCTCCTGTCGCTGCCCGCGATCGTGCTGGGCGACGGCACGGTCTCCTGGCTGCTGCACGCCCACGCGCTCGCCGCGGGCCGGATGCTGACCACCGGCGGCGCGCTGGCGACCGGCGTGGTGGTGGCCCCGGCGCTGGTGGGCATGGGCGCGGCCGCGCTGACGCAGGCGCAGCCGGCGTTCGCCCTGCTCTTCGCCGCGCTGGCCGGGGTCATCGTGCCCGCCGTCCAGGCCGCCGTGCTGGTCACCGTGTATCTGCAACGCCGCCCGGCGGGCAGCCGCGGCGCGGAGGCCGACCTCGATCGTGTCGACCAAACGCTGTCGGCGCTGTCCCCCGCGACCGCAGCCGTCCGCGCGGACCCGGCCGACGCCGCCGCGCCCAGCTCCGCTGACGGCATGGCGTCCACGGTGGAGCCGTCCGCAGCCGTCGACGCTCCGGCCGACGGAGCAGGTGCCCCGGCGACTCACGCGCTGCCCGACCGCACCAGGTCCACGCACACCGCTGCGTTACGGGCCAGAGGCCCGCGGCACGGCGCGGTGCGGCGCACGGGACGTGTCGTCGTGCCCGCCCAGGTGCGCGCTGCGCTCCGCCGCTCCGTCATCGTGCTCCGCCGGTCCCACGCCGCGCTCGGCCGGCCCTGGACCGGCCGTCCCGCGCTGGTCGCGGCGCTGGCTTCGCTGCTGCTGCCGGCGCTGCTCGGGCTGGGCTTCGCGGCGACCGACCCGTGGGACAGCCCGCACGCGAGCCGGCACGGCGTCTCGTGGAGCGGTGAGGTGCTGGCCACGGCCTGGCCGGCGGGCCGCCACCCGGTTGTGGTCACCGACTACGGCCCCCACTGGTGCCTCGACGACGGGTGCCACTCCGTGCGGTCGCGCAGCTCCGAACCGCTGATGCTGGGCGCGCCGATGCCCGCGACGGCGATCACCCCCGACGGCGACGTGGTCTCGGCGGGTATCCGCGGCCGGGAGAGCCAGGCGGTCAAGACCGGCGGCGACGACGCGGTCCAGATGCAGCGCTGCACCGCCCCCTGGGGCCCGGCCACCGCCCGGCCGAAGCCGGGCAGCTGCGAGGACGGCATCACCCGCTGGCACAGCGGCGGCAACGAGGGCCAGGCGCACCTGGCTGTCGCGGCCGGACCCGACGGCTCGGTCGTGGTCGCCACGGCCCGCCCGCTCCAGGTGCGCAGCGGGGCCCGGCCGCGGGTCCAGCTGGCGGTCACCCGCTGCAATACGGTGCACTGCAACCGGCGCTCGCTGGACGTGCTCGGCACGGTCGAGGTCGAGCTGAGCGCGTGGCTGCCCGAGGGCATGGTGGCGGCGCCCGCGTACGCCCCGCTGCTCGAGCTCACCCTCGACGCGTCGGACCGGCCGACGGTGCTGCTGCGCGACCCGGCCGGGCGCCGGGCCTGGCTCGCGACCTGCCCGACGGCCGCCTGCGACACCGCCCGGATCACCGAGATCGGCGCTCCGGAACGCGCCACCGACCAGGCCGTACTGCTGCCGGGCAGCACGCCGCGGCTGGTCGCGGGCGGCGACGCGATCACCTTCCACGCGCCGGTGGCGATCGGCGCGGGCGGCCCCGGCCTGTACGTGCTCGGCACGGAGTCCGATCTGGCCGCCCCGGTGCCGCTGGCCCCCGCCGAGTACGGCACCGGCCAGCTGGTGCTCTGGCACTGCCCGCCCGGCTCGGCCGACCGGGCCCGCCGGGTGGCGCTGCCGCTGCTGACCGGCGACCTGTTCCATGTCGCCCTGGTGACCAGCGGCGACGGCAAGGTCCTGGTGACGTACTCCGACAGTGGCCACCGGTACGCCGTGCTGGTGACCGGACCACCCAACCCGGGCAAAGGCCCCTACTGCGCGGGGTTCGACGGCTAGGTTCGGCTCATGGGGGCCGGACACAGTCACGAGCCTGGTGAGACGCTGCCACCTGCCCCGCCCGACCTGCGCCGCATCGTCACGATGATCATCATTCCGCTGGTCGTGGCGACCCTGATCGGGCTGATCGTGCTGTGGCCCCGCGGGCCGAGCCCGCAGCAGGCGTCGGACACCACGCAGCGGCTGCACGGGGAGATCGTGTCGGCGACGCCCGCCTGCCCGCGCGAGGTCCCGGCCCAGCCCGGCGGCGACTGCGGCACCGCCCAGGTGCGGATCGGCGACCAGGTGGTCGACGCGGTGGTGCCGACCGGGCCGAGCGCGCCCGTGGTCGGCGTCGGCGACGACGTCGTACTGATCGCCTCGGTCGACGCCGAGGGCGGGCAGCGCTACGCGGTGGTCGACCACGACCGGTGGGGCTGGCTGCTGGCGCTGGTCGCGCTGTTCGTGGCCGCGGTGATCGCCTTCGCCCGCTGGCGCGGGGTGGCGAGCCTGGTCGGCCTCGTTGTGAGCTTCGCGGTGCTGCTGGGCTTCATCCTGCCCGCGATCGTGCGCGGCGAGCCCCCGCTGGCGGTCGCGATCGTCGGATCGGCGGCGATCATGTTCGCGGTGATCTACCTGACGCACGGGGTCAGCGTGGGCACCTCGATGGCGCTGCTCGGCACGCTGGCGGCGCTGGTGCTGACCGGCCTGCTCGGCCTGCTCACCACGAACCTGCTGCACCTGACCGGCTCCGGCAGCGACGAGGCCGCCATCCTCGCCAACGTGCTGGCCGGGGTGGACCTGCGCGGCCTGCTGCTGGCCGGCATCATCATCGGCACGCTGGGCGTGCTGGACGACGTCGCGATCACCCAGACGGCCATCGTCGGCGAGCTGTCCCTGGCCGACCCGACGCTGAACGCGCGGCAGCTGTACCGGTCGGCGATCAAGGTGGGCCGGTCCCACGTCGCCTCCGTGGTCAACACCATCATCCTGGCGTACGCCGGCGCGTCGCTGCCGCTGATGCTGCTGCTGGTCACGGCGGGCACCGGCACCCGCGACGTGCTCTCCACGCAGGTCATGGCGGCCGAGATCGTGCGCGGCGTGGTCGGCACCATCGGCCTCATCGCCGCGGTTCCGATCACGACCGCACTGGCCGCCTGGGCGGTCGCCCGTTCGCACCGGCACCGGGCGGACCACCCCCATGCCCATCCCGAACCGGACGCGAGCTGAGCCGTTTCCGGCGTTCGCCCTGATCAGCGGAGCGTTCGGCGTTAACGTGAAGGTGCTTCGTCCGTTTCGCACGAAGGTGGGTGCTATGTCGACCGTGGCGAAAGCGACCGAGCGCGTCGGCTCGGGCTGGCTGTCGTTCGCCGGCCTGCTCATTCTGCTGCTGGGGGTGTTCAACGTGGTGGAAGGCCTCTTCGCGATCACCAACGACCGGTACGCCGCGTATGCCACGTCCACCCAGGGTGAGCTGTACGTGTTCAACCTGCACACCTGGGGCTGGCTGCACGTGCTGCTCGGCGCGGTGCTGATCGCCGTCGGCGCGGGCATCTGGTCCGGCAAGGACTGGGCGCGCGGCGCGGGCATCGGCCTGGCCGGCGCGACCGCCCTGCTCCAGATGCTCTACCTGCCGGTGTACCCGTTCTGGTCCCTCATCAACATCGGCCTCTGCATCCTCGTCATCTACGCCCTCGTCGTCCCACCCCGCGGCAGCACCGCCGACTGACCCGCCCACGTGAGAGGCGCAACTCTTGACGAGACGCGCCTCTCAGGTGACTGCCAGGCCCCGACTCTTCAAGAGTCGCGGCCTGTCGAGGGCGACATGGGAGGGTCAGCGGATGGGGAGGTCGAGCCAGGATTGGCCGGAGAAGAGGACGGAGCCGAGCCAGCCGTTCTCGTCCAGGTAGAGGCCGTCGTGGCCGTCGATCACCAGCGCGAGCCGGTGGCCGGCGGGCAGGTCCCAGCTGGTCGCGGGGAGCGGGATGTCGGCGGTGCGGGTGGTGTTCGCGGTGGCGTTCAGCCACGACACGGGGGCGTGGGTGATCAGCTTCCCGGTGCCGAGCGCGTCGACGTCGTAGAGGTAGGCCACGATGGTGCCGCTGCGCTCGGTAGGGGTGAACCGGGCGTGCACGGTGGCGCTGCCGCGGATGCGTACCGTGGCCCCGGCCTCGTCGCCGAGCCAGACCCCGGCGTTGTCCCGGTCCACCGCGGGCAGCCAGGCCGTCGGCGGGATGCCGGTCAGCGCCTGCAGGCCGTTGGACAGCAGCACCAGGCCGCCCGCGGCGACCGTGTCGTCGTTGAACCACGTGCGCCGGGACCAGCCGGTGCTCGCCGTGCCGCCGAGCCTGCCGGTGCCGGTGAGCCAGTTGACCTCGCCGAGGCCGTACCGGCTGGTCGTGGTGCTGGTCGCGGCCCAGTTCGGGTAGGACTCGACCGGACCGCCGGTCAGCGAGCGCAGCACCACCGGCGGCTCGGTGTCGATGCCGTTGGCGATGCCGGACAGGTGGCGGTCGAACCAGCGCCGCACCGACGTCCACACGTGGTTGTCCAGGCCGATGAGGCCGGTCAGCTCGGGGATGGCGTGGTCGCCGGGGGCGAACTCGAGCCGCTTCGGGCCGGCCAGCGCGCCGTAGAAGTCGATCAGCTGGTTCGGCGGGAAGATGCTGTCCCCGTACCCGTTGGCCAGCAGCACCGCCGGGCGGTTGGCGTTGATGCCGGCCAGGTACGTGCCCGCCGACCGGAGCCGGGCGAACTCCTTGACCCCGGCGATGTTCCGGTTGGCGTAGAAGTCGTCGATGATCGCGTCGAATTCGTCGCTGGTGTCGCCGAGCAGCGCCGCCGAGCCGACCAGCAGCGCGGAGGACTGCAGCCGCCGGGTGTCCCCGCCGTACAGCGAGGCGACCAGGTCGCTCCAGCCGGACAGCGCCGCCACGGCCCGCACCCGGCTGTCGTGGCCGGACGCGATCAGGCTGATGCCCGCGCCGTACGAGACCCCGGCCATGCCGATGCGGGACGGGTCGGCAGTGGTGTTCGCGACGAGCCAGTCGAGCACCCGGGACACGTCGGCGATGTCCTTCGGTCCTGCGGTGTCGATCTCGCCGCCCGACGCCCACCAGCCGCGCGGGGTGTACGACAGCACGGTGTAACCGCCCTGGGCCAGCGCGTTCGCCTGGGCGATGTACTCCAGGTCGTTGAGCGACCAGCTGGCCGGGAAGACGACGGCGGGGTGCCGGCCCGGGGTGGTGGGCTCGATGACGTTGGCCTTGAGCACGGTCCCGTCGGGGACGGTGATGTCGATGAAGCGGAAGCCGGTGGTCGGGGCGGCGGCCTGGGCGGGAGCGGCCCAGGTGACGAGCGCCAGCACGACCACCGTCAGGAGGGAGGGGAGCTTCCTCACGGCGGACCTCACGGGTGTCGGCCTTGCTTCGAAAAAGTTACCGAGAGGTAACCACGCCGTGAGCTAGATCACAATACCCGCGAGTAGCTTTTTATGGACGATGGCCTATCTCATCGAATTCGATCTGCTGATATTCGATGAGATAGGCCATCGTCTACGTCAAGGACGGGGCCGGGTCAGCCGCGCGGACCGCCCGCGACGTAGATGACCTGGCCGGTGACGAAGCCCGCACCCTCGCTCACCAGGTACGAGATGGCGTGGGCCACGTCGGCGGGCGTGCCGACCCGGCGTACCGGCGTCTCCGCCGCCCGCGCGGCCTGGAACGCCTCGAAGTCGACGCCGACGCGCGCCGCGGTGGCGGCGGTCATCTCGGTGACGATGAAGCCCGGCGCGACCGCGTTCGCGGTGATGCCGAACGGACCCAGCTCGATGGCCAGGGTCTTGGTGAAGCCCTGCAGACCGGCCTTGGCCGCGGCGTAGTTGGCCTGACCCCGGTTGCCGAGCGCCGAGGTGCTCGACAGCGACACGATGCGGCCGTACTTCTGGTCGACCATGTGCTTCTGCACGGCCCGGCTGCACAGGAAGGCCCCGCGCAGGTGCACCGACATGACGGTGTCCCAGTCGCTGTCGCTCATCTTGAACAGCAGGTTGTCGCGCAGCACCCCGGCGTTGTTGACCAGCGCGGACGGCGCGCCGAGGGTGGCCGCGACGTGCGCGACGGCGGCGTCCACGGCGGCGGAGTCGGACACGTCCGCGCCGACCGCGATGGCCCGGCCGCCGCCCGCGGTGATCGCCGCGACGGTGTCCGCGCAGTTCTCCTCGGTCAGGTCCACGGCGGCGACGGCGAACCCGTCGGCGGCCAGCCGCCGGGCGGTGGCCGCGCCGATGCCCCGGGCCGCGCCGGTGACGATCGCTACTCTCTGGCTGTCAGTCATGCGCCGCACTTTAACGACAGTTCAGCGCCTCACGGAACCGCCCCACGCGGGTCGGCGCGCATCTTCGCCGGCGGCGGCGCACCGCCCCCGCCCGGCCCGCGCACGGCACCGCCTTCGAGGGGAAAGCCGGGCTGACTACAGTGACCGGACCTGAAAAAACCTCCGATCGGCCTGCAACCTTGCGGACACCTGCGTGGTGATATCGCGACGAGCCGGAAGTCGGCTCACGGGGACGAACGGATTGGCAGATGACGGCGTTGTCGATCAGACAGGCTGACTCACCGCCGGAACAGGCGGGAACGGGACGCGAGAGCACCGTGCTCGCGGACTTCGAGGAGTGTTACGCCGCCAACTTTCACAAGATCACGATCCAGCTCGCGGCGTATCTGGGCAGCCTGGCCGAGGCGCAGGACGTCACCCAGGAGGCGTTCGCCCGCGCCCTGCCCCGGTGGGGCCGCCTCACCGGATACGCCGATCCCGGCGCCTGGGTGCGGCACGTCGCGTGGAACCTGGCCAAGACGCGCCAGCGACGCCAGCGCCGGCTGGCGTTGTTCCTGCGCCAGCAGCAGGAGGAGCCCGTGGCCGGACCCGAGCCGGATCGCGTCGCCCTCATCCGCGCCCTGTCGAAGCTGCCCGAGCGGCAGCGGCGCGCGTTCGTGCTGCACTACCTCGCCGACCTGTCCATAGCGCAGATCGCGGATCAGGAGCGCACCCCCGAAGGAACCGTCAAGTCGTGGCTGCACCGCGCGCGGGCCGCCATGGCGGCGCACCTCACCGGTGCGGCAGAGGAGGGTCGCGATGTCTGAGTCGCAGCACGAAGAGCTCTTCGCCCGAGCGGTCGGCGACTTCAGGACGGCCGCCCTGCCGCAGATCACGCCACCGGGTCCGGCCGGGGCGCTGCAGCGCGCCCGCGTCCGCCGCCGCAACCGGGTGCTGGTGCTGTGCGCCGCACTCGCCCTGCTGACCGCGGTGCCCGCGACCGTGCTGGCGCAGCAGCGCCCAGCACCGGTGCCGGTGGTGAACCCCACGACCACGCCGATCCCGTCGCCGAGCGGCACCGCGTCCCCGTCGGCCACCCCCTCGGCCTCGCCGAGCGGCGTCTCGCCCTCGCCGGCGCAGGTCACCCCGTCGGCAGCCCGCCCGACCACGAGCCGCACGTCCTCCGGCAGCGGGAGCAGCAAGAACTGCCGACCCGGTGGCTTCATCTCGGTGGTGAACGACGGACCGCCCGCCCAGGTCGAAGTGGACGCGCTGCCGAACCTGTGCGCCGGGGAGAAGCTGTACTTCTTCTGGGCCGTCTACCGGGTGCAGGACGCGAACACCCTGGTGCTGACCTCGTCCGGCCGTAGCTACGTCGACCACGCCCATGTCCGGCGCTCGATCGGGCTGCCCGGCTGGAACGGCCGCGAGGACGTCGAGAACTGCTACGCGGCCTTCATCGTCCAGGGCCGCGGCGCCATCAAGAGCACCATCCCCTGGTCGAGCGGCCAGGAGGCGTTCAAGGGTGGCAGCCCGTACGCGGCGTTCACGCCGCTGCACTGGTACCCGTGGCACTACTACTGCGATCCCGCTTAGCCGGGTCCGGGTCGCGTCGCCCACGGGGGGCGATGCGGCCCGGACCACAGCTGGGGGTTCGGGAAAGCGGCCGGAAAGCGCCTCCCCCGCGGCACGCAACGGATCGTTGGTCGACAGGGGCAACTACGCAAGAAACCAAGGTCATAAGCATGGCCGAATGATGGTTATGCTGCGATCTCCCCCTCTAGCGTTAGTGCCATGCAGAAGCGCTTTCTGATGTGCCGGCCCACCCACTTCGCCGTCACCTACAAGATCAACCCCTGGATGGACCCGGCCGCGCCGTACGACACCACCCTGGCGATCAGCCAGTGGGAGAGCCTCAAGGCCACGTACGAGAACCTGGGACATCAGATCGAGCTCATCGACCCCATCCCCGGGCTGCCCGACATGGTCTTCGCCGCCAACGGCGGCACGGTGATCGACGGCGCGATGTTCACGGCGCAGTTCCGGCACGCCGAGCGCGCCGACGAGGGCCCGGCCTACCGTGACTGGGCCGAGCGCGCCGGCTACGAGGTGCACGACGCCAAGCACGTCAACGAGGGCGAGGGCGACATCCTGCTGGCCGGCGAGTACGTGCTGGCGGGCACCGGTTTCCGCACCGCGCACGCCTCGCACGCCGAGGTCCAGGAGATCTTCGGCCGCCCCGTGATCACCCTGCAGCTGGTGGACCCGCGCTTCTACCACCTCGACACCGCGCTCGCCGTGCTGTCGACCGGCGCCGACGGCAAGCCCGCCAACATCGCGTACCTGCCCGAGGCGTTCTCGCCCGGCAGCCAGAATGTGCTGCGTCAGCTGTACCCGAACGCCGTGATCGCTAACATCGAGGATGCGGAGGTGCTGG
This sequence comes from Catellatospora coxensis, assembly GCF_016862635.1. Taxonomy (GTDB): domain Bacteria; phylum Actinomycetota; class Actinomycetes; order Mycobacteriales; family Micromonosporaceae; genus Catellatospora; species Catellatospora coxensis. The sequence goes on along the minus strand of NZ_BONI01000056.1, from coordinate 20,617 downwards.
GACTCAACGCGGTCAGCGACGGCGAGAACGTCGTGCTGCCGGTCCAGGCCACCCACCTCGCGGAGGAGTTGCGCAAGGCCGGCTACGAGCCGATCGGAGTCGACGTCTCCGAGCTGCGACTGGCCGGTGGTGGCCCCAAGTGCTGCACCCTGGAGCTGCGGTCATGAACTCGATCGTCGACAGCCGTACCCCGTCCGCGGTGGACGCGGCGGAGCGGTACACGGCGCACAACTACCATCCGCTGCCCGTCGTGATCACCGAAGCCGACGGCTGCTGGGTCACCGACGTGGACGGGCGGCGCTACCTGGACTTCCTGTCCGGATACTCGGCGCTGAACTTCGGCCACCGGCACCCGGCGCTGATCGCCGCCGCGCACGCCCAGCTGGACCGGCTCACGCTGACCAGCCGCGCGTTCATCCACGACCAGTTCGCCGAGTTCTGCCAGCGGCTGGCCGCGCTGACCGGCCAGGACCTGGTGCTGCCGATGAACACCGGCGCGGAGGCGGTGGAGACCGCGATCAAGGTGGCCCGCAAGTGGGGCTACCAGGTCAAGGGCGTTCCCGACGGCCAGGCGAAGATCATCGTGGCGGCGGACAACTTCCACGGCCGCACCACCACGATCATCAGCTTCTCCACCGACGAGGACGCGCGGGCCGACTTCGGGCCGTACACCCCGGGCTTCGAGATCGTCGCGTACGGCGACCTGGAGGCGCTGGCCGAGGCGATCGACGACTACACGGTCGCGGTGCTGCTGGAGCCGATCCAGGGCGAGGCCGGCGTGCTGGTCCCGCCGGACGGCTACCTGTCCGGCGTCCGCGCCCTGTGCAGCAGCCGCAACGTGCTGTTCCTGGCCGACGAGATCCAGAGCGGCCTGGCCCGCACCGGGCGTACGTTCGCGGTGGACCACGAGGACGTCAAGCCGGACATGCACATCATGGGCAAGGCGCTGGGCGGCGGCATCGTGCCCGTCTCCGCCGTCGCCGCCAGCCGCGAGGTGCTCGGCGTGCTCAAGCCCGGCCAGCACGGCTCGACGTTCGGCGGCAACCCGCTGTCCTGCGCGGTCGGCATCGAGGTCATCAAGCTGCTGGAGACCGGCGAGTACCAGCAGCGCTCGGCGCAGCTCGGCGCGATGCTGCACGAGCAGCTCCGGGCGCTGATCGGCCGGGGCGTCACCGCGGTGCGCGGCCGGGGCCTGTGGGCCGGGGTCGACATCGACCCGGGCGTGATGACCGGACGCCAGGCGTCCGAGAAGCTGATGACCCGCGGCATGCTCGCCAAGGACACCCACGGCACCACGATCCGCCTGGCCCCGCCCCTGGTCATCGAGGAAGACGAGATCACCTGGGCGGTACGCCAGCTCGCCGAGGTCATCGGCGCCGCCTGACCTCGCGCTTTCCATAGACATTGGCCTATCTCATCGAATTTCCGTGAATCGGATTCGATGGGATAGGCCAACGTCTGTTAAAGGCGCGGGCCGCCGCCGCGGCGCGTCAGTAGCCGGGGCGGAAGGTCATGGTGGGGGCGTCGGACATGACGGAGGCGGAGTCGAGGGGGCGGCTGCTGGCCAGGGCGCCGATGCGGCCGATCTCGACGCCGGGGAAGAGTTCGACGATGTCGGAGACGCCGAGCTGGCGGGTCGCGCCGCGGCTGAGCTGGAGTTCGCCGTCGGCGGCGCCGCCGAGGCGGACCAGGGTGCCGTTCATGCTGAGGTCGGTGACGGAGATGCCCTGCGGGCCCAGCGCGACCGAGACGTGGGCGCGGCTGACCTTGGCCCTCGCGTCCTCGCTGAGCCACGGTCCGAGCTGGACGCCGACCTGGCCCTGACCGCCGTCGGGGGCGCGGCCGACCACGACCGGGCCGGCGGCGGTGACCACGAAGCGGGTCCGGATCACGCCGTCCACGCGTACCGCGAGCACCTGCTGCGGCGGGCGCGGCCCGTTGTCGCCCAGCGGCGCGTCGTGCCGGGGGCAGATCGGCTGGCCGTTGCGCAGCCGCGGCACGGGCTGGCCGCTGCCGCGGCGGGCCGGGCCGAAGTTGGCGCAGTCCGGGTCCGGGCAGTGCCACCAGCGCGCGGTGAGCTGGCGGCCGACCGGCGACGGGCCGGTCGGCACGGGCCCGCGCGGCTGCAGCACGACGCCGCCGGCGCCGGGCAGCGGCGACCAGACCGCGGGCAGCACGCGCGAGACGATCGGCAGGCCGGTGAGCTCGGAGACCTCGACGACGCGGGCGGCCGCGCCGACGACGACCTCGACGATGCCGTCGTCGCCCCAGCGGCGCATGACCATGCGCTCGTTGGAGGTCAGATCCTGGTTGGAGAGCAGGGACTTGTCGACGACGCAGTATGCCGACACGTGCTCCTCGCCGACCTGGCGCGCGAGCGCGTCGACCACCATGCCGAGCCGGACCAGGTTGGCGGGGCGGCCGCCGTCCAGGTCGGCGCAATAGATCAACTCAGCCACGTCGAGCACCCCGGCGGCGAGAGCCGGGTCGGTGCCCAGCCGCCGCTCGATCGCATCCAGTACATGACTGACCTCGAACCTCATAGTCCAAGACCCTAGGTTCGGTGCGCGACCTGCCGCAACCCGCAAACGTCCAGCGTCACAGCCCGCCGTCTATGCACCGAAGCCCCGGGGCCGGCGCGGCGGCTCGCTCCCGCCCGTGGCCGGGGGTGGCTCGGCGGGTCCGGCCGAGTCGCCGGCGCCCGCGGCCGGTGCGGCCGGGCCGCCCGCGCCAGGGGCCGCGCCACTGCCCCACGAGGTGCTCTGATCGTCCGGCGAGCGGGTCCACGAGGCGGTCGACCCGGTGCTCGGCGTTCCCTGGCCCGCGGGAACGCCCGGCGCGGCGTCTTTCGCGCGGGCGGCGTCGTGGGCGCGGGCGGCGTCGAGCACGCGGGACTTCTCCTCGGCGAACTCCGCGTCGGTCAGCTTGCCCCGGTCGTGCAGGTCGGACAGCAGTTTGAGCTGCTGCGCCGAGTCGCTCGGCGAGTACTTCTCGACGAACTCGCGGCTGGCCTGGTCCATCGCCCGGCGCTCCTGGGCGGTGGCCCCGGGCTGCCGGAAGATCAGGTAGATCAGCGTGCCGAGGAACGGCAGCAGGATGACGACCACGATCCACAGCGCCTTGAGCCAGCCGGACAGGTCGTCGCGGCGGAAGATGTCCACGATCGCGAAGGCCCAGATCAGCAGTAGCGGAATGAAGATCAGCAACAGCCAGAAGACGTCCCAGAAGTCCATCTTCCCCCCTAATGTGGCGCTCTCCCCCATTCTTGCGGTAAGAGCGCCACATGGGGAGGTGGTTACCGCATCCGGCCGACGGCCCCCCGCAGCCGGGCCACGTCGCGCCGGCTGCGCTCGTAGGTGATGGCCAGCGCCAGCAGCACCGCCCCGCCGACCGCGATCGGCACCCACGTCGGCAGCAGCCGGGACACCAGCAGCAGTTCGTGCAGCGCCAGCACCAGCAGCGTGCCGCCGCCCAGCACCACCGGGGCCTGCAGGCGGCGCATCGAACCGAAGACGGTGATCGCGAGCGCGCCCAGCCCGAGCAGCAGCCGCCGCAGCGGCGTGCCCGACTCCTCGGTCAGCGCACCGGCCAGGCTGGGCAGCAGCGCCGCGGCCAGCGCCGGACCGGCGAACAGCCAGCTGGACAGGTCCGGCCGGGCACGCGCCGCGTACCAGCCGACGGCCAGCGCGAGCAGCGCCACCGGCAGGGTGTACGCCTCCAGCAGCCCGACGCCCTGCGCGGCGAGGATCACGCACCACGCGACCGCCTCCACCACCGCGACCGCGGCGGCCCGCAGGACTCGCTGACCGCGCGGTGCGGCCAGCACGGTCAGTCCGACCGCGACCCCCCACACCGCCAGCACCAGGGCGATCGACCGGGCGTACCCGTGGCACAGCGTCAGCGCCACCAGCGCCGCCGCGTGGGCCGCCGCCTCCGCCGCGGCCCGCTGCTCCCGGGCGAACGGCGCGTACGCCAGGCCCAGCACGATCGCCGCGACCCCGAGCACGAGATACGCGGTGAGCTCGAAGCTCAGCTCGGCCGCCTCGCCGACGGCGATCGCCAGCAGCACCTTCACCGCGGCCCCGACCAGCCAGCCCGCGGTGCGCACCGGCCGGGTCCGCCCGCCCACCGCGATGACGGCCAGCGCCACGGTCACCAGCGCCAGCGCGGCGATCGTCGACCACTTCTCGGCCAGCGACCCGGCCAGACCCGCCCCGGTCAGCAGCACCCCGAACAGCCCGCCCGCCAGGGTCAGCGCGCCGTACGGCCGCTGCCCGGCCAGCACCAGCAGTGCCGCGCCGAGCACCAGCTGCACGGCGCTGATCACCGGCCAGGGCGCCTGTGCGGCGGCCAGCGCCGCGAGCCCGGCGACCCCGGCGACGACCCCGCCGGCCGCCGCCATCAGGCGCACCCCGCCCCGGCGGAACCACGCCGCGACCGCGGGCGCGAGCAGCAGCAGCGCCACCGCGTACGCCCAGGGCAGCCGCTCACTCGGGTAGGCGGTCAGGCCGGTGCCGACCGGGTCGCCCGCCCAGACGCGGTCCAGCCAGCTCCACGGCGCGATGAAGATCAGGTGGAGTGCCTCGGCGCACATCAGCAGCGTCAGCGCCAGCACGGCCTGTGCCGGGAGCTCCGCCCGCGCCCAGCGGGACCGCATCGCGACCAACGCGAGGGCCAGCGTGCACAGCGCGGCGTACACCGCCGCGGAATCGCCCGGCGGCTGGCCGCCCGGCAGCGCCCACAGCGCCCCCACCAGGCCGCCGACCACGGCGTAGTCCCGCAACCGGGCGGGTGCCAGGTACACCCACAGCGGCGACAGCAGCGCGGTGGCCAGCAGCGCGCGGCGCGACCACGGGTCGTCCACCCCGGCCGCGGCGACCACGCTGTGCACCGCCGGCGGCAGCAGCGCCAGCGCCACCGCGCCGCCCACCCCGCCCAGCACGCGTACGCCGTGCAGCGCGCTCGCGGTGCTCACCGTGCCCGTCCCGCCCAGGGTCCGCGTGCCGTCCTCGGGCACCAGGGCGCTGCGCCAGCCGATCGCCGCCGCGGCCAGCCCGAGCAGTACCACGCCGCCCAGCGCCCACGCCGACAGCACCGGGCTGCCTGCCCCGGCCAGCAGCGCATGCCCGGCGAGCAGCCCGGCCACCACACCCCAGAGCACGACGTGGCGGCGCAGCAGCAGCGCCACGGCCAGGGCCACGGCCGCCGCGACCAGGTCGCAGGCGAGCGCCGACCACGGCATCAGCGCCGGGTGCCCCGGCACCGTCAGCGGGAGCAGCAGCACCGCCCAGGCCGCGACCCACGCCCGCACCGGCTCCGGCACCGGCGGCCCGGTCAGCAGCCAGGCCGCGGCGGCCACCAGGGCCAGGCTCACCGGCAGCTGCCAGCCGTACGAACCGTCGAACGGCGCGGGATCGGCGGCCCACCACGGCGTCGCGTCCAGCACCGACTGCCAGCCCTCGCCCAGCGCCCAGCCGGTGGCGCACAGCGCGGGCACGCCCAGTGCCAGCGCCGCGCCGCCGATCATTCCGGCGCGGACCCCGGGCCACCGGGCCGCCAGCGTTCCGCCCAGCACCTTCACCAGCACCGCCACCAGCGCCGCCGCGCTCGCCATCACCAGCAGCCAGTAGTGGTGCCACTGCACGAGCGCCGGACGGGCCAGCGCCGCGGCGAGTGCCACGGTCACCACCCCACCGGCCGTGGGCAGGGCGAATCCCGCGGCGTCGCCGCCGCGCGCCTGCCCAAGCCCGGCCGCCAGCACCCCCGCCGCGGCGAGCAGCGCCAGCGAGCCGGTGACGGCGGTGTCCGGATCGGCCCCGAGCAGCCACGCGACCAGCGCCAGCAGGCCGCCGATCCCGAGCATCCCCAGGTACGCCAGCAGCGCCAGCACCCGCAGCCCGGCCCGCCCCGGCAGCCCTGCCGTCCGCGCGGGAGCCGCTGCCGGGCCGGATTCCTGCCCCGGCTGCCTCGGCACGGAGGCTCCGGCCGCCGGCTGCTCGCCCGGTGACGCCCCGGTCTCCGGTGTCGCCGCCGTGCGCGCCTGCCCGCTGTCCGGTGCGACCGACCCGGCCGTGCTCCGGTCCGCGTCACCCGAGGTCGGGGCAGCCGACGGCGCGACGGCGGCGGGACGCAGCGCCCGGTGGAGCAGCAGGTCGCCGAGCGCGACGGCGGTGAACACCGCCGACCAGCCCGCCACGTCCGCGGAGGACTCCAGGAAGAACAGGGGAAGCGCGGGTTGCGCGGCCAGCAGCGCGCCGAACCGGGTCGCGCTCGTGCCGACGACCCGGGCGTAGCCGTAGCCGAGCAGGGCCGTGAACGTGGCCACCGCTCCGGCGTAGAAGCCGCGGTCCCAGTGGTCGGCGACGCCGCCGAGGTTGACATACCAGACGGCGTAGCCGTCGAGCACCACCAGCAGCAACCCCAGCGCGGCGAACGTCTCCGCGGTCGCGGTCAGCGCGCGGCGGCGCACCAGCGGCGGCACGGCCAGCACGCCGACCGTGAGCACGCCGAGGATGAGTGCCCGGCCGACCACGTCGAACGTCGCCCACGCCACGGCGGTGAACACGATCGCGGCGATGCCGAGCAGCAGCCCGCCCAGGATGAACAGCAGGTTCTGCACGGTGCGCGGTGAGGACTCCGGCCCGCGGCCCGGCACGGCGCCGGCGACCGGAGGAACGGTCCCCGGCGGCAGGCTGCCGGTGGTGGGCGGCAGGGTGAGCAGGGTGGGCTGGTGCGCCGACCGCTCCCGGGCCACCGCGACCCGGACCTTCGTCGCGTACGCCTCGCGGTCCCGGCGCAGCTGCGAGAGCTGGCCCGACAGCGACTCGTACGCGCTGCGGGCCTGCTCCACCTGCGGCGCGAGCTCGGCGATCCGCGCATCGTAGGCCAGCACCGCCGCGGCGTCCGGGTCCGGCGCACGGCCGCAGCCGGGGCAGGGTCCGTCCAGGGTGGCGGCGGCTCTGCAGAGCGGGCAGGGGTACGACGCGTGCTCGGTCATGCCGGTCAGCATGCCGTAGTCGCGCCAATCAGGGATCGACCGCTCGGTCGGTGGGGTCTGTCGGCGACCCGTCCGAAGCCGACGGCGGCCCGGCCGGACCGACTCCGCGCTGCTTGCCCGGCTCGTCCGGCGCGGAGCCCGGTTCATCGGCCTCGGCCCGGTCGGCCGGCTCGGTCGGCAGCGGCTCCGACAGCTCCCACGGGGTGGCCTCGTCCGCGTCATCCGGCTCGGCGGCCCCATGGACGGCCGAGCCCGTGGCCGTTCCTGCGGGCGCGGACTCGCCGACCTCGGCGGTGGCCGTGCCCGTGGCCGCTCCCGCGGCGGCGGTCGCAGGCTCGGCGACCGTGGTGGCGGTCCCGAACCCGGTGACGTCGCCCCCGGCCGGCGGGCCGGCGGGCAGCGGTTCCAGGACGGTGGCGGGCATGCGGCGGCCCATCGTCAGGATCAGCGTGACGAGCCCGGCGAGCACGAACGCCCATACCGCCGTCGCGATCGACGGCCGGGCGAGCAGCCACCACCCGGCCAGCACGCCGAGCACGATCGCGAACCAGCGGAAGTGACGGCGTACGAACGCGCCCGTCCGCACCGCCCACGACTCCCGCGCCAGCGGCCGCACGGCCCGGTCGACGACGGCGTTCACGCCCCGGCGCAGCAGCACCGCGGGCCGCGACGGGCCCGCCAGCAGCGCCCACAGCACCCCGAGCAACGCCGCGACCAGCACCGTGACCAGGGCGGTGAGCAGGAACCGGAGCACCGTGTCGTACACGTCCAGCGTCACCGCGCGGTCCAGCCCGCGCTCGGTCGCCCGCTGCGCCACCTTGTCGCGCACCATCTGATTGGCGATCAGGCCCACGACGAGCAGCAGCGCGCTGAGCGTCAGGCCGAGGATCAGCCCGCGCCGCCGGTTCGGGGCGGCCCACACGGCGAGGCCGAGCAGCACCAGCGCCAGCGGCGGCAGCCAGTTCGCGCTGACGTCGAGCAGGCGCACGTAACGCTGGATCTCGGGCAGCTGATCCACCTGCGCGACCGTGTACGGGATGGACATGTCGGGGATGCGGGCCGCCAGGCCGAAGCCGCGGGCGACCAGCTCCTGCCGCGCGGCGGCGAGCACCGGGCCCAGGTCCACCACGACGTCGGTGCCGGAGCTGCGCAGCATCGGCGTGCCCTGGCCGGTGAGCAGCCCTTCGAGGTTCTGGTGGGCGATGCGGTTGACCTGGTTCCACACCGCGGGGAAACGGGGCGAGGTGACCAGCTCGCCCACCACCTTGTGAATCTGGCCCTGCAACCAGTCGGTGATCGCGGGCAGCACCAGCTGGATGACCGCCTCCACCCGCGGCAGGTCGACCGCGGCGGCCAGGTCACCGGCGAGCTTCTCCAGGGGCAGCCGCGCCATGATCTCGTTGGTGACCCGGTCGGTCACCGCCGCCTGCACCTGCGGGTCGGTCGCCAGCGGGGCGACGGTCTCCACGTACCGGTCGGTGTCGAGCAGCTCGGCCCGGGCGAAGCGGGCCGTCACCGAGGCCAGCACCAGCACCGCCGACAGCAGCGCCAGCACGAACGCGCCCGCCCAGCGCAGGGTGCGCGCGGTGCCGCCGGGCCGCCGGGCCACGGGCGCCGCCGGTTCGGGCGCCTCATGGGTGGCGCCGGCGAGCCGCCGCTCCCACGCGGACGGTAGGGGCTCCTCGGGCTCCGTCATCACGTGCCCAGCAGTTTCGCCTTGGCGGCGGTGAACTCCGCCTCGGTCAGCACACCCGCGGCCCGGAGATCCGCGAGCTGCCTGAGCTGCGACATCAGATCCACGCCGCCCGTAGCGGCGGAGGCAGGCGCGACGGACGCCGCGGACGGCGTCGGCCGGGCGGCGGCCTCGGCCTGCGGCTGCCGGTCGGCTCGCGCCTCCTGACCGGCCTGCGCTTCCGGGTCGGCCTGCGCTTGCTGGTCGGCCTGCGCTCCCGGATCCGCCTGCGCCTGCTGGTCGTGTACCGCCTGCTGGGCGGCCTGCGCCTCGGCGGCCGCCGCCTGCTGGCGTTCGGACCAGCGGTGCACCGTGCCCGCCGTGGCGGTCGCCGTGCCCGCCACGACGGCGGTGCGCGCCGCCGAGCCGAGCAGGCCCGGACCGCGCCGGGTCACCACCGGACGTCGTAGCAGCATGTCAGCCTCCCACCGGTGCCGGGTGCACCACCGCCTCGACCGCGTCGGCCACCGGGGCGGGAATGCGTTCGGCGAGCACGATCTCCCCGCCGGCCTCCGCGACCACGGCGCGTACACCGGCCAGCCACCGGTGCTCGAAGAGCAGGACGAGCGCCTGCGCGCCGGGCGTGATCGCCTCGGCCAGGTCCTGCACGTCCCGTTCGGAGATGAGCCCGTCGACCGCCTGGATCGCCGGGTCGATCGCCTCGAAGTCCGCGTCGTCCTGGTACTCCCGCAGCTCGTGCGAGGTGACCGCGCCGTCGGCGGCCCGGTCGACCACCACCATGTCGATGATGCGGACGATCTCCTGGTCCACCAGGCGATGCAGCTCGGGCGCGATGCGGCGCCCGGGGATGCGGCCGGCGAACTCGACGACCACGAACTCGAGCGGACCCCGCTTCATCACTGCCCCCTTCATCTCAGACCGAGGCTACTCATCCGAAAAGGGAGAAATCATGGATATTGCGAGTTATCTTCGCACCATGATTGATCCGTACGGAGATGCCGAACTAGAGGCCGCCGCACTGCGCTCGTTCAAGCGCATGTCGATCATCGGCGGGCTGATCTCCATCGCCGCGGGTCTGGCGCTCACCTTCTGGCCCGAGAAGACGATCGTGCTGATCGCCGCGCTGATCGGCGTATGGCTCGTCGTCGTCGGGATCTTCCGGGTCGCCGAGGGCCTGACCGCCAAGGGCGTCAGCGGCGGCCACCGCGCCCTGATCGCCGTGATGGGCGTGCTCTACATCATCGTCGGCATCATCTGCCTGCGGCACCTGGCCGACTCGATCAAGGTGCTGGCCGTGGTGCTGGGCCTGGTCTGGATCGTCGGCGGGGTCGCCGAGGTGGTCACCGGGTTCGCGCGTACCCACGGCACCTGGCCGAAGATCGGCACCGTGCTGCTGGGGCTGCTCAGCATCGCCGCCGGCCTGATCCTGTTCTTCTGGCCGGGCATCACGCTCACGGTGCTGGTCTGGATCACCGGCTTCTGGCTCATCGCCCTCGGCATCATCCAGCTGATCCTCGGCTTCACCACCGGCCGCGCCGCCAAACGCGCCGCCCGCTCCAACTCCGTCCCCGGCGTCGCCTGACCCACACCATCCCGCCCCGCCCCACCTGCCGCAACTCTCAAAGAGTCGCGGCCTAGGGCGGCTCGGATGCCGCGACTCTTTAAGAGTTGCGGCGGAGGGTGGCGGGCCGGGCCGGGTGGGCCGGGTAGGTGGGCCGGGTGGGTGGGTCAGTGGCCGACGGCGGTGAGGTAGTCGCGGGAGGCGGCGTAGGCGGCGCTGACGCGGCGGCCGACGGCGGCGGCGTCGCGGTAGGCCCAGGGGCTCTCGTCGGCGCCGGCACCGCCGGGGAGCACGTGTACGCGTACGCCCTCGGGGATGGCGGCCAGCTCGCGGGTGAAGCGGACCCGGCGGGCGATCTCCATGGCGACGTTGGTCGCCTCCCACGGCCGCTGCGGCGGCTGCAACGGCCGCTCCAGCCGGCCGACCTGCAGCATGAACACCTCGTCGGCGCCCATCTCCACGGCGTGGTGGATCGGGTACGCCACCAGGTTGCCGTCCAGGTAGTGCTCGCCGCCGATCTCCACCGGCGGCAGCACGCCGGGCAGAGCGGCCGCGGCCAGCACCGCGTCCACGACCCGGCCACTGCTGAACCAGTGCGCCTCGGCGCGCTCCACGTTCGCCGCGCACAGGTGCAGCGGCACGCGCATGTCCTCGAAGGTGACCCCGGCGCGCATCGAACGCTCCAGCACCCGCTGCAGCGGGGCGGGCGAGTGCAGGTGGGCCCGGGTGGCCAGGCGGCGCAGCTGGCGGGGCACCGAGTCGCCGTACACCTCGCTGATCTCGGGGGTGGCCCACAGCCGGACCAGCTTGTCGGTGACCTCGGGTTCGGGGTCCGCGGCGACCAGCGCGGCGTTGATCGCGCCGATGGACAGGCCCACCACCAGGTCGGGCCGGATGCCCGCGCGGAACAACGCGCGCAGCATGCCGACCTCGACGGCGCCGAGCACGCCGCCGCCGCCGAGCACGAATGCGGTGGTCCCCACGCCGCCATCATGCCGGATGCCGGCCCCCTCCGAGCTGTCAGACCTGCTCAGACGATGACCGGCATCACATTTCACGGCAGTGGAGGGGCCGGCCCGGCGCGCCGGTTGGAAGGGGCGGCGCGCCGGGCCGGACCGGCTACAGGGCCAGCCAGAGCGCGCCGACGTTCGGCGGCTCCCAGCCGGTGATGGAGGTGTGCGCCTGGCGGCACTGGTACGAGCGGCCGCCGTAGGTGACCCGCGCGCCGACCGCGTAAGCGGTGTTCGGCGCCCACGCCGGGTACGCCCCGGGCGAGGTGGACGGGCTGGCGCTCGGCGAAACGCTCGGCGAGGCGCTGGGCGACACGCTCGGGGAGGCCGACGGCGAGGCCGACGGCGACGCGCTGCCGCCCGAGCACGGGCCGAGGTCGACCCACACCGAGGCGCTGCCCGGGGTCTCGTTCTGCGTCCACCACTGGGCGCGGTAGGCGCGGCCGTTGTACGACACCCGGTTGCCACCGGTGTAGATCTGCGTCGGGCTCCACACCGGGTCGGTGCAGGTGCCGGGCGGGGTGCTCGGCGACGCGGACGCGCTCGGCGACACCGAGCCCGAAGGCGACACCGTCGGGGCCACGCCTCCGCGGGTGCGGTTGATCGCCAGGTTGTACGTCTGCCCGCCGAAGGTGAGCGTGTAGTTCGACGGCGTCGCGATCGGCAGCACGTAGTTGAGCGTGAGCTCGATCGACGCGCCCGGGGCCACCGACTGCCAGCTCGGCAGGGTCAGCTTCACGTGGTGGAAGTCGCCCTTGAGCCCGCCGACGTTGTTGCCGGTGTGGCCCGGGGTGACCGCCATCGTCCAGCCGGACTGCTGGCTCATGTTGCCCGGCGCGGAGGTGCCGTAGTCGAAGTCCAGCACGGCGCCACCGGGGATGGTGGTCGTCGTGTTGTTGACCAGCTTCAGCTTCGGGTTGATCGGGTAGTTCGAGTCGCCCAGGGCGAACCCGCCGAGCTGCACGTCCACGTTGATGGTCTGGGCGGGCAGCGCCGTGTTGGAGCGGCTCGCGCCGTACGCCGGGGCGGTGGCGAACTTGGCGGCGATGGTGTTGGTGAGCGTGTTGCCCATCCGGTACTCACCGGCGGCGGAGTCGAACGCGTAGTCGCCCGCCAGCTCCCAGATCATGATGCCGCCGATGCCCTTGTTCACCACGTAGTCGGCCTTCGCCCCGATGGACTGCTCGTCCTCGGTGGACAGGAAGACCTTCTTCTGCGCGTTCCACAGCCACGGCGCGATCAGCGTCGAGGAGTAGTTGCGCACGTAGGTGCCGGTCAGGGTGTCGGCCGGGTCGGTCGCCGGGGTGAGGCCGTACGCCGCGCGGTAGGAGCCAGCGATGCCGTTCTCCAGGTTCTTGGCGTGCCACATCGGGTTGGAGCCGGCCGGCTCCTCGTTGCCCGCGGTGTCCTTGTCGTGCCACAGGTTGTCGATGCCGATCGCGCCGTTGCCGCACGGGCTCTGCGTGCCGATCGGGCAGTTCGCGGTCTTGGCGGCGGTGCCCCAGAGGCCGTTGACGCCGCCGGTGACGTTCTGGTGGCCGCGGGTGTAGTACGGCACCCCGATGTTGATGCGCCCGCTCTGCACCGCGCCGCGGTAGTAGTGATACGCCCAGTCGGTGTTCAGCGAGCCGATGCCCGCGTAGGCGCTGTACACGCCGCCCGCGGTCAGCTCGTTGTCCTGCCCGTCGTCGTACAGGGCGGCGTTCGGGCCGACGTACTGGTTCCACGCGCCGTGCAGGTCGTACGACATGATGTTGACGTAGTCCAGGTACTGCGTGGCCTGGTAGGACTCCATGCCGCGCAGCAGCCAGCCGGAGGCCGGGGCCGCGACGGTGACCATGTAGTACTTGCCGTCGGACGCGGCGGCGGTGTCGAGCTTCTCCCGCAGCGCCTTCATCAGGATCTGGTACGACGCGTTCAGGCCGGCCCGGCGCGCGTTCGACTGCTGGAAGTCCAGCGGGTGGCCGGCGTCCTTGTTGGACGTCGGGTACTCGTAGTCGATGTCCACGCCGTCGAAACCGTACGTGCGCAGGAACGTCACCACGGAGTCGGCGAAGGTGTTGATGCCGGCCGTGTTGATCGAGCCGTCGGCGTTGGTGGTCATCCGGTAGAAGCCGCCGGAGTCGATCCGCGCGCCGCTGCCGTCGAAGTACGCGCCGGTCTCGGCCCAGCCGCCGACGCTGACCAGCGTCTTGACGTCCGGGTACTGCTTCTTGAACTTGTTGAGCAGGTTGAAGTGCCCGGTGTACGGAAACGCCGGGTCCATCTCCGCGCCGGCGACACCCGGCCAGGTCATGTTCGTGGAGGCGTTGTTGGCCTCGGTCGGGTTGCCGATCGAGATCTTGTTGGTGCCGTCCACGTGCGCGAACGCGTAGTTGATGTGCGTGATCTTCGACCACGGGATCTGGTTGGCAAGGTACGCCGGGGCGCCGTTCTTGCCGGTGCGCCAGTTGGTGAAGTAGCCGATGATGCGGCGCGGGTGACCCGCCCCCATCGCCTCGCGGCCGTTGGTGTCGTAGACGTCGCAGTAGGGCACGGTCACGCCGGGCGTCTGATACAGACCGTCCGGACGGCAGGCGTTGTGGTCCACGGCAGCGCTGTTGGCGGTGCCCGCGACCGCGACGGCCACAGCGGTCCCGACCAGCGCCGTCGCCGTGGCGACGAACAGGTTGAGGAGCGGTTTGCGTTGCATGATCACCCTCCTGGGGCGAAAGCAGCTATGAGGAAACCGTTAGTTAAGTTTGCTAAAAGTTAATCCGGTGACCCCGGCCACACAAGAGGTGACTGCCGATCTTTAACCCCCGCTTAAGGTTCCCCGCAGCGGGTCACCGTTAAGAAGGGCACCTTCCTCTACGCATAGCGATAAGAAGGTGCCCTTCCTTTGTCCTGGGCGGGGGGCGCGGTCAGGCCGGGCAGAGGGGCAGGGTGATGCGGAAGGTGGCGCCGCCGCCGGGGGTGGGGCGGTGGCAGACCTCGCCGCCGTGGGCTGCGATGAGCGCCGCCACGATGGACAGGCCGAGGCCGGACCCGGCTGCCGGTGAGCGCTCGTGGTCGCGGGCGCGGGCCGGGTCGGCGCGGTAGAAGCGTTCGAAGACCCGATCCGCCTGGGCCGGGGAGAGGCCGGGGCCGCGGTCGATGACCTGGAGCACGGCCCGGTCGCCCTCGACGCCGACCCGCACCGTCACCGGCGTGCCCGCGGGCGTGTGGGTCATGGCGTTGCCGAGCAGGTTGGTGACCACCTGGCGGAGCCGGTCCTCGTCGCCGAGCACCACCGGCGGCTCGCCGTCGAGCAGTTCCAGCCGCAGCGGCCGGTCCAGCTCGCGCAGCTGCGCGGACTCGACGGCGTCGGCGGCGATGGGCACCAGGTCGACGGGCTCGCTGCGCAGCGGCCGCTGCTCGTCGAGCCGCGCCAGCATCAGCAGGTCCTCGACGAGCAGGCCCATCCGGGTCGCCTCGGTCTCGATGCGGGCCAGCAGCGCGGAGACCTCGGCCGGGTCGGTGACCACACCCTGGCGGTGCATCTCGGCCAGGCCGCGGATGCCCGTCAGGGGCGTACGCAGCTCGTGCGAGGCGTCCGCGACGAACCGGCGCAGTCGCGCCTCGGACTCGGTGCGTTCGGCGAACGAGCCCTCGATCTGGGCCAGCATCGTGTTGAGGGTGCGCGACAGCCGCCCCATCTCGGTGCGCGGGCCGACCTGCTCGGGCACCCGGCGGGACAGGTCGCCGCCCGCGATGATGTCCTCGGCGGTCTGCTCGACCTCGGTCAGCGGCCGCAGCCCCATCCGGATCACCCATACGCCGAGCGCGGTGGCCAGGCCGAGCACCGCCAGCGTCACCGCGATCTCGATCGCGCCGAGCCGGGCCATCGTCTTGCCCACGCCGCTGAGGTCGTACGCGATGACGACGCTGCCCGTGCCGTCGACCCGCTCCCCCACCAGCACCTGGTAGCCGGGGTGCCGGTGGTAGGAGACCTCGTTGGGCACGAAGAACGGCTTGCCGGCCAGCCGCCGCACCGACTCGATGTCCAGGGGCGGCAGGGCGGGCCCGCCGCGCTGGTCGCGGCCGTACTGCGCCTGGACGCCGCCGTCGTTGTTCCGCAGTTCCAGGATGTACGCGTCGAAGTAGGACCTGCCCTCGGCCTTGTCCTTCGTGAACTTGTCGACCTCGTCCTGCGTGAACTCGCTCCGGTCACGTGTGGTGAGGTCGTGCATGGCGAGGTCGAGCTGGTCGTCGATCTGCTGGATGAGGTACATGCGCAGCAGCGCCACGCTGGCCATGTCGGCGACGACGAACCCGGCGCAGACCAGCGCGAGCACCCCGGCGAGCAGCCGGGCTCGCAGTGACCAGCGTTTCGGCCCGCGCATCAGCCGCCTCACGATCTCGGCAGCCGCAGGGAGTAGCCGAACCCGCGCAGGGTGTGGATGAGCGGCGGGTCGACGGTGTCGACCTTGCGGCGCAGCAGGGAGATGTACGACTCGACGATCCGGGCGTCGCCGCCGAAGTCGTACCGCCAGACGTGGTCGAGGATCTGCGCCTTGCTGACCACCCGGTCGGAGTTGACCAGCAGGTAGTGCAGCAGCTTGAACTCGGTCGGGCTGAGCCGCACCAGCTTGCCGGCCCGGCGTACGTCGTGGGTCTCCTCGTCGAGTTCGAGGTCGGCGAAGCGCAGCGTGGTGTCGTCGGTGGGCACGGCCGCCCCGGTGTACGTGCGGCGCAGCACGGCGCGGATCCGGGCGACGACCTCCTCCAGGCTGAACGGCTTGGTGACGTAGTCGTCGCCGCCCACGGTCAACCCGGTGATCTTGTCCTGGACGCCGTCGCGGGCGGTCAGGAACAGCACGGGCACGTGCGCTCCGCCGGCCCGCAGCCGCCGGACGACCTCGAAGCCGTCGCAGTCGGGCAGCATCACGTCGAGCACCAGCAGCTCGGGCTTGAACTCGGCGGCCACCGCCAGCGCCTCCGCGCCGGTGGCGGCGGTGCGCACCTCGAAGCCGACGAACCGCAGGCTGGCCGACAGCAGCGACACGATGGTGGGCTCGTCGTCCACCACGAGCAGGCGTCGCTGCTCGCCCTTCTCGGGTTTCATCGACAGCTCCCAGGGGTGCGCGCTTCGTCGGGCGTGGCAAGTGTGCCCGAGCCTGCCCGTACGCCCCCTGCAGAGAACCCGAATAAATGCTGAAAGTCACCGAGCTCACGCCCGATATCGTCCGATTCGCCGGTCGGCGGCGCGTACCTTGGGGACTCGTTCCCCCTAGTCGACCGGCAAGCCGCGGAGCGACTGTGACGAATTCGAAGCGGCTTTCGGCTGGCTTTCAGGTTCGGTTCACAGTTCCTGCGCGTTGAGCTGGTTGACTGCGGCGGTCGCATTCCCCCATACCGCTCGACCGTGTTGCACCTGGAGTCGTCATGTCCTTCCTGGCCAGGCTGAGCCTCGCCAACCGCGGGCTCGTCGCGCTGATCACCGTGGCGATCCTCGGCGCGGGCGCTTTCGTGCTGCCGCAGTTGCGCCAGCAGATGTTCCCTGACCTGCAGTTCCCGATGGTCTCCGTAGTCGCCGCATACCCGGGCGCCACGCCGGAGATCGTCGAGCAGCAGGTCGCGATCCCGATCGAGCAGGCGGTCGCGGGCGTCACCGGGGTCACCAACGTGACCTCGACGTCGCGCAACGGCTCCGCCACGATCGGCGTCAGCTTCGACTACGGCGCGGACGTCGAGCAGGTCGAGGGCGACATCCAGCAGGCGCTGGCGCGCATCGACTCCCGCCTGCCGCAGAACGTGGACCCGGCGGTCTTCGCGGGCACCACCGACGACATCCCGGTCATCCAGCTGGCCGCCAGCGGCGCCGGCGGCGACGACCAGGAGCTGGCCCGCCGCGTGCGCGCCACCGTGCTGCCGGCCCTCAACAACATCGAGGGTGTACGCGAGGCGACCCTGTCGGGCGACCGCACCCCGCAGGTCACCATCGACCTGGACCCGGTCAAGCTGGCCGCCAAGGGCCTGTCCGCGCAGGCGGTGACCGGCGCGCTGACCGCCAACGGCATCAGCATGCCCGGCGGCGTGATCACCGACGGCGGCCTGGTCTACTCCGTGGCGGTCGGCAGCCGCTTCACCACCGTCGAGCAGATCGGCGACCTGTACCTCGGCGCGGCCGCCGCCGCGCGCCCGGTGCCGGGCAAGCCCGCCGCCGCCCCGGTGCAGCTCAAGGACGTCGCCACGGTGACCTCCGCGCCCGCCGACGCGACCACGCTGACCCGGACCAACGGCAAGCCGAGCCTGGGCGTGGGCGTCACCGCGCTGCCCGGCGCGAACGCCGTCGAGATCTCCCACCAGGTCAACGACAAGCTGCCCGAGCTCGCCGCACAGCTCGGCGCGGGCGGCGCGCTGCAGGTCATCTTCGACCAGGCGCCCGAGGTCGAGCGCTCGGTCAGCAGCCTGACCACCGAGGGCGCGCTGGGCCTGGCCTTCGCCGTGCTGGTGATCCTGGTCTTCCTGCTGTCGGTCCGCTCGACCCTGGTCACCGCCGTGTCGATCCCGGTCAGCGTGGTCATCGCGCTGATCGCGCTGTGGGCCGGCGACTACTCGCTCAACCTGCTCACCCTGGGCGGTCTCACCATCGCCATCGGCCGCGTCGTCGACGACTCGATCGTGGTCCTGGAGAACATCAAACGCCACCTGGAGTACGGCGAACCGAAGAAGCAGGCCATCCTCACCGCGGTGAAGGAGGTCTCCGGCGCGGTGACCGCCTCGACGCTGACCACCGTCGCGGTGTTCCTGCCCGTCGCACTGGTCGGCGGCATGGTAGGCCAGCTGTTCGGCCCGTTCGGCCTGACCGTGACCGCGGCGCTGCTGGCCTCGCTGCTGGTGTCGCTGACCATCGTCCCGGTCATGGCGTACTGGTTCCTCAAGTCGCCGCAGGGCACCGCCGAGGAGCTGGAAGCGATCCGGGTCCAGGCCGAGGCCAAGGAGCTGCGCAACCCGCTGCAGCGCGCGTACGTGCCCGTGCTGCGCTGGTCGCTGGGCCACCGCTTCGTGACCCTGCTGCTGGCGTTCGGCGTGATCGCGGGCACCGGCTACCTCGCCACCAAGATCGAGACCAGCTTCATCGAGAGCTCCGGCAACTCGTTCTCGATCAGCCAGACCATGCCGATCGGCACCTCGCTGGCCACCACCGACGAGGCCGCCAAGCGGGTCGAGAAGATCCTCGAAGAGACCGACGGCGTCAAGTCGTACCAGGTCACGGTCGGTGGCGGCGGCGGCATCTTCGGCGGTGGCGGCGGCGCCAACACCACCCAGGCCCGCTTCCAGGTGACCTCGGAGACCGGCACCGACCAGGCGGCGCTCACCGAGGCGCTACGCGACAAGATCGACGCATTGGACGACAGCGCGGTCGGCGAGGTCGTGGTCGGCGCGGTGCAGGGCGGTTTCGGCGGCAACGGCCTGGAGGTCGCGGTCGAGGCGGCCGACGACGCCACGCTGCGCGCCGCGGCCGAGCAGATCCGCGCCGCCGTCGCCGAGCTGCCCAACGTCACCGAGGTCGACAGCGACCTGGCCGCCAACACCCCGCAGGTGCAGGTCACCCTGGACCGGGCCGCCGCGGCTCGGGCCGGGCTGAGCGACGCCGCGCTGGGTCAGCTGGTCGGGCAGGCGTTCCGCGGCAGCACGCTCACCCGTGTCGTGCTCAACGGCATCGAGCAGCCGGTCGTGCTGCGTACCGGTGCGGCCCCGGCCGACATCGCCGCGCTGCGCGCCCTGCCGATCGGCCCCGGCGTCACCCTGGACGACGTCGCCGACGTCAACACGGTGGCCGGCCCGAGCCAGATCAACCGCGTGGACCAGGTCCGCACCGCCAAGGTGACGGGCACCCCGAGCCAGGAGGCGCTGGGCACGATCAACGCCGAGCTGGACAAGAAGCTGAAGAGCCTCGACCTGCCCGACGGCGCGTCGTACTCCATCGGCGGTGTCACCGAGGCCCAGCAGGACGCCTTCGGCGACCTGGGGCTGGCCATGCTGGTCGCCATCGCGCTGGTCTTCATCATCATGATCGCCACGTTCCGCGGGCTGGTGCAGCCGCTGATCCTGCTGATCTCGGTGCCGTTCGCGGCGACCGGCGCGCTCGGCCTGCTGGCCGTCACCGGTCAGCCGCTCGGCCTGGCCGCCATGATCGGTCTGCTGATGCTGGTCGGCATCGTGGTCACCAACGCGATCGTGCTGCTCGACCTGATCAACCAGTACCGGGCCGACGGCTACACCACGCGGGACGCGATCATCGAGGGCGGCCGCCGCCGCCTGCGCCCGATCCTGATGACCGCGGTGGCGACCATCTTCGCGCTGCTGCCGATGTCGCTGGGCCTCACCGAGTCGAGCGCCTTCATCTCGCAGCCGCTGGCCGTCGTGGTGATCGGCGGTCTGGTCAGCTCCACGCTGCTCACGCTGGTCCTGGTGCCGGTCCTCTACTCCCTGGTGGAGGGCTTCAAGGCCCGGGTCAAGCGCAAGCGCAACGGCGGCAAGCACGCCGCCCCGCTCGCCGAGCAGCACACCGAGGCGACCGCCGCGACCGTCGCCCAGCAGCCGCGTACCGACCTCACCGACGAGGACCTGGCAGAAGCCCTCCGCTGACGCCGATCCTCCCCCAACCCTGCCCGTCCCGGGGCCGCCTCCCCGGGACGGGCAGCAACCAAAGGAAGGGCACCTTCTTATCGCTCCGCGATATAGAAGGTGCCCTTCTTAACGCGCCAGGGCCGGTGACCTGCCCCGGCAGGCTCGCCTCCCACAACTCACATCGCGCCACCCGCGCATTCGCGCCGGCCCCTAGCGACGCCTTCTCCCCTCGACGCCGACCCGCCCAGCGCCTTTCCCCAGCGCAAGATCTGTTTTTGTGGACGCTGGACGTCCCTATAGCGGCGTCCAGCGTCCACAAAAACAGATCTTGGACAACCCCAGAATCAGACGGCGCACGCCGTGGCAACCATTTCCGGGAAAGAAGGCCCTTACCGATGACGCTCCGCCTCGCGGACCCGCCCGGCACGGCTCGACCCCGGCCCGCTCTGGCCAGCACACCGCCCACCCGTAGTCCGCAACCCCCGCATCACCTCTGCAGCGGCCGCCGTCGCAGTCCGCAGTCGGCGGACACCGGTCGGCGGAAGGCGGTCGGCTGTCGGCGGTCGGCGGTCGGCTGTCGGCTGTCGGCTGTCGGCTGTCGGCGCCGACATGATCGCCGGACTTGCCTGGCAACCGGGCGAATGCGTGCTCAAGATACGCACAGGTGCCGGGCAAGTCGGGCGATCATGGGCACCCGGTGGCAGGGCATAAAGGTGGCGGCGGGTGGTGGTGACCAACCCCGATGGTCACCACCACCC
>NZ_BONI01000055.1 GCF_016862635.1 Catellatospora coxensis | reverse complement strand
TTGGTTCCGTCGCGTTCTTCGACGCCAACTGCGGGTGTGCCATGCCCGAACTCACCTGATCTGGCCCTGTCCGCCCGCCTGGTAAGGAATCGAGCATGCGCTACGAAGCCGATCCGGCTCCGGCCGTCGATCATTCGAGACATCCCGCGGGCACGATGACGTGTCCCGAACAGGTGGCCACACCTGAGGGATTCGGGGACATGGCGGAACTGCAGGACTCGTCGCCGTTGATCGACACGCCTTCGCTGCTGGCTCAACGAGCCCACGAGGAAGGCTGCCTGCTGCTGCGAGGGTTGATCCCCGCGGCGACGGTGGCCGACGCACGTGCCGGCCTCCTCGACACCGCCTCCCGCCACGGGCTGCTCGGCAAAGACGCCGCCTCCGTGGCAGAAGCGCAGTCCGACCGCTGGTTCGACTACTACGCCGATCTCACCGGATGCCAGGATCTCTACGCACTCGCCTGGGCCCGACCGCTACAGCAGACGATGCGCGCCGTCATCGCCGACAACGCGATCGTGCAGCCGTGCGGGATCTTCCGGATCGTCAGCGATCGCATCCGCACCGAGCCGAAACCGCCACACCAAGACGCCCGCTACGTCGGCACGGCGGCCGACATCTGGACAGCGTGGATCGCTTGCGCCCGGTGCGACGGCGACACCGGCGGCATCGCCGTCATGCCGCAGTCACACCGCGACGGGATGCTCGACGTCCACCGTGTCGGAAACAAGAACGAAGTCGTCGTCCCGGAGCACCTGCGCTGGCACGGTGCGGTCCTGGAACCGGGTGACGTCATCATCTTCTCCAGCTACACCATCCACCGCAGCGTGCCCGGCCGGCGACCCGCCGCGGTCCGGCTCTCCGCCGACTTCCGGTTCCAGCCCGCCGACCAACCGATGCGACCCGAGGCATGCCAGCCACATCTGCGGCTGCGCGACTGGGAGGGCATCTACGCAGCATGGGACGCGACCCGTGCACCAGGGCGGTACTACTGGCGCAACCCCGACCTGCGACTCGGGGTCCGATGAAGCAAAACCGCTCGCAGGCCCACGCACAAGACAACGGCTCGCGCAGCCGAGCCCGCGGACAGCCCAGAGGTTGACACCGTGACCTTCATCGCATCGATGGCTCGCCTGAATCCACTCGCGTGGCTAGCTCTCCGCGATCCCTGGAGGATCGTGTCGCATCAGCTTTCCGCAGTGATAGCCACGCGACCCGACCTGGACGACTCGCCCGAGTACCTGATCGGCATCCTGAGGTCAGCAGCGCTCGCCGCCGAGCTCACACCCATGGGTCACACATCGGTCAGATTCCAGCCCTGCGGCAGCTCAGCGGTAGTCCTGCTGGCCGAATCCCACATCGCCGCCCACCACTGGCCAGAACACCACAAGATGACCGTCGACATCCACATCTGCGACTACCGGCGCGACAACCTGTCGTCAGCGCAGAGGGCTGCCAAGTCGATCGAGAAGGCAGTCGCCACCAAAACGCCGACATGGCGCCTGAGAAGTATCGCCGGATGACCGGCTCACAGAAAGGCAACACCATGAACCAGCCGCTTGATCCCGAATCCAACCAAGCCAACGAGGTCATTTCCTCGAACCAGATGGTCAAGGCCACTCAGGTGGCGAGCAAGCCATTCCGGCGGGTCTCGATCACGCTCACCACCGAGCAGCAGGACGCGCTCCAAGAAATCACCGGCGAACGCATCACCGAACTCAACATCGAAGTCGAGGACCTTGCCGACCTTGCCGACATGGTCGCCAACTGACCCGCCGGGGGAAGCAGAATGGAAATGCGGCTGCGTGCTGACGTGCGTGCAGTGAGCCTGGACGGCGCACTGTGCGGCATCGAACGCGCCGGCGTGGCGATCCGGCTGCCGACAGCCGTCGCACGCAGCCTCCTCGACGGCGACACCCGATTCCTGACCGGGCCGCTAGCTCAGGCCCTGGACCAGCACGGCTTCGTCGAACCCGGCATCGAGCACCGCGAACCCGACGTCGACCGCAATGCGGTATTCGCAGCGGCACTGTGCGGAGACGACTCGACAACCTCGCTGGCCGGCCTCGCGCAGCACCAGTACGTGATCCTGGGCTGCGGCGGAATCGGGTCGAACACCGCGGTCGCACTGGCCGCACTAGGCGCCACGCGAATACTGGTCACCGACGACGACCGCATCGAAGCGGGCAACCTCAACCGGCTGTTGTGGGCTTCTCCGGCCGAGGTCGGCGAACTCAAGTGCGAAGCCCTCGCCAGGCACCTGAGAAACCAGTTCAATATCGACTGCGTGTCGGCAGCGGTCCGCACCTCAGCCGAAACCGTCAGGCGCGTACACGAGTCCCTGGCCGGATCCGCGACGTGGGTCATCGCTGTCGACGATCCCACCTCAGCCCGCGAAGCGGCAGGTTACCTGCACGGCCGGCCGCACACCTGCTACATACACGCCGGCTACGTGGGCGCACGGTGCGTCGTCGGCCCGATGGCCTTCCGCGACGGCGATCCCTGCCCGTTCTGCAGCGCATCACGTTACCGGGTCGACAACCGCGGCTACGTCGCGCCATCAGCAGCACCGAACAACCTCATGATTACCGCGATGCTCGCCGCGCAGCTGCTGCGCGCCGCCGGCACCGAGCCCGCTGCCAGCGCACTGCACCAGGCCCGCTGGACCCTGGACCTCATCTCGGGGATCGCGCAGACAACGCCGATGACCAAATCCACCGAATGCGAGGTGTGCAGCAGATGATCGCCCGACCCGAACAGCAGGCATACGTCAAGGACGTGGCAGCACTCGGCACACGCAACCTGCCACCCGGCGGCGAGCACACGCTGCACCTCATGTGCGAGCAGATCCCGCAGGGCGCCCGCCGCATCCTCGACCTCGGCTGCAACACAGGATGGACGACGTCCGTCCTTGCGCAGCTGCGGCCCGGCGCCGACGTCGTCGGCATCGACATCTCACCCGACATGATCACCACGGCAGGCGCGACCTACCAGGCAGGCAACCTGTCCTACCTACGACTGGACGCCGGCCAAGTCGCGCAGGAATTCACCGGCGTCGACGCCATCGTCTGCTTCGGCAGCTCGGCCTTCTTCGCCGACGAAACCGAGGTGTTCGCTGCCATCCGCGCGGCACTCGACGAACGCACCAGATTCGTCAACGCTCACTACGTCTACGACCCCGCCACACCACAACACCTGCGCGAACGCGAGCGCGACGAGTTCGGCGTCAGCAATGTGCCGACCTCAGCACAACAATGCCTGCAGTCCTACGAGAAGGCCGGGTTCGATCTCGGCAGCTACCGCCGCCAACCACGATGGCTACTGCCCGACCGGGCCCACGCCGACATCTACCGGTCAATCCTCAAGAACCTGCCCGGCATGGACACCGTCGTCGACGACATGCTCCGACGACGACTGCTCATCCAAGCACTGTGCGCCTTCCGCCACCCGGTCATCGTCTCGACGGAAACACCACCGGCCGACGCCGGACACGAGCACGCCAGCCCCGCGCGAGTACTCAAAGCCATGCAGTTCTTTCGGCTGCCGTTCAAGGCCCAGCCGATCGAACGGCTGAGAGCCATGCGGCCGTATGAGTTCCTCGCCTACATCGGTGACCCGGACGCCGCCCCGGGCGGCGCCGCAGCGGTCACCCGTGCCGCCCACCTGCTGCGCGAACTCGGCCTTCCAGAGCACGCAGAAGTGCTGGACGTCGGAAGCTTCACCGGCATGTCGACCTTCGCTCTAGCGGAAGTGTTCCCGCATACCACCGGCATCGACATAGACGGCGTTTTTGTCGCAGCGGCGTCGATGCTCGGTGCCTGCCTCAGCAGCCGCGCCAGGTTCCAGCACGGCGATGCCGCACAGACCGGCCGGGAGCCGGCCTCGCTCGACGCCGTGGTGATGACCGCCACCCTCGGCTATACCCCGGACCCGCACAAGCTGCTGCAAGAGGCGTTCCGAGTTCTCCGGCCCGGTGGGCTCTTCGTCGAATTTCTCTACCACCACCGAGACTGCGGAGATGCCGCGCATGCCCTGGTGCATAGCTCGGTCGGGCCCGATGTTCGGCTCCGAGCGCTGAGTTCGCAGGTGAACGACATCGAGGACGCGGGGTTCAGACTGATACGCGCCGAACGGATCGTCACGCCCACCGCAGAGCCGACAGCGGCCAGCACCGTGATCGACGCGCTGATCGCTCAGGAACGCGCACGCAACTCCCCCATGACCGATGCCGAGCAGGACGAATTCGCGTCGCTACTACGCCGTTACCTGAGCCGCGACATCGCCACCGCGTTGGACGCGAAGGCCTATCTGTGTGTTTTCGAGAAGCCGACCTAGTCTGCACCGCCAGCGGACGAGGCTGAGGTCGTGCCACATCAGCGGAAGATACATGAGGCATTGTCAAGACACGTTGGGACTGTCCGAGCTGGCAGCGTGCAGGGCACCGGCCGCGGCGACGACCAGAACGGCCGCGCAGCGGGCCGTCAGAGGCGCATGTGATGCTGGACGAGTGATCCACGAGTTCGAGGCCGAGTTGTGGCTGTGGGACGCGCGCCGCGACGACAGCTGGGTCTTCGTCAGCCTCCCGGCTGAGGCCTCCCGCGAGATCCGCGAGGTGAGCGACGGGCCGCGTCGCGGGTTCGGCGCGGTGAAGGCGCGGGTCACCGTCGGCGGTAGCACCTGGTTGACGTCTATCTTCCCGGACAGCGCGAGCGGCTGCTACGTACTGCCGCTCAAGCGCGCGGTCCGCAAGGCCGAACGCCTCGACGTCGGCGACATCGCGCCGGTGCGGGTCGACATCGTCGATCCGTGACCTCCCGCAAGGCCTGGTTGCCGTCCCGGCGATCCGCTCACCTGAGGCGACGAGTCGCGCGGCCGAGCCCCGCGCGGGTCGCGGCAGATCCGGATGGCGGCCGGCGAACCCGGTTGCCGCTCTGCCGATGCCTGTGACACCGTGCAGACCCCCGACCCCCGCTCCGAGGCCCAGATGACGATCTACTTCTACGGTGCCGACGAGGTTCCGTACGGCTGCTTCTCCAACTTCTCCGGCCACGGGTTCGACCTCGACGGCCGCTGGTGGGCGACCTCCGAGCACTACTTCCAGGCCCAGAAGTTCCCCGGTGACCGCCACGCCGAACTCATCCGGCGGGCGGCGACCCCGTTGCGGGCCGCCGAGCTGGGCCGCGACCGGTCCCGGCCGCTGCGCCGCGACTGGGAGCGGGTCAAGGACGACGTGATGCGCCGGGCCGTGACGGCCAAGTTCACCGCCCACGCCGACATCCGCGCCATCCTGCTGGCCACCGGCGACGAGGAGATCGTCGAGGACACCAGCACCGACCACTACTGGGGACGCGGCCGGAGCGGCACCGGCAAGAACATGCTCGGACGGATCTTGATGCGCACTCGCGCTCAGCTACGCGCCGACCTCCCGTAGAACGCCGACACCCGGAGGGCACCGGCTGGGCCTGCTCTGCGTGCGCGGCTCCGTGGCGGCTTCCGTGGTCACCACGGATGTGGGCGGGCCGCCCGGGAGGCGAAGCTGTGATCAGACAACACGACAGCCTCCGAAGGAGCACGCCATGACCGCCATCAACCACCTCATCCTCGAAGTCACCGACCCGGCCGCCGCCGACGCCTTCTACACCGCGGCCTTCGGACTGGGCGATCGCATCCGCGTGCGGGCCGCCGACGAACCGTCGGCAGGGTTCCGCGGCTACGCGATCTCGCTGGTCGTGCCCCAGCCCTGCGACGTGGACAGCTTCTTCGCCACCGCCCTGGCCGCCGGGGCGACGGCTCTCAAGCCGGCGAGCAAGAGCTTCTGGGGCTACGGCGGCACCCTCCAGGACCCGTTCGGCACCATCTGGAAGCTCGCGTCGGCGGAGAAGAAGAACACCGGCCCCGCGACGCGGCAGGTCGACGACGTCGTGCTGCTGCTCGGCGTCGACAACGTCAAGGCGACCAAGCAGTTCTACACCGACCGCGGCCTGGCGGTGACCAAGAGTTTCGGCAGCAAGTACGTCGAGTTCGGCACCTCGACCATCAAGATGGCGCTCTACAGCCGCAAGTTCGCCGCCAAGGACTCCGGCGTGTCGGCCGAAGGCTCCGGCTCGCACCGCATCACGGTCGGCAGCGACGCCGGAGGCTTCGTCGACCTCGACGGCTTCCGGTGGGAGGCCGTGTCCGCGTAGGCCCGCTCGGATCATCACCATCGGGTGGTGCGGGTAGCCAGTCCAGCTGGTCGTGTCTGCGGCATGCGGCGCGGTCGAGGTTCGGTGGTCCACCGCCGGCTCGGCCGCGCCGGTTCGGCGGCGGCGGCGGCGGTCGTGCCGTAGGCGCCCCGCTCCCGACTCCCGCAAGAGGGATCACCAACGGGCCAGCCGGCGGGCGTGGCGCAGGTAACGGCGGTACAGCCCGACCGCCGGCGTGGACGGACAGTTGTCCAGCCAAGGCTTCTCGGCGCCGACGAAGTGCAGGACCACCGGCGACGACGGCACCTTGGTCGCGGCGAGGATCGGGTGGACCCAGTCGCCGAGTTCGGCGAACCGGTCGACCTCGAACGTGTTGAACTCCGGCGGCAGCGGCTGGACTGAGTCGTGGCGCAGGCCCCAGAGGTTGAGCGCGTCCTGGTCGTTGTAGTGGATATGGCGCCCGTCGTGGCGCATGATCCGGGCCACGTCGGTGTGCAGCCGGGCCAGCACCTCGGTGTCGCACCACATCGCGCCGGCGTTGAAGTAGGGGCGACCGCGAAACCCGGGCCATCGGTCGGCCACCCCGGGCAGCGCCGGCCCCGTGCCCACGGTGTGGTTGAACAGGTCGCGTACCAACCCGATCCGGCCGCGGGCAAGCGTGCCGAGCGGGCTGGTGAGGTCGCCCAGCACCAGCACGTCGCTGTCCAGATACACCAGGTGAGGGCGATCGACGAAGCCGGCGTCGAAGTCGAATCGAAGATAGGTGGCCGTCGAAATGTACGAACCGTCGACGACCCGCCAGCCGGGCCTGACCCACCGCAGGTCGAATGACCGGAAACCGAGGAAGCGCACGGTCGCCGCCATCATGGCCGCGTCGGCGCGGGACAGATCGGGGGTGAGCACCCTGACGGCCGCGGACGCCCGGTCGGGGGTCGCGTCGGCCAGCGAGAGCAGGGTCACCAGCGAGGGCAGAAGGTACGCCGTGTCTACGCACAATCCCACGGCGTACATGGGCTCAGGCTCGCGTTGCGGCCCGGCGCGGCCGGAACTCCCGGTCGTCGGCGTAGACGAAGGTGCGCACGGCCAACGCCGGCCGCCTCTGGCGCACCGCCTCGAAGGTGATACCCGCGTCGAAGGCCAGATCGACCAGGGCGCCGCCCCACCGGCGTACCGGCTGGGGCCCGGTGCGCAGTAACGCGGCCAGCACCGGCACCGCCCCGGCGAGCAGGGTCCACAGCGGGAGCCCCACGCGGACACCCGCCACCGCGAACATCATGATCATGAGGCTGGTCGTGACCGGGTTGGCCCGCCAGGTCCGGCGGTGGCGGTGCCGCGAGCACAGGAACACGTCGGCCCGGCCGTACGTGAACTGCTTGGCCAGCACCTGGCTCCACCGGCCCGCCGAGTCCCGCTGGTGCAGGACCGCTGCCCGGGCACAGGTCAGCCAGCGGTATCCGCGATCGCAGGCGCGCACGCCGAGGTCGACGTCCTCGCCGCCCACCACCGTGAACGCCCCCTCGTCGAACCCGCCCAGCCGGGTGAACACGTCCCGGCGTACACACAGGTTGCTGGTCGTGGCCCAGCCGACCTGCGTGTAGCGGGCGGCCACGTCCACCGCGTTCTGGTAGAGCCGGCTGAAATCCAGGACCTGCCACAGCGGCGTCCGTTCACCTGACCAGACGGTGGCCCCGGCGACCCCGGCCACGTCAGCCGGCGCACCGGCCAGCGCGTCGAGATGGCCGGCGATCAGCTCAGGCGTGGCCACACAGTCCGAGTCGACGAACAGCAGCAGGTCGTGGCTGGCGGCCCGGACGGCGAGGTTGCGTTTGGCGCTCACCGAGCGCGGGCCGCGCAGGTGACGCACGCCCAGCCGGATGCACCGGCGCCGCAGCGCCTGGAACTCCGGCTCGGGCGAGTCGTCCACCACGATGATCTCCACCGGCACGTCGGCCACCCGGGCGGCGATCAGCAGCGAGGCCAGCAGTTCGCTGACGTGGCGCAGCCGTCCCCGGTGGGTGGGAACGCACACGGTCACTGCCACCGGATCCCCGCTGTCGGGTCCTTGGCCCGGCTGACCAGGCTCGCCGCCTGACGCAGGTAGGTCCGGTAAAGGCGTACCCCGTCGGTGCCCGGGCAGGTCGGCTGCCACGGCTTGTCGGGGCCGACGAAGTGCAGCACCACCGGGGTGCCCTCGCGGGCCCGGCTCTGGGCACCGTCCTCGAACCGGTCCAGTTCGAAGCGGTTGTACGCCGGTGGGGCGGGCACGACGGCGCTCCCGTGCAGGGCCCACAGGTTCAACGCGTCCTGGTCGTTGAAATGGATGTGCTGCCCGGCGGCGGCCATGATCCGGGTGATCGACCGGTTCAGGCGGCCCAGCAGGCCGGTCGGGCACCACATCACCCCGGCGTTGAAGTAGGGACGGCCCCGAAACCCGGGCCACCGGTCGACGACCCCGGGCAGCGCCCCGCCCCGGCCCACCGTTGCCACGAGTTCGTCCTGGACCAGGGCCATCCGGGCCGGCTCCAGGCTGTCCAGCGGTGCCGCCACGTCGCCGAGGACCAGCAGGTCCGCGTCCAGATAGATCAGATGGTCGTCGCCGACGAAGTCGGCGGTGAAGGCGAAGCGCAGGTAGGTGGCTGCCGAGATGTGGTCGCAACTCACCACCTGCCACCGGTCGGTGGGATGCCACGCGATGTCGAACGACCCGAACCCCAGCCGCGCCACCACCGTGGCCATCGTCTCGGCGCGGCCCCGGCTCAAGTCGGCGGTCAACACGCGCACGCCCACGTTCTTGAGGTCACCGGCGGGTTGGCTGTCGGCCAGCGAGGTCAACGTGGTCAGGGCCGGCACAAAGTACGCCTCGTCGATGCAGACGCCCACCGTGTACATGCCGATTCCCGTCGCTTAGAGGCAAACCGTAACACAATGCATCCAACCTTGTCATTGTCTCTGACCTGCCCGGTGCGGCAGCGAACCGGGCAGGGGTGCGAAGGCCAGGTGCCAGAGACCCGTGGACGCCGGTCAGAGCCTGCCGGCAGACGGCGGTGTCCTCGAACACAGTGCCCACCCGGAGCCGAGGCGCCGGGTGGGCACGCGACAGAATTCAGGCTCGGCGGAACTACCCGAGCAGAACGACGCCCTGGGTGTCCTGGCCGTTGCCGTTCCAGTCGCCGATGACCGGGCTGACACCCGGGTCGCCGTACGGCCGCACGCGGGTCACCGGCTGCTGGGTGTCCGACTCGGTCAGGAAGTAGAACGTGCTGTTCGACGGGCGGTAGACGCCGATCTCGGCGATGCGGTCGGTGGTCCAGTCACCCACGATCGGGATGTCACCGGGGTTGCCGAACGGCACCGCACCACCCGTGATCTTGTAGAACGTGACGTTGCTGGGACGGTAGACGCCGATGTCGTCGCGGCCGTCGCCGTTCCAGTCCCCGATGATCGGCAGATCACCGGCGTTGCCGTAGGTGATGGGCGCCGGTGCGGCGTCCCCGTCGAGCATGTGGAAGTAGAACGTGCTGTTGCTAGGCCGGTAGACGCCGATGTCGTCGCGGCCGTCGCCGTCCCAGTCCCCGGCGATCGGCTTGTCGCCGAAGTTGCCCAGCCGCACCACCACGTCGGCGAGACCGCCCGAGCACGGGCAGTTGCGCAGGTAGAACGTCCAGGTCGTGGGATCGTACAGGCCGATGCCATCGCCGAGGTAGCCGTCCCAGTCCCCCGCGATCACCACCGACGCGCCGAACCCGTAGGAGAACGCGGCAAGGGTGGCGGTGCTCGCGTTCAGCGAGTCCGACAGTGCGAACACCGGCACGGCGCCGCGCGAGCGGAAGAAGCTGGTCTCCTTGCGGGCGCCCGCCCACGACATGGAGAAGTGGACGTGGTCGGTGTGCGGGTTGGACCCGGTGTAGGTCACCCAGTTCTTGTTGCCGGTGGTGGACCACAGGGTGATGATGCGCCTGTTCCAGATGATCTCACCGATGCCCAGCCGGCGGGCGTTGGCGTGCGGATTGCCACGCTCGTCGGTGGCCAGCAACCAGGTCAGCACCTCGTTCACCCGAGCCGCCTCGTAAGCGTCGAAGGCGTTCATCCCCCAGTCCCACGCGCGGCTCTCCCGGTGGTACGAGGTGTCGTCCGAACAGTTGGTGTAGCCGAGGTGTCGGCCGCCGGCGCCGGCGAGCACCATGTCGTGCAGGTAGACCGTGCCAGGCTGCGGCGTGGTGATGCAGGAGGTCGGCAACTGTCGCGTCGGGTAGCCGTCGATGCCGGTGTGGACGCCGGCCGTGCTCGCGGCGTGGGCGCCGCCGACGCCGACCAGCTGGCCCGCCAGAGCCATCGTGACAGCCGCCAGGACTGTCAACGTGCGTCGGACTCGGGTTTTCCTCACGGTGTGGGTCATGGGGGTGCTGGGCTCCTTTGTGTGCGGGGGTGGTCGCGGCCGTTCGGCCGCGGCAGAAGCGCGACGTGCCGACAGTCGGTTGACCGCCTGGCGGTGGAGGATGAGGCGACGCGCCTGACGACGGCGCCGGCCGGGAAGGCCGGCACGAACAGCGTGTTGCCGAGGCACGGCGCGCCAGGTCGCCACCGACCCGCTCCGGATCACTCGGGCGTCGGCGCTGGTCCCGCCTGTCCGGTCAGGACCGGAGCCGGATCTGACCGGACACCGCGCAGTGGGCGAGCCGCCACCAGCCAGGGGCTCGACCGGCTCGATATCGGACACGCGCGGGGTGGAACATCTCGGGTGCGCCGTGAAGGCGTGCCGGCGGAGTTCATGTCATCGACGCGAAGCGGCACCTGTCACATGCATTCGTGCAGCAGAACACCCACCGACGCCGCCTTCGCCGGCAAGCCGGCCCGGTCATCGCCGGATCATTCACCTGACGGAAACAGACAGCGAGCCGATCCGACACACCAACATCGATACCATGTGTCAATCCGCCGGTGGCTGTCAGTGACAGTCACCGTGGTTCCTGCGACATGCACGATGTGAAGGCGGTTGGCATGCAGCACTCGGTTCAACCGGTCGAGTCAGCACGCCGCCAGATCGCCGCGGCAGCCTTCCTGATAGCCGAACACCAGCCCACCAGCAGGACGCTGTGCTCCTGCGGCCGACTGCTGCCGTGTACGGTCGCCACCGCCAGCTCGCGGGCGCACGATCACAACAGTTCGGTGCTGGCGCTGCTGCTCGCCACCATGGAGCTGCCCACGATCGCCACGGCTGGTCGATAAGCCCAGAGATCGACATGCGAGCCTGGCCACGGGCGAGGTCACGAAGCGGCGCAGGCGTCCGTGATGGTCTGGGTCCACAGCTCGGGGTGGGTGGACCAGAAGTCATGCGGCACGCCCGGCACGGTGGAGAAGCTCCCACGTGGAAGGAGCGCGGCGAGCTGCGCCAGGGGCCACGGCGGGCGGATGTCGTCGCCGGCGGCGATGAAATGCATCGGTACGGTGCAGGCGGCCAGCCCGCTCCAGAGCTCGGGTCGATGGATCCAATCGGTGAACGAAACGCTCAGAGCCGCGTGCACTTCGGGCACCCAGTCGATGTCGACGACAGGCTCGGCGGCCTTACCTGCTTCGTACGCCTCGGACCACGTCCGGTCACGCTGGGGACCTCTACCAGCGATGCCGACCACCGCGGCCACCGCCTGCGGATGCTCGACCGCGTAGCGCACGGCTAGATCACTACCCCACGAATGGCCTACCACGATCCAGGTGGTGACACCGACCGCCGTACGGATGCTTTCAAGATCGGCGATCGCTTCTTCCATGGTGTGCGGGCCGCCGCCCGAGCGGCCGACGCCGCGCGGTTCGGGGTACCAGGCGCGGTGGTGACGCGGCGCGATCTCGTCTCGCTCCAGATACTGCACACCACCGGGACCACCGGTCAGGACTACGACGTCAGGGCCGTGGCCGGTCACACCGACGTGCAACGCCGTAGCTCCTATGTGAATCGTCCGCGACTGCATGTCCGCGCACGCTACCAACGACGGCCCCCGGTCCACGCCGCGATGTGCGCGGTGGCTCGGGCACACGGCGGCCCGCACCTCGCGGACCGGCCTACTCGTCCTCGGACAGCGCCGCCGACCCGTTCACCCAGCGCATCTTGACTCGCAGGTGGGAGCGTGCCTCGCTCTTGGTGATGACCGCACCCGCGTGCATCGCCAGGTCGACG
This sequence comes from Catellatospora coxensis, assembly GCF_016862635.1. Taxonomy (GTDB): domain Bacteria; phylum Actinomycetota; class Actinomycetes; order Mycobacteriales; family Micromonosporaceae; genus Catellatospora; species Catellatospora coxensis. Next base: position 54,460 of record NZ_BONI01000055.1, on the reverse strand, counting down.
CCGAACTCGACCTCGACCTCGTCGGGGCTCACGCGGCGCAGCTCGTCGAGCACCGCCCGGGCCGCGTCGGCGACCGGGGCCATGGCCTCCTGGAGCGTGGCGGGGAAGGCCTGGATCGCGTCGCCGATCCGTCCCGCCTTCACCGGGCCTCCGGGGCCGGCCTGGTCCGCGCCCTCGATCAGGATCATGCCGCCCCCGGACAGCGGCACCGCCACGACGTCGTCCACCACACACTCCCTCGCCGATCCCGGCGCGGCCGGGCGGTGAGGCGGCTACGCGTACACCGTCGGGGCGCACGCGACGTCCGCTGGGGACGCCACCTCTCCTGGAACGTCCATTATGGTGGGTGGCGCCGGTTCGGGAGGAGGCGCCGATGAGACAGCGCAGGCGCGGCCCAAGCGCAGGGACGGGCCGGTGACCGGGGCGTCCGGCGGCGGCCCGCCCGACCTGCTCCGCGGCGTGGTCCAGGTCCTCGACGGGCACGGGCGCACGGCCGGGACCGGGTTCCTCGTGGCAGACGGCCTCCTGGTGACCTGCGCGCACGTCATCGCCGGACCCGGCGGCGCACCGCCGGGCGGCCCGGTGCCGGTCCGGTTCGCCCACCTCGACGACCAGCCCCGCCGGGCCTGGGCCCTGCCCGAGCACTGGCGCGCCCCGGACCGCGGCGACGTCGCCTTCCTGCGGCTGGCCGATCCCGCGCCCGCGCTGGCCCGCCCGCTGCCACTCGGCACGTCCGACGGCGGCGCACGGCACCCGGTGAAGACGTTCGGGTTCCCCGCCAACGCCCCCGGCGGCGGCCACTACGGCTACGGCCTCGCCGGTGACCCGATCCACGGCGACAATGGGGTCGAGCTGCTCCAACTGTCCGAAGCCACCGAGATCACCCAGGGCTTCAGCGGTGGCCCCGTCGTAGACGAGCGCAGTGGCCTGGTCATCGGCATGGTCGACTCGGTGGCCGCACCCGACCGGCACGGCCGGGGCCGGTCCACCGCGTACATCACGCCGGTAGCCACCCTGCGGGCGGCGCACCCGGGACTGGCTGTGGCCGACGTCTGCCCGTACCCCGGGCTGAGGCCCTTCACCACCGGCGACGCAGCGTGGTTCCACGGCCGGGACCGCGCCCTGAGCGCGGTCCTGGACCGGCTGCGCGACGACCGTGCCTTCCTGGCACTGCTCGGGCCGTCGGGCAGTGGCAAGTCGTCGCTGATCCACGCCGGTCTGCGGCCCGCACTGGCGCGCGCCGCGCTGCCCGGCAGCGACCGCTGGGGCTGGGTCGTCGCCCGGCCCGGCAGCGACCCGGTGACCCAGCTCGCACAGGCGGGCCTGCCCGGCGTCGAGCACGGCCTGGCCGACGCGGCACGCGCCTGGCGGGCCGCCCGACCCGACCACACCCGGCTCGTACTCGTCCTCGACCAGTTCGAGGAACTGCTCGTGGCCACTGCGCCACAGCCCCGGCAGACACTGCTACGCGAACTCGCCGACCTCGCCGAGCAGGACCCGGCGGTCACCGTCGTCATCACCATGCGCGACGACTTCTACAGCCGCCTGGCCGCCCAGGCGCCCGACCTCATGCCGCTGCTGCAGCGCGGACTCGTCAACATCCCCGCCGTGCTGGAACCCGACGACCTCACCGCCATCGTCGAACGCCCCGCCACGGCCGTCGGCCTGACCCTGGAACCCAACCTCGCCGCCCGGATCGTCGCCGACGCCGCCCAGGTCACCGCACCGGGCACAGCCGGACGCGCCTCGGTGACGGTCCTACCGCTGCTGTCGTCCGCCCTCGCGGAACTGTGGCGGCGCTGCCGGGGCCCAGGCCGGCTCACCCACCACGCGTACGCCGAACTCGGCGGCGTCGCCGGATGGCTGGACCGCTGGTGCGACCACGCCTACACGGAGGTCTGCCACACCCTGCCCGGCGACCGCCGGCCACTGGTCCGGCAGGTCCTGCTCGCGCTGGTCCGGCCCGGCGACGACGCCGCCAACGTGCCGCCCACCCGCCAGCGGCGCACCCTCGCCCAGCTCGGCGCCCTCGGCACGGCCACCGACGCCCACGACAGCGCCGCGACCGTCGTCGGGCTGCTGGCCGACCGGCGGCTGATCACCACCGGGCAGGACCCCGCCACCGGCGAGCCTGTAGTCGAACTCGCCCACGAGGCACTCCTGCACGAATGGGCGCTGCTGCGCCGCTGGCTCGCCGACGACCACGTGTTCCTGGCCTGGCGGCACGACCTGGCCGCCGACCACAGCCGCTGGCAGGCCAGCACCGACCGCCACGGCCGACCCGACGCCGACCTGCTGCTGCCCGGCAGCGCCCTGGACGCCGCCCGTCGCTGGCTCCACGACCGCCCCACCGAGATCGACCCCGACCTCGCCCGGTACATCACCCTCAGCAACACCGCACAGCAGCGTCGCCTCACCCGCGACCGCCGCCGCGTCACCGTCCTGTCCGCACTGCTCGCCCTCGCCGTGCTGGCCGGCACGGTGGCGGCGTGGCAGTGGAACACCGCCCGAGACCAGACCGCGCTCGCGCAGCACCGAGCCCGGCTGGCCGACTCCCGCACCCTGGCCACGCAAGCCCTCGGCGTCGTGGGCCGACAGCCCGACCTGGCGCTGCTACTGGCCCTGCAAGGGCTCAGCGCCACCGGCAGCCGCCAGGCCTGGGGCGCCCTGGGAACGGTCATGTCCCGGCCGATCGCCACCTCCCGGATCCTCTACGGCAGCGACCACCGCATCGAGACATCGGCGTTCCGGCCCGACGGCAAGGTCTTCGTCACCGCCAACCAGGTCAGCCTCAACAAGGGAACGCTGCGGTTCTGGGATGCGGCCACCGGCGAGCAGACGGCCGTCCTCGACGAGCCGCGAACCGAGTCGACGCTCGTCTACAGCCCGGACGGCAAGTGGCTGGCCAGCAGCGGCATGGACGGCACCTGGCTGCGCGACGGCACGACCGGCCGCCCCGTGGGCGAACTGCTGCGCCCCACCAACTCCTTCTTTCCTCCGCTGGCGTTCAGCCCCGACAGTCGGCTGCTCGCCGCGCTGTCCGGGGATCCCGGGCGGGTGGAGATCATCGACGTGGCCACCCGCCGGGCCACCGGACCCGCGTTCGAACCCAAGGTGGGCTACATCGAGAGGATCGCGTTCAACAGCGACGCCGGCGAGGTCGCCTTCGCCGGCCCGCGGACGGTGCGCGTGTACGACGTCGGCACACGCCGGATGACGGACCAGTTCAAGGTCGGCGTCGGCGTCACCGCGATGGAGTACACCCGCGACGGCCTGCTGGCCGTCGCCGCCGAGGACGGACTGGTCTACCTGGTGGGACCCGACCACACCCTCATCGGCCAGCCTCTGCGCACGACGGTCAAACCGACCGCCATCACCCTGCGACCGGGTACGAACACCTTGGTCTCCGCCGACGCCCAGGGCGCGATCCACCAGTGGGACCTCAAAACCCGCCAGTCGATCAGCACACCGCTGCTCGGACACGTCGGCAGAATCAGCGGACTCGTCTTCAGCCCCGACGGGGCGACCCTGGCCAGCGTCGGAAACAACAATCAGGTCCGGTTCTGGAACCTGGCCACCGGCCAGCCACTCGGTCAGCCGCTGGTCGGCCACTCCCGGACAGTGAACAGCGTCGCCTTCAGCCCCGATGGAGCCACCCTCCTCAGCGGCGGGTTCGACGAGAGCATCCGGCAGTGGGACCTCGCCAGCCGCACCCCTCACGGCACACCGCTGTCGGCACCCGGCGAGCAGTTCGACCCTGGCGAGGTGGTCACCGGCGATCCGGTCGGCGACGCCCGCATCAACCCCGCCACGGGCAACCTTGCCGCGATCAGGCTGGGCACGCAGGGCGCCGTGAGACTATGGGATCCCCGATCGGGTCGGCTGATCTCCGACCACGGCCCGGAACTCGTCCTGGCGCTGAGCCCCGACGGCAGGCTCGCCGCGATCGACCGGGACAAGACCGTAGTCATCCGCGACGTCGCCGCGGGCAAGGAGACCGTGACGCTGCCGACCAGCGCGAGCAGTGCGGTCTTCAACCACGACGGCACCCGCCTCACGGTCGGGCGGATCGGGGCGGTCGAGGTGTGGGACCTCGGCACCGGCCGGTCGATCGCCACGGGAAGACCCGACGAACAGCACCGTTTCGCGCGGGTAGAGCCGCTGGCGTTGAGCCGCGACGGCCGCACCGTCGTCACCGGCGACCCTTCCAACGGCTTGGGCGACGACGGCATGTCGGTCTGGCAGATCGACGGCGACGAGCTGGCCGAGCAACAGCTCACCCACCGCACCCCGGTCACGGCCGCCGCGTTCAGCCCCGACGGCAGGCTGCTGGCCGTCGGCGGCGCGGACTACGCCGTGCAGTTGTTCGAGACGGAGACCTGGCAGCCGGTCGCCGACCCGCTGGCGCTGCACCAGGACACGATCAGCTCGCTGGCGTTCAGCCCCGACGGCAAGCTGGTGGCCAGCGGTTCCAAAGACGGCACGATCCGGCTGTGGGCCGCCCCGAGCACGTGGATCGAACACGCCTGCGCGCTGGCCGGCCGCAACCTGTCCCAGGCCGAGTGGGAGCAGTACGCTCCCCCAGGCGGACGCTACGTCCGGCTGTGCCCGCAGTACCCGTCGGGTTTCGAGGCTCCCGCCGACGCGCCTGCGGCGGCCTACCCGGGTTCGCCGTGAACCATCCGACGCCAGATCGATGAAGCCACAACGGATGGCGCCCGTCCGGCCGTTGGGTGGCCGGCCACTCTCTACGGTTGCAGTCGTCCGGCTTACCTGCGGTCACCATCTGCCAGACTGGTGGCCCAGCTGGTTGGTCGCGCCCAACCGGCCGTCTCCGCCGGCCATTATGATCGCCGGCCTATTACGCCCGAACGCGTATTAAGGAGTCCGCCATCCGTCCAGTCGTAGCCGGATGCCGACGATATCACTTCGGACTCCTTGGGGGCAGAACCGTGCCACATCGAGATGATCGACATTGACGGTAGACACTGTTTCCTACATGCTGTTCTGAACGATTACTTGGATCATCGAGGCAGGACTGATGGCAGCGGCGATTCAGCTTTCCAACCTTCGGGACGTCCATCTGGACGTCTACGACACGCTTGCTTCTGAATACGAACGCCGCTCCTCGCAATCCACCAGCAATGTCAACCGGCGCATCGATGTCCTATTGAGCCATCTTCGCAACGGAAGCAGCGTGATTGATGTCGGGTGCGGAGTGGGGCTGGCCATGCAAGCCATGCGTTCCCGCGGACTCCGTCCAACAGGAATCGACCTGTCGCCCCGCATGGCGGAATACGCGCGAAGACGAAATCCCGGTCTAGACGTCATGGTCGGCGACTTCATGACAGCAGACTTCGCGCAGACCTTCGACGCGATCTGGGAGCAAGCTCTCATCCACTTATATCCGAAGTCGTTGGTCGGGACGCTCCTGTCGCGTTTCTACGACTCCCTGAACGATCGCGGAGTGCTCTCCGTTTCGACAACTCTGGCTCAGCGCAGCGCCGAGGGATGGCTCCCTAAAGATGGTTATGGAAACCACCTTAGATTCCGCAAACATTGGACGATAGACGAGCTATCCACCACACTGCGCAGTGCGAACTTCGAGCCGGTTGAAACCTCAATAATGCCGGATCCCTTAATCGCCGGCAAACGGTGGGTGGCGATAACGGCACTTAAAGCGAGCTGTTGAATGGCAGACACCGCGATCTTGCCGACTCGCAAACGAGAGGTCTCTGGTGGGGAAATATCAACGACCCGTCGTCTCCATACTGACGGTACGCGAAATAGATGGAGAAGTCAGCGTGTTGTTGCAGCGTCGCAGCAAGCCGGACGACGATACGCCCTACCTGGGCTATCTCGAGCTACCACAAGGAAAAATCAGCAAAAATGAAAGCATGGAGGAAGCCGCGTCTCGTGAATTACGCGAAGAAACCGGCTTGGAGCTGCGTGCCATTCTCCTCGGCGGGCCATCCCCTTATGGCAGCGATGAGCCAACGTCGTCTTTGACAACATTTCGTCCTCCGATCTGCGTCGTCGACACCGAGCAGAATCATATTGGTGTCGCGATAATCGTCACGGCAGGCGGGCGCATCACCAGCACCCAGGAAGCGGCCGAGCACGAATGGGTGGCACTCCATAGAATTCCAGGCATCCTCGCCAGCGGATGCGTCTTCCCCCTTAACCGTCCAATGCTGGAAGAACTACTGAAGCGAGGGTCGGAGATTTCCGGCGCCCTGAGTGAGCAAGAGGTTCAATAGTGGCCTTTCTGACAGGAATCGAAATTCGGCGACGCATAGACGGGGGCTCCATCGAGATCAAGTCCCTGGATGCCACTGAACCATTCAGCATGGACGCCCAGGTCACCGAGGATTCGATTGACTTGAGGCTCGCACCCGCAGGACTCGCCCTCAAGCGAGGAATTGAGTTTCTCGACTATATACATCACGACCTTGATCAAGCATATGAAAAGGTAGAGATTCCTGCCAGCGGCTACGACCTGCTGCCGATGCAACCGCTTATAACGCAGACTCTTGAAGCGGTTTGCTTCCCAGATGACCTTGTCGGACTCGTCGTGACACGCAGCACCTTCGCTCGCATGGGAATCATGGTCAACTGCATGGCACCGAAGTTTGCCATCGGAATTAGGTGGGCCTTCCCACTCCAATTGGTGAATCTGACGACCGTTCCCATCAGGATCTATCCCTATGCCCCCGTCGCTCAACTGCTCGTATCGACCGTAGTAGGTCAACAGGTCGGTTATCGAGGGAAGTTTCAGGATACGTATAGTCCAACAGCGCCCCGGATCAGCGATCGAGAGCGAAATTCCTTGAGCGCATTGAATCCGGACGCGGTCAATAGAACCTTTCACATCATCAGTCGTGATATGGCATCGAGGGAAGCCGCTGGCCTTCAAACAAGCTCCGCGACGACAGCGCCGCCGGCGGTCTCAAACTACAGAGTCTTGCGACGGATTCTGATCGCCACACTGGGAACACTCGGCCTCCTGGGATTCGGCGTATGCGGCAATCTTCTCGCAGCAGGCCAAATTTCATACTGGCAGGGATTCGCCCTGTTCTTGCTCGGGATTCTCAGCGCCATATTTTCTGGCGCATCATATGCCGTCAACTTCTATTGGCTACGGATACTGGACGCGGTCCGGCAGGAACAGAGCAGCGGGGCAAGCAGGCAAAACAGCTGAGAGGTGGGCTGAGCAATCAACGGCAGAGAATCGCTCGCAACTGAAATAGTCGAAGCTTTGTCCACCGGAGGCGACATCGCCGATCTACGGAGACTACTCGGAAGCGATGCCGCGCTCAGGTCTATTTCAGAGGCAGAGGCCATGGTTCATGTCCTTGGATTCGGCCAACTCAGAATCGGGTCTCATGAGGGTCGCCTTGTTCGTCTGCACTTCTGGAACTCTGCCAATAGGGCAGCCCAGACCGTCCACTCGCACCGGCGGCCATTGACCAGCTATGTTCTCAGTGGTGCGGTGTCGAGCAGAGGATACAATGTGGACGCAGACGGGTCGGGTTTCCACCGGCTCTGGAAAGTGGTAGACGAAGGCGTCGCGAGCAAGCGCGTGCCGACGGACGTTCGTGTTTCTTGTTCCTATCGGGACACCACTGTTTCCAAGTCGGACGGGCAATACGCTGTGGACGTCGGCGACTTCCACAATTCCACGATCAAGGGAGACTCAGCCGTCACGTTAATTGTCACGGGTGCTCCCGGGCCGGATCCTGCTTATATCGTGGGGCCACGTGGCGTGGCGAACCGAGGATTCTTTACGAGGCACCCCGTGATCAAGAGATCTTTTGGTCCCCCGGGTCAGTGGATGGAGAGCCTGGTCGAGGCACTGAGGTGACCGATGCAGACTCCGATGACGCGTCGGCCATGTCGGCCGCAACCCGGATCTGGCAACAGCTGAGGTTGAGCCCACCCCTGACCTGCGTGCCTCCTGAGCTCGGCGAGATGGCGACACGCAACCCTCTTCTCCCGCTTGTTCTACCTGCCCCAACTAGGGCGAACGACTGTCGGTAATGCCTGTCACCAGGCAATTCCTCATTAACTTACGTGGATGGACCGGTCCCTTGACGATCGCAGACGAATCTCCGTACGATGCCGTTGCAGAACAGTACAACGAGCGTTCCGAGAAGCATCGCGCAAATGTCTCGCTCTGGGTTGACAGACTGATTCGGCACGTCGGCGCCAACTTTAGCGCACTCGATATCGGATGCGGTGTCGGCCTGTCAATATCGATACTGACGCATAACGGCATCCGAGCTGCCGGCATCGATGCATCGCATAAGATGGTTGAATTCGCGCGTGCCCGAAATCCCGATGTGGAAATCAAGCACGGCAATATCTTCCTGGCGGAGCCAACGCATACCTTCGACATCCTGTGGCTCGAGGCGTTCATCCATCTGTTCCCTGCGGCCGAAGCCGACGCAGCGATTACGCATCTGCTGAAATTCCTGCGGCCCGGAGGGATACTGACCCTGTCGACAACCGTTTCACCTACCTCGAGTGAGGGCTGGTTGCCGAAGTCCGACTACGAAGGCGCGCCGTGGAGATTTCGCCGACACTGGACCCGCGTTGATCTGATGAATGCCTTCGAGAGGCACCGCCTTCGACTACTGGACAGCTGGGACATAGAAGATCCGTTCGGCAAGACGTGGATGGCTTATATCACCCAGTACAGACCGGAGTCCCTGTGAACCGCAGGGCAGGAGCGGCAACTCGACACCGCTGAAGTAACAACCTAGGCAGCGACCGGGGGCACTGTCCTGAGTGGTGCGTACTCGGACATGCCCGATCAGCGACAAGGGCGGATTAGTTATCCAGGGCGGTCGGCGGTCACGTCATGGGTCAGCACGGTCAGCCGTTCGCCGGGGGCAGGAAACGGGTGTCCAGGTCGGTCGCCACGACGGTTGCGGTCCCGGCCGGCCATCATGCCATCCCAGCGCCGACCCGGCCACGTCCCCGACCGGCAGCACGGCAATCGCGCTTACCGCCTCGTCTCGTACCTGGTCAGCACCACCCCGCCGGGAAACGTCCGCGTCCCGACCAGGTTCAGGTGCACCCAGCCGTCCATCGCGGTGAAGAACGGCTTGCCGCCGCCGATCAGCACCGGATGGGTCACGATCTGGTACTCGTCGACCAGTCCGGCCCGCATGGCCGCGCCGGCGAGCGCCGCGCCGCCGACCCTCATCGGCTCGCCGTCCTCGGCCTTGAGCCGGTTGATCTCCGCGGCCGCGTCGCCGGTGACCACACGGGTGTTCCAGTCGACCTTGTCGACCGTCGACGAGAACACCACCTTCGGCGTGTCCCGCCAGTTCCGCGCGAACTCGACCTGCGCCGGGGTGGCGCCCGGGTGCTGGTCGCCGGTCGGCCAGTGGGAACTCATGATCTCCCACAGCCTGCGCCCATACAGCAACAGACCGATCGCCTTCTCCTCGTCGAGCCACCACTGGAACAGCTCGTCGCTCTGCACGCCCCAGCCGATGTCGTCACCCGGCGCGGCGATGTAGCCGTCCAGGGACAGGTTCATGCCGTATACCAGCTTCCGCATGGCGGCGTGCCTTTCTGTCAGTCGGTATCGGAACGTCGGAGCAGCTCGCCGCAGCAAACCACCAGTACTTGAACCGCAGCGGCCGGACCGACGCACTCGAAGAGCGGGTCGTTGGTCGGGGACGTCGAACACGAGCACGACACACGGCACCGACACTCGGCGTCGGGCCGTCTGCGCGGGATTGGGGTGCGTCCGTCCTCGCCCGGCTGCCGGACGGCGATGCCAGGCAACCAGCCGCCGAACCGACCCGCGGGAGGTGCTGGCTCGGCGGCTGGGATGTCGCCCGTGCAGTGGCTGCCTCAGCCCAGGCAGACCGGAGCCGCAAGACCCGTCACCGGCGCGGCTGCCTCGGCCGGGCGCTGCGGCCGGCGCGGATCGCCGTGGTAGCGGGCCAGTGCGAAGCCGCCGGTGGTCTGGGTGTTGTCGAAGCTGGATCCGGCGGCGACGACTGCGCCCCGATCGAGCAGCACCGCGGCGGTCGCGGCCGACCCCTCGCCGATCGCCGTCGTGGTGCGCCCGCAGCTGCCGAAGGCCGGGTCCAGCGTGCCGTCGGCCAGATAGCCGGCCAGCGCGAACCGCGACGGGAACCCGGCGCTGCCCACCGCCACGACCCGCCCGTCGCCGCGCAGCAGCACACTCGCGGCCAGCGACTCGCCCTCGGGGAAGTCGGTCAGCACCAGGCCCGTGCCGCCGCCGAACGACGGGTCCGGCGAACCGTCCGGCAGGAACCGGGCCAGCGTGAAGGCGCCCTGCCCGGCGGCGTTCTGCCCGAGCCCGGCGAGCAGGATCCGGCTGTCACGCCCGACGACGACGTCCTGCGCGCCGCCCTTGCTCTGCTCGGGCTGGTTCTGCGCGACCGCGATCCCGTCCTCGCCGAACGTGCTGTCGGGCACGCCGCGATCGGTGAGCCGCACCGCCGCAAGCTGCTGTCCGGTCAGGCCGGGGCCGATGGCCGTACCCGCCAGCACGACCTTTCCATCGGGCTGCAGGGCGACCGCGGAAGCCGCGGCGTCACCGCCGGGAATGAGCACCAGAGCGGTGCCGCCGTCGCCGAACGAGGTGTCCGGCCTGCCGTCGGGCAGCAGCCGCACCGCGGCGAACACCGCGTTGCCCGCGGCGTCGTTCGCGCCGCCGACCGCGACGATCCTGCCGTCTCGCTGCACCGCGACGTCGGCGGCACCGGCGTCACCGGCAGGACCGACCGGCAGGACCGCGGTGCCGTCCCCGCCGCCGAAGCTGCGGTCCAGCCTGCCGTCGGGCCGGTAGCGGGCGAACGCGAAACCGATGTCGCTGCCTGTCCCCAGTCCTGCGGTGCCCACTGCGACGATGCGGCGGTCGCGCTGAACCGCCACGCCCTCGGCCCCGGCCGCCCCGGCTACGGCCGAGAACGGGGTCACGACCTGGCCGCCGGTGCCGAAGCGCCGGTCCAGCCTGCCGTCGGCGCGGTAGCGGGCGAGCAGGAAGTCCGGCGATTCGTTCTGCAGCGACCCACCGGCGGCGACGAATCCGTCACCGTGTACGGCGAGCGCGCTCGCGCCGGATGCGAGGTCGGGGAACGGGGTGACGACGGTTCCGTTCGCGCCGAAGCGCGGGTCCAGCTGTCCGAGTCCGTTCGCGCGCGGCGGCGCCACCGGCGGTGCGCCGGCCGGGGTTGCGACGGCTCCGGCTGCGGTGGTCAGCAGTGCCAGGGCCGACAGTCCGGCGGTGAGCAGGCAGCTGCGGGGCGACCAGGGTCGGTTCGCCGGTGTTGCGGTCATGCGGGCCTCCACTCGATCAGGCCCCATCGTGGCACAAATCAGACAAATAGGTACAAGCTTGGCGCCACCGGAACCTTTCTTCTATGAACAACCGTCCGCCGTAGACAAGCTTCATAGACAGGCCATACCTTACAACGATGATGATGAATTCCGATCCCTCGATGTATCGGGTCGCGCATCCTCGGCGACCGGCCGGCGGCCTGGTGCTGCTGCTGACGGCCGCGATCCTGGTCATAGCCGCGCCGGCGGCAGCGCAGGCCGCACCGCGGTCCGATGCCGCAGTGGTCGCGGCGGTCACCGCGAGACTTCTCCACCAGAGCGCGACCTCGCCGGCAGTCTCCGCGACCGGTGACGAAGCCCGTATCACCGTCACCCGCCGCAACGGCAGCTGGGCCTTCGGCACCGCCGTCCTGGTCGCACCCCACACCCGAGACGCCCACCCGACCGGGTCGATCTTCGTCGCGCGGGCCGAAGCCGGCCGGTGGCAGGTCGCGTTCGACGGCGAACCCGCATTCTCGACCCTGGCGGCCGACTCGCCGGTAGTCACCGAGACCGAGCGGAAGGTGTTCGCCACCCCCTCCCCCACCTACGCCGGCGGCGACTTCCGCACCGGAATGGCGCTGCCCTTCGCCGTCGGACAGACGTGGACACTGACCGGCGGACCGCACGGCTGGGGCGGCAGCGAATCGCCGTTCAGCTCGATCGACCTGGCCGGCGGCGACCAGGTCGTGCGGGCGGCGCGCGGCGGCACCGCGTACACGATGTGCCAGGGCTGGATCCGCGTCATCCACGACCGCGGCTACTCCACCGACTACTACCACCTGTGGAGCAGCATCTCCGTCAACGGAGCAGCCGTCGCCCAGGGGGCGTTCCTCGGCTATACCGGCACCGACGTCACCTGCGGCGGCGCGGCATCCGGTCGACACGTCCACTTCGGGCTTCGCCAGAACAGCGCCTACGTCCCCATCGGTGATCACGGGATCGGCAAGTGGGTGTTCGTCGGCGGCGCGGCCTACCAGGGCGGGGCCCGCCACGGGTCGGCCTGGGCCGGCCCCGGCAGCGGTCTCTACAACTACGGAGTCCTGGGCTTCACCCAGGGCGTCGTCGACGCGAACGGCGGTGGGACGCTCACCCGGCGCTCGGGCCCCGGCACCGGCTACGCGGCCATCGGGTCGCTGAGCGATGGCGCGACCGTGAGCATCTCCTGCTCGGCGAACGGGACCACCCACACCGGCCGGTACGGCGCCACCGCGCTCTGGAACCGCCTCACCGACGGCAGCTGGGTGTCCGACGCGTTTCTGTGGACAGGCGTGAACGGGGCGATCAACGGCTGGTGCTGACCCGCGCCACTCCGGTCCCACTCGGTGTCAGACACCGGCGGGCAACCCGGCGGGCGGCAGCGCCTCGTGCAGGTGGCGGCGGGAGCTGACCCCGAGTTTGGTGAAGACGTTGCCCAGGTGCCATTCGACGGTGCGCGGGCTGATGAACAGCTGGGCGGCGATCTCGGGGTTGGTGTGCCCGTCGCGGGCGAGCCGGGCGATCTCGGCTTCCTGCCCGGTCAACGCGGCCAGGGGGCTGACGCTGCGCTTGCGTACGGTCTCCCCGGTCGCGGCCAGCTCCCGGCGGGCCCGGTCGGCGAACCCGGCGGCGCCGGCCCGGGTGAACGCCTCGTACGCGGTGCGCAGCTGCATCCGGCTCTCCTGCCGTCGGTGGTGGCGGCGCAGCCATTCGCCGTACAGCAGGTGCGTACGCGCCAGCTGGAGGCTGATCCGGGTCTGTCCGAGGTGCTCGATCGACTCCTGGAACAGCTCGTCGGCAGCCGGGCCGTCGGCGAGCACGGCTCGGCAGCGGGCCTCGGTGCCCGCGGCCCACGTGGTCGCGCTGGCGCGGGTACGGGGCGTCAGCCGCTCCAGCGCCTGCTGCGCGGTGTCGCGTTGCCCGGCGCGGGCGGCCACTTCGACGAGTTCGCTCAACGCCCAGCCGAAGATGCCCATGTCCTCGTGCTCGCAGACGCGTAAGGCGGCGGCCAGCGCGGTGTCGTAGCGGCCGAGCCCGTTGTAGAGGACCGCGCTGGCGTAATCGGCGATCGCCAGGGCGCGTCCTTCGCCGCGGGCGAGCACGTCCCTGATGCCGTGTTCGATGGTGTCGAGGACCTGCTGCTCGGCTGCCTGCCAGGCGTGCAGGAGCAGCGAGGTGTAGAGCAGCGGGGTGCTGCCGGTCTCCTGCGAGACGGCGGCGGCTTCGCCGATCAGCGTGGCGGCGGTGTCGAGTTCGCCGGCGTGGACGTGGAAGCACGCCTGGTGGGTCAGCGCCAGCGGCAGGACCGCCAGCGCGCCTGCCCGCCGCGCCAGGTCGGTTGCGCCGGTGGCCAGCTCGTGCCAGGCGTCGTCGTCCCATACCTCGGGGGCGAGTGGTTCGGGGGTCACCGGCGACGACAGCAGCAGCCAGCCGGCCGGATCGCCGCCGTGTTCGGTGGACTGCTCACGGCGCGCGACCCGCAGGGCGCGCCGGATGGCGTCGGCGCTGGCGCTGTGGCCGTCGAGGATCCAGCAGGTGACGGCGTCGAGCAGGGCGTCGGTGACCCGGTTCGGCTGGGGTGCGTCCGGGCAGGCACGTGCGGCGTGGGCGACCTCGTGGGCGCCGCGGCCGAGGCGTCCGGCGAAGATCGCCGCTCCGGCGGCTTCCAGCAGCGTTTCGCGGGCCAGCGCGGTGTCCAGCGGCTTGAGCCGGGTCGCGGCGGTCAGCAGCCGCCGGGCGGTGTCGGCGCCGCGGACCTGGGCGTGCACCAGCCGGGCCCGCAGCCGCTCCAGCTCGGCGCGCTGCAGGTCGTCCAGCGGGCCGGTTTCGGCGTCGGCGAGCAGGTGGTGAGCCTGGTCGAGCGCGCCGAGGTCGAAAGCGGCCTTGGCGGCGGCCAGGGCCCGGCCGACGCGGCGGGCGGGGTCGGGGGTCAGCTCGGTGGCCCAGCGCAGGAAGGCGGCGGTCGCGGCGGCTCCGCCGCGGCGGCGGGCCCGATCGGCGGACTGTTCGAGAGCTTCGGCGATGCGTTCGTCGGGTTGGGTGGCGGCGCGGGCGCGGTGGAAGGCGCGCCGGTCGGGGGCGAGATCGGGGTCGGTGGCGTCGGCCAGGGCACGGTGCGCGGCGCGCCGGTCGGCGACCGACGCGCTGCGGTAGATCGCGGAGCGGACGATCGGATGGCGGAACTGTGCTCGCCGACCCAACTCGATCAGTCCGGTCGCTTCAGCCGGTGCCGCCGCGGCGGTGGGGATGGCCTGGAGGTCGGCGGCTCGCCAGACCAGGCGGGTGTCGCCGGTCGGGTCGGCTGCCGCGGTGAGCAGGAGCCGCTGGGTGTCGGTCGGCAGCGCGCGGACTTCGTGGGCGAAGCAGCGTTCCAGGTCGGATTCGGTGGAGCGGCCCTCGGGCAGCCAGAATCCGCCGGCCAGGTCGGCGGGCGGCAGAGCGCGGGGCACCTGCAGCAGCGCCAGCGGGTTGCCGTGGGCTTCGGCCACGACCCGATCACGGACCTGCGGGTCCAGCGGCATGCGCAGGGCGGCGGCCAGCAGGCTGCGCGCGTCGGCGTCGCTGAGTCGCGGCACGGTCAGCTCGGCGAGGCCGGGTAGCGGGCGCGGGTGGGCGGGCTCGCGTACCGCGAAGACCATCGCGACTCGTTCGGCCTGTAGCCGCCGGGCCACGAAGGCCAGCACCTGCAGCGACGCGTCGTCGACCCACTGGGCGTCATCGATCAGCCAGGCCAGCGGCTCGTCGGCGGCCCCGCCCAGCAGGCTCAGGACGGCCAGGCCGACCATGAACCGGTCGGGTGTGTTGCCGGTCAGCAGCCCGAAGGCGACCGACAGCGCCTCGCGTTGCGGGGCGGGCAGGTGGGGCAGGTGTTCCAGCTGTGGCGTGCACAGCTGGTGCAGCGCGGCGTAGGGCAGCTCCATCTCGGATTCGACACCGCAGACGGTGGCGAGCTGGAAACCGCGGGCCTGGCTTTCGGCGTAGTCGAGCAGGGCGGTCTTGCCGATGCCGGCCTCGCCGCGGAGGACGAGCACCGCGCTGGCGCCGATGCGGGCGTCGGCGAGTGCGTGGTCGATGGCGGCCGTCTCTTGGCGGCGGCCTTTGAGCTCGACCTGGGTATCGGTCGTAGGCACGCCCATGTGGCGCCTCTTTCCCCACCCGTATCACCTGAAAACTGGCATTCATGGTGATCGTACCGAGCAGCGGCGCACGTCACAGCGCACCGGGCCCCACCTGGACCGGACATAACACTCAACCTGGCGGTAGCGGCGCGCGGCACCACCGCAGGACAGGCGACCCGGGCGACCCGGGGTGCGTAACCCCGGGGGTTGCCCGGGGCGACCGGCCCCGGACGCGGCGACCGTGGGCAGGCCGGTCGACAGCCGGCGGCAACGACGAGCCACCGGAACCCCGCGACGGAGCGTGACTGAAATGAGCTTGCCGAAGATCGCTATCGACCGCACCGTAGGCCACGCGGCGGAGTATGCCTCCGCTGCGGGCGACGGCGACGGCTTCGTTGCGCCCGGGTCCTTCGGGCGGCACACGCCTGCGCAGCCGTCCCGCCAGCACACCATGTACGACCAGCTCACCGGACTGCCCAACCGCATCATGCTCAAGCACGCCCTGTGCGCCGCGACGTCCGCCACTGCGGCGCAGCGCCCGGTGGGCCTGTGCCACCTGGACCTCGACGGTTTCACCGCGATCAACCAGACGCACGGCTACGACGCCGGGGACCGGCTGCTGCAGACGATCGCGCAGCGGCTGTCGGCCGTGCTGTGCGAGGGCTGCCTGGTCGCCCGTACCGGCAGTGACCAGTTCACCGTCCTGGTGTCGGCTTCGGCGCACGTCACCGACATCACCCGGGTCGCCGAGGCCATCCAGCAGGCGGTACGCCGGCCGCTGGAGCTGGGCGGGCAGCAGGTCAGCGTCACGGCGTGCATCGGCATGGCAACCCCGCCGCCGGCCGGTTCCGCCGTCGGCGATCTGCTCAGTGCCGCCGAGTCCGCGCTCCTGCTGGCCCGGGCCGCGGGCCACGACCAGCGCCGCCTGTTCGACCCCGACGAGCACGCCCACCGCCTGGCCCGCCACGAGATCGCCCGGCAGCTGCCGCTGGCCCTGCAACGCGGCGAGCTGTTCCTGGAGTACCAGCCGATCGTCGAGGCCGGCACCGGTGACCTGTACGGCGTCGAGGCGCTGGTGCGTTGGCGGCATCCGCGACGCGGCGTGCTCGGGCCGGCGGAGTTCGTCCCCGTCGCCGAACAGACCGGCCTGATCAACGAAGTGGGACGGTTCGTGCTGCGTACCGCCTGCGCACAGGCGCAGCAGTGGCAGGCCCGAAATCCCGGGCACCGGCTGGTGATGAGCGTCAACGTCGCACCGTCGCAGGCCGACGACCCGCAGTTCGCCGGTGACGTCGCCGACCTGCTGTCGCACTGCGGCATCGACCCGGAGCTGCTTCAGCTGGAGATCACCGAGAGCAGCATGCTGTCCACGTCCGGGCAGGTGACCGAGACCATCCGGACCCTGGCCGGTCTCGGGGTGCGGGTCGCGATCGACGACTTCGGCACCGGCTACGCGAACCTGGCCAACCTGCGCTCGCTGCCAGTGCACACCCTCAAGCTCGCGCGGCAGTTCGTCACCCCGTTCGCCGGCGACACCGGACGGGTCGACGCCGCGATGGTCGACACGATCGTGCGTCTGGCGCACGGGCTCGGCCTCGGCGTGATCGCCGAAGGCGTGGAGACGCCGGAGCAGGCCGACACCGTGCGTCGCCTGGGCTGCGACCTCATCCAAGGATTCCGGTACGGCAGGCCGCAGGCGCCACAAGCCGTCGACGCCCGCCTGCGAGCCGCGGCCACACCGGTCGTGAGCTGACCGCACCGCGTCGCAGCGAGCACTCGCGAGCAGGAAAGGGAAAGCGATGAAGATCGTCATTTTCGGTGGTACGGGCCGGATCGGCGCACGCCTGGCCCGGCTGCTGCGGCTCCGCGGCCACCACGTGGTGCCGGCCTCACCCAGCACCGGCGTCGACACCGTCGCCGGCAACGGCCTGGCCGACACGGTCAGCCGCGCCGACGTCGTCGTCGACGTCACCGACACGCCCTCGTTCGCGGCGCACGCGGCGATGGACTTCTTCCAGACCTCCACCCGCAACATGGTGTCCGCGGCGGTGGCGGCGAGGGTGCGCCATCACGTGGTGCTGTCGATCGTCGGCGCCGACCGCATGCCCGCCAGCGGCTACATGCGCGCCAAGGCCGCCCAGGAGAAGCTCGTCGAACACGGCCTGGTGCCCTACACCGTCGTGCGCGCCACCCAGACCTTCGAGTCCGTCGACGACACCACAGCCACCTGCGACGACCACCGTCCACTGCGCCTGTCACCGGTGCTCATGCAGCCGATGGCCGCGGAGGACGCCGCCGCCGTGCTCGCCGACGTCGCCGAGGCCGAGCCCTTCGGCGGGCGCGTCGACATCGCGGGGCCGGACCGGCTGCGCCAGGACGACCTCGTCCGTACGCTGCTGGCGGCGCGCCACGACAGCCGCGACGTCGTGACCGCCCCGGCCGCCTACTTCCACGGTGCCTCGGTGGACGACACGACGCTCGTGCCCGCCCGGCCGTGGCGCCTGGGCGGCACCGACCTCACGGGCTGGCTGGCCGGCCATGCGACGAATCAGCAGTCAGGGCCGCCGAGGTTGACGCCACTCGCGCCGCATGGACGTGGCTGACCCAACTGCCGGGACAGGGCATACAAATTCATCGCCGACTATCTATGCTTTGCTTAACCGCTTCATCGATGGAGGGAAGATGCGCAGAGTCAAGATGGCGATCGCGGCGACGGTCCTGGTCGGCGCCACCGTGTTCGTCGGGGCCACGCCCGCGCACGCGACACCCAGCCTTCGCGGCGTCGTCTACGACTACTCGGAGTGTGTCCGGATCGGCAACTACGGCATCCAGAACTACGGCTGGACCGGGCCGCTCCAGTGCGTCTGGTATCCCAGTGGCAGCACCTACCCCTCGGGCTACTGGTTCATCTACGCCTGATGCGCGCGCCACAGCCTGGCCCGTGAGGCACCCGGCCGCCGCCCGGACGGGCGGCGGCCGGGTGACCGGCCTACCTGACGCCGGCGGAGGTCAGCCGCTCGGCGACCTCGCCCGGCGCGGCGTCCGCCCCTGCGGCGACCTGCCCGGCGCGGCGGCTGCGGGCCGAGGGCAGGATCAGCGACGCGACGACTGCGAGTGCCGCGACGCCTGCGCACACCCAGAACCCGGAGGTGAACGCCTGGTCGGTGGGTAGGCCGCGGGGCGTGGTGTTGCCCGCGATCACGGCGGCGACCACGGCGGTGCCGATGCTGCCACCGATGGTGCGCACGATGCTGTTGACGCTGGTCGCCTCGCCGGTGTGGGTGGCGGGGACCGAGGCGATGATGGCGTTGGACATGGCCGCGAAAGCCAGGCCCATGCCGGCGCCGGTGAGCACGCCGGAGGCGACCAGGTGCCACAGCTGGTCGTGGACCACCGCGGGCAGCGCGTATGCCGCGGTGACCAGGGCGGCGCCGAGGAACAGCGGCAGCTTGGGACCGTGGCGGCGGTTCAGCACGCCGGACAGGGGGCCGAACACGAGCATCATCAGGGTGGTCGGCATCAGGAACAGGCCCGCCTGGGAGACGGTCTTGCCGAAGCCGTAACCGGTGGCGGTGGGCAGTTCGAGCAGCATCGGGATGAGCAGGAACGTGCCGAACATGGCGAACCCGAACGCCAGGCCGACCAGGTTCGTGGCCCACACGCCCCGCACCGCCAGCAGGCGCATGTTGATGAGCGGTTCGCGTACCCGCAGCTCGACCAGGACGAATGCGATGAGCGCGAGCACGCCGACGGCCAGCAGGGTGATGGTCCTGGTGGTGTCCCAGCCCCATTCGCGGCCCTTGCTGATGGCCAGCAGCAGTGACACCAGCGACACCGACAGGATGGCCGCGCCGAGCACGTCGAGCCGGCCCGGGGCGCGCAGCGGCGATTCCGGTACGCCGAACAGCACGCCGACCAGTGCGACGCCGATCAGCATGAGGGGGAACCAGAACAGCCACTGCCAGGACAGGTGTTCGACGATCGGGCCGGCCAGGACGATGCCGAGGCCTGCGCCGATGCCGAAGATGGCCGAGAGCAGGCCGACGGTGACGCTGACCTTCTCGCGCGGCAGCTCGTCGCGGACGATCCCGATGGACAGCGGCATGATCGCGCCGGCCGCGCCTTGCAGCGCCCGCGCCGCGATCAGCACGGGCAGGGTCGTGGCCAGCGCGGCGAGCAGCGTTCCCGCCGCGAGCAGGACCAGCACGACCAGCATCATCTTGCGTTTGCCGACCATGTCGCCGAGGCGGCCGAGGATCGGGGTCAGCACCGACGCCGACAGCAGGTAGGCCGTGAGTACCCAGCTGATGTCGCCGGTGGAGCTGTGCAGGTCCTGGGCGATGATCGGCAGGGCTGGGGCGACCAGTGACTGCAGCACCGCGAAGGCCAGGCCGCCCAGGGACAGGAAGAGGACCACCAGGGCGCTGTTGGCGTGGCGACCGCTGCGGGCGGCTGGTTCGGGTGCGGCCGCCGGGGTGTCGGCGGGGGTGCGGACGGGGCTGGGCCCGCCGACGGTCTTGACTACGTGTTCCATGGGATCCCACCGAAGTAAACAATTGATTACTTGGAAGCTAGCCGCGTCACGGAAGCCAAGTCAACAGTTGTTTACATCACATCGGGCAGCAGCTACCCTGGTCGCGAGGAGGCGGATGACCATGGGCACCGACAGCGACACCGGCCAGCGGCGCCGGGACGCGGCCAGGACACGCGGGCTGCTGCTGGAGGTGGCACGGCGCCGCTTCGCCCGCGACGGGTACGCCGCCACCACCGTCCGCGACATCGCCGACGAGGCAGGCGTCAACGTCGCCCTGATCAACCGCTACTTCGACTCCAAGGAGGGCCTGTTCGAGGCCTGCCTCGGATACGCCGTCGACGAACTGGCCCGCGCCGCGGGCGACGTGCCGCGCAGCGATGTGCCGACCGCCATCGCGCACCAGGTCGCCGGCACCACTGCCGAGGGCGGACCGAACCAGGTGCTGCTCCTGCTGCTGCGCTCCTCCGGCGACGAACGCACCGAGCAGATGCGGCTGGACGTCCTGCGCCGCTTCGCCGAGCGGCTCGCCGCCACCGCGGGCCGGCAGCCCGACCTGCCCGACCCCGACCAGCTCATGCTGCGTGCCCAGCTTGTCCTCGCCGCCGCCATCGGCACCACCCTGCTCCGCGCCTCCGGCCTGCAGCCCCTCACCCGCGCGACCGAACAGGACCTCATAGAACCGCTGCGCGACCTCGTCCACGGCGTGCTGCACAACGGACCACGCCGCCAGGACGACATCGAAGGCGACGGCCGCCCGTAGCGCCGGCGTCAGTCCTGCCGCAACAGGCGCCGTCCGCATTCGAGCAGCGACTGGCGGCGATCGCGGTCGTCCAGATGTGCCATCGCCGGGTCGCGGCTGGCTCCGGCCAGACCATTGATGAACATGACCAGGCCGATCCGGATCTGCGGATCCGGGTCGGATCCCAGAATCAGCGCGGTGGTGTCGTCCCACCACTGGCGCATGGACGCCTGCTCGCTGAGCAGCCGGGTGAGGTAGGGGTCCTGCATCAGCACGGCGAAGCCGGAGTGCTCGTACAGCGCGATCTCGATCAGCCCGCCGAGGACCTCGTCGACGCGCGCGATCCGGGTGCGATGCGCCTCGGCCCGGCGCGTCACGGCCGGCAGCGCGTCCAGCAGCGGCTTGAGCACGTCCAGGACGATCTCGTCCTTGGTCTTGTAGTGGTAGTAGAGCCCGGCCTTGGTGACCCCCGCCTCGTCGGCGATGCCCTGCAGCGAGGTCGCCTGGATACCGTCACGGGCGAACAGCTCAAGCGCGACGGCCAGTAGCTGGTCGCGGCCGGTACGTCGGCGGCGCGGCGCAGCACTCATCAGGGGATCGGCCTCCTCGGATCTCGGCTGACGGCCGCCGCTGGGCCTTGAGCTGCGAGTATGCGACGTCGACGGCCAGCCGACACGAGAATGTGGCATACACCTCTCAGCTAAGCAAATCTTAGCCGGTCGGCTTAGTCAGCTTCTATCGTTCCTGGTCAACCGGTCGGCGCACCCCCGCTGCCGCCCGCTGCAACGCGCGCAAGGAACTGATCATGGCAACGCTGCTCTACCGGCTGGGCCGGTTCTCCTTCCGCCGCCGCGGCCTGGTCACCGCCCTGTGGCTGGTGCTGCTCGCCGCCATGGGCTTCGGCGCGGCGACCCTGTCCGGGCCCACCAGCAACGCCTTCAGCATCCCCGGCACCGAGTCCTCGCAGGCCCTGTCCGTGCTGCGGGACAAGCTGGGCGTCGGCGCCGACGACGCGGCCGCCCAGGTCGTGTTCACCGCCCGCGACGACGCGCCGCTGACCGGCCCGGCCCAGCTGGCTGCGATCGGCGAGGCGGTGTCGGCGCTGCGGGCCGCGCCCCACGTCGTACAGGTCGGCGACCCGTTCCAGAGCCAGACCGTCTCCCGCGACCAGCGCACCGCGTTCGCCCCGGTGACCTACTCGGTGGCCCCCGGCGACCTGACCGACGCCGACCGGCAGGCCCTGTACGCCGCCGGACGCACCGCCGAGCAGGCCGGCATCGGGGTCGAGTTCGGCGGCACAGCGACCCAGCAGCAGTCCGAGGGCGGCGCCGCCGAAGCCATCGGCATCGCCGTCGCCGCGTTCATCCTGCTCATCACGTTCAGTTCGCTCGTCGCCGCCGGCCTTCCGCTGCTGACCGCGCTGCTGGGCGTCGGCTTCGGCATGGCCGGCATCCAGATCGCCACCGGCTTCTTCGACCTGTCGACCTCGACCTCCGCCCTGGCGACCATGCTCGGCCTGGCCGTGGCCATCGACTACGCCCTGTTCGTCGTCTCCCGGTTCCGCCACGAGCTCGCCGACGGCCACGACCCCGAACAGGCCGCCGGACGTGCCGTCGGCACCGCCGGGTCGGCGGTCGTGTTCGCCGGCCTCACCGTGATCATCGCCCTGGTCGCCCTGTCGGTGACCGGCATCCCGTTCCTCACCGCGATGGGCGTGGCCGCCGCGGGCACGGTGGCGATCGCCGTCGCGATCACCCTCAGCCTGGTGCCGGCGCTGCTCGGCTTCGCCGGAGCCAGGATCCTCACCAAGGACCACCGCAAGGGCATCGGCCTGCACCGCTCCCCCGACACGATGCCCATGGGCGGACGCTGGGCCCGCGGCGTGCTCCGCCACCGCGTCCCGGCCCTGCTCATCGCACTGGGCCTGGCGGGGGTCATGGCGATCCCGGCCCTCGACCTGAACCTCGCCCTGCCCGACGACAGCACCGCCGCCGCCGACTCGACCCAACGCCGCGCATACGACCAGCTCAGCGCCGGCTTCGGCGCAGGGTTCAACGGACCGCTGCTGCTGGTCGTCGAAGACAACCTCGGCGACGTCGGCACCGCCGCCGGACAAGCGCAGCAAGCCGTATCGAAGCTGCCCGACGTCGTCATCGTCACCCCACCGACGATCAACCCCGCCCGCGACACGGCCATGCTCACCGTCATCCCGCAGAGCGGACCCGGCACGAAAGCGACCAAGGACCTCGTCGCCGCGATCCGCGCCCACTCCCCCGCCATCGCCGCGTCCACCGGCGCGGACCTGTCCGTCACCGGTGCCACCGCCCTCAACATCGACGTGTCCGACAAACTCACCGCAGCCCTCGGCCCCTACCTCGCGATCGTCGTCGGACTGGCGTTCGTGCTGCTCATGCTCGTTTTCCGGAGCGTGCTGGTGCCCCTGAAGGCGACCCTCGGATTCCTCATCAGCGTCGCGGCCGCGTTCGGAGCCCTGGTGGCGGTGTTCCAATGGGGCTGGCTGGCCGACCTGTTCGGCGTCGAGTCCACCGGGCCGATCATCAGCGTCATGCCGATCTTCCTCATCGGCGTGCTGTTCGGCCTCGCCATGGACTACGAGGTCTTCCTCGTCACCCGCACCCGCGAGGAGTACGTCCACGGCGCCACCCCCGACGAGGCGATCGTCACCGGCACCCGCCACGGCGCCCGCGTCGTCACGGCCGCCGCCCTCATCATGATCTCGGTGTTCGCCGGGTTCATCCTCACCGACGACACCATCGTCAAATCGCTGGGCTTCGCCCTGGCCGTCGGCGTCGCCGTCGACGCGTTCCTGGTCCGCATGACGATCGTGCCCGCCGTCATGTCGCTGCTGGGCAAGGCCGCGTGGTGGCTGCCCGCCTGGCTCGACCGGCTCCTGCCGAACATCGACGTCGAAGGCGAGCAGCTCGCCCACCGCCTGGCCGGTGCACAGCCGGCCACGCAGGCACCGCCCCGCGAGCAGCTCCCGACCGTGCCGGCCGGGGAGCCCGCCGCCTGCTGCGGATGCGGTTGCCGGTGCGCCGCGAGCGCCGAGCCGGCGCCTGAGCGGGAACTGATCGGAGTGTGAACGCGCTCAAGCGGGTGAAGCCCGACCCGAGCGCGGGTCACGTCGCCGGTGTCGCCGTGCCATCCGAGAACACATGCTCCGTCACGGCCCCACCTCGCACCGGTAGCCCGCAGACGATCCCGCGACCAGCTCCGCGGTGACCTGTCCACCGTCGAAGCGCACGTCGAACTCGGCGCCGGGCCCGCCGCCGGGCGACGGGACCCGCACCCGGGTGCGCTGACCCTCCGCCGGGGCGTACAGCCGCAGCCGCACCCCGTCGGCCCACTCGTAGTCCGGCCGGTCGTCGCGCTCACCGAACGCGATCACCGCGCCGGGCCGCGCGAGCACGGGCACGCTGTCGAACTCGTGCTTCTCGGTCACCCAGGCCGGCCCGGTGAGCTGTGCACCGGTCACCAGGTGGGTCCAGGCGCCGGCCGGCACGTAGAACGTCACCTCGCCGTCGGCGCTCATCACCGGCGCCACCAGGACGTCGGGTCCGAGCATGTACTGCCGGTCCAGGTAGGCCGCGGTCGGGTCGTCGGGGAACTCCAGCACCATCGGGCGCATCATCGGCAGGCCCTCGCGGTGGGCCTGCTCGGCGACCGAGGCCAGGTACGGCATGAGGCTCAGCTTGAGCTTGGTGAAGTGCCGCAGCACGTCCACGGCCTCGCTGTCGAACGCCCACGGGACCCGGTACGAGCCGGACCCGTGCAGCCGCGAGTGCGACGACAGCAGCCCGAAGGCGATCCACCGCTTGAACACCGCGGCGTCCGGGGTGCCCTCGAAGCCGCCGATGTCGTGGCTCCAGTAGCCGAACCCGGACGCCGCCAGCGACAGCCCGCCGCGCAGCGACTCGGCCATCGCGGTGAACGTCGACTCGCAGTCGCCGCCCCAGTGCACCGGCAGCTGCTGGCCACCGGCGGTGGCCGACCGGGCGAAGAGCACTGCCTCGCCCTCGCCGCGCTCGGTTTCGAGCAGCTCGAAGACCGCCTTGTTGTACAGGTGGGCGTAGTAGTTGTGCATCCGCTGCGGGTCGGAGCCGTCGTGCCAGACCACGTCGGTCGGGATGCGCTCGCCGAAGTCGGTCTTGAAGCTGTCCACGCCCATGTCGAGCAGGGTCTTGAGCTTGCCGGTGTACCAGGCGAGCGCGTCGGGGTTGGTGAAGTCGACCAGCGCCATGCCGGCCTGCCACTTGTCCCACTGCCAGACCGAGCCGTCCGGCCGGCGGACCAGGTAGCCGTTGGCGCGGCCTTCCTCGAACAGGTAGGAGCGCTGCGCGATGTACGGGTTGATCCAGACGCACACCTTCAGGCCGCGCTCGTGCAGCCGGCGCAGCATGCCCTCCGGGTCGGGGAAGGTCGCCGGGTCCCAGATGAAGTCGACCCAGTGGAACTGCCGCATCCAGAAGCAGTCGAAGTGGAACACCGACAGGGGCAGGTCCCGCTCGGCCATCCCGTCGATGAACTCGGTGACGGTCTTCTCGTCGTACGACGTGGTGAACGACGTCGACAGCCAGAGCCCGTAGGACCAGGCGGGGACCTTGGCCGGGCGGCCGGTCAGCGCGGTGTAGCGGCGCAGCACGTCTTTGGGGGTGGGGCCGTCGACGAGGTAGTAGGTCAGGGTCTGGCCCTCGACGCTGAACTGGGCCTGCGACACCACCTCCGACCCGATCTCGAACGAGACGTGCTCCGGGTGGTCGACGAACACGCCGTAGCCGGCGCTGCTGAGGTAGAACGGGACGTTCTTGTACGCCTGCTCGCTGGCGGTGCCGCCGTCGGCGTTCCAGATGTCGACGGTCTGGCCGTTCTTGACGAACGCGCCGAACCGCTCCCCCAGCCCGTAGACGGTCTCGCCGACGCCGAGGCCGAGCCGGTCGTGCACGTGCGCGCGGCCCTCGGGGTCGGTGACCAGGCCGATGCTGCGCTCGGTCGACGAGGTGAGGACCCGGTCGCCGTGCAGGAAGTCGACCCGCCACCCGTCGACCAGCGCGACCCGGGCGGTCAGCGCACCGGTGGTGAGCGTGGCGGACAGGCCGGTGACGTCGACGGTGACCGGGTGGTCGTCGCCTGCGGCCAGCGCGAACCGGGGCGTCTTGGGCAGGCCGCCGAGGTGGTGGGCGATGGTGACGCCGACGACGCCGTCGGCGGGTGAGAAGAACCGCACCGTGACCATCGGCCGGTTGAGGGTGTCGCCGCGTTTGGCGATCTGGCCGGTGGGGGCGTAGACGGTGAACCCGCGCTCGTCGAGTTCGACCGACTCGACCGTGCCGGGGCGCAGCACGCTGACCCCGGGTCGCAGCTGCCAGTATCCGTCGGTGAACTTCACTTCTCGGCTCCTGCTGTGATGCCGCGCGAAAGGGTGCGCTGGAAGATGATGAAGAAGAGGACTGCCGGCACCAGGCTGATCAGCGCGCCCGCGTTGGTGGTCGGGGCGTCCATCAGCCGGTCGCCCTGCAACGAGGCCAGCGCGACCGGGATGGTCTGCGTGCTGTTGTCGATGAGCATGACCAGCGGGATCAGGAACTCGTTCCAGGTCCAGATGAAGAAGAAGATCAGCAGCACCGCGAGGGTCGGCCGCACGTTGGGGAACACGACCCGCCGCAGCACCGTCCACTTGCCCGCGCCGTCCAGCGCCGCGGCTTCGAGCACGGAGCGGGGGAAGGTGCCGAGGACGGAGGCGAGCAGGTAGGTGCCGAACGCGCTCTGGACGACCGTGAAGATGATGATCACCGAGAGCTGGGTGTTGTAGAGGCCGATCTGCTTGGCCGCGTAGTACAGCGGGTAGATCAGCGCCTCCTGCGGCATCATGTTGGCCAGCAGGAACAGCCCGACGATCCAGAGCCGTCCCTTGACCTTGCCGATGCCCAGCGCGTACGCGTTGAACAGCGACACCGCCACCGCGAGCACCGCGACCGAGCCGGAGATGAGCAGGGAGTTCCAGAACTTCAGCGGGAAGTCGACCTCGGTCCAGTAGGTCGTGAGTCCCTTGGTGTAGAACTCGCTCGGCCAGCTCAGCGGACCGGACGACGAGTAGTCGCCGGGCGACTTGAACGCGTTGAGCAGCATGAACACGAACGGCACCAGCATGGCCAGGGCGGCCAGGGTGACCAGGGCGAGCACGATCCAGCGGCTCGCGCCGCGGTGGTGGCGGTCGCCGACCTTGCGGCGCGGGGCCCGGTCCGTTACCAGCGTGACGGCCATGTCAGACCTCCCGGTTCTGGCGCTCGCCGCGGTACTGCAGCCAGATGAACAGCGCGGCCACCACGATGATGATCAGGGTGAGCACGGTGGAGATCGCGGAGCCGTAGCCGACCTGGAGCTTCTTGAAGAACGTGTAGTACGCGAAGTACGAGGGCACGTTGGTCGCGTTCTCGGGGCCGCCGCGGGTCAGCGCGAACACCGGACCGAACACCTTCAGCGCGGCGATGGTGCAGGTCAGGGCGACCACGAAGGTCTCCGGGCGGATCTGCGGCAGGGTGATGGACCGGAAGCGGTGCCACCAGTTGGCGCCGTCGACCTCGGCGGCCTCGTACAGTTCGGGGTCGACGCGCTGCAGCGCGGCCATGAACACCACGATCGGGTAGCCGATCTGCACCCAGATCATGACCGCCATGACGGTGGGCAGGGCGGTGTCCGGGTCGCCGAGCCAGTCGTGGCGCAGCGCGCCGAGCCCGATGACGTCGAGCAGGCTGTTGAACGCGCCGTCGGGGCGCAGGATCCAGCCCCACACGATGCCGGCGACCACGACGGGCAGCACCTGCGGCAGGTAGAACGCGGCGCGCAGGGCGGCGGCGGTCCGCGGCCGGAACCGGCGGCCGATGACGTCGAACAGCACCGCGGCCAGCAGCAGCCCGAGCAGTGTCGGCACGACGACCATCGCGACGATCATCGCGACGGTGTTCTTGAACGACGTCCAGAACACCTCGTCCTGGAACAGGCGCGTGTAGTTGTCGAAGCCGATGAAGGTCGGGTCGCCGACGCCGGACCACTTGGTCAGCGACAGGTACAGGGTGCCGCCCAGCGGAACGCCGATGACGAGCAGGAACAGAACCGCGCCGGGCAGCAGGTAGAGCCAGTATCCGACGCGGCCGTCTCGGGGCTTGCGCCGCGGCCGGGCGGATTCGGGGCGGGTGGCGGGCCGTCGCGGGACGGCCGGGGTCTCGGTGAGTGCCATGGGAGATCCTTCCCGGAGGGGTGCCGGGCGCACCGAGGCGCGCCCGGCCCTCGCCGTCTCACTTACCGGTGATCTCCTTGACGCCCTCGCCGTACGGCTTGGCGATCGTGTCGAGCACCTGGTCGGGCGTCTTCGAGCCGTTGATCAGGCTCTGGAACCCGGAGACCAGCACGTCGTAGTAGCCGGGGACCGGCCAGTCGGGGTAGAAGGCCAGGCCGTCCTGCTGGCTGATCGTGTTGAAGTTCTCGATCAGCTTCTGGTTCTTCGGGTCGGTGATCTGCGACGCGTCGGCGGCCACGGGGACACCGCCGTTGTTGCCGATCAGCGCCTGGATCTCCGGGCGCAGGGTGATGTCGATGAAGTCGTACGCCAGACCCTTGGCCTTGCTGGTGGTGGGCACGACCCACAGGTTGCCCGACGAGCCGGCGTGGAACTTGTTGCCCGGGAACAGGAACGAGTCCCAGTTGAACTTGATCTCGTTCTTGAAGCGGCCGTACCACCAGCTGCCGGAGACGATCATCGGGGCCTTGCCGGAGATGAACGCGGTGCCCATGTCCTCGGCCTTCAGGCTCGCCGACGTCTTGGCCACGTAGCCCTTGGCGACGAAGTCCGCGAAGGCCTGCGCGCCGGACTTCAGCGGGTCGGCCTTGAAGTCGACCGGGTTCTTGTAGAGCTGGTAGTCGTCGACGAACTTCCGGTCGGCCTTGGCGAGCGCCAGCTGGTAGAACAGCTGCCCGGCCGGGTACTCGGCGCCGGCCTCGGCCAGCGGCGTGACGCCCTTGGCGACGAACGCGTCCATCGCCTTGGTGAACTCGTCGTAGGTGGTCGGCACCGCGACGCCGTACTTGGTGAACAGGTCCTTGTTGTAGTAGACCATGACGTATTCGCCGTAGTTGGGCACGCCATACCAGTTGCCCTCGCCCATCACGCCCTTGTCGCTGTAACGGGCGGTGGTCTGCAGGCTGGGGCTGAGCTTCTTGTCCCAACCGCGCTTGGTGGTCTCCTCGGTCAGGTCGCTCAGCAGGCCCTGGGAGGACAGCAGGCCCGCGGTGGCGTTGCCCTTGTTGTACTCCATGATGTCCGGACCCTCGG
The DNA here is from genome assembly GCF_016862635.1 of Catellatospora coxensis. Taxonomy (GTDB): domain Bacteria; phylum Actinomycetota; class Actinomycetes; order Mycobacteriales; family Micromonosporaceae; genus Catellatospora; species Catellatospora coxensis. Next base: position 25,376 of record NZ_BONI01000055.1, on the reverse strand, counting down.
ACGAGTTGATGATCATGCCGGCGTTCTGCTGGATCTGCTCGAACGCCTTGCGCTCGAACTGGACCTCGACGCCCGGGTGCTCGTCCTTGAAGATCTGGATCGCCCTGTCCCAGGCGATCCCCATCGCGCTGTTCGCGCTCTCGTAGTGCCAGAGCTTCAGGGTCTTGGCGTCACCGCCGTCGCCGTCGCCGCCGTCGCCGTCGCCACCGCACGCGGCCAGCGTGCCGGCGGCCAGTGCCGCCGTCACGACAGCCACGCCCAGCTTGCGGAATCGCGTCATTGCTATCCTCCTGATGAGTATCCAGCCGGTACTTACAGACCCGTCGTCGCGTTGCAGCGCGGCGGCGGGTCGTTTTGGCCCGTCATCGCGTTGCAGCGCGGCGGCGGGCCGTTTTGGCCTGTCATCGCGTTGCAGCGCGAGGACGGGCCGTTGCCTGTCATCTGTCCGGCGGATCCGCGCCGGCCGGTTCGGCACCACCGCCGGCGCCGCCGACGGGTGGGGCAGCCGGGCCGGTCGATCCTCGGATCTCCAGGACGCACGGCAGCAGCTGCTGGTGGTTCTGTCCGGCCGCGCCCTCCAGCTGGCGCAGCAGCGCCTCCATCGCGATCCGGCCCAGCGCCGCGCCCGGCGAGGTCAGCGCGGTCAGCGCGGGATGAACCAGCTCGGCCACCTGCGGCGAGGTCACCATCGACACGACCGAGACGTCACCGGGCACAGCCCGACCCCGGACGGCCAGCTCGCCGAGTATGCCGAAGATCGCGCTCTCGTTCATGGCCAGCACGGCGGTGAGGTCAGGGACCTGCGCGACGGCGGCGCTCAGTGCCGCCCTGCCACCGGCGGCACTGTCCTCGGAAGCGATCATCACCGGCTCCAGCCGATGCCGCGCCATCGCCGCGACGAACGCGTCACGGGTACGCACCGCCGGACCGTAACCGGCCGCGATGGCGCTCGCCGAGTGGTTCACGTAGACGATCCGGCGGTGGCCGAGCCCGACCAGGTGGTCGACGGCCTCGTGCACGGTCTGCTCGAAGTCGATGTCGACGTATGACAGGCCAGTGGTGTCGCCGGTGCGGCCGATCAGCACCAGCGGCAGGCCGGCCTCCTGGAGCGCGGCGACGCGTCCGTCGTCGACCTGCACCTCCATCAGCACGACCCCGTCGAACATGCCCTGGGTCGCCAGCCGGCGCACGACGTCGGGGTCCGCCGCGCCGACCGGCGAGAGCACCAGGTGGTAGCCGGCGGCGCTGGCGGCGGCCGCCGCCCCGGTCACGAACGCGGTCTCGGTGGCGCCGAGCCCGCGCTCGTCCATGGGCATCAGCAGGCCGACGATCCGGCTGCGCCGGGAGGCCAGGCCGCGGGCCATCGCGTTGGGCTGGTAGCCGAGCTCGGCCATGGCCTCGAGCACCCTGGTCCGGGTGGCCTCGGAGATCGGGCGGGTGCCGGTGAGCACGTACGACACGGTGCTGACCGACACGCGGGCCCGGCGCGCGACGTCATGCATGGTGGCCATGCGCACCTCCTTGACCCGCAGCGGAACCACGTCGAACCGGTGTCGAAACGCTTCGTCGAAACGCTTCGACTAACCGTTTCGACGAACGATAGGTCGCGTGTTACGACGCCGTCAACAGTTGATGTCGCAAAGAAATCCGCAGGGTGCCGCCGGTTCACCGCTCGACGCCCCTGCTCAGCGGCTTCCTTCGATGCCGGACACGCCCCAGGATGTGGACGGCAGGCCCTTGAACCGCCGAAACTCACCACGATCGAACAAGCCCGGACACGGAGCCTCGACTTGAACCCGACGGCGCGACGCAGAGGCCGCCATGTGATCCAGGTCACGGCGAGCGGAAGTCGTGTGGAGTCGGGATCTACGAGCCGGCTCCGCCGAAGCCGCCCTCGTTCGCCGCCATCATCACGTTCAACTGCTCTCCGGCTGCGCGACTTTCCTACGCGTGCCGAGCAGGCTGCCGAGCCCGAGCGGGAGATCGGAAGCCTCAGCGGTGTCGCTCAGGACGAGCCGGCGGGCCAGCACCTGGCAGTAGGTCGGGCGGGCCTGGGCGTGTCGGGCGCGGCCCGCGTCGGTCAGGAACACGTTGATGCCCCTGCGGTCTACCTCGCAGAGTCGCCGTTCGATGAGGCCCTGCTTTTCGAGGCGGCTCATCAGGCGCGACAAGGCGCTCTGAGTGATCGGCACGACGTCGGCGATGTCCTGAACGCGCGGCTTGTCGTCCGGGGAGCATTCCGCGAGCTGGTCGAGGACCTCGAATTCCTGGCAGCTCAGGCCGTGCTGCTGCTCGAGGGCTTGCTCCAGGGCGTTGCCGACGCGGGCCCTGCGGTTGGTGAGCTCTCGCCACTGGTCGACGAGGGCTTGGTCTGCCCGGCTGCCGGCGGTCTGCATGGCGGCGAGGTTAGCACATGTGCTTGCACTAGGTGCACAAGCACTAGGTTCGGCTACATAAAGTTCTGAGTCATTTAGTTCTTTCTCATTAAGTGCATGTGCACATAGTGTCTGTCGGCGTGAGCCACAACGACACTCTCGCCGCGCCGCCTCAGAGCACAGACTCCCCACCCCCGACCGCCGCAGCCACCTCCCCAGGACCCGCGATCTGGTCCCGCAACTTCCGGCACTACTTCACCGCCCGCAGCGCCGGCCTGCTCAGTTGGGCCATGCTGCCGGTCGCGGTCGCCGCGGGCCTGCTCGCCGGCGGATACGGCCTGGACACAGCCGGATACGCGATGGCCTTCCTGGTCGGCCCGTTCGCAGGGCTGGTCCTGTTCGGCGGGGTGCTAGCCGACCGGTTCACGGCCCGGCGGATGATGATCGTCGCCGATCTGGCCAACCTCGCCGCGCACGTGCTTCTCGCCCTGCTGTTCTTCTACGGCATCGATCACCTATGGCAGCTGTACGCGCTGCTCACGGTGGCCGGAACCGCCAACGCGCTGTTCCAGCCCGGTGCGGCCTCGACCGTCCCGCTGGTCGCCCGCGACGTCCAGGGGGCCAACGGGGTGCTACGCACCTCCGAAGCGCTCACCGGGCTGGGCGGCCCGGCACTGGCCGGTGTCTTCGTCGGGTTCGGAGCCACCGGCTGGGTCATGATCGTCTCCGCTCTCGCCTACGGCACCAGCGCGGTATGCCTGCTCGCGCTGCGCCTCGCGACCGTGCCCGCCCCGCCCACCGGGCAGAGCCTGTGGCGAAACCTGGCCGTCGGCTGGCAGGAGTTCCGCTCCCGCAGCTGGCTGTGGGGCGTGATCGTGATCTGGATGTTCTTCGCGGTGCTGTCCTGGGGACCGCAGCTGTCGGTGGCCGCCGGGGTCATCGTGCCCGAACACGGCGCAACCGCCTTCGGGCTGCTCAACGCCGCCCTCGGCGCGGGCACCGTCGTCGGCGGCCTGCTCGCGATCCGCTACAAGCCCGCCCGTCCACTGGCCGCCGGAGCAGTGGCGATGCTGGCCTACCCGCTCTACCCGCTGGGCATCGTGCTCGGCTGGCCCGTGTGGCTGCTGGCCGCCGCCCAGGTCGCCGTGGGAGCGGGGATCGGCGTCTGGGGTGTCATGTGGGCGACCAGCGTGCAGACCCAGGTGCCAGGCGAGGTGCTCAACCGCGTCCACGCCTACGAGGTCGCCGGTTCGGTCGGCATGTACCCGATCGGCAGCGCGTTGGCAGGCCCGGCAGTCGCGGCGTTCGGCACCGACGGCGTGCTCCTGGTGGGCGTCGTGGTCGCCCTGTTCACCGCGACAGCCCTGTTGGCCGCCCGGCCGATCCGCACCCTGAATCGGGTCCAGACCCCCGGCTGAGCCGACGGCGGCTCCGCCCGGCCGGTTCTCCGACCGGACGTAGCCCGTGTCGTCCGTGCTCCGTGCTGACGGCGCACGGACGACACGGGGCCTCGCGCCATCGGTGGCCTGGCGCTGACCTCCATACAGAGCCCGCCCGCCAGGGGCCGGTCGCCGTCATCGACATGGGCTCGACAGCGCGCGCTCGACGGGCGGCTCCCGCGGAATGTTCAGTACGTCAGGCCGAAGCCCTGCGCGAACAGCGGCGTCTGCCCGTCGCCGGCGTTGATCGGCTGCTGGCTCACCGAGTTCATCCAGGTCATCGGCGTCTTGCCGGTCGGCGGAACGGCGCCGAAGAGCACGTCGGCGACGCCCCCGCCTTCGGTGCCCGGCAGCCAGGCTGCCAGCAGCGCGTTCCATGCCGGCAGGTTCGCGGCGATGTCCAGGGGGCGGCCCGATACCAGCACCACGATGACGGGCACGCCGGCTTTGCGCAGGGTGTCGATGGCGCGCAGGTCGTCGCGGTCCAGGCTCATGCTGCCGGTGCGGTCGCCCTGACCTTCGGCGTACGGGGTCTCCCCCACCACGGCGATCGCGGCCCGGTACGTGCCGTCGATGCCGGTGCCGCGCTGGTGGTAAGTGACGGTGGTGGTGGGGCCGACGGCGGCACGGATGCCCTGCAGGATCGTCGTGCCCGGGGTGATGTTGCCGGAGCCGCCCTGCCACGAGATGGTCCAGCCGCCGGACTGGTGGCCGATGTCGTCGGCGTTCTTGCCCGCGACGAAGATCTTGCCGCCGTCGCGGGCCAGGGGCAGCACCCCGCCGGCGTTCTTGAGCAGGACCTGCGAGCGCGCGACGGCTTGGCGTGCCAGCGCCCGGTGGGCGGCGATGCCGACGGTCGGGGTGTACGCGCGGTCGGTCAGGGGACGTTCGAACAGGCCGAGCTCGAACTTCTTGGTCAGGATGCGCCGGTTGGCGTCGTCGACGCGGCTGGTGGTTATGTGACCGTTCTGTACTTCTGCGCGCAGGCTGGTCAGGAACGTCTTCCACGCGGTGGGCACCATGACCATGTCGATGCCGGCGTTGATGGCGGCGCTGACCTCGCCGGCGGTGAACCCGGACCGCCCGTCGATCTGGTCGATGCCGTTCCAGTCGGAGACGACGAACCCGGTGAAGCCGAGCTCGCCTTTGAGCAGGGTGGTGATCAGGTACTGGTGGCCATGCAGTTTGACGCCGTTCCAGCTGCTGTAGGAGACCATCACCGAGCCGACTCCGCGCTGTACGGCCGCCTGGAACGGAGGCAGGTGGATCGCGCGCAGCTGCGCTTCGCCGAGCTGGGTGTCGCCCTGGTCGTCGCCGCCGGTGGTGCCGCCGTCGCCCAGGTAGTGCTTGGCGGTGGCGAGCACGGACGCGGGTCCGCCGAGGGTGCCGCCTTGCAGGCCGGTGATGGCGGCGGTCATCGACGAGGCGATGTCGGGTGTTTCGCCGAAGGATTCGTAGGTGCGGCCCCAACGGTCGTTGCGAGCCACGCAGAGGCACGGCGCGAAGTTCCAATCGATGCCGGTGCCGGACACCTCTTCGGCTACGGCTCGGCCGATCTGCTGGATCAGCGCGGGGTCACCGGTCGCGCCGAGTCCGATGTTGTGCGGGAAGATCGTCGCGCCGACGACGTTGTTGTGCCCGTGCACGGCGTCGACGCCGTAGATCATGGGGATGGCCAGCGGGGTGGCCAGGGCCGCGTTTTGGAAGCCGTCGTACATGTCGGCCCAGCTCGTCGCGGTGTTGGGGGTGGGGGCTGAGCCGCCGCCGGACAGGATGGAGCCCAGCCGGTAGGTGGTGATGTCGGCGGCGGTGACCGAGCCTCGTTCGGCCTGGGTCATCTGGCCCAGCTTCTCGTCGAGGGTCATCCGTGACATCAGGTCGTTGACCCGGGTGGCGACGGGTAGGGACGGATCCTGGTAGGGCAGGACGGCCGCCGAGACCGGCGGCGGGGGCACGAGCACGGCGCTCAGGGCCACGGCGAGCAGGATTGCGGAGATCCGGTGGCGGACGTCGGTGTCCATGGCACGCTCCTGGGACGGGAGGAGTCTGTGGCTTGCGAGGGGCTGTCCTGTTCGGGTGTCGCTTCGTTCGGTGGTGCGTGTCGGGCGCTGCCGCCGGAGGCCCGGCGGCATGCATCGACGTATGACGCTGTATGCAAGAGCGTCCAGCGCGGTGACCGCGTCACTGTGTCGTTGCGGGCGAGCGGCGGCCCATGCCGCGGTCCCCCGTCTCCTCGCACGGCCTCGATGCGGCCGACGCGCACCGCCGACTCCCGGTTGCATCAAGCCAATTTGATGTAATCTGCTGGAGTGGTGGCGCTGCCTGCTCGGACACAGACACCCGCGTTTCTGCGGGTGGCCGGCCATCCGCTGCGCTGGCAGCTGCTGACCGAACTCGCCGCCGGCGACCGGCGGGTACAGGAACTGACGACGCTGCTCCACCAGCCGCAGAACCTGGTCTCCTACCACCTCGCGCAACTGCGCGCAGCCGGCCTCGTCACCGGCCGCCGCAGCAGCGCCGACGGCCGCGACACCTACTACCGCCTGGACCTGGCCCGGTGCGCGACACATCTGACCGCCACCGGCGGCGCGCTACACCCCGCACTCGGCCTGACCCCGCCGACGACGCCGACCGTCACGGCGTCCGGACAGGTGCTGTTCCTGTGCACCGGCAACAGCTCCCGCTCGCAGATGGCCGAGGCGCTGCTACGCCACCGCACGAGCGGTTCCGTCACCGTGTTCAGCGCGGGCAGCCAACCCAAACCCGTCCAACCCCACGCCATCGCGGTCATGGCCGCCCACGGCATCGACATGAGCACCGCGCAGCCCAAACACCTCGACGTATTCACCGGCACACACTTCGACCACGTCATCACCGTCTGCGACCGCATACGAGAGACCCGCCCGCAGCTGCCCGCCCGGCACACCGCCCACTGGAGCATCCCCGACCCGGCCCGCGACCCCGACGGCTACCCCGCGTTCGAACGCGTCGCCGCCGAACTCGCCGAGCGCGTCGGCTTCCTGATCCACACACTGACCCAACCGCAGCCACCGGAGGCACCATGAGCAGCCACGACGACCCGACCGTGCACGTCCGCTACCTCGTCGACGACGTGCAGGCCGCCGTCGACTTCTACACCACCCACCTCGACTTCACCCTCGGCACGCACTTCCCGCCCGCGTTCGCCGACGTCCGGCGCGGCAACCTGCGCCTGCTGCTGTCCGGGCCGAAGAGCTCAGCCGGGCGACCCATGCCCGACGGACGAACACCGCACCCCGGCGGCTGGAACCGCATCCACCTCGTCGTCGACGACATCGACGCCGAATCCGCCCGCCTGCGCGCCGCCGGCGTACGCTTCCGCAACGAGGTCATCTCCGGGCCCGGCGGCCGCCAGACCGTGTTCGACGACCCCGCCGGAAACGCCGTCGAACTGTTCCAACCAGCCCAGCCGTGAACCCTCCGGCCTCCACCACTCCCACGCGGACACCGCACACGGCGGCGCCGCCGGTCGGCTCGCCCTGGAAGCCGGCAATCATCAACCCTCGCCGACTACGCGGTCACCGGATGAGAACCGATCAGCGTCAGCTGCGCGGTGCGAGCACCACGACCGCGGTTTGCCTGGGGCGTCGTGCGGCGTACTCATCCAGGTTCGCGTCGATGGTGCGCCAACGGTCCCAGAGCCGCTGCCTTTCAGCGCCTACCGCGGCCCGTGCGGTCACGTAGCGGAACTCCCCGTTGAGTTCCGCCGTCGCTTGCGGGTCGGCGAGCAGGTTGAGCCACCAGGCGGGTTCGGCTGCGCCCCAGCCGTTCATGGCCATCGTGACGAGGTTGGGGCCGTCTTCGTAGTAGCCGACCATCACGCTGCGCTCGCGACCACTGCGGCGCCCGGTGGTGGTCAGCCGTAGGGTGCCCCAGCCGCCCGGCTTCGGACGGGACAGTCCCAGGCGTCCACCGCTGAGGTGGTAGACGCCTCGGTGGATCCGCCAGGCCGCGTGGATGACCCACCGGGGCGGCAGCATTGCCCGCGCCATAGCAACTCCGATCGGGCAGTCATGTCAAACATTATTTACACATTGACAGTAACCGACGTCGGCAATACCCGCTGGGCCCGCGCCTGCGACGAGGCTGCCGGCCAGGGCGATGCCGACCGCTGACCCGAACCGCCGGGCGGTGGAGGCGGGGAACGGGCACCACTGGCCCGGTAAGCGCTGCCACCGACCGTCGAACGGAGCAGCCCTACTGGATGATGGCCAGGAATGCCGCGATCAGCTCCTTGGCGATCGTGATGAGCCCGATCGCGAGGCCGACCGCGAGCGAGGCGGTCTGCAGCCGGTCAGCCGGGCGCGGCGCGCCTTCCGCCGCCGCCGGAGAAGCCGCTGTCGTCACTGAGGGCTCGATGACGACGACACTCGGCACCGCCTGCGGGGTCACCGACCCCGCAGGCGGATACGGCTGCGTCGGTTCGGCCGGTGCCTGAGGCGATGACTCCGGCGACGCCAGGGGCGACGGCTCGTGAAGCTGCTCGGGTATCGCCGCCGTCGGCGGGACGGCGGTGTCCGGGCCGGCTGTCCGGCCAGGACTCGACGCCTTCCACCGCAGCCCGCCTACGATGTCCGGCCACGAGACGGCCGCGCCGAGGGCCAGCGACGCCGTTGCTCCGATGATCGTCGCACCGATCACCGCGGCGTGATGGCCACCGGACGCGTACACCGGGTACGAGTCGAAGCCCGCGTACACGGTGACGGCAGCGCCGAGCACGCCCGCGACGGCGGTCATCGTGCGCCGTCGGCCAGCCGTCCGACCGGTGGTGGCGGCACCCACGCCTGCGGCGAGAGCCACCGAGCCGAGGGCCGTCGCGAACGCCCGGAGCACCGACTTCTCCTCACTGCCGAGGTACGGCAGGAACGTGAGTGCCAAGCAGACCAGGGCGAGCAGTCCGAGGGCGCCGCTGAGGCCCGCCAGGCGGAAGCCGTACGCCAGCAGCAGGACGCCGACGCCCACCAGCGAGACGACCAGCGCGGCCAGCGACACCGGGGTGACCCAGGATATCGGCAGCCACCACCACAGCTCGTGGTGCGTGACGACTACGGCGAGCCCGGCGACGAACAGTGCGCCGCCGGTCGCCCGGACCACGACCTCCCCGCCGGCGCCGGCTGCCAGCAGGCAACCGGCGGCCAGCGCCAGCAACGCGACGGCCGCGAGCACCCCGGCGTCGCCGCCGCTCTGGTCGATCCGCCAGCCGCTCAACAGGCCGACCACGGCGAGCAGGACGGCACCCAGCCCGATCCATACCCGACTGATCACTGGACGCCTCCAGACAGGGGTGTACGTTCTCGTGACAGTCAGTCTGTCGACCTCGCCCGTGGCGGACAAGACACCGTTCGGCGGGCGGCGTTGTCGTTGATGAGACGTTGCGCCACAGCCGACCGCACCGCCGTTACTTCACGAGAGTGACTCGCGAGCTTCCGAGAACAACCCCGAGGAACCCTTGCCCCTGACCGGAAGCAGCCTTAAATTGCATTGATGATCCTCAGTGAAGAGCCTCGCCCTGACCCCTTCCAGACGGTCAGCCACGGCGATCTGCGGCCCGAGGATCTCGGCGGCATCGCCTACCTGCGGGGACTTTCGAGACGGGGATTCATCACCGGCGCCGCGTTGGCGGCGTCCGGGGTGTCGGCCGCCTTTGTGTTGCTGCCCGGCTCCGCTCAGGCTGCGGGCAGCTATCAGCGGCCGTGCGGAAGTGTCCGGATCTCGAGTTCTTGGCAGGACCACCGGAACCGGACGCCGCCTTCGGCTGAGCCGGGCACTGATTACGCGGTCGGGACCGGCACTCCCGTCATGGCCGCCACCAGCGGCACGATCCGTTTCGTGAAGACCGACACCTCCACCGCGACCGGGCGCGTGGTGGGCATGGCCCACGACGATGGCAACTACACCCGGCACCTGCACCTGTCGAGGATCACCGTCTCCACCGGGCAACGCGTGTCGCGAGGCCAGACGATCGCCTACTCCGGCGCCTCGGCCAACGGCAGCGACTCCGGTGTCGGACCGCATGTGCACACCAGTCTGTGGCTGAACACCGGCAGTCCGACGAATTTCGGCGCGACGGTCGATTTCGAGAACCACGTCGGAGACGTCGCCAACCCGAACCCGCCCGACCAGGAGGTAGATGAAGTGTTCATCGCGAATGTGCGAGGCAACTGGTACCTGGTAGTCCCCCAGGGCACCAACAAGCCGCGGGCCGTCGTCCTCGGCGGCGACAGCAACGCCGCCGCTTCCGGCATACCCGTCCTCAACTTCACCTGGGATCCGTCGATCAATGCGCTCCGGGCCGCGGTCGACGGCATCGGTTGAGCTGACCCGGCACGTCACTGTCATGGCAGCAGTCGAGGGTTGACGGTGAGGGCCGGTGCGGCGTTCTCGGCGAGCCAGTGGGCCATGTCGGGCCACCAGGCCCCGGCCGCGGGGTCGACGGTGCCGTACTCGGGGTCGGCGGGTCCGGCGGTGCCGCGCTTGCAACTGCCGTCGGATTCGCCAATGGTCTTGATCCACAGGAAGGCGTCGGTCAGCGGCAGGCCGGTGTCGGCCGTCGGCCGCGCGCCGATGCCCCGGGCGGGCGGGTTGCACCAGGTCTCGGCGTCGGTGTACTTGCCCGCGGGCGGGGTCCAGGGGCCGAGGCCGTTGCGACTGGTGTCGACGACGTGGTGCGCGAGTTGGTCGACGGGCGGGGCGCCGACGTTCTGGTCGAACCACTCGTCGGTCCAGTGCCACGTCGCCGGGTCCTCGTAGACGACGGCGTTGCCGGGTTGCCCGTCATTGGGCGCGGCGGCCGAGTAGTACTGGCCGGCGCACCAGTCGGTGTGTCCGCGGGCCCAGTCCGGGCCGCGGGTCGACCACCACACGCATTTGGCGACCCAGGTCGCGTAGCGGGTGTTCTGCTCGGTGCGCCAGTAGTTGGAGACGTTGAGGGCGAAGCCGCGTGCCTGGTCGACGCCGGCCTGCACGAGACGTTCGGCGATGACGCCTACGGACTGCCAGCCGCTGTTGCCTGCGTCGAGGTAGACCGAGGTGTTGGGCTGGGCGCCGAACATGCCCACGGCCGCCTTCAGGTCGGCCAGGCGCTGGGCGGTGAGCTCACCGGTGGGGTCGATGTTGCCCGCGCAGTCCTTGGGCAGCAGCGACAGGCCGTCGGGTTCGACGACGACCACGGCCCTGCCGTCGCCGATCGCCGTGGCGAACGCCGCGATCCAGGCCCGGTACTCCGCGGAGGACTGCGCGCCGCCGGCGGAGTACAGGCTGCAGTCGCGCCCGGGGATGAAGTAGCTGACCAGCACGGGCACGGTCCGGGTCGCCCGCGCGGCGGACATGATCCGGCGCACCTGGGCGCCGATCTGCGCGGGTGTCCCGTTGTCGATCCAGATCGCCTGCGGCCAGGTGGCGAGCCTGGCCATCCGCGCGGCGTCGGCGAGGTCGCCCGCGCGCAGGTCGGCGAGGGCCTGCCGGGCGGCCCCGGCCTCCGGGTCGACGTAGAACCGGGTGTCGGCGGGCAGGGCGCGCTGGGCCGGGGCCACGGGCTCGGCGGCCCGTGCGGGGGCGCCGGCCACCGCCGCCGTCAGGGCTGCGGCCGCCAGCGACGCCAGCAGCCGTCGTGGTAGGTGCATCGGGTCTCCTCGGGATGGGACGGACTGGAAGCGCTCCCAGTTTCTTGATGCATCGTCATCGATGTGAACCGTACTGTCAATGGCAGACAGCGATTCAGGGCATCGCAACCGCTTCCACATCGGCCGGATCTGCGGCAACCGGCTCGGGACCGGCCGCGCGGCCGCGCCGGCCGCCGGCATCGGGCTCGCCGTACGCCTCGGCGCGCCGCGGCTGCCCTACTATGGGTCCCGCCGACCCCGCGACGAGAGACCGGTCCCCGCTCATGGACACCGCGCCGCCCGACCGTTCGCCCACCCTCGACGACGTAGCCGAGCGGGCGGGAGTGTCGCGTTCGGTGGCCTCACGGGCGATCAACAACGTCGGCAACGTCAGCGCCCCCAAGCGCGTGGCGGTGCAACGCGCGGTCCGGGAGCTGGGCTACGTTCCCAATCCGTCCGCCCGTGCGCTGGCCACCAACCGGGTCGGCGCGGTGGTCCTGGCGGTGGCCACCGACGAGCCCGGCATCTTCGCCGACGCCTTCTTCGCCCAGGTCATCTATGGCATCAGCGTCGCGCTGGAACCCACCGACTTCACCCTGACCCTGGTGCTGGCGGGGCGGCCGGAGGGCCGGGCCAAGCTCCAGCAGATCGTGCGCTCGCGCCGCGCGGACGGCATCATGCTGATGAACCTCCACGGCGACGACCCGCTGACCCGGCTCGCCGAGCAGACGACGGTGCCTGTCGTGTTCGGCGGACGGCCGCTGCGCGGCGAACCCCGCTGGTACGTCGACACCGACAACCGCGGCGGCGCGCGGCTGGCCACCGAGCACCTGATCGAAGCCGGGCACCGCCGGATCGCCACCATCACCGGACCGCTCAGCCTCGATGTCGCCGAATCCCGCCACCGGGGGTTCCGTGACGCGATGGCGGTCGCCGAGCTGCCGGCGACGCGGGTCGAGCACGCCGACTTCAGCGAGGCCGGCGGCGCCGCGGCGATGACCCGGCTGCTGCGGGCGCATCCCGACCTCGACGCGGTGTTCGCCGCGTCCGACAACATGGCCGCCGGCGCGCTGCGGGTCCTCCGCGCACACGGGCGCGCGGTTCCCGGCGACGTCGGCGTCGTCGGTTTCGACGACCTGCCGACCGCCCAGCACACCGATCCCCAGCTCACCACGGTCCATCAGCCCGTACGGGCGCTGGGTGCGGAGATGACCCGTATGCTGCTGTCCATCCTGGACGGCGCACGGCCGACCCCGCTGATCCTGCCGACCCGGCTGGTCGCCCGCGGTTCGACCCGCACACCCGTGCCCGGCTGAGCGGTCGGCTGCCGGCGCAGCGGTCGTGGCCGCCGCACGGACGGCGATCCCGGTGGCACGCCGGTGCGCGCCGAGGATCGCCGCCCGCGGGTACGGAAGCACCCCGTTTCCCGGCTGACCACAGGTGTTTCATGTGCGTTGACGCCGCCGTGACCACCCGGGCCGAGCGGACGAACCATGGATGGAAACTGGTAGCGCTTCCACTTTGGAAGCTACACGCGGGTGACCATCGCGTAAAGGCCAACTTACGCGCGCCATACAAGTCCACCTTGACAGCTATTTTGATCCATGCACATCATTCTTGTGACGCCGCTGAACCACTGGAAGCCGTTCCAGGATGGTGCTCGTGCACCTGTCCGCCCGCCCGTGCCGGTTGCCCCGCACCACCCGTCCACGGCGCACCGCCTGCCCGCGGTCGCCCCCAGAAGATGGAGCAGGCAATGCAACGCCTCACCCGCACCCTCGCCGTCGCCGTGACAGTGGCGCTCGCCGCCGTCACCGGCGCCGTCCAGCTCCCGTCCGCCGCCCACGCCGCCATCGGCGGCAGCTTCACCGACAACTTCACCTCGTTCGACACCAGCCGCTGGTACAAGGCCGACGGCTGGAGCAACGGCAGCATGTTCAACGTCGGCTGGCGCGCCGACCACGTCTGGTTCAACGGCGGCGTCATGGGCCTCAACCTCGACAACGCCACCTGCCCGGCCGGCTGCTCGGGCAAGCCGTACGCCTCCGGCGAGCTGCGCACCACCGACCTGTACAGCTACGGCCGGTTCGAGGTGCGGATGAAGGCGGTCAAACGGTCCGGCACGGTGACGTCGTTCTTCACCTACACCGGCCCCAGCGACGGCCAGCCCTGGGACGAGATCGACGTCGAGATCCTCGGCAAGGACACCACCCGGATGCAGACCAACTACTTCACCAACGGCGTCGGCGGACACGAAGCGATCATCAATCTCGGGTTCGACGCCTCCGCCGGCTTCCACAACTACGCGATCGAGTGGTGGAACCAGGGCACGATCAACTGGTTCGTCGACGGCCGGCTCGTCCACCAGGAGAACGGGTCGCGCGGGCCGCTGCCCACCCGCCCCCAGCGCATCATGGCGAACCTGTGGCCGGGCATCGGCGTCGACGGCTGGCTCGGTCCCTTCACCTACCCCGGCTCGCCGCTGACCGCCCGCTACGAGTGGGTCAAGTACACGAAGTACTGATGGTCCGGGCCGGGCGCGCAGGACCTGAACGATCCTGCGCGCCCGGCCAGCCAGATGGCCCCGTGCTGTCAGGCCGGGAAGATGAACCAGTAGAAGGTGGCCTTGGCGGTCCGGCCGGCCGCGTCGGTGACGGTCACGGTCGGGTTGGCGTTCTGCCAGGTGGTGGGTGTGCCGGAGATGACCCCGGTGGACTGGTTGATGGCCAGTCCGGCGGGCAGCCCGGTGGCGGTGAACCGGTAGGGCGTCGTACCCCCGGAGGCCTGGACGGCGAGGCTGACCGGGCGGCCGACGTAGGAGGTCTGCACGCCGGGATTGGTGACCGACAGGTTGCCGGGCGTGCCGCCGCCCTGGACGGTGAGGGTGAACGTGGTCCGGGCGCTGGACTGGCCGTCGTCGCCGGTGACGGTCACGGTGTAGGTGCCGGCGGGCGTGCCGGCCGTGGTGGCCACCGACAGCGTGGACGACCCGCCCACCTCGATCGCCGCCGGGGCGAAGGAGGCCGTGGCTCCGGTGGGCAGGCCGCTCGCGCTGAGCGTGATGTCGCCGGCCGGCGGCGGCTCGGTGCCGCCGGGCAGGTGCGGGGCGATGTCGGCGGCGTAGGTCGACACCCGGGTGTAGACCGCGTACCAGTCGCAGGCCGTCGACATCCACGAGAAGACGCCGACGACGGTGCTGCCGACCAGGAACGGGCCGCCAGAGTCGCCCTGGCAGGCGGCGGCGTGCCCGTCGGCGTATCCGGTGCAGATCATCGCCGGGGTCTTGTACTGGCCGGTGTACCGGCCCTGGCAGCCCGAGTCGGGCGCCACCGGGATCGAGGCCTTGCGCAGCACATCGCTGTACGTGCTGGCCCCGATCTTGCCCCAGCCGATGGAGACGCCGACGGTGCCCGGGGTCTCGTCAGCCGACGCGGTGTTCAGCTTCGGGTAGGTCATGCCGGCGGGCACGGGCACGTCCCGGTCCAGGGTGACCACGGCGACGTCGGCGCCCTGGGACCAGTGGCTGTAGGACGGGTGGACCCAGTAGGAGGCGATCTCGGCGGTGAAACCGGGGTCGTTGAGGTTGGTCGCCCCGTACACGTACCACTTGCGGCCGGGACTCTCCAGCAGGCAGTGCGCGGCCGTGAGCACGGTGCGCGGCCCCATCAGGGTCGACGAGCAGGACTGCTGGCCGGGGAAGCTGCTGCCCTCCCGCCGCTGCGAGATCATGAACGGGTTGGCTTCGACGGTGGTGGGCTGCCCGCCGACCACGGCCGGGCCCGAGCCGCCACCCGCCCCCGTGGCGGTCGCGGTGATGCGGGTGGTCGCGGTGCCGCCGGCCTGCACCGTCGCCGAGGACGGGCTCGCCGACAGGCTGAAGTCACCGGTCGGCGGCGGGGTGCCCTCCCCGGCCACGTGCAGCAGCTTGTTCGGGGTGCCCGCCGGCAGGCCGGTCATGACTCCTGTCGTCGCGTTGTCCATGACCCAGGAGTGGACCTGCGCCGGGCTCGCGTCCGGGGCCGTGCTCAGGTGGCGGGCGATGGCGCCGGCCACGTGCGGCGCCGCCATCGACGTTCCGGACAGGGTGGTCGTGGCGGTGTCGGAGGTGTGGTACGCCGACGGGATGTTGCTGCCGGGGGCGTGCAGGTCCATGCAGGTGCCGTAGTTGGAGTCGCCGGCCTTGGTGTCGCCGGAGGTGGCGTTGCCGATCTGCAGTGCCTCGGTGACCTGCCCGCCGGGGCCGTGGTTGCAGGCGTTGGCGCCGTTGTTGCCGGTGATCAGGGACCACTGCACGCCGGAGGCGATCGACGAGCGGATCGCGTCGGCGGCGATGTCGGCGTCGTCGGTGTAGACCGACAGGTTCACCACCGCGGGCTTCTGCGCGTTCGCGGTGATCCACTCTGCGGCGCGGGCGACGTCGATGTCCTGGCCCATGCCGTTGCAGCCGAGCACCCGCACCGACCAGAGGTTGGCTTTCTTGGCCACCCCGTAGGTCTTGCCCGCGGCGATGCCCGAGACGTGGGTGCCGTGCCCGTGGCAGTCCCCGCCGCTGGTCGACGGGGACACGAAGTCGGTGCCGAGTCTGGCCCGGCCCTCGAACTCGGCGTGGGTGAAGCGGATGCCGGTGTCGACGACGTAGATGTTGACGCCCTGCCCGGCCGCCGCGTCGTCGTAGTGGTAGGCACGGTCCAGCGGGAGGTTACGCTGGTCGATGCGGTCCAGGCCCCAGTTGGGCGGGTTGGGCTGGGTGACGCCGGTGGCGACGCCCGAGGTGCCCGACTGGGTCACCGCGGCGACCTCGGGCCGGGCGGCGATGCGCCGGGCGGCCCGTTCCGACAGCCCCTGCACGGCGTAGCCGGTCAAGGTGCGGGTGTAGACCGAGTGCAGCCTGCCGCCGTAGCGGGCGACCGCCGCCGCCGCGGTGGCGCGCACGTCCTGCCCGGCCAGGGCGGACGGTTTGAGAGTGACGAGGTATGCGCCGGCGACCGGTTTGCGGGCTTGAACACGTACCGGGGCCTCCGGTTCGGACCAGGCGGCGCCCGGGGTCAACGCCAGCAGCAGCGCGGACAGACCGGCCGCCGCCAGCAGGCGGTGGGTTCGCATGAGTGCCTTCCTTCGCGTGAAACGAATGGTGAAGGCACCCTAGAAGCGACATCGATCGATAACTAAGGGTTAGTTGGCAGGTAAGTTACCGTGACCTGACACCGACCATCAGCGCAGCTCAGCACCTCCGCAGCGGTGTTACGCGACCTGCGGTGCCCGGTCAGGACTCCCATTGCACGCCGACCACCCCGGGGCCGAGGTTCTCCACGACCGCCGTCGCCGTCCGGCCGCTGCCCAACCACAGCTCCGCCGACTCCCGCGGGCCGGCGCCGAGCCTGCGCTGCCGGTAGCGGAACACCCGGGCCGGCACCCGCCCGGCGAACACCACCCGGCACGTCCACAACCGGCACCGGCGGGTGAACGTGCGGTAGTAGAAGTCGCTGTCCTCGTCGTCAGGGGCGGCGAAGCGCAGCTCGTACTCGACGGCCGTCAGCTCACCGGCGGCCAGGCGCTGGTCGAACACCAGCTCGGCCACGCTGACCCCGTCCTCGCTGCGCACCCGGCCCAGCCGGCACTGCGCGAGCGCGCTCCACTGCGGGGCGGCGACGACGCCTCGGTCGTCCTGGTAGAAGACCACGGCCCGGCCCACGCCGTCGCACAGCGCGCGCACCACCAGCCGCACGCGCAGCGACCGGCTCGCCGCACGGACCACGTACACGTCGTCGACGGCCAGGAACTCCAGCTGCCCGTCAGGTGGCGCGTCCATCTGCGCGAGCAGAGCCGGCCGCGCCGGCCACAGCTGCCGGCGCGAGCCCGAGCCCGCTGGGCGGTGCGCCCACGCCGGTCCCCCGTCGCGGCCGCGCAGCAGCGCCGACAGCGCTCCCCGGGGCAGGTCCAGCAGTTCCTCCAGCACCGGCAGCGCGGCCAGGGACGCGCCCCGCTCGGGCCGCGACCGGCCCGAGCGCCAGTACGACAGGGTGGCCCGCGACAGGCGCACGCCCCGCTCGGCCAGCCGCGCGGTGAGCCGTTCGAGCGTCGTGCCGCTGGCCTCGATCGCGACGTCCAGCGCGACCGCGAACGGCCCGGTCCGTAACGCCTGCGCGACATCGGGCTCCACCATCGCACCAGCCTCGCCCGACCCGGCAGGGATGTCCATCCACGCCGGTGCCCGCTGTCAGCAGGCGCGCTGCAGCTGCGCCGACGGGCTGACCAGAACGCCGTCGGGAAGATCGTCGAGGAACTCGGAACGGGCCCCGCGCCTGTCCGAGCAAGCAATCGCACGTCGGTCCTGGTCGTCGATGATCATGACCTCATCCGCAAGGGCCTTGTCAACTCGTTCGAACGCGACCGGTGGTTCCAGGTGGTCGGGCTCGCAGCCACCGCCTCAGACGCCCTGCGCCAGTTCACCGTGCTCGAACCCCAAGTCGTCATCATGGACCTGCGGCCGCCGGATGGAAGCGGCCTGGAGGCAACACGAACCATACGCAAGATCAGCTCCACGGTCGGCATCGTTGTACTCACCATGTATGCCGGCGACGACCAGCTCTTCGGCGCCCTCGAGGCAGGCGCCAGCGCCTTTGTGCCCAAAACCGCGCCGGGCGACGAAGTCGTCGCCGCAGCCCGACACGCAGCGTCGGCACCCAGCGCGTTCACTGCCGCAGACCTCGCTGAGGCGATGAAGCGACGGCTCACACCAGGCGGTCCGCAATTGTCACCCCGCGAACGCCAGGTGCTCGAGCTGCTGGCCGAAGGAATGAGCGTAGCCGGAATCGCGAGACAGCTGTTCGTCGGCGAGCCAACGGCCAAGACCCACATCAGCAAGTTGTACGAGAAGCTCGGTGCCGCCAACCGCGCCCAGGCATTGATGACCGCGCTACGCCTCGGCCTGCTGAAAGGCCGCTGACGCGCCGATATTCGGTTGATCCAATGGTGGTGCCGTCGCCTCGACACAATGAGCCGGCACCACCAGCTCAACCCACACGACCGCGCTACCGCAGCACCGTCAGAACCGGGGCTCACCGGCTACGCGCGGGCACAGCGGCCAGAGATCGCGATGCACTCCGGCGCAGCCCACACTCGCGGTGCGCACGTGCCCGAGCGCATCCGTGACCGCGACGATGCGGTCCATCGCCGTATACAACCGCATCTTCTGTTGAACGTGCCCCGACCGACCTCGCTACTGCGTCTGGCTGTGATCGACAACCGGGTCGCTCCGCTCGGACGTTGTCGACGTCGGTGTCCGCGAGCAGGTCAGCCGTTCGCTTCGCGGACGTCCTTTCCCAACTCGGCGAACTCTTTGAAGTCCTGCATGTGCTGCAGCGACTGGTTGCGGAAGGAGCCGGGCATCAGCAGTCCGACCAGCCGCATCAGCACACCGCTGAAGCGGTATTCGTTCTCGCTCTCCCAGAGCGTCGTCGCCGAACCGGCTTCGGTGAACCGGTCGCGCACGGCGCTCCACATGCCCTCGCTGACGATCTCGCGGTCGAAGTGAACGACGCATTCTTTCGGGATCCCGTGCAGGTCGACTGGTTCCCGGCGGGTGATGGTCTCGGTGGCCTCCATCCTCTGCTGCCCGAACTGCAGCACGACCCGCGACTTGGTGCCGACCTGCCCGTGCACCCCGCTCAGCGGCTCGTGCAGCACCATCCCCCGCAGCCACTTCGGCAGGTGTGCCGGGTCGGCGAGCAGCTGGACCACCCGCTCCCGCGGCAGGGCGATCTCGATCGAGACGGTGTACTTCATGGCGGAGCGCTCCAGGTTCCCGAGTGAACGGCGTACCCTAACAGCCCCGCCTCACCCGGAGCGTGTTCCAACCTCGTTTCCGCCGCTCACGGCTCACTTGCTGCTGACCTGGCGCCCCCGTCCCGACGCCGTAGGAGACCGGGCGAAACCCGCGACCCTCCGTCGGCACGTATAGTCGCCGACGCGAGAAGGATCTACGTTGCATGGGAGTCACCCGGTGAACCGTCGTATTGCTGGCGCAGTGATGGCCGTTGCTGCCGCGACTCTGCTCGGTCTCACGGGCTGTGCCACGGCGGACGGATCCGCCGGCAGCCCGGCTGCCACGACGGCCGCGCCGGTTGACGCGAGCACGTCCTTCGCCGCCGCGACAGCCGCCCTGACCACCAAGCCGATCGCCTTCACCATGTCGCTGCCCGGCCAGTTCTCGGTCACCGGGAGCATGGACCCCGCCAATCGGCGGGCCGAGGTCGAGGGTCTCATGACCATGTCCGGCAAGAACTCCGACATCCATCTCATCGCCATCGGTGACGACGTCTGGCTGAAGATGAGCGGGATGACCAAGCTCTCGAACTCGAAATGGATGCACACCACCGCGGATCGGGTCACCGGCAGCACGTTCGACATCGCCAATCCCAAGAACCCCGGCGGGATCATGAACCTGATCAACGCTGTGGTCCAGGTGGAGCACAGCGGCGCGACCGGCTTCCGAGGACTTCTCGACATGACGAAGTCGCCCTCCGCCGACCCGAACATGACCGGCGCGGTCGCCGAGAAGCTCAGCGCCGTGCCGTTCACGGCGACCACCGACACCGACGGCAACCTCGCCGGCATCCGCATCGACATGAGCGCGTTCGCGCCCGGAGTGACCATGAGCGCGACCTACCAGTACGGCCGGCCCGTCGAAGTGACGGCGCCGCCCGCGAGCGACGTGATGCCGATGCCCACCGAACTGCTGCCCGGCTCCTGACCTGCTCGTCCAGGTCGGCTACCGCGACGACCGGAGCGTCTCCCGTCGAGCAGGCGACGCGGTCGATCTCCACCGCGACAGCCGGCCAGGCCGCTGAGCCTGCTCAGAGTCGATGATTCGCCATACCGCCCGTGCCACTGGGACCTCCGGCCGTTAGATCGATGTCGATCATTGACGAAGCGTTCGGTGCTGCCGATGATGTGCACAGTCCGCTACCGAGGGAGAGCCATGAACAAGCCGCTCAAGGACCGCGCAGTCGTCAAGGTCACCGGCACCGTGTTGATCGTGGCGGCCGTACTCACCACGCTGTACGCGCTGGGAGCGCCCGCAGTCATCATCAAGTGACGCTCGGCACCCCGTGCCGCACCTGCTGTTCGTGCTGTCCCCGCTGGTCGCCGCGGCGCTGGCGGGGCTGGCCCTGCGACGTGTGCCGTGGCGGCTGACCCGGCTGCGCCTACGCGCCAACGCCCTGCTCTGGGCCGCCGCAGCCGCCGCCGTGATCCGCTACACCGCTCCCGGCTGGGTGCCGGAGCCGATCCGGCACTCGCACGGCCTCTGGCTGGCCCTGCTGACCTGGGCGATCGGCACCGCCTGGGTCGCCGCCAACCTCCCGACCTCGCCCGCCGGCATCCGGGGCGGGCTGTGCCTCATGTGGACGGGGTTCACCCTCAACTCCGCCGCCATCGCCGTCAACGGCGGGGCCATGCCGTTCGCGGCAGGCGCTCCCGCACGAGAAGCGGTGGGCCACGTGCGGTTGCGACCGGATCACCACCTGCCCTGGCTCGCCGACGTGATCCCGGTGCCGATGTTCGCGCGCGTGGTGAGCGTCGGAGATCTCATACTGATGGCAGGCATCGCCTTCCTGCTCACCGCAGCGATGGCAGGCCGGGACCGCGAGGGACGGGTCTCATGATCGCTGGCCGCCGACGGTGCCGAGCAGGATTCATGGTCGCCCCAGATGTCCCGCTGCGCGCGAACGAAGGTCGAGTCAGCCGACATCGCCGCCGGACCCGCAGGTGGCGGCTACGATGGAGGCGATGAAGATCATCTGATGTCCGATCGGCCTCCAGGGGGCGTGGATGCCGGATCCCGCTGTGATGCCTGCGGTCCAGGATGACGAATTCTCCCGGATACTGGCCGACCGCGCCGTTACGCCGGTGTTCCAACCGATCGTTTCGCTCGACGACGGGCTGACGGTCGGCTTCGAGGCGCTGATCCGAGGCCCCGAAGGCAGCCGGTTCTCGACCCCGGACGCGCTTTTCGCCGAGGCGGAGCGGCGGGGCGCGGTCGTCGAGCTGGACTGGATCTGCGCCGGCGCCGCCTGCACCGCTGCCCTGGACGCCGGACTCGACGTCCCGCTGTTCCTCAACGTGGAGCCGGACACGTTCGGGTCCACGCCGCCACCCGAGCTCACCGACGGTTTCGCGCGGGCGGCCGGGCGACTCGACCTGGTGTTCGAGGTGACCGAGCGGGTGGTCAGGGATCCGGCCACGTTGATCCGCTCCGTTGTCGGCGCACGCCGCGCACGCAGCCGCATAGCCCTCGACCGGATCCCGCCCCTGGCGCACGGTTTCGGCCACCCCGGCGCCTGACCCGCCGCACAGTCCATGGAAATTGCATGAAAGGGTCTAATCCTCACGAAAGCGATGTTTATCGCCGTCAGGAAGCTCGCGTCATTGCGCTGAAGCGCGCCCGCGGCTGCGACCTGACTTGAGAATTATGGTGATGGCGTAGAGCAGCTTCGCGCTGCTCGAACACGCGGCGGCATTCCATGGATGCGCCCCAGGTGGTACGGCTGCCACGCTCGTCAACGTCCTGCGCCGAAAGGTGGACGCCCATGTCGAGCACACCTTCGGCCTCGGCCGGGCAGCACAGGCACCGGTCCGCGTGGACCGTGATCGCGGGGATCGCCGTGTTCACCGCCGTCGCGGGCCTGCTCGTCGGCCTCGGCCCGCTCCCGCGTACGGCCATGTACGGGGCGCTGTGCGTGCTGTACGGGGCCAACGCCGTCGGTTCGCTCCTACAGGCCAGGCGCAGCACGCCCACGGACCCCCGAACCCGCGCCTTCTGGCGCTGGGCGGCGGTCGGCGGCACTGTCCTGATGGCCGGGTCCGTCGTGCAGATACTGCCCGGGATCGGCGCCTGGCCCGTCGCGACAACGCCGATGCTGATCACCAAGGCGCTGGCGGTCGCGGGCTTCGCGGCCGTCACCTGGCCCATGCTGACGTGGCCGCTCAACATGGCCGGGCGCCAACGGCTGCGCATAGGCCTGGACGCGGCCACCGTGATGTGCAGCGTGGCCGTGTTCACCTGGGCACTGGCCCACAGCACCGGCGCACGGCCGGTCGACGAGGTCGACCTGCTGCTGACGTTGCTGGCCAGCGGGGTGCTGGTCGCGGCCGCATTCGCGATGGTGCGGTTGGTCCTCGGCGGATCGGCTCCGTTCACGCCCGCGACCGCGGCCACCGGCACGTCGGCGCTGCTCCTGCTGTCCATCGGCATCGCCTCCGACGGGCTGACCGGCCCGCAGCCCGACGCGCGACTGCTGTTCACCTTGAAACTGCTCTCCGGGGCGCTCCTCGCGATCACGCCTCAGGTCGAACAGCTCACCTACACCGCGGGCCGCCCGGCGGGGCCGCCTCGACGGATCAGCGGCACGCTGCCGTACCTCGCCGTGGCGGCCGCGCAGCTGTTGCTGATCCTGCAGCTGTGGCGAGACGGACTGACCCGCGCGACCTGGGGCGTCGTCGCAGGGATGGCGCTGATCACGGCGCTGGTGACGGTGCGGCAGAAGATCACCGCGACGGACAACGACCGGCTGATCGACCAGCTCGACGCGACCATGACCACGCTCAGCGCACAGGAACGGCGCTTCCGCTCGCTGGTGCAGAACACCTCCGACGTGACGCTGGTCGTCGGCCGCACGGGCGACATCGAATACGCCAGCCCGTCACTGCGTACGGTGCTGGGCATCTCGCCACAGGAAGCGCAAGGCAGACCCGCGCGCAACGTGCTGACGACCCAGCAGCCCGACGGCGCCCAGGAGTGGCTGACCCCCCTCTACAGCCGGCCCGCCCACCGCGACGAACTCCAGGTACGGCTGCACGACGGCGCTCTCAAGCACCTTGAACTGATCTCCACGAACCTGCTGGACGACCCGTCGGTCGGCGGAATCGTGATCAACTTGCGGGATGTCTCCGAGGCCAAGACCTTCAGCGACGGCTGCTCCACCAGGCAACCCATGACAGCCTCACCGGCCTGGCCAACCGCGCACTGCTCAACGAGCAGCTCAGCGACGACAGCCGGACCCACGGCAGCAACGCCGTGCTGCTGCTCGACCTCGACGGCTTCAAGGAGGTCAACGACCGGTTCGGCCACCACGTCGGCGACCAGCTGCTGATGGCCGTCGCCCAGCGGCTGCGCCAGATGGTGCGCCACGACAACCTGGTCGCGCGGCTCGGCGGCGACGAGTTCGTCGTCCTGCTGCGCGACAGCACGGCCGACGCCGCCGTGCGCACAGCCAACCGCCTGCTCGAAGGGGTGGGCCGCACGGCCTGCCTCGACGGCGACAGCACCGTGCAGGCGCAGACCAGTATCGGTGTCGCGGTCGGCGCCGACACCCCGTTCGACACCCTGCTCCGGCAGGCGGACGAGGCGATGTACCACGCCAAGCGCAGCGGTTCCGGGGTGTCGCTGTACACCGGTGCCGACGACCCGCCCCCGCCCACCTGACCGCTCCACCTCACCTCGGGCCCGCACCAGGTCGGACGTGGCGCTCCCGGCTGTTCAGCCGCCGACGTGGATCCCGGGCCGGCGGGCCGGGTCGCGCTCGCTCTGCCGCAGGATCTCCCGTACCACCGGCGGGGTGTCACCGCGCCCGAGCAGCAGGTACCGGAACAGGTGCGTCAGCGGCGAGCCTTCGGACCATTCGAAGTAGCAGTGCGGGCGTACGCCGGTGGTGTCGCGCAGTGCCAGCAGGATCGCGGCGATGGCGTTGGGAGCGGCCGGCGCGGCGGCGCGCAGCACCCGGTGGTTGCCGACCTGTACGCCGGTCACGTGCAGGACGTTGGTGAACTGCGACGGGTCGACGACGTCGATCTCCAGGAACATGACGTCGGCTCCGCCCGGCACGGGGTTCATGCCGCGCTGCTCCGCCTCCTTGACCGCGTACTCGGCGGTGTCGCCTGACTGGCGGCGGTTGGCGATCAGGTTGATGGCGCCGTCGTAGTCCAGGGTGTCGGTGACGAACTGGCGGGCGCGAGTGTCGAACTCGATGTGCTGGACGCGCAGCTCGGTGGTGCGGGTGATCCGCGAGATCAGCGAGATCACCACGATCGCGGCGATGAACATGGCCGAGATCGCGATGCCGTCGGGCTTCTCGTGGATGTTCTCGCCGAGGGCGTACAGCAGGATCAGGGTGAGCACGGCGAAGCCGGTCGTGGCCTTGCGGCGGCCGTGCCGCCACGCGGAGATGGTGACGGCGATGCTGCCGGAGACCATCATCGCGAGGATGCCGGTGGCGTACGCACCCGCCTGGGCTTCGACGTCGGCTCCGAAGGCGATGGTCACCGCGATGCACACGGCCGTGTAGACCAGCACCACCGGCCGCACGGCGCGACCCCACTCGGGGGCCATGCCGTAGGAGGGCAGGTACCGGGGCACGATGTTGATCAGTCCTGCCATCGCCGACGCGCCGGCGAACCACAGGATCAGGATGGTGCTGATGTCGTAGACGGTGCCGAAGCCCTCGCCCAGGTGCTCGTGGGCCAGGTAGGCCAGCGCGCGGCCGTTGGCGGCCCCGCCTTCGGCGAACTGCTCGGCGGGGATGAGCACGGTGGTGACGAAGCTGGTGGCCAGCAGGTACACCGACATGATCAGCGCGGCGGCGGTGAGCAGCCTGCGGGTGTTGCCGATCCGGGAGACCAGCCGCTGCCGCGCGTCGCCGCCGTCGGCCTTGACCAGCGGCATCATGCTCACGCCGGTCTCGAAGCCGGACAGCCCGAGCACCAGCAGCGGGAACGCCAGGATCGCCGGGCCGAGGACACCGCCGAAGCCGCCTCCCCCGCTGGTCAACGCACTGGTCCAGCCCGACCACGCCCCGGGCGTGGTGACGACCTCGACCAGGCCTGCCACGACGATGATCGCGTTGAGGCCGAGGAAGACCGCCACG
>NZ_BONI01000054.1 GCF_016862635.1 Catellatospora coxensis | reverse complement strand
CCGCGGAGCACCCCCGCCCACCCCCCACCCCGCGGAGCACCCCCGCCCACCCCCCACCCCCTCACTCAGCCGTGAGCGAACACAGGTGTCATTTGTCCCGTATGCGGGGGAGCTGAGCTGAGAAAACGCTGAACGTTGTGCGATGGGGACCACGCATCAGCCAACCGAAGGTTTCTACGGTGTACCGTCGACTAACCGGGCCGCGCCCGGTGAGCTGACCGCCTCTATCGATCAGGAGGACACGGGCGCGAACAAAAGCGTCCGGTAACAGCATGGAGCGTACGCGTTTCTTCCGCCGGCCGATCTTCTGGATCTTCATCGTGGCCATCGGCGCGATCCTGCTCAGCCAGCTCTTCACCAGCGGCCCGAGCTACCAGCCCGTGGACACCTCGGTGGCGCTCGCCCAGCTCAACCAGGCTGGCCCGAACGCGATCAAGGAAGTGCAGATCCGGGACAAGGAGCAGACGCTCCGGATCGACCTGGCCAACAAGGCCAAGTTCGACGATGTCGAGACTGACAAGATCGAGGCTCAGTACCCGGCCGACGCCGGGCTGGAGATCTTCAACCAGGTGAACGCGGCCAAGGCCGCGGGCAAGATCTCCGGGCCGTTCGACACCGAGGTCACCGAGGAGTCGGTGTTCCTGTCGCTGCTGGTGAGCCTGCTGCCGATCGCCGTGCTGGTGATCCTGCTGCTGCTGTTCATGTCGCAGATGCAGGGCGGCGGCTCGCGGGTGCTGAACTTCGGCAAGTCGAAGGCGAAGCTCGTCAGCAAGGACACCCCGAAGACCACCTTCGCGGACGTGGCCGGCTCCGACGAGGCCGTCGAGGAGCTGCACGAGATCAAGGACTTCCTGCAGAACCCGGCGAAGTACCAGGCGCTCGGCGCCAAGATCCCGAAGGGTGTGCTGCTGTTCGGCCCGCCCGGAACGGGTAAGACGCTGCTGGCCCGCGCCGTCGCCGGCGAGGCCGGGGTGCCGTTCTACTCGATCTCGGGTTCCGACTTCGTCGAGATGTTCGTGGGTGTCGGCGCCTCCCGGGTCCGTGACCTGTTCGAGCAGGCGAAGGCGAACGCCCCGGCGATCGTGTTCGTCGACGAGATCGACGCCGTCGGCCGCCACCGCGGCGCCGGCATGGGCGGCGGTCACGACGAGCGTGAGCAGACCCTGAACCAGCTGCTGGTCGAGATGGACGGCTTCGACGCGAAGGGCGGCGTCATCATGATCGCCGCGACGAACCGTCCCGACATCCTCGACCCGGCGCTGCTGCGCCCGGGCCGCTTCGACCGCCAGATCGCGGTGGACACCCCCGACATGGTCGGCCGCAAGGCGATCCTGCGGGTCCACGGCAAGGGCAAGCCGTTCACGCCGGACGTGGACCTGGACGCGGTGGCGCGGCGTACGCCGGGCTTCACCGGCGCGGACCTGGCCAACGTGATCAACGAGGCCGCCCTGCTGACCGCGCGTCAGGACAAGCGCGCCATCACGAACGAGTCGCTGGAGGAGTCGATCGACCGCGTGGTCGCCGGCCCGCAGCGGCGCACCCGGGTGATGTCGGACCACGAGAAGAAGATCACCGCGTACCACGAGGGCGGCCACGCCCTGGTGGCCTGGGCGCTGCCGCACAGCGCGCCGGTGCACAAGGTGACGATCCTGTCGCGCAGCCGCTCGCTGGGTCACACGCTGGTGCTGCCGACCGAGGACAAGTACACCCAGACCCGTGCCGAGATGATCGACACCCTGGCGTACGCGCTGGGCGGCCGGGCGGCCGAGGAGCTCGTCTTCCACGAGCCCACCACGGGCGCCGGCAACGACATCGAGAAGGCGTCGGCACTGGCCCGGGCCATGGTCACCCAGTACGGCATGAGCTCGAAGCTCGGCGCGGTCAAGTACGGCACCGCCGGTGACGAGCCGTTCCTGGGCCGCTCCTACGGCCACGAGCGGGACTACTCCGACTCCATCGCCGCCGAGATCGACTCCGAGGTGCGCTCGCTCATCGAGCTGGCTCACGACGAGGCGTACGAGATCCTCGTCGAGTACCGCGACGTGCTCGACGCGATCGTGCTGGAGCTGATCGAGAAGGAGACCATCTCGACCGCCGACATGGCGCGCATCTGCGCCCGGGTCGTCAAGCGGCCGCCGATGGCCCCGTTCAACGGGTTCGGCAAGCGCACGCCGTCCACCCAGCCGCCGGTGCTCACCCCGGCCGAGGTGGAGAAGCAGTCGGCGAGCAACGGCCAAGCCACCGACAGCGACGAGATCACCGTCTCCTCGACCGCGGAGGCCACGAACTGAACGGCGAGCAGGAGCTGGACCACCTCGCCGCCCGCCTGGTCGACGGCTCCCTCACCGGTGTTCCGGTGGAGGAGACCGTCGACCTGGCGCGTATAGAGAAGGCGGTCCGGGAGATCCTCGTCGCGCTGGGCGAGGACCCCGACCGCGACGGTCTGCAGAAGACCCCGTCCCGGGTGGCCCGCGCCTACGCCGAGCTGTTCGCCGGCCTGCGGGTGAACCCCGCGGACGTGCTGACCACGACGTTCGAGGCCGACCACGACGAGTTCGTGCTGGTCCGCGACATCTCCATCTTCAGCCTGTGCGAGCACCACCTGCTGCCCTTCCGGGGCGTGGCGCACGTCGGCTACCTGCCAGGCGACGACGGCCGCATCACCGGCCTGTCGAAGCTGGCCCGGCTGGTCGAGGTGTTCGCGCGCCGACCGCAGGTGCAGGAACGGCTCACCTCCCAGGTCGCCGACCTGCTCCAGGAGAAGCTCCAGGCCCGGGGCGTCATCGTGGTGCTGGAGTGCGAGCACATGTGCATGGAGATGCGCGGCATCCGCAAGGCCGGTGCCCGCACCGTCACCAGCGCCGTACGGGGCATCCTCAAGTCGGACCCGAAGACCCGCGCCGAAGCGATGTCCCTGATCAACTCCCGCTGACGCGCCTGAACAACGACGCCCGCCCCGCCGAGACCACGGCCGGGCGGGCGTCTTCGTACACCGAAGCGGTTCCGGTCACAGGACGGCCAGCAGCGCGACGGCCAGCAGCACCGGTGCGATGCAGGCGAACGCGCCGACGGCGGCGGTCCGCGGCCGATCCCGGTAGATCGTGCCCACGAGCAGCCACCCCGCCCCGAACGCCAGCGGCCCGAGGAGCAGCCCGCTCACCGCGGCGAAGAACACCTGCGCGCCGTCACCGGCCAGGCCCGCCACCGCCAGCTGCACGAGGAGCGCCAGCAGGCCCATCGGCCCGTACACCAGCAGGTTGCGCAGCGTCTGCGAGCCGCTGCCCTCGTCGTCGAACCGGGCCAGCGCCCCGTCGGCGACCTCCACGTTCGCGCCCGCCTGGCGCAGCGCGGCCAGCGCCACCGCCGGGCCGCCACCGACCGCCTCCGTCGCCGCGAGCAGCTCCGCCGGACCCGGCTGCAGCACCGGCGCGGGAACCCCCGCCCGACCCGCCGTGTCGAGCAGCCGGGTCGCCTGCATACCGAGTCGGGCCTGCACGGTCGGCAGCTCGTCCCGAGCCGCCGCCAGCGCCGACGCCTCGCCCGCGGCCGAGTCCGCCGCCTCCCGCCGCACCGTGTCCAACCGCTGCGCCGCCCCGAGGTACTCCGCCCAGGCCGCACTCCGCTCGCTCATGCATCCTCCTCGCTACGCTCGTCGTCTGCATGGCCCCGAGCCACCTGATTCGCTCGCTCTCGCTCGCTCATGCATCCTCCTCGCTACGCTCGTCGTCTGCATGGCCCCGAGCCACCCGACTCGCTCGCTCGTGCATCCGCTCGGTCACGCCGGTTCCTGGGTCAGGGCGGTGAGCACTACGGGCGGGTCCGAAGAAGGGTCACGTGCCTGCCAGAGGCGCTGGCGCAGGGCGGCCAACACCTGCGCGTCGGCATCCGGGTCGGGGAAGCGGACCGTCTTCTCGTGCCCGCGCGTCGCGCCCCGCGGGCCGCCCAGGCCGCCCGCCGTATTGACGACCGCGCAGCCCAACGGCAAGGTCGCCGCCGCGTCGTTCGTCGCCTCCAGCACATCCCCGCCGCCCGGCAGCGCGATCCGCACCGGCACCTGCCCGAACAGCGAATCCCGCCGCGCGTGCAGGGCCTCGATACCGCGCACCGTCTGCGAGCACAGGATCAGATGCACGCCGTACGCGCGCCCGCGCCGCCCGATCGCCTCCAGCAGCCCCAGCGCCTCCGCCGCGACCGGATCCGAACCCGTCAACAGCACCGGGAACTCGTCGATCACGCATACCAGGCGGGGCAGCGACCGCTGCTCGCGAGCCTGCACGAACCGCTGCACGCCCAGCTCCTGCCACAGCTCCTCGCGGCGGCGCAGCTCCTCGTCCAGCTCCCGCAACACCGCCAGCCCCTGCTCGCGATCACAGTCCAGACCGACCACCCGGGCATGCGGCAGCCATGCCGGATCAGGCTCGGACCCCGTGCTCGGCGCGAACCGGCCGAACGCTTCACCCGGCTTGAAATCCAGCAGGTACAGCGCCAGCTCGTCCGGGTCGTAGCGGGTGCACAGGCCGTACAGCACGTTCACCAGGAACGCCGACTTGCCGCCCCCGGTCCGGCCGCCGACCAGCCAGTGCGGCGTCAGATCGGCGAACACCAGCGAGATCGGCGTCTCGCCGGCCAGCCCCGCGGTCGTGGACATCCCCGCCGCCGACGACTCCGCCCACCAATGGTCCGGGTCCGGCAGCAGGTCCATCAGGTGCACCTGGCCCGACAGGGCATAACGTTCGGCCAGCTCCCGGCACACCCGGGCCACCAGCTCCGCCGGCGGATCAGGATCGAGCCGCACCGGCACCGACAGCCCCGGCCACGTCGCCGTCGGGCTCGGCCCGTCCGCGCGAGCCGGCTGACTGAAAGGCATACCCCCCAGCAGAGCGTACGGGTTGCGAAGCGCGACCTGCGTGCTCATCGGCAGCGGGGCCTGCGCCGACGGCAGCGACGTGTCCGGCGTCAGCGGCGGCGGAGGCCAGCCCGCGACGATCAGGTGCAGCCCCGTCGCCGGTCCCGCCTGCGCCAGCGCCGTGATCCGGTTCAACTCCGCACCCTGCACATCCGACGGCAGGGCGGCGATCAGCAGCAACATCGTGCAGTCCCGGCGACGCGGCCGGGCCGTCGGACGCCGCTGCGCCTCCGGCCGGCTCGGGCGTACCCAATGCTCGGCCTCCGCCAGCACCGCCTGCAACCCCGCCCGGTCGGTGACCGGCGGCGGCATCAGCCCCGCATCGGCCAGCGCCCCGAACGGCGCGAACAGCGCCCCGCCCACCGCGTCCACCGCCCGCACCACCAGCGTGCCCGACGGCGCGGTCGCCAGCAGCCGCAGCAGGACCGCCCGCAGCACCCCCGCCACCCGCGGATCCCGCGAATCGGCGCTGAACGTCAGATGACCCGTGCCCAGCAGCGGCAACACCGCCGGGAACTGGGCGTCCTCGCCCGGCGCCGCAGTGCCGATCCGGACGAACTCCGGCCGCCGCTGCTCACCCAGCGGCAAGCCCGCCGGCACCTCGTCGAGCACGGCCCCCAGCCAGCCCGGCGTCAGCCGCCCGGCCGCGTCACGCAGCCGCTGAGCCAGCGCCTGCTGCTCGGCCAGATCGGTACGTGGCGGCGGAAGATAAGTGTCCAACGCGGACGCCGCCGCCTGGGCCACCGCCGAAGCATGCCGGTGCAGGCTCGCCGCCTGGTCGATCCGCGCGTTCAATCCGGGCACGCCGACACCTCCGCTGCGTCCTCCCCGGGGGAGGGTAGCGCAGAGCGCCCGATACCTGTCGCAACTACGCGGAAGCAACTCCCGTGTAAACCCGACAGTTCATCCGTCGATGCCGGGCTATTCGTCCTTCGACAGGTAGTCGATGAAGCGTGCCCTGATCAGAGGCTCCTGGTCGCCGTAGTCGTGCCCCGTGAACTCCCGCCACAGCGACACCGAGTCGTCGACCGCGGAGCCGATGTCGGCAAGCTCCCGCTCCTCCGTCTCCGGCGAGGTCGGCAGGTGTTTGAACAGGTCCCAGAAGAAGCCGATGTCCAGCTTCTCGCGTGCCTTGGTGAAGGCGCGCTCGCGCAGCTCCTCGGTGGGCAGGGCATCCAGTTCGGCGAAATCGGTCACCCGACCAGCGTACGGGGTGATCCCCGGACCGGCCCCTCGGCGGTGAACCGTCCGCCTGTCGCGACCTCGTGCCGGCGGGAGCCGCAGGCTATCGTCATCGCGTGTACGAGACCCCGCCGCCGAAGCGGCCGTCGCCTCTCCTCGGCCTGGTCAAGAAGCCGATGATGCTCGCCATCGCCGGAGCCGCCGTGGCCCTGCTGCTGGTCATTTTCTGCTGCTGCGGGCTGTGGCTGTTCGGCAACCTCAACACGGGGTCAGTCTGACCTCGGTGGGTCATCCACAGCGGAATCGTGGACCCTGTGCGCGGTGTGTCCGCTCGACTACGCTTCCCACAGGACGTGCCGACAGGACATAGCAGCGCTTGCGCTAGTGGTGGACATATCCGAGGTGGGGAGGGTGCATCGGTGAGAAATGGCAGGTTGCCATAGGAGTGCGGTGCAGTTGCGCGTGGTTTCGGGTTCCTGAAGCGATCAACCAGAGACACGGCGACGTGGGAATGGGGACATGGTGCGATCGGCGAAGTGGCGAAGGATGTTCCTCGTTCTGGCGATTGTCGTGGCAGTCGCCGGAACTGGAGGTGCGATAGCCGCCGTCGTGGCATACGACGAAGCCACAAAGATCGATCGCAGTAATCCCAAGGTTGTCGTTGACGAGTATCTGCGAGCGGCACTGGTCGACCAAGACAAGGTGAGTGTCGATCTTCATGTCTGCGACGAGCCCGCAGGGCTGGCACCGATAGGGGCGTTACGCGAGGAGTTTGATCAGCGCGAGCGAGATTTTGGTGTCGTCGTACTTGTTACCTGGGGTGCCATGACGGGCGAGACCAGTGGGAGTGAGTCGGCGGTGACGACGACGTTGACGATCTCGGGTCGTAAGGATGGCGCAGTTATCAGTAAACGAAGCGAGATCTGGCGATTCAGCCTTGTGGATTCGGATGGTTGGCGGGTATGTGTCGCTCGCCGTATGCCAGACCCAGTGCCGTCCGTGACCGCGTCGCCCTGAGCTACTCGATCCAGAGTTCGGCAAGCGGCACAGATCTGGTCGCGGGTGCCTGCCCGGTGGCAGCCCACCGATACCACTCGTGTTCCAGCGCAACGCGAACCTGCGCGTTGCCCTCAGGCCCCGAGTGAGCTTCGGTGACCGCGCGCAGGCCGCGCTGCTCGCCATCATTGCCGGTCTGGACGAGCCGCCGGCCGGTGAGCTGGCCAGGAGCCTGAGCGGCGAGAACCTCTGCTGGGATCGCCACTCGGGTGGGCGGTGAATCCAGCGAGACCAGTGTCAGGTTATCGGCGCTGGCCGTCCGCTCGGCAGATGTGCTGATGGTCTCGACCCATACTCGCTCAACCGGTACAAGGGCAGCGAAGACCTCAACCCGCTCGCGCTCGGCCCGGTACCACTCCGCCTCGGCGAGCACGGGGATTAGACTTCGAGCACCTTGGCGAATCATCGTGTCACCGCGCAGTCCGGTGCGCCATCCGTGGCCAGGCAGGCCGATCATTACTCGTGCGCCGCGTAGCACGCCACCGCTGCTGATAACGGTCAGTGCTGGTACAGGCACGATCGGGGCTGGTGGCGTCCGCCACTCGGCAGCCCACGCCGCGAAGTCTGCCTCGGTCATGCCGAGTCGTTCCCCTTTCCGAGGGCGGCACCCTTGCCGGCCATGAACGGCACAGGGTCGATTGCACCACGGTTTGATCGGTCGCCATCGAGGTGGACCTGGAAGTGCAGGTGCGGTCCGCTGGAGTGGCCGCTGGTTCCGACGTAGCCGATAACCTGGCCGGCCCCGACCCGTTCGCCGACGTGAACGAGGGGCCTGCTCACCATGTGGCAGTAGCGGGTGATCACCTGGCCGGCGTGAAGAATGTCGACGAACCAGCCACAGCCGGGGGTGGAAGGCGAGCCGTCCCGGTCGCAATTGCCAACGTCGCACTTGCTCACGATTACGACGCCTGCTGAAGCAGCCCGGATGGGCGTGTTACGGGAGGCGCCGAGGTCGACGCCGTTGTGGCTGGGTCTTTCGCGGGTGCGAAATCCCGACCAGACGCCCGCGCCCACGGGAGCTGTCCATCCGGAGGCAGCGATCTGGCCGAACTCGGCGCACTTCAGCTGACTGCCCACCACCACAGCTCGCGCTGCGCCATCCGCGAGCTCATTGACTATTCGCGTCGCGATTGGCTCATGCTTGGCATATGCGTTCGGGTAGGCGCTGATCTGTACGCGCTGCGCGGCGACGGTTAGTGGAAGAGTTTCCCAGCTCTTGATCTTTAGTAGTTTGTTGTAGAACTTAGTCGACGAGTAAACGGGATCCATGATTTGCGCAGGAGTGCCCCAGCCTTGGCTTGGCCGCTGCTGAAACAACCCCAACGAGTCGTGGTCGTTGCGATCGCCAAGGTGGCCATGGTTAGTAAGGCTGCTTTCCTGCATCGCCGTCGCAACTGCGATTACCCATCCTCGCGGAGGCACTTTGAGTTGCTGTCCGGTCTTGATGATGATGGCAGCGTTACGAATCTTGTCCTCGCTGTATGGGCCGATCCGGGGGAACTGCCCGGTAACGCTGACGGTTTTTGTGCTGCCGCAGGTCAAAGCGTTGGTAAGTGACGAGTTGTTGGTGGCTAGATCCCCAAAGATGACAGCAGTAACAGCACCACCGCAGCACAACAGCGCGAGGGCTCCCGTCACAGCCACGATGATCCCAGGCCGCAGGAAGCGGCGCCCCTTCTCGCGTAGGGGCGTACCGGGCAACGAGAGGCTGCTCATGCCCGTTCCCAGTCGACGCCGTCCACCAGCCATCGACCTTGGAAAGCCACAAGACGCAGCCTCAGCAGGCCTGCGTCAACAGGAATGACGACCTCTACGAAGGTGTCTGCGAGCGCTTCCATACGCGCGGCACCGGTTATCCGGTCTGCCGGCACCCCGGCTGGGTCCACCCCGTCAAGCTCCGTGACAAGGGCCGCGGTGCTGTGTGGCCGCAAAGAATCGAGCCAGGCGTCCGCACTGCGGTCATGTCTGATCCATTGCTGGGCGAACTTAGTTGCCACAGAGATGGCCTGCGGACCATTACTCGCCTTCATCGGACTGGGTGTCGGGTCGAGGTGCACCAGACCGTCGTCCCCCTCGTGAGGGTCTACGGCGCTTGGTGCTGCAATCGGTGGCTGAACAGACGAGGTCACCGGTGGAGTCGGGCCACCTAGTAGTTTGCCAAGGGCAACGATCACCGCGACCACGCCAGCCAGTCCGAGCGCCACCACGGTGCGGGGCCGTAGGGGAATCCGGGACAGCATGGTTAGCTCCGTTCCGCCCACGTCTCGGACCGACGCTCAGTCCGCTGTGCCGGCTCGGCGGCCGGTTCTGTCCGTGCCTCCGCGCGAGTGGCTGCCTGGTGAGGCACTGTGGCGGGTCGGTACACGGCATATGCCGGGGAAGACTCAGGCACGTCAGGCGAGCGCCATGTCTCCACGCGGACTGGGTCGGTTCCGCCCCGTGCTTCGGCTCGAACGACCGATGCAGGGTCCTCTGCGCTGACCGCGAGTTCCGGGCGTGCCTCGGGGACGGTCGTGCTTGTAGTACTGCCAGGCGCGACCAAGGTGGCCGGCGTCCGTTCGTTCGAGGAGGACGCTGCGGGCGCGGAGGGCCTGGCGGTGAGCAGCGACGTGCCGCTGCTACCGCCACCCAACTGCGTGATCCGGCGGTATGGGCGGAGAAGAATCCAGCCCACCACTCCGCAGAGCAGTACCAGTGTGACTTGCAGCCATCCGGCCAAGGAGGAGGTACTCATGATGAGGTCGACTGCGAAAAGGTAGACCGCAGCGCCTGTACCAAAGATGAGAACGTTGAACAGTGCAGCCAGCACAGAGTTCACGAGTCGGCGTAGGCCTGCGCTTGCAGGACGAAGCAGGCCGACCGTGCCAAGAGCGGGTGCCGCGATGACCGCCCAACGGATGATGAGGAATCCGAGCAGTACAAGCAACGAAGCGACGATGTCGAAGGCGGCGTAGCAGAACGCAGAGAGAATCGCGACGAATCCCGCGCCAATCCGCTCCATCCCCTTGGTACCACGGAGGTACTCGTAAGCCTCTGGATCCTCGGTCTTGATCTGCTCGGCAACTTTCATCCAGTCGCTCTGCTTGGAACGGATGATGCCGTCGCGGCGACTGGAGTCGTCCTGGATCGCCGCAACGTCGTCCCAGCTCAACGACTTCGCGCGGTACAGAGCTGGTCCGTATTTCTTGGCCGTCTCGCTGTCTGCGGATCCGAGTACCCCGCGAAGCCAGTTCCGGTACAGAAGTGCCTGCACAGCGGTGTCCCCGGCACGGACAGCCGGCGGGCGCTTGTCCTCGCATGCCCCAGGCGTCGGATCGTCGCAGACTGTAGGTGCCTGGGCTCGCGGGCCCACCGCATCATGGACGACGCTGAGGACGCTGACCAGCGTGCTGTCGGCAGCCTTGGCGGACTGGACAGGCCAGCTCGCAATGGCAGTCACGCCGACCATGACCAGGATGGCCCAGCCGACCGTGGTCAGCGCCATGGACATCTGGGCCTGGCGTGAACGCCACAGCAGGTAGACGCCGATCACCGCCAACGTGATTACGCCGAAGACGCTGAACACCTGCTTGTAGAGCGCTGTGGTGGCCTTCTCCACAAGTGGGTCTGCCCAGCCCCACATCTCGTCCGGGGCCCAAGCCCGCTCCCGTAACGCGTTGGAGACCCCGACGATGCCCGCCGCGAGCATGAACTCGCCGTTGGCGATGGTGTTCTCCAGCTTGTAGTCCGGGTGCATGACGGTCTGGACGCAATTGATGTCATAAGTGGTGTAGTCGTACCCGGCATAGCCGTACTCGCTGTACAGCAGGTAGCTGCTGCCGTCGGCACCCGTCGTCCAGGTGGGCTTGGTGACGAACCAGCCGCCCAGGCCGGAGTCCGGGGCGGCAGGGTTCGGTGCGCTCAGGCACTGCACCCGCGAGGCACTGACCTCCTGCAGCCGCTTGATGCACTCGTCCAGCCCGCGAGCGGTCCATTCCTCCAACGAGCACAGCTTGTCCCCGGGAGCCGCTACAGCCGACGGGGCCGGTGCGGCGGCCTGGACCGGCGCGCCGAAGAGCGTCCCCAGCGCCAGGACCATCGTGGCGAGGGTCGCTGCGGCGAGCCGCTTCACCGCTTGCCCCCCTGGCCGGCCGCCTGCCCGGTCGGGGTGGTGTCGAGCGTCTCCAGCAACCCGGCGACGTACGACACGTCGACCCGCACCCGCTGCACCCGGCTGTCGACGTCGCGCAGCACGAACTCGCGATACCCCAGCCGCCCCGAGCTGTTCGCATCCGGCGCGGACAGCGACGCGAGCACCGCTTCGTACCCGACGTCGGTCGCACGCGCAGCAGCCGCAGCGCCTCGGATGCGATCTCCGGGTCCTGCGCGATACGCCCGACGAACACGGTCGAGACGAGGTTTTGCACGTCGAGCCCGAGGATGTCCTTCGGGTTCTGCGAGGCGACGAGCGCGGCGAGGTTCCACTTGCGGCTGTCGCGCGCGAGCCGGACCAGGAACGAACGCCCGGACCGCCAGCCTTCCATGAAGTGCGCCTCGTCGAGTCCGACGAGTTTGCGCTGGTGCATGTCGCCGGAGTAGCAGCGCCGGACCGCGAGCCGGTGCGCGGTGTGCAGCATCGGCAGGGCGAGGGCCTCTTCGGCGGACCAGTACTCGCGCTCGATCTTCAGGTCGGGCAGGCGCAGCCCGGACATGGTGATGACGGTGAGCGCGGAGTCGGTGCTGAGCAGGTCGCCGGGCGGGCTGCCGAAGAACAGCAGCGCGAGCGGCATCTCGGCGGTGTCGAGCAGCAGGTTGGCGAGTTCGCGGCCGGTGTCGTCGATGCCGGCGAGGCAGCGTACGACGTCGTCGAGGGTTGCGGTCTCCTCGGCGGGCACGGTGCGGACGGCGTGGCGCAGCAGCGTGGCGGTGGACGCCTCGCGGGCGACCTGCGGCGGCATGAGCATGGAGCAGATGTCCTGCACGAGCATGCGGCGTTCGGCGCGGGCGTTGCTGACGGAGATCTCGTATTCGCGGTCGCCGTCGGGGCCAGGTCCGAATTCGGTGCGCTGCGGGGTCGGGATCAGCGAGTACGGGGCGAGGGTGCCCTGCTCGCCGCCGGTGAGGTTGAGGACGCGGGAGTACGGCTTGAGTTCGGGCATGTTCGCGAGCCGGGCGAGCGGGCCGCTCGGGTCGAGCAGGGTGACCTGGACGCCGCGGCGGGCGTTGAGGTAGCCCATGGCGCCGAGCAGGGTGGACTTGCCACCGCCGGGTTCGGCGACCATGACCGACAGGCCGGAGCGTTCGCGCACCTCCATGGGGAAGTGCGGGTCGAGGAAGACGGGGCGGCGGCAGGTGCCGGCGGTGCGCCCGAGCAGGTCGCCGCGGCGGTCGCCGACGACGGACGCGGCCTGGGGCAGCGCGGCGGCGAGCAGCCGGACGGGCATGCGGCGCAGGTAGCCGGTGTTGGCGACGGGTTCGCCGGGGATGAACTCGCGGGCGAGCTGGTCCTGCTGCTTGGGGTGCTGCAGGGAGACGCGCAGTTCGCGGCTGTAGGTGGCGACGACGGAGCGGGCCCGTTCGAGGCATTCCTCGCGGTCGGCGCCGCTGACGGCGATGCGGTGCCAGCCGTGTGCGCGGGCGGAGTCGACGGGCAGGCCGGTGGTCATCTCGTCGCCCATGACGAGGGCGCGGCTGGCCAGGCGCTCCAGCTCGGGCGGGGCGTCCATGCCGTGCTCGAGGTAGTCCAGCTGCTGCGAGCGGATCATGCGCAGCCGGTGTTCGAGGTTGCGGAAGCTGTCGCCGGGGCCGAGGATGTCGACCCGCGACGACAGTTCCATGGGCCAGGGCAGGCGCTCGTGGAAGTGCAGCCAGGGCTCGTGCCGCTCGGGGATGTCGAGGGGTTCCATGCGGCCGACGGTGAGGACGGCGACGTGCCGTTCCTCGCCGGTCATCCGGTTGACGAGCTTGACGGTGCTGCCGTACGGGGTGCGGTAGCGCTCGATGTGCTCGGTGAGGGCGAGCAGGTCGCCGGAGTCCCAGCGGCCGTGGTTCACGGCGCCGAGCATGTTCGGCGGGCTCATGCCGAGCGCGACGGAGCGGTAGAGCAGCCATTCGAGTTCGCTCGCAGCGGCGCGCTGGCCGCGCATGCCGAACGCGGCGAGCACCTCGTCGAATTGCTCGACCTGCTTGCCGAGTTTGCGGCGTTCGGAGTCGGCGGTGCCCTTGCCGAAGGCGCGCAGCAGCTTCTCGCTGAACGAGTCGCCGAGCGCGCGGCGGGCGAAGGTCACGCCGAGATAGGTCTGGCCCTCGCTGTGGTTGATCTCGCGCAGGTGGCGCTGGGCGGCGACGAGGTGGTCGCCCCAGCCGGGCGCGCCCGGCACGGGCGGCAGCGGCCGGGCGGTGAGGTGGTCGAGCTGCGCGGCCCACTGGTCGGCCGGGAACGGCCGGGTGGTGCGGCGCAGGTGCAGGCGGAATCCGGCGAGGCCGGCGTACTGCTCGCTGATCGCGGACAGCAGCGCTTCGCGGTCGGCGTCGGGGCGGAACGCCCAGCGCACCTCGGGCAGCATGTACCAGGCGGTCACCGCGTGCGGAGTGAACGTGAGATGACCGGCGATCTCGGTGATCGCGAGTTCCTGGGCGGCGTCGCGGTCCTTCGTGGGCTTCGGCTGCGCGGGCGGCTTGACCTGCTTGCCGCGGCTCTTCGGCGGCGGCTGGCGGTGTCCGGTGGCGGGCGGCGCGGAGCGGGGCGCGGCCTGCGGTGTGCCGCGCGGGGGCAGCGGGCGGCTGCTCAGCGGCACGGTGCTGACCGGCACGGAGCTGACCGGCATCGCACTGACCGGGCGGTTGCGCAGGTCCGGCTGGGGGCGCATGGGCACCCCGCTGACGGGTACGCCGCTGACGGGCGCGTTGCGCGGCACGCCGCTGACCGGGGCGTTGCGCGGGCGACCCAGGCGGCCGTCGCCAGCGGTGCGCGACGCGTCAGGCGGTGCGACGGGGTAGGCGGTCTGGTCGGTGCGCTGCCCGTCGGCGGCCGGCGTGGTTCGCGTGGGCGTGACCGGAGGCGGAGCGACCGGCGGTGAGTCCGCCCGCCTGGGTTCCGTCCGGCGCGGCGCGCCCGCGCGGTCCGGTGCGGTCCGGGCGGTCGGCGGGACCTCGGGATATCCGGCCTTGCGGCCGGTGGCGGCGGTGCTCGGCGCCGATGCGCCGCGGGTGGGTGCCACCTGGCGCAGCGGAGCGCCGGACAGGCCGACCGAACCGGGGTCGGCCGCCTCGGAGTCGAACAGCTCCAGGAACGGCGACTCGATGTCGGGGCCGGACGGTGCCGGTGGCTGGCTCGGCGGCTCGGGGTCGCGGCGCGAGGACGCGGCGCGTTCGCGCTGCGCCTGGGTGGCGGCCTCGGCGGCGGCGCGCATCTCGGCGGCCCGGCGGTCGGCCGCGGTCTGCAGGTCGCTGCGCAGGTCGGAGGTGCGCGCCTCGGGGCGCCCGCCGGAGTCCTCGACGTGGTCCTCGGGCTCGGCGGGTTCGCGGCGGCGCGGCGGCTGGAACACGGCGACGGGGCCCGTCGCGGCGGTCCCTTCGACGGACGGGACGACGTCGGATACCGCGTCGTCCAGGTCGTACTCGGTATCGTTGCTGGTCATGTGATCGCCTGCCGCACGACGACGCGGCGGGCGACCAGGCGCGGGTCGCGGCGCTCGACGACCGGCTCGCGGGTGCGCCGCCAGTCGGTGAGCGCGGTGCGGATGACCATGCGCGCGGGCCGGTCGGGGTCGACGTGGCGGAAGATGTACGACGTGGTCACGATGGCGAGCGCGATCTCCCAGGTGGGGAAGAGCTCGAACTCCTGCGTGAACAGCCAGTGGATGCCCATGTAGAGCGGGACCAGCAACACGAACAGGCCGTACTGGGCGTACGGCAACTGCACGGGGAGCGTGTATCCGGGCGGCCCGAGATAGACCAGGCGAGCCCGGTAGATGTCGTCGTCCGTACGCAGCCGCATGCTTCCGCCTAC
Source organism: Catellatospora coxensis (assembly GCF_016862635.1). GTDB lineage: Bacteria > Actinomycetota > Actinomycetes > Mycobacteriales > Micromonosporaceae > Catellatospora > Catellatospora coxensis. The sequence goes on along the minus strand of NZ_BONI01000054.1, from coordinate 52,801 downwards.
TCGAACATGATGTCGATGAGGTTCTCGCCGACGAGCAGCAGCGCGCCCGCGCCGACGATGAAGGCGACGCCGATGATGGCGATCGCGGAGCTGGTCAGCACCTTCGACACCTCGCCCTTGCTGGCGCGGCCGATGAAGATGACGCCGAGGATCGCCAGCAGGATCGGAGAGATCTTCGTGGCGAAGAAGGTGAGGATGTCGTTGGTCGCGATGCCGCCCTTGGGCTCCTCGGGGGCCGCCTGGATCGCGTCGGCGATCATGCCGAGGGTCGGCGTGGCATGGCTCCACGCCGCCTGGACCAGCTCCATGGCGATCATTCGGTACCTCCCCGGTGCGCGACCGGCGCTGCAATTGCTTAAGCCTTACTGATGGGGGTCCTCAGCGGTGGGATGCGGCCGATGACACCCTGCTTTGTGTCGATCACAGTTCGTAGTAAAGCGCCGGGGTTTTGCGGTTGTGTAGGACCGGTGTTCGATCCATAGCAGAGCGTACGGTGCACCCACCGGCCCGACAAGCCATGCAGGTGGTGGCGGGTGTCGGATGTCCGGCGATCACCTCGTGCCGGTCAGCGTCACACTCACGTCGCTGAAGGTCAGCGGGATCGGCGCCTGTGGCTTGTGGACGGTCACCACCGCCTGCGCGACGCGGGGATCGGCCAGGCAGGCATCGACGAGGCGCTGCGCCAGGGTCTCGATGAGATCGACCGGCGGCCCGGCCACGATCTCGGCCAGCCGGGCGGCCAGCTCGCCGTAGTGCACGGTGTCGGCGACGTCGTCGCTGGCGGCGGCCGGGCGCAGGTCGAGGCCGAGCTGCACGTCGATGACGAAGTCCTGGCCGTCGCGGCGCTCGAAGTCGAAGACGCCGTGGTTGCCGCGTACCCGCAGGCCGGTGAGCGTGATGAGGTCCATGGTCAGCCTTCGTAGCGCAGCCGGGGGCTGCCGGTGGCCCGCCACACCGCGAGGGCGTCGGCGGTCGAGCGCACGTCGTGCACGCGTACCCCCCAGGCCCCGGCCGCGGCGGCCAGCAGGCTGGTCGCGGTGGTGGCCGCGTCGCGGTCCGCCGCGGGCCGGCTGTCGAGCAGCAGGCCCAGGTAGGACTTGCGGCTGGCCCCGAACAGCACCGGGAAGCCCAGGTCGATGATGCGGTCCAGGTGCCGGGTCAGCGCCCAGTTGTGCTCGGGGGTCTTGGCGAAGCCCAGTCCCGGGTCGACGATCAGCCGGTCGGCGGCGACCCCGGCGCGCAGCGCCTCGTCGACCCGGCGGGACAGCTCGTCGCGCACCTCGGCGACCACGTCGCGGTAGGTGGCCAGCGCCTGCATGTCGGCGGAGTGCCCCCGCCAGTGCATGATCACGTACGGGCAGCCGGCCTCCGCGACGACGCGGCGCATGTCCGGATCGGCCAGCCCGCCGGAGACGTCGTTGACGGCTGCCGCGCCGGCCTGCACCGCGGCCGCGGCGACCGCGGCGCGCGTGGTGTCGACACTGGTCGGCACGCCGGCCTCGGCGAGCGCCGTGATGACCGGCACCACCCGCTTGATCTCGGTGTCGGCGTCGACGCGGCCGGCCCCCGGGCGGGTCGACTCGCCGCCGACGTCCACCAGGTGCGCGCCCTGCTCACGCAGCTCCACCCCGTGCCGTACGGCGGTGTCGAGGTCGTCGTAGAGACCGCCGTCGGAGAAGGAATCCGGGGTCACGTTGAGAACCCCCATCACCACCGGCGGCGTCGCGTGCATCAGGTCGGACACCACGCTGCGAGAATATCGGTCGTGACTTCGGTGGTCTTCTCGATAGGCAGCAACCTCGGCGACCGCGCCGACCATCTGCGCTTCGCGGTGCGCCGGCTCGCGGAGGAGGGCGAGCTGCTCGCGGTGAGCGGCGTCTACGAGACGCCGCCGTGGGGCGACACCGAGCAGCCGGCCTACTACAACGCCGCGCTGCTGGTACGCGGCCCGCAGTCGGTGGAGCAGTGGCTGCTCACCGCGCAGGGCATCGAGCACGAGGCAGGCCGGGTACGCCACCAGGCGCGCCGGTACAGCCCGCGCACGCTCGACGTCGACCTGGTCGCGGCGTTCGCCGAGGACGGCGAGCCGATCCTGCGCGACACCCCCGAGCTGACCCTGCCGCACCCACACGCCCACCAGCGCGCCTTCGTGCTGCGGCCCTGGCTGGAGGTGCAGCCCTACGCCCAGCTGCCAGGCCACGGCTGGGTGAACGATCTTGTGCTGGCCGAGCCGATGGCCGCGGAGGTCGCCGCGATGACCGCGCTGCCCCAGGTGCGGCTCGAAGTAGAGTGACGGTCATCCAGTCGAGTGAAGGGTGGGGACCGAGTTGAGTCAGACGCCGGAGCCACGGCTGCAGCCCACCAACCCGGCCACCCTGATCGTCGCGGGGCTGGGCTCGGCCGCCGTCGCCTGGCTCGTCATCAGCACCTGGTATTTCGACCTGGCGACCCTGCCGTTCCTCGGCCGCAGCGGCTGGCTGCCGGCGTTCACACTGCTCGCGCTCGCGATCGTGGAGTTCGCGCTGGCGCAGCAGACCCGGGCGCGGCTGGAGGGCAAGCCGGGCCGGGAACGGGTCGAGCCGCTGGCCGTCGCGCGGTACGCGGTGCTGGCCAAGGCGTCCTCGCTGGCCGGGTCGATCTTCGCCGGGTTCGCCGCCGGGCTGAGCCTGTGGCTGTTCGTCGACGGGCAGCAGCGGCAGCTGGCCGCGGTCAGCCGCGACCTGCCGACCGCGCTCACCTCGCTGGCCTGCTCGCTGGCGCTGGTCGGGGCGGCGCTGTGGCTGGAGCGGGCGTGCCGGGTGCCGAAGCGCCCCGAGGACGACAAGCCGGACGCTCAGTAGCGGCCGAACGGATCGGCCGCGGCCACTATCGGGTACCCGTCGGCCGCGGTATGTCATCGCCGGTAGACCCTGTTGCATTCACGTTTCAGCCGGTAGGTTGCCTCGGGTATGCCGTGTCGTACCCCGCGACCGGCAGCCGACTCGGGAGGCGCGAGTCATGGCCTACGACAGCGAAGCGACCGACGCGACAGGGCAGCGACGGTACCGCGGCGAGGGCTTCCGCGAGGAGTCCGATCTCAGAACCGACGGCGGCGCACACAGCGTCCTAGCCGGCGTGCAGTACCGGCCGAGGGCGACGCCCGCGGCCAACCTCGACGACGTCTTCGACGACCCCGCGCACGGCGAGGTCGGCCGGGACCGGCTCGGCGTGCACTTCGCCTGGGAGGGCGTGCTGCTGCTCGGCGTGGTCGCGATCGGCTTCCTGCTGCACAACGGCCACCGCGACACGATCACCGGCGCGAACTTCAAGGAGCTGCTGGTCTTCGCGTCGGTGCTGGGCCTGCTGGGCTTCGGCGCCTCGATGACGCTGCGCGCCGGCGCGGTGAACCTGGCCCTCGGCCCGGTCGCCGCGGCGGCCGCGCTGTACTACGCCGAGCACGGCGACAAGGGTGTGGTGCCCACCGCCGGCATGGCCGTGGCCTTCGCCGCGGCGCTGGGCCTGGCGGTCGCCATCCTCGTGGTGGGCTTCCACGTGCCCGGCTGGGCGGGCAGCCTGGCCGCCGCGCTGGTCGCCATCGTCTGGATCCAGAAACACCCGGCCCCGCTGACCGTGAGCGGCGGGTACGACCCCACCGACCACGCGCTCTACCTGTACGGCGCCTTCGCCGCCCTGACGATCGTGGCCGGCCTGCTCGGCGCGATCCGCTCCATCCGGCGCGGTGTCGGCCGGTTCCGGCCGGTCAGCGACCCGGCCCGGCGGCGCGGCGGCCTCGGCGGCGTCGTCGCCGTGCTCGCGCTGGTCGGCTCGACGGTGCTGGCCGCGGTGGCGGGCGTGGTGATGGCCGCGCTCAACGGCTCGACCGAGCAGGTCGTCGCCCCGACCGAAGGCTTCGAGCTGACCGGGCTGGCCCTGGGCGCGGCCCTGATCGGCGGGGTGAGCGCGTACGGCCGCCGCGGCGGCGTGTTCGGCACGCTGCTCGGCGTCACCCTCATGGCCCTGGTCGTCTGGTACGCCGAAGCGGCCCAGTGGCGCATCTCGCTGTACGCGCTGGCCGCCGGCGCCCTCGCGCTCGGCCTCGTGGTGACCAGGCTGGTCGAGACGTTCGGGCGGCCGCTGCCGCTGGACGACGACGGCCCGGACGACTGGGCCGACGTGGGCGTGCCCGGTGCCTCGTGGTCCACGGGCAGCGGCGACACGTGGGCGAACCTGCCCGCGCAGCCCGCCCCCGTCCGCGCCGACCAGTGGGGCGAGGAAGACCGCTGGTCGTCCCTGCGCTGAAGTCGAGCCGAGCCGCCGTGTCCGCCTCCGCGGTCCCGGCGGCTCGTTCGTGCCGTGCCACTTTCGGGCGCGGGGCCGGCTGAGCCGGGCGAAACGGGCGGGCGCTCGTTGAACCGTTCGTGACGAAGGTTCGGCGATTACCGGCGCGCCGCGCGCCGCGGGCGGGCGTACGCAAGCCGCGCTGGGTGGCGCAGCTGCTCAGGACGGGTCGGCGACGATCTCCGGGTGGAATGTTCTCGCATTTCAAGGCCGTGGAGCATTCCCCTCGCAAGCAACTGTCGGTAGCCTCTAGCAACATGCCGGACTCGGACACTCGCGATGAACAGCGGCACGCGCGCCTGCTCCCGGTGTTGTTCTGGGGCGGCGTCGGGCTGGCCCCCCTGGCTGCGATTTTCCTGTTCATGGCCGATGGCGGCACCGCCTTGCGGGCCGCGGTGGGCGTGGTCATCCTGTCGGTCATCCTGATCGGCCTGTCGATCACTCTCCGTCGCGACACCGAGACGGTACGGCTCGAAATCGAAGACATGATCCTCGATGAGATCGACACCGTGCGGGCCGACGTCCGCGACGACATCTCGACCGCGGCCCACGCCACGCACCGCGCCTTCGGGGAGAAGTTCCAGTACCTGGTGGACCAGCTGGAGGCCACCCGGCACGAGCTGGAGGCCACCCGGGCGCAGCTGGAGCACATCCGGGCCGAGGCCGCCCGGGCGGCGCAGGCCGCACCCGCGCCCGCGGCGCGCAGCGGCAGCCCAGCACCCGCCCCGCACCAGCCGGGCCCGAACTCGGGCCGCGCCGGCATGCCGCCCGGCGGCGTGGTGCGGCACACCGAGACCGTGCAGGTGACGACGCGGCACACCATCGTCGACCCGCACGGGGAGGACAGCCAGCGCGGCGCGGCGATCTACGGCAGCCCCGTCAGCGGCGGGGCAGGCGGTTTCGACCGCGACCGTGACCGGGGCCGCGACGCCGGGGAGTACGCTCACCGCGCCGAGAGCCCGCGGGTCGAGGTGCAGCGCCCGCGCGCCGAACGTGCCCGCGAGCGCGACCGGCACGAGGAGTCGTGGACCGAGCAGCGCCTGCGCGAGCAGCTGGAGCGCCGCCGCGACGCGAACGAGCCGGTCTCCGGCGGCGACAGCTGGACGTCCCGGCGCGACCGCGGCGACGACCGCTGGTCCGACCGGGCCGGCGATGCGATCGAGGGCCGCTGGTCCGACCGCGACGAAGAAGACCGGCCGGTGCGTGCCGCCGGCGACCGCTGGACGACGGTGCGCAGCGACGACCGCGGCCGCGAGGTGCGCATGGGTGAGCGCCGGGCGGCGCTGCACAGCGACAGCTCCGGCACCGAGCTGCGGATCGAGGACCGCTGGGCCGCGGTGCGGCGCGAGGACCGCGGCTACGACGACGACCGGGCCGACGAGGGCCGTGGCGGCTTCCCGTACCGGGACCAGGAGCGCCGGGAGCCCCGCGCGCTGACCGGCTCGGACCGGGAGGAGCGCTGGTCCGACTACGAGGACTCGCGCGAGCGGGACCGTGACCGGGACCGGGACCGCGATCGGGATTACGACCGCCGGTACCGCTGAACACCCCGACGAGGAACGCGCCCTTCCGGAGTACCGGGAGGGCGCGTTTTCCCGTATGCGGCTACTTGTCGATGTCGCCGACGACGAAGAACATCGAGCCCAGGATGGCGATCAGATCCGGCACCAGGGTGCCCGGCAGCAGCGTGGACAGCGCCTGCACGTTGGCGTACGAAGCGGTGCGCAGCTTCATCCGCCAGGGCGTCTTGTCGCCCTTCGACACCAGGTAGTAGCCGTTGACGCCGAGCGGGTTCTCGGTCCACGCGTAGGTGTGCCCCTCCGGGGCCTTGACCACCTTGGGCAGGCGCACGTTGACCGGCCCGCCGATCCGGTCCACCCGGTCCAGGCACTGCCGGACCAGGTCCAGCGACGCGTACACCTGGTCGAGCAGCACCTCGAAACGCGCGTGGCAGTCGCCGGCGGTGCGGGTGACCACGGGGACGTCCAGCTCGCCGTACGCCAGGTAGGGCTCGTCGCGGCGCAGGTCGAAGTCCAGGCCGCTGGCCCGCCCGACGGGCCCCGAGGCGCCGTACGCGGCGGCCTGCTCGGCGGTGAGCACCCCGACGCCGACGGTGCGGGCCAGGAAGATGTCGTTGCGCCGGATCAGGTCGTCGAGCATCGGCATCCGGGAGGCGACCAGGTCGACGGCCTCCCGGGCGCGCCGGGTCCAGCCAGCCGGGACCTCCTCCTTCAGCCCGCCGATCCGGTTGAACATGTAGTGCATGCGGCCGCCGGTGGCCTCCTCCATGACGGCCTGCAGCACCTCGCGCTCGCGGAACGCGTAGAACACCGGGGTGATCGCGCCGATCTCCAGCGGGTACGAGCCGAGGAACATCAGGTGGTTGAGCACCCGGTTCAGCTCGGCCATCGCCGTACGCAGCCAGACCGCCCGCTCCGGCACCTCCAGCCCCATCAGCCGCTCGACGGCCATCGCCGCGCCCAGCTCGTTGCTGAACGCGCTCAGCCAGTCGTGCCGGTTGGCCAGCACCAGGATCTGCCGGTAGTCGCGGACCTCGAACAGCTTCTCCGCGCCCCGGTGCATGTACCCGACGATCGGCTCGGCGGACAGCACCTTCTCGCCGTCCAGCACCAGCTTCAGCCGCAGCACACCGTGCGTGGACGGATGCTGCGGCCCGATGTTCAGCACCATGTCGGTGCCGAGCTGCTGCGCCCCGGCCCCCGCGCCGACCGTCAACTCCCGGCTACCGCCCGCTGCCACCATGCGCGCCATCGTAAGCCAGCCCCAAGAAAGCAAGGGCACCTTGTTAACGGTATTCGTAGAGGAAGGGCACCTTCTTAACGCTGCACCCGCTGTGGGCTGGGCGGCGGCAGGCCGTCAGGTGTGCGGGTGGAGGAGGGGCACCTCGCGGTGGTCGAGGCCGGACCACTGCGCCAGCCACCAGTGCGCGCCCAGCCCTCCGGCGGCGGTCAGCTCCGCGATCTCGCTCGCCTCGGCCAGCGCCCGTACGTAGCCGAGCGGATCGGTCGAGGCCAGGGCGAGCGGGGGCCGGCCGGCTGTGACGCCCAGCCGGTGCAGCGCCGTGCGCTGGTCCAGCAACCGCCCGCCCGCCTGGTCCGGTCCGGCCGCGGCGATGGAGTCCATGGCGACATGGCACGTGATGTCGGTGCTGCCGTCGAAGGCCGGGGGCACCTCGCGGCCGTCCCGGAAGCCGGTGGCCGTCGGCAGCGCCGGCCGCCGGTCGCGCAGGTGTCCGTAGTCGACCGCCAGCGCGAGCCCCGCGTCCAGCGCGCCGGCGGCGTCGGCCCAGGCCTCGTCGCGGCTGCGCCCGACTTCCACGATGTCGGCCGGCCCGGCGGGCCACCACCGCTCGATCCAGGCGGCGTCGGCGGCGTCGACGGGCCCGCACGGCATCAGCTCGGTGTCCAGGTAAGACCCGTCGCGGGTGAGGTCCAGCGGCACGTTGTCGAGCCACTCGGTGGCCAGCAGCAGCCCGGTCAGCCCGCGCGGCAGCTCGGTGCGCCAGGTGACACCGTCGTCCCCGCGGGCGCTGACCTCCACCGCCACGGGCCGGACCCGGCGGCGCAGCGGCGGGGGCAGCGCGGCCAGCACCCCATACAGCAGCTCGCCGCGCCCCGCACCCACATCCACCAGGTCGAACACCGAGGGATGGCCGAGCGCCCGGTCCACGTCGGCGGCGAGCGCGGCGATCGCGCGGGCGAAGTGCGGTGACTGCGCGCTGGTCCGGAAGTGGTCGGCGGGCCGCTCGCGGACGAAGAAGCCGTCCGGCCCGTACAGCGCAGTTCGCATCGCGTCCCGCCAGCGCATGGATGGGGTTCACTCTCCGTTCGTCCCGGGTTGCCCTGCCGAATCTACGGTCCGGCCCATGCGACGTATTCTCACCTGCCTCGCGGCCGGAACCCTGGCGGCGACCGCGCTGCCCGGTGTGGCCGCGGCGGAGACCACGCCGGTGCCGCGCACCGTCACCGCGAAGTTCGAGACCCCCGCGCTGTACGACGACGAGGCCGGCGGCGACGCCGACGCGGACGACCCGGCGATCTGGGTCAACGAGCGGGACAAGGCCCGCAGCCGGGTCATCGTGACCGCGAAGAACGGCGGCCTGCGCGTCTACGACCTGCGGGGACGCGAGACCCAGTCGTTCGCCACGCCGGACGCGCCGGGTCCGGACGACGAGCCGGGCCGGTTCAACAACGTCGACCTGGTGTCCGGCTTCCCGCTGCACGGGCGCCTGGTCGACCTGGCCGTGGTCACCGACCGGGGCCGCGACAAGCTGCGCTTCTACCGCATCGACGACGGCGTGCTGACCGACGTGACCGCGCCGGACGCGCCGTTCGCCTTCAACAGCACCCAGGAGGAGGTCAACGAGCAGGCCACCGCGTACGGGCTGGCCACGTTCCGCGACGGCCGGGACTTCCTGGCGATCGCGAGCCGCCGGCACACCCCCGAGCTGGGTATGTTCCGCCTGGTCGCCAAGGGCGCGAAGGTGAGCTACCAGCGCGTCGACCGGCTGCTGCTGCCGGACACGTTCGCGCTGCGCGGCGGCGGCTCCTGGACGCCGTGCCTGGAGCCGGGCGAGCTGCCGCAGGTCGAGGGCATGACGGTGGACCCGGCGCTGGGCGTGCTCTACGCCGCGCAGGAGGACGTGGCGCTGTGGCGGGTCTCGGTCACGGGCGGCCGCTTCGGCTACACGCCGCGCATGGTCGAGCGCACCCGGGAGTACGGCGTCCCGGCGGTCTACGACCCGGAGACCGAGGAGTGCACGGTCGACTGGTCGGCGGACCCGGGCGAGGGCGGGCGCATCGCCGCCGACGTCGAGGGCGTGACGATCTTCAAGACCGGCCGGTACGACGGCACGCTGCTGGTCTCCTCGCAGGGCGATGACACCTTCTACACGTACGACCGGCTGACTCTGCGCCCCACCGGCCGCTTCGCGGTGGTCGACGGCCGGGTCGACGGCTCCCAGGAGTGCGACGGCGCGGCGGTGGTGAACACGCCGCTGCCCGGCTTCCCCGGCGGCCTGCTGGTGGTGCACGACGGCCAGGAGACCCCGTCCGGCGACCGGGCCGCGACCAACGTCAAGTTCCTCGACGCAGGCTTCCTGAACAAGCACTGAGCTGCGAGATCGCGGTCACGAAAGGCGCTCCCGGGACGTGGTTCCGGGGGCGCTTCTCGTTGTGCAGATGTGAACGTCGTGCGGCAGTGCGGTTTCGCACAGTCTCTGTCCAGTGATCAGGACACGGGGTCATACTTGCCCCGACCGGTACCCCGAAGAAGAGGACTGGATCAGATCATGAGTGCTGAGCTCACCATCGGTGTGATCGGCGCCGGCCGGGTCGGCGCGGTCCTCGCCGCCGCCCTGCGGGGCGCGGGGCATCGGGTAGTCGCCGCTTCGGGCGTGTCCGCCGCGGCCAAGCACCGCATCCGCACCCTGCTCCCGGGTGCGCAGAATCTTCCCGCCGACGAGGTGGCCCGCGCCGCGACCGATCTGCTGATCATCGCAGTGCCCGACGACGCGCTGGCCGGCGTCGTGACCGGGCTGGCCGCCACCGGCGCGCTGCGACCGGGCCAGGTCGTGGCGCACACCTCGGGTGCGCACGGGCTGGCCGTGCTGGCCCCGGCCACCGCGGTCGGCGCTCGCGCGCTGGCGCTGCACCCCGCGATGACCTTCACCGGCACCGCCGCCGACCTCGACCGGCTGCCCGGCATCTCGTACGGGATCACCGCCGCCGACGGCACCGTGCGGGCCCTGGCCCAGGCGCTCGTCGCCGACCTGGCCGGCAGCCCGGAGTGGATCGCCGAGGACCGCCGCGCGCTCTACCACGCGGGCCTAGCCCACGGCGCGAACCACCTGGTCACCCTCGTCAACGAGGCGGCCGACCGGCTGCGCGACGCGGGCGTGCTGAGCCCGGAGAAGGTGCTCGGCCCGCTGCTCACGGCCGCGCTGGAGAACGCGCTGCGCATGGGCGACTCGGCCATCACCGGACCGGTGTCGCGCGGTGACGCGGGCACCGTCGCCCGGCACGTGCAGGAGCTGGCCCGCACCGCCCCCGACTCGCTCCCGGCGTACGTCGCGCTCGCCCGGCGCACCGCGGACCGCGTGATCGCGAACGGTCGGCTGCGCCCGGTCGACGCCGAGCCGCTGCTGGGTGTGCTGGCCGATCCGGCCGCCGCCGACGCCGGGCAGCTCGGCGAGGCGGCCAAGTGACCGCCGTCGTACGCACCCGCGAGGAGCTGGCCGCGGCCCGCTCGGCCGCGCGGGGCTCGGTCGCCGTGGTGATGACCATGGGCGCGCTCCACGAGGGCCACGCCACGCTGCTGCGGGAGGCCCGCCAGCACGCCGATGTCGTGCTGGCCACGATCTTCGTGAACCCGCTGCAGTTCGGCCCGAACGAGGACCTGGCCCGCTACCCGCGCACCTTCGACGCCGACCTGGCGGTGTGCGCGGCCGAGGGCGTGGACCTGGTCTTCGCGCCGACCCCCGAGGTGATGTACCCGGGCGGCCGGCCGCAGGTGACCGTGCACCCGGGCCCGCTGGGCGAGGTGCTGGAGGGGGCGGTGCGCCCCGGCCACTTCGCGGGCGTGCTGACCGTGGTCGGCAAGCTGCTCCTGCTCACCCGCCCGGACCTGGCGTTCTTCGGGGAGAAGGACTACCAGCAGCTCACGCTGATCAAGGCCATGGTGCACGACCTGGAACTCGGGGTGGAGATCGTCGGGGTGCCGACGGTCCGGGAGCCGGACGGGCTGGCCCTGTCCAGCCGCAACCGCTACCTGAGCGGGGCGGAACGGGAGACCGCGCTCGCCCTGTCCCGGGCGCTGCGGGCGGGGGCCGCCCGGCGGGAGCCCGCGGCGGTGCTGGCCGCCGCGCGGGCCGAGCTGGCCGGCGTGGACGTGGACTACCTGGCCCTGCGTGGGGTCGACCTGAGCGAAGATCCGGGTCCGGGACAGGCGCGGCTGCTGGTCGCGGCCCGCGTCGGCACGACCCGGCTGATCGACAACCTGCCCGTCCAGCTGGACGGTGCGGCCACGACGACCGAGGAAGAGCCGGCCTGATGTTCCTGCGCACCATGTTCAAGTCCAAGATCCACCGTGCCACGGTGACCCAGGCCGACCTGCACTACGTCGGCTCGGTCACCATCGACGAGGATCTGATGGACGCCGCCGACCTGCTGGCCGGCGAGCAGGTCGCGATCGTGGACATCACCAACGGGGCGCGGCTGGAGACGTACGTCATCCCGGGCGAGCGGGGCACCGGCGTGATCGGCATCAACGGCGCGGCGGCGCACCTGGTCAAGCCCGGTGACCTGGTCATCCTCATCTCGTACGCGCAGGCCGACGAGGCCACCGCCCGCTCGTACACCCCGCGGGTGGTGCACGTGGACGCGGACAACCGGATCATCTCGCTCGGCGCGGACCCGGCCGAGGCCGTGCCCGGCATGGTGGGCGACGTCGTCCGCGGCGACCTGACGATGAGCCGTTAGATCGATCGCTTTGGCTGTGTTGCCCACCTCTAGCTGCGGATTCGTACATCGGATGTGATCCGGCTCTCGGCCGTTAGGCCGATCCGGTCACGATGACCATCGCTTAGGCTCGCCCAGGCTCTATGACCTGGGAGGATGGGCGATGCGGGGACGCCTTACGGTCGGCACGATGCTGGCCGCACTGTTGACGAATCTGGCGCTGGCCGGCTGCGGGACCGCGCTGCCGGCCGAGGTGGACCAGAAGCTGACCGACGACTGGGTGAAGGTCGCCGACGTCAAGGGCTGGGTGCCCGAGGCGGGCGTCTGCCTCGGCGTCGTGTCCAGGGACACCGGCCGCTACACCGACGCGGTCGTCGACTGCGCCAAGTCGCACTACGGCGAGGTCGTGCACGTCGGCGAGTTCAAGGGCCTGACGACCTCGCCCGGCCCGAAGGACAACGCCGCGGCGCTCGCCGAGTGCGACAAGGAGGCCGCGACCTACCTGGGCCGCGCCTGGAGCCTGGCGCGCCTGGAGATGACGCTGGCCGTGCCGACCCCGACCGCCTGGGACGGCGGCGCGCGCTGGTTCCGGTGCGACCTCGCCGAGGTCTCCTCGGTGTTCGACGAGCGGGACTGGGTGCAGCGCACCGGCAGCCTGAAGGGCGACGTGCCGGCCGCGCTGCTGGTCGGCTGCACGCACTCCCAGGACAAGGGCGAGACCATCGTCAAGATGCCCGAGGTGGCCTGCGGCAAGGCGCACAACAGCGAGTTCGTCGGCGCCTACCGGGCGAGCCTGAGCACGGCGTACCCGAAGTCCGACCGGCAATGGAACGTCATCCACGACAAGTGCCAGGACCTGGCCGCGAAGTTCCTGGGCGTCAGCGCGAGCAGCGCGAGCCGGATCGGCGTCATCTCCAGCCCGAACAGCGCGGAGTCCTGGGCCGCCGGCGACCACATGGTCCGCTGCGCGATCTTCTTCTACGACGGCAAGACGATGAAGAAGTCGGCCAAGGGGACCAAGGGCAAGGGCGTTCCGGGCTGGTAGAAGGCCGACAGCACCGCTGTTGCGGCCGCCTTCCGTCCGTTAGGCTCCCGGGCGGACGTCTGGGAGGGACGACACATGGCATGGAGGCGGAGGATCGCCGCCGGTGCGGCCGTCTGCGCACTGGCGGCTCCGTTGGCGCTGGCCGGCTGTTCCTCGCCGGTTCCCGGCGTGGACGGCAAGCTCGCCGACGACTGGGCGAGCCTGCCCGCGGCGCAGGTGTTCACGCCCAGCGCCGAGGTGTGCCATGAGAAGGCGTACGAGCAGACCGGCCGGGCCACCGCGTACCGGCCGGTCGACTGCGCCACGGAGCACTACGGCGAGACGGTCTACGTCGGCACGCTGACCGGCGCCGCCGCCGCGCTGGCCGGTCCGCCGGAGGCCGACGACGCCGCGGTCGCGGGCGCGTTCGCCGAGTGCGACGAGCGGGCCACCGCGTTCGTCGGCCGGCAGTGGCGCGACGGCCGCCTCACCCTCGACCTGACCCTGCCCTCGGCCGCGGCCTGGCAGGGCGGTGCCCGGTGGTACCGCTGCGAGCTCAACGAGCTGACCACGGTCACCGACAAGGCCGACTGGGTCCGCCGCACCGGCAGCCTGCGCGGCTCGCTGCCGGCACCGCTGCTGCTCACCTGCTTCGCCGAGAGCGGCAAGAACGGCTCGGTGGACACCATGCCGGAGACCGACTGCGCCAAGTCGCACAACGCGGAGTACGTCGGCACCTTCACCGCCGCGGCCAACCGCAAGTACCCGGCGAGCGAGGCGGACTGGGACTACTTCCACGACAACTGCCGCAAGGCGATGGCCACGTTCATCGGCGTCAGCGTGAGCGCGACCAGCAAGTACGGCGTGATCTCGTGGCCGTACAGCAAGGCGACCTGGGCCGGCGGCGACCGCGGCGTGCGCTGTTACCTGTGGCTGGAGACCAAGAAGATGACCGGCTCGGCCAAGGGCACCGCGGGCAAGGGCATCCCCGGCTGACCGGTGGACCGGATACGCGTCGAACCCGCTGGCGTGCATGAAATATGCTCCCCATTCATGTTCGGCATGGCTTGGGGAGGCACTGATGCGTGAGGTGATCGGCCGTAGGGTCGCAGGGGTCGTGCTGGTCACGGCTGCCCTGCTGGCCACATCGGCCTGCGGGGGGCAGCTGCCGGCGGGAGCCGACGGCGACCTCACCAACCAGTGGGCGGCGATGCCCGCCGCGCAGAGCTGGCGTCCTGAGGAGGCCAAGTGCGCCGACGGCTTCCGCGACGTCAGCTACCGCTCGTCGTACAAGCCGGTCGAGTGTGACCAGAGCCACACCTACGAGACCGTTGCCGTCGCCGACTTCACCGGCGAGGCGGCCTCGCGCACCACGGTGCCGTCGGAGGGCTCGCCGGACATGCGCGCGGCCTGGGCCGACTGCGACAAGCGCGTCAACGACTTCCTCGGCGGCGACTGGCGCTCCGGCGCCCTGTGGTTCGGCGTCTCGGTGCCGTCGCCGGCCGGCTGGGACGGCGGCGCGCGCTGGTACCGCTGCGAGCTGACCGCGCTGGACGGCCAGTACGGCGACCCGGTGGCCCGTACCGCCTCGCTCAAGGGCGAGTTCACCAAGGTGTCCGCGCTGAAGTTCGGCTGCTACCAGTACGGCTCCAGGCTGGTCGCGACCGCCTGCAACAAGGCCCACAACGCCGAGTTCGTCGGCGTGTGGAACGCGGGCACCACCGCCTTCAGCAGCCTGAGCGGCATGAAGACGCGGATCGCCAAGGAGTGCCGCACGCTGGTCGCCAAGTTCGTGAAGGTGCCCAACGACTCGAACATCAGCTACCGCACCGGTGTGGTGTGGAACTGGCCGTCGAAGTCCGACTGGGAGGCCGGCGACCACGGCGTCCGCTGCCACCTCTGGCTGGACAAGAAGAAGCTCACGAAGTCGCTCCGCAACGGCGGCACGAAGGTCCTGCCGACCAACTGACCCGACATTCGCACCCGTCCCCGGCCCTGTGCCGGGGGCGGGTGAGGGGTGTCACGTGGGGTCGAGGGTGAACGGCGGGCTGCGGCGCGGTTGACTGTGCTGGTGCGCAAGGCGTTGACAGTCCCGGTTGATCTTCCGGTGTTGCCCCGGGCGTTGCCCGCGCGGCCCGCGAGCTGGTTCGAACCCACCGACGTGGTGGTGATCGGGTCCGGCATCGCCGGCCTGACCGCGGCGCTGCACCTGCGTGAGGCAGGCCTGCACGTCACCGTGGTGACCAAGGTCAATATCGATGACGGCTCCACCCGCTGGGCCCAGGGCGGCATCGCGGCCGTGCTGGACCCGCTGGACACCCCGGCCGCCCATGCTCAGGACACCCTGGTCGCGGGCGTCGGCCTGTGCGACCCCGCCGCGGTCGACGTGCTGGTCACCGAGGGCCCGGCCCGGGTACGCGAACTGATCAAGATGGGCGCGGAGTTCGACCGCCACCCGGACGGCTCGCTGATGCTGACCCGTGAGGGCGGCCACCACGCCAACCGCATCGTGCACGCGGGCGGCGACGCGACCGGCGCCGAGGTGCAGCGGGCGCTGCACGCCGCGGTGCGCCGCGACCCGTGGATCCGCCTCGTCGAGCACGCGCTGGTGCTCGACCTGCTGCGCGACGCCGCGGGCCGGGCCTGCGGAGTGACCCTGCACGTGCTCGGCGAGGGCACCGAGGACGGCGTCGGAGCCGTGCTCGCCCGCGCCGTGGTGCTCGCCACCGGCGGGCTGGGCCAGATCTTCGCGGCCACCACCAACCCGATCGTGTCCACCGGCGACGGCGTCGCGCTGGCGCTGCGGGCCGGGGCGGACGTCACCGACCTGGAGTTCGTGCAGTTCCACCCGACGTCGCTCTACCTGCCGAACAACCGGACCGCGCAGCAGCCGCTGGTCAGCGAGGCGCTGCGGGGCGAGGGGGCGTATCTGGTCGACGGGGACGGCAAGCGGTTCATGGTCGGGCAGCACGAGCTGGCCGAGCTCGCGCCCCGCGACGTCGTCGCCAAGGGCATCCACCGGCAGATGCTGGCCTCGGGCACCGATCACGTCTATCTGGACGCCCGGCACGTGCCCGACCTCGCCCACCGGTTCCCGACGATCACGGCGTACTGCCTGGCTGCGGGTGTGGACCCGACGGTGGACCTGATCCCGGTGGCCCCGGCCGCGCACTACGCCTCCGGCGGGGTCCGCACCGACCTGGACGGCCGCACCAGCATCCCCGGCCTGTACGCCTGCGGCGAGGTCGCCTGCACCGGCGTGCACGGCGCGAACCGCCTGGCCTCGAACTCGCTGCTGGAAGGCCTGGTCTTCGCCCGCCGCATCGCCGCGGACATCACCCGCGACCTGCCGCCGCAGACCGACCCGGTGCTCGACGACCCGGCCGGTGTTCCGGAGGCACCGACGGGCGCTTCGCCGCAGACCCCGGCGACCGCGTCGTCCGGCGGCTCGGATGCCGAGGTGCCGGCCAGGCCGGCCGGCCTGCTGGGCGATCCGGCAGCCGGCGGTCTGGCCTGGACACCGCACGGCCTGGTCGCCGCGGGCGGGCCCCCGGTGGACCTGGCCGAGCGCCGGCGGGAGCTGCAGCGGGCGATGACCCGGGGCGCGGGCGTGCTGCGCAGCGCGGAGACGCTGGCCGAGACGGCCCGGGTGCTTCGCGAAGTGGGCACGCCGCCGCTGCCGGGGCGCACCGCGGGCTGGGAGTTCGCGAACCTGCTGACGGTGGCGAGCGCCCTGGTCGCGTCGGCGTCCCTGCGCGCCGAGACGCGCGGGTGCCACTGGCGCGAGGATCATGCAGAGGCGGACGACGGCTGGCGGGGGCACCTGTTCCCCGGCTTCGCCGAGGACGGCACGACGACGGATACGTGGGAGGCGATGGCGTGAGGGACACGACGCAGGCGCAGCTGCTCAAGGCGGGGCTGGACCCGGACGAGGTGCAGCGGATCGTGGCGAACGCGCTGCGCGAGGACCTGGGGCCGGACCGGCTCGACGTGACCAGCGTGGCGACCATCCCGGAGACCCAGGTCGACACCGCGGACCTGATCGCCCGGGAGGCCGGCGTGCTCGCCGGGCTGGCCGTGGCGGAGCTGGTGTTCGAGCTGGCCGGGCCGGGGGCCGAGGTGACCGTGCACGCGGCCGACGGCGACACGGTGGCGCGCGGCGACGTGCTCGCCACGATCACCGGGCCGACCCGCACCCTGCTGTCGGCCGAGCGCACCGCGCTCAACGTGCTCTGCCGCATGTCCGGGGTGGCCACGCACACCCGCCGCTGGGTGGAGCAGCTCGCCGGCACCAAGGCGCTGGTGCTGGACACCCGCAAGACCACCCCCGGCCTGCGGCCGCTGGAGAAGTACGCGGTCCGCGCGGCGGGCGGCACGAACAAGCGCATGGGCCTGTACGACGTCGCCATGATCAAGGACAACCACAAGCTCGCGGCGGGCTCCATCACCGCGGCGTACGACCTGGTCCGGAAGAACTTCCCGGACGTGCCGGTGCAGGTCGAGGTGACCACGCTGGCCGAGGCGCAGGAGGCGGTGGCCGCCGGGGCGACGTTCCTGCTCTGCGACAACATGTCCCCGCAGCTGCTGCGCGAGGTCGTCGCGGCGGTCGGTGAGCGGGCCGAGCTGGAGGCCACCGGCGGCCTGACGTTGCAGGTCGCCGCCGAGTACGCGGCCACCGGCGTCGACTACCTGTCGGTGGGGGCGCTCACCCACTCGTCGCCTATCGTGGACATCGCCTTGGACCTCCGAGCGCGGAAGTAGACGTCGGGTGCTGCTCTGTATCGACATCGGTAACACCAACACGGTGCTCGCCACCTTCGAGGGCGACAAGATCGTGCACTCGTGGCGGGTGAAGACCGACGCCCGCAACACCGCCGACGAGCTCGGCCTGATGTTCCGCGGCCTGCTGGCCGGGGACAACGTCGAGATCACCGGGGTGGCGGCCTGCTCGACCGTGCCCGCCGCGCTGCGCTCGCTGCGCACCATGCTGGGCCGCTACTACGCGGGGCTGCCCGCGGTGGTGGTGGAGCCGGGGGTGAAGACGGGTGTGCAGCTGGCCATCGACAACCCGAAGGAGGTGGGCGCCGACCGTGTGGTGAACACGCTGGCGGCGCACACCCTCTTCGGCGGGCCGGCGATCGTCGTCGACTTCGGCACCACCACCAACTTCGACGTGATCAGCGCCCGCGGCGAGTTCCTCGGCGGCGCGTTCGCCCCGGGCATCGAGATCTCGTTCGACGCGCTCGCGGCGCGGGCCGCCCAGCTGCGCAAGGTCGAGCCCGCCCAGCCCCGCTCGGTGATCGGCAAGAACACGGTCGAATGCCTGCAGGCCGGTATGTACTTCGGCTTCGCCGGCCAGGTGGACCGCATCGTCGAGCGGATGATCGAGGAGCTGGGCGGGGTGACCGCGGTGATCGCCACGGGCGGGCTCGCGCCGGTGGTGATGGGCGAGTGCCGCACCATCACCCATCACGAGCCGATGATCACCCTGATCGGCCTGCGCATGGTGTACGAGCGGAACGTCAGCGCCTGACCGTCCGGCACACGGTGGTGACGTAGGGCAGCGCGAAGCTCTCCCGCCCGGCCAGGTCGGGGTGCGTCGCGCACAGGTCGGTCACCTGGTCGCGCAGCCGCTGCCGCACGTCCTCGGTCGCGACGAGATACCAGGACCGGGTGGCGATGAGGTCCAGCAGGCCCTGCGGGGTCTGCGTGACGGCGTGCCGGAACGTCGCCCACTCGGCCGGTGCGAACAGCGGCCCGAAGTCGGCCTCGTCGGTCCGGTGGGCGCGGGCCGACTGGACGATCTCGTCCAGTCGGCGGACCCAGTCGACGCTCAGGTCGCGGTCGTTGCGCAGGGGCGCGAACACGCCGTCGGGGCGCAGCACCCGGGCGATCTCCGGGTGCGCCCGCACCTTGTCGAACCAGTGGTACGCGGTGCCCACGACGACGGCGTCGGCATACCCGTCGGGCAGCGGGATCGACTCCGCCGAGCCTTCCCGCGCCTCGGTTCCCGGGGTGGCCGCGTGCAGCGCGGCGCGCATGGCCGGGTCCGGCTCCACCGGCACGACCTCGAATCCGGCGGCCAGCGCGACCCGGGTCAGCTGCCCTGTGCCCGCGCCGAGGTCCACCACCCGGCCCGGGGCGGTGCCGATCGCCCAGGCCAGCGCCTCGGCCGGATAGCTCGGCCGGGACTGCTGGTATGCCTGCGCCACCGCGCCGAATGAGAGCCGGTGCTCTTCGATGTCGTCCATGCGTTCCTCCCGTGGGTGTCGTCATAGCGCCCGGCCAACCCTAGTGCCGCGCGCGGTGGGGCGAATTGCCCGGTGCTCCCGTGGTCCGGTCGACAGGCTCAGTCGGGCCCGGGCGGATACGCCGCGCCCGGCCGCCGGAAATGGCGTGCGCGCGCTGGATCGATCGCTGCCGCGCGGGCGGCGAGGCGCGCCGTGCATTCGACGGTCGGAAAGGCGGCCGCGCGCAGGGTCATCGTGTCGTCGCAGAGCGCGAATGGTTGGGTCGGTGCAACGGCTGGTGCCCGTCCGGCTGCGCTGTGCGAGCGCGCTCGTACGCCGGTATGCCGTGCTTCCGGGTCACAGGAACCGGTATCCACCGTCGTCCGGGTCACCTGCCCAATGGCGCGGAGAATCCGTTTTCCCTTGTCAGAGGATAATCGACCCGGTCGCTCTGTGACTTTGCGCCGCGCCCGACGATCGTATACCGAATAATAAGTCACGCCGGAATTGATCCGCTGTCAATGAGTGGCTATCCTGGCGAGCGCTTCCTCTATGAATTCATGGCACGCCCTGGACTGACGGGGAGGATGCGGGGCGGCGAGAAAGGATGACCGTATGGCCAGGCGCGAGATTGTGGTGCTGGCGGACGACCTCGATGGTTCCGAGGGCGACGTCCGCAGTGTGAGGTTTGGATTCGAAGGCGCCAATTACGAGATCGACCTCGGCCCGGCGAACCACGACAAGCTGGCCCTGGCGTTGGCGCCGTTCGTGGCCGCCGCGCGCAAGGAGAGCGGTCGTCGTGGACCCGCCGCGGCTCCCAAGGCGAAGGCGCCGACTGCGGCCGAGCAGCGTGCCTTCAACCAGCGGGTGCGGGATTGGGCCAAGGGACAGGGTGAGGCGGTCAACGACCGGGGCCGGGTGCCGGCAAAGGTGATCGAGGCGTACTACGCCGCGGGCCTGCGCTAGTCCTTGTGAGGTTTGCGGCTTTTGCCGGATTGACGGTACGACGCGAAGGTTGCGTATTTCCTTCGCTTCGTACCGTTTTTCATGTATTCGGGCCTGCGCCGGGCGGCTCGGCCAGGATGTGGACACCGATATTTCGCTGTGCGCGTAGCGGTCCTGGATGCGGAACAGCCGCGAGCGAGGCAAGGTTGGCTCTGATGCCAGCCACGTCGGCGGTTTGCAGGGGCAGATGCCCTGTTTCCTCCGCTTTCAAGTCGACGGTAAGCGACCTGATGGTTACCCAACGGTGACCGGACGAGCGTTTCCGGCGGGCCGACATGGTCGGGGTCTGGCGTTAGAGTGAGTGAAACAGCTTCGCCGCCGCGGATCTCCGGCAGGGGTTCGAGGAACTGAGGCGTAGGTGAGGAGCGGGAATGTTCGAGCGGTTCACCGACCGGGCGCGTCGGGTGGTCGTCCTGGCCCAAGAAGAAGCCAGGATGCTCAACCACAACTACATCGGCACGGAGCACATCCTGCTCGGCCTCATCCACGAGGGTGAGGGCGTCGCGGCGAAGGCGCTGGAAAGTCTCGGCATCTCGCTGGAGGGCGTGCGCCAGCAGGTAGAGGAGATCATCGGCCAGGGCCAGCAGGCGCCGAGCGGGCACATCCCGTTCACGCCGCGGGCCAAGAAGGTGCTTGAGCTGTCCCTGCGCGAGGCGCTGCAGCTCGGCCACAACTACATCGGCACCGAGCACATCCTGCTCGGTCTGATCCGCGAGGGCGAAGGCGTCGCGGCCCAGGTGCTGGTGAAGCTCGGCGCCGACCTCAACCGGGTGCGCCAGCAGGTCATCCAGCTCCTCTCGGGCTACCAGGGCGGCAAGGAGCCGGCCGCGGCCGGCACCGCCACCGGCGAGGCCGCTCCGTCCACCAGCCTCGTGCTGGACCAGTTCGGTCGCAACCTGACCCAGTCGGCGCGGGAGGGCAAGCTCGACCCCGTGATCGGCCGGGAGAAGGAGATCGAGCGGGTCATGCAGGTGCTGTCCCGCCGCACCAAGAACAACCCGGTGCTGATCGGTGAGCCCGGCGTCGGCAAGACCACCGTGGTCGAGGGCCTGGCCCAGAAGATCGTCAAGGGCGAGGTGCCCGAGACGCTGAAGGACAAGCAGCTCTACACGCTGGACCTCGGCGCGCTGGTGGCCGGCTCGCGCTACCGCGGTGACTTCGAGGAGCGCCTGAAGAAGGTGCTCAAGGAGATCCGCACGCGCGGCGACATCATCCTGTTCATCGACGAGATCCACACCCTGGTCGGCGCGGGCGCCGCCGAGGGCGCGATCGACGCCGCCAGCATCCTCAAGCCCATGCTGGCCCGCGGCGAGCTGCAGACCATCGGCGCGACCACGCTGGACGAGTACCGCAAGCACCTGGAGAAGGACGCCGCGCTGGAGCGCCGCTTCCAGCCGATCCAGGTCGGCGAGCCCTCGGTGGCGCACACCATCGAGATGCTCAAGGGCCTGCGCGACCGCTACGAGGCGCACCACCGGGTCACCATCACCGACGCGGCCCTGGTCGCGGCGGCGAACCTGGCCGACCGGTACATCTCCGACCGCTTCCTGCCGGACAAGGCGATCGACCTGATCGACGAGGCCGGCGCCCGGATGCGCATCCGCCGCATGACCGCGCCGCCGGACCTGCGCGACTTCGACGAGAAGATCGCCCAGGTGCGCCGCGACAAGGAGTCCGCGATCGACGCGCAGGACTTCGAGCGGGCCGCGCAGCTGCGCGACAAGGAGAAGCAGCTCCTGGGCCAGAAGGGCGAGCGGGAGAAGCAGTGGAAGGCCGGTGACCTGGACGTCGTCAGCGAGGTGGACGACGAGCAGATCGCCGAGGTCCTGGCCAACTGGACCGGCATCCCGGTGTACAAGCTGACCGAGGAGGAGACCTCCCGCCTGCTGCGCATGGAGGACGAGCTGCACAAGCGGGTCGTCGGCCAGATCGACGCGGTCAAGGCGGTCTCCAAGGCGATCCGGCGCACCCGGGCCGGCCTCAAGGACCCGAAGCGCCCGTCCGGCTCGTTCATCTTCGCCGGCCCGTCCGGCATCGGTAAGACCGAGCTGTCCAAGGCGCTCGCGGAGTTCCTGTTCGGCAGCGAGGACGCGCTGATCCAGCTGGACATGTCCGAGTTCCACGACCGGTACACGGTGTCCCGCCTGGTCGGCGCCCCGCCCGGATACGTCGGCTACGACGAGGGCGGCCAGCTGACCGAGAAGGTGCGCCGCCGGCCGTTCTCGGTGGTCCTGTTCGACGAGATCGAGAAGGCCCACCCGGACGTCTTCAACACGCTGCTGCAGATCCTGGAGGACGGTCGCCTGACCGACGGCCAGGGCCGCATCGTGGACTTCAAGAACACCGTGATCATCCTGACCACCAACCTGGGCACCCGGGACGTGGCCAAGGCGGTCTCGCTGGGCTTCCAGAAGTCCGAGGACGCCGAGTCGAACTACGAGCGGATGAAGGTCAAGGTCAACGACGAGCTGAAGACGCACTTCCGCCCGGAGTTCCTGAACCGCATCGACGACACCATCGTCTTCCACCAGCTCACCGAGGTGGAGATCCTCTCGATCGTGGACATCATGATCAAGCGGATCGAGAACCAGCTGCGCAACAAGGACATGGGCCTGGAGCTCACCGACAACGCCAAGAAGTACCTGGCGAAGAAGGGCTTCGACCCGGTCCTGGGCGCCCGGCCGCTGCGCCGGACGATCCAGCGCGAGCTGGAGGACACGCTCAGCGAGCGGATCCTGTTCCAGGAGCTCAAGCCCGGTCAGCACGTGCTGGTCGACTGCGAGGGCGACCCGGAGCAGATCGAGACGGCGAAGCTGACCTTCGCGGCATCGCAGAAGGCGGCCGCTCCCGAGGTCCCCGAGGCCCCGGCCGAGCCGGTCGGCAGCGACGCCGCCGCGTAAACGAGCGCAAGAGAAGAGGGGCACCGCGCGAGCGGTGCCCCTCTTCGTATGCGCTCAGCCGATGTAGTCCTCCAGCAGGGCGGGCGTCAGGCCCGACTTGTAGATCGCGTTCAGGGCGCCCAGCAGGTCGTCCATCAGGGCCGGGCGGAAGTGCATCAGCAGCACGTCGCCGGGCTGCACGACCTTCTTGGCGGTCTGGTACCGCACGATGCCCTTGTCGACCGTCTGCGTCCAGAAGAACGCCGCCTGCGCCCCGCAGTCGTGCGCGGCCTTCAGCGTCGTGGCGTCCTTGTTGCCGAACGGGGGCCGGAACAGCGTCGGCCGACGGCCGAACAGCTGCTCCAGCTTGTCCGCCGACCCGCAGATCTCCTTCTTCTGGAAGTCGTACGACTTGCCCTTCAGCGACGTGTGCGTGATCGTGTGGTTCTCGACCATGCCGCCCGCCTCCTGGATCGCCTTGAAGTACGCCGTGTACTTCGTGGCCGCGGGGGAGTTGAGGAACATCGTCACCGGGATCTTGGCCTGCCGGATGAACTCGATGACCTCCGGCTTACGCGACAGCGCACCGTCGTCGATGGTGATGAAGGCGACCTTGTTCGTGGTCGGCACCTTGAACAGCCACATGGCCGACGAGCTCTCCGGCACCTTGACCCGGTGCGGGGCCGGTGCGGGCGGGAACTTGGGCGCCTTGTCCAGATACCACTGCAGGGACTTGACCGCCGCGGGCGACGCCTGCACCGAAGGGCTGGGCGAAGCGCTGGGGCTGGGCGAGGCCGACGGCGTCGGACTGGTTTCGGGGCCGGCGAAGGTCGGATCCGGTCCGGCGCTCTTGCACGCGGCGGGCGCGAGGAAGGCGGTCAGCAGGAACACGGCAATGGCGCGGCGTACGGGGGTGGAGGCCACGCCCGGACTCTATCCAGGCTGAGTGAATCCGCAATACCACGGAAAGTTCAAGGCCGAGTCATAAATCGGCGGGAACACGCCCGGGCAGGCTGAAACGCTCCCCCCGGGGCACCACGAGACCGTCGGCCAGCAGGCTGTCCAGGGCCCGCTCCCGCTGCACCTGATCCGGCCACACCACGTCCAGGGCCGGCTTCGGCACGGGCCCCGCCGCCTGCCGCAGCACCGCCAGCAGCAGACCGCGCACCTGGCGGTCGGTGCCCGCGTAGCGCTGCGGCTTGCGGGACGGGCCCGCCGGCAGCGCCGCGCCCGAGCGCCGCCACGCGCACCGCTCCCGCAGCGGGCAGTCCCCGCACCGGGGCGTACGCGCCGTGCACAGCACCGCGCCCAGCTCCATGAACGCGGCACTGGCGCGCGCGGCCGCCGCCACGTTCTGCGGCAGCAGCGACTCGACCAGGGTCAGATCCGCCGGGGTGGTGGCCGCGCCGGCATCGGCCAGCCCGCTCACCGCCCGCGCCGCGACCCGCCGCACGTTCGTGTCCACCACCGGATGGCGCTGCCCGTACGCGAACGCCAGCACCGCCCGCGCCGTGTAGTCCCCGACGCCGGGCAGCGCCAGCATCTGGTCCAGCCGTCGCGGCACCTCGCCGCCGTGCCGCTCCACCAGCGCCGTCGCGCACGCGTGCAGCCGCATCGCCCGCCGGGGATAGCCCAGCCGCCCCCAGGCCCGGATCGCCTCGCCCGAGTCCTCCGCGGCGAGATCCGCCGGCGCGGGCCAGCGGGCCACCCACTCCCGCCACACCGGCAGCACCCGCACGACAGGCGTCTGCTGGAGCATGAACTCGCTGATCAGCACCGGCCAGGCACCGATCTCGGGAGCCCGCCAGGGCAGATCACGCGCGTTGACGTCGTACCACGCAGTGGTCAGCGAGGCGAGTTCGGACATGCGCTCCACCCTACTGGTGCACAATGCCCGCAGGAGCGAGCGTCGAGGAGCAGGCATGACTGACGTGCACGGAGCCGAACTGGCCGTCACCGTGATCGGACCGGACCGCACCGGGATCGTCGCCGACGTCGCCGAGGCGCTGGCCAGGCTGGGCGCGAACCTCACCGACTCCACGATGACCCGGCTGCGCGGCCACTTCGCGATGACCCTGATCTGCACCGCGCAGGCCAGCGCCACCGAGGTCGAGGCCGCCCTGCTGCCGCTGTCCGCGGACGGCCAGCTGCTGGTCACGGTCCGCGACGTCGGACCCGACGAGCCGCCGCACAACGGCGGCCTGCCGTACCTGCTCAGCGTGCACGGCGCGGACCGGCTCGGCATCGTCGCGGCGGTGACCCGGGTCGTCGCCGACGCCGGTGGCAACGTCACCGACCTGTCCACCCGCCTGGTCGGCCCGCTGTACCTGCTCGTCGCCGAGGTCGACCTGCCCGAAGGCGTGCCCGGCGAGCTGACCAAGCGGCTCGCGCACGTCGCCGACGAACTCGGCGTCGAGGTCAACCTGCGCCCCGCCGGGGCGGACGTCTTATGAGCGGCACGCAAACCCACGACGGCGACCGGCACGGCGAGGAGGCGGCGTGAGCATCGAAGGCTGGGACATCACCGCGCTGGGCACGGGCCGGGCGCTGCCCGTCGTCACCGCGCCGGAACCGGTGCTGAGCCGCGTCGGCGAGCCCGTGGACCCGACCGACCCGCAGATCGTGGCGCTCGCCGCCGACCTGGTCGCGACCATGGCCGTGTCGCCCGGCTGCGTCGGCCTGGCCGCCCCGCAGGTCGGCGTCAGCGTGCAGCTGTTCGCCGTGGACGTCACCGGCCACCCCAAGGCGGCCACCCTGCACGGCGCGTTCGTGCTCGCGAACGCGGTGATCGTGGAGGCCAGCCGGTGGCGGCCGGGCCGCGAGGGCTGCATGTCCGTGCCCGACCTCACCGGCGACGTCAAACGCGCCGGTCGCATCGTCGTCACCGGCGAACTGCCTGGCAGCGGCCGCAAGGTGACGATCACCACCGATGCCTTCGAGGCCCGTGCGCTCCAGCACGAGATCGACCACTGCAACGGACTGCTCTTTTTGGACAAGGTGAGCGGAGCGCACGCGATCTATCAGCGGAAAGTCTATCTGTGACACGGAGTTCGCCCGCTGAGCGTGTCGCGTAGTGCGTGTCGTGATCGAGGGCGCTAGCGTGAGCACATCATGAGACTGATAGTGGGTCCGCTGCCCGCAGCCGTCTACTGGCGACGCCGCGCCATGGTGCTCGGTGCGCTGCTGGCTGCCGTACTCATGATCACCCTTGTGGTGCGCGGCACCGGCAGCGGCGGCGCCCAGCAGCCCACCGCCAACGGCACGCCCACCAGCGCCGGTGCGTCGCCCGCCTCGGCAGCCGTCGAGCCCACCGGGACCCCGACCGCGTCGCCCACCGACGGCGTCATCACGCCGGTCTCCGAGCTGACGCCGTCGCCGACCGCGCCGGAGGGTGAGGGAGAGGGCGAAGGCGAGGGGGAGGTCGACCCGAACGCCTGCACGGACACCGAGATCAAGGTGACCGCGAAGCCCGCCCAGACGACTCTCAAGCGCGGCAACGACCTGCTCATCACACTGCTGATCAAGAACGTCTCGCAACGGACCTGCACTCGTGACGTCGGCGCGGATCTCCAGGAACTTCGCATTCTGAAGAGCACTGAGAAGGTCTGGTCGAGTGACGACTGCGGGGGGCCGCGGGGGCACGAGGTGCGGTCGTTCCCGCCGGCGCATGAGCGGTCGTACACGGTGGTGTGGAACGGGCATTCTAGTTCGGCTTGCGAGAAGTCGATCAAGAGGGTGCCGGATGGGCCGGTTCCTGGTGCTGGTGAGTATCGGCTGTATGCGCGGGTCGGGACGGCGATTTCTGCTTCGGTGACGTTGAAGCTTACGTAGGTGGGGTCGCGGAGCCGGGGGAATCCTCTTGGCGCTGGGGCCGCAAAGGGCGCGGCCTTTTACGCGCCTACGAGGATTCCCCCGGCTCCGCTCCGGCCGTAGGTGCACGCCCGGCGGTGGTCAAGGTGAGTGGGGCAACCCAAGGTGAAAGCGACAGCCTTACCGGCCGACATGCCGTCCCCTGAGCAACGCGTAGCCACCACCACTGACGCCCCGAACTCATGTCGTCGGAGAACCGCAGAGTTCCCCCCGTTCACCATCCGAGGCTTCGTCGGGGCGGATGCTTGTCCTCTGTTACGCCCTGAGCCGGGTTCGTGGGGTGGGGCGGGAGGCTGTTGCTTAGTGGGAAAAGGGCGCTCTTTTTATCTGGTTACTTTGTGAGGGTGGCGTGGAGCGGGGGTTGGGGTCGAGGGCGTAAAAGGCCGCGCTCTTTGCGGCCCCAGCCCTCGACCCCAACCCCCGCGGAACGCCTACGCAGTCACGGCCTAGACGTAACGCTCGAGGATCGACGTCTCAGCAAGCCGGGAGAGCCCTTCCCGGACACCCCGGGCGCGGGCGTCGCCGACGCCGTCGACGGCCTGGAGGTCTTCGACGGTGGCGCCGAGGAGGCGCTGGAGGCTGCCGAAGTGGTCTACGAGGCGGTCGACTATGGCGCCGGGGAGGCGGGGGACTCGGGCCAGGAGGCGGAAGCCTCGGGGGCTGACGGCTGCGTCGAGGGCCTCGGTGGTGGCGGGGTAGCCCATGGCCTTGGCGACCGAGACGAGGTCGATCAGTTCGCTGGCGGTGAGCAGGTCGAGTTCGACCAGTGCCTCGTCGACGGTTCTGGTCTTGCGGTTCGGGGGCAGGTAGTCGCGGATGACGAGGGTGCGGTCGGCGTCCACGCCGGCCATCATCTCGTCGAGTTGGAGCGACAGGAGGCGGCCGTCTGTGCCGAGTTCGACGACGTAGCCGGCGATCTCGTCGGAGATGCGGCGGACCATTTCGAGGCGCTGTACGACGGCCAGGGCGTCGCGGACGGTGACCAGATCCTCGATCTCCAGGGCGGAGAGGGTGCCACTGACCTCGTCGAGGCGCAGCTTGTAGCGCTCGAGGGTGGCCAGGGCCTGGTTGGCCCGGGAGAGTATCTGACCGGAGTCGTCCAGGGTGTGCCGCTGGCCGGCCACGTACACGCCGATGATGTGCATCGACTGGCTGACCGAGATCACCGGGTAGCCGCTCTGCTTGGAGACGCGCTCGGCGGTGCGGTGCCGGGTGCCGGACTCCTCGGTGGGGATGGAGGCGTCGGGCATCAGGTGTACGGCGGCGCGCAGGATGCGGGTGCCGTCGGCGGAGAGCACGACGGCGCCGTCCATCTTGCACAGCTCACGCAGGCGCGTGGCGGAGAACTCGACGTCGAGCGGGAACCCGCCCGTGGCCAGGGTCTCGATGAGTTTGTCGTACCCGAGGACGATGAGGGCGCCGGTCCGGCCGCGCAGGATGCGCTCCAGGCTGTCGCGCAGAGGCGTGCCCGGAGCTACCCGTGCCAGGGTGGCGCGCAACGGATCACCGCCGACTGCGGCGGTGTTCCAGGTGGTGTCGCGATCGATCGGCACGGGCACAGTCTACGGGGGCCGCTGGAGACTGCCCGGCGGCCCGTGGTGGAAGCGTCACTCAGCGGACAACCGGGCAGCCCAGTGCAGTGCCGTACGCAGATCGGACACCTCTTCGACCCGCATGTCGCCGGCTGGGGTGCCGGTTGACGACGGTCCGCAACCGGGCGGCACCAGAGCGTATTTGAACCCGAGCCGGGCCGCCTCGGCGAGCCGCCGGGGGACCGCGCCGACGCGGCGCACCTCACCGGTGAGACCTACCTCACCGATGGCCGCGAGCCGGGGCGACATGGACAGGTTGAGCCCGGCAGAGGCGACGGCGAGCGCGACGGCGAGGTCGGCGGCGGGCTCCACGACCCGGATGCCGCCGACGGTCGCGGCGAACACCTCCTTGTCGTGCAGCGCCATGCGCTCGGTGCGCCGCTGGAGCACGGCCAGCACCATGGCCAGCCGGGCCGAGTCGAGGCCGGAGACGGTGCGCCGCGGCGACCCGGCCACGGTCGCCCCGATCAGCGCCTGCACCTCGGTGACCAGGGCGCGGCGGCCCTCCATGGCGACGGTGACGCAGGTGCCGGGGACCGGTTCGGCATACCGGGTGAGGAACAGCCCCGACGGGTCGGGCAGCGAGGCGATGCCGCTCTCGTGCATCTCGAAGCAGCCGACCTCGTCGGCCGCGCCGAAGCGGTTCTTCAGCCCGCGGACCAGCCGCAGCGAGGAGTGCTTGTCGCCCTCGAAGTGCAGCACCACGTCGACCAGGTGCTCCAGCACGCGGGGACCGGCCACGTTGCCGTCCTTGGTGACGTGGCCGACCAGCACGGCCGCGATGTTGCGCTCCTTGGCCACCGCGATCAGCGCTGCGGTGACCGCGCGCACCTGGGTGACGCCGCCGGGCACGCCGTCGTTGCCGGGGGCGGCGATGGTCTGCACGGAGTCGAGCACGAGCAGGCCCGGCTTGACCGCGTCGAGGTGGCCGAGCACCGCGGCCAGGTCGGTCTCGGCTGCGAGATAGAGCTGCTCGTGCAGGGTGTTCATGCGTTCGGCGCGCAGCCGGATCTGGCTGACGGACTCCTCGCCGCTGACGATGAGGGCGGGGCTGCCGGCCCCGGACGCCCACTGCTGGGCCACGTCGAGCAGCAGGGTGGACTTGCCGACGCCGGGCTCGCCGGCCAGCAGCACGACCGAGCCGGGCACGATGCCGCCGCCGAGCACGCGGTCGAGTTCGCTGACACCGGTGGCGACCGCGCGGGCGGGCACGGCGGAGATGGTGGCGATGGGCCGGGCGGGCTCGCTGGGCGAGCGGGGGGCGACGTTGCGCATCGCGCCGAGGGCCGGGCCGGTCGAGGCTTCGATGACCGAGCCCCACTCGCCGCATTCGGGGCAGCGGCCGAACCACTTGGGAGGCTGATGCCCGCACGCGTCACAGACGTATCCGGGGCGTGCGGGCTTCGCCGTCTTCGAGGAGGTGCTGCGCACAGTCACGTGCGCAACCTACCCCGTCGGTCTGTCAGTGGCCTTCGCCCTCGGTGCCGGGGCGGGTCGGCGGCGCGGTGGCGGGCAGGCGCGGCTCCGGGCTCAGCGGCGGCGCGAGCGGCACCTCGGTGCGCTCCGGGGTCTCGATGACCACGCCGTTGGAGAAGGTCAGCTTCAGGTGCACGCCCTCGCCGTTCGGCACCGGCTTCTTGAGCCCGGTCAGCGCCAGGAACTGGCCGCTGGCCGGGGTCAGCTCCAGGTAGCCCGCCGGCGGGATGGTGAGCTTCGCCGGGGCCGCGGTGGCCGGGCTCGGGCTGGCCTCGGGCTCCGGGCTGGCCTCCGCCTCCGGGGAGGGGCTGCCGGACGCCTTCGGCGACTTGCTCGCCGCGGGGCTCGGGGACTCGGCGGCCGGGCTCGGGCTCGCCTTCAGGTCGGCAGCCGTGGCCAGCTTGACGCCCGCGGCATCGTTGGACTCGAACTTGTCGAGCGTGATGGGCTGCTGGGTGTCGTTGAAGATGCGCAGCTGCAGCGGCGCCGTCGCACCCTGCGCGTAGCCGGCCGGCCCGGCGTAGACGAGCATCGCGTCCCGAACGGCGACGCTGCCGCCGTTCGGACCCGGCACGGTCAGGCTGAAGCCGGGCACGGCAGCCACCTGGTCGGCGGTCTGGGAGTTCATGCCGGCGCTGCAGCCGGTCAGGGCCAGGGCTGCGGCGGTGGCACCACCGGCCAGGAGCATGGTGATCGAGCGAGTCACGGGCTCAGCGTAGTGTCCGCCGATCGAGGCCACGCAGCCGACCCGCCGCCGATCACAGCGCGCCGCTGAGCACCAGCAGCGCCAGGTCCACGGCGGCCACGGCGAGCAGCGCGCGGAAGGCGGCGCGCGGTGCCGCGTACCAGCCGATGATGATCAGGACGACGGCCGTGAGCAGCGCGCCCAGCCCGGCCCACAGCGGCGGTCGCGCTCCGGCCAGCAGGGTCAGCGTCGCAGCCAGCAGCAGCCCGGACGCGGCGGCGAGGCTGCGCCGCGCGCCCAGCCGCTGGGGCAGGCCGCGGATCCCGGTGGCCGCGTCGTCGGCCAGGTCGGGCACCGCGTTGAGCAGGTGTGCCGCCCCCGCCAGCAGCGCCGCCGCGGCGACCAGCCACGCGGGCGGGGCCGGTGCGCCCGGCAGCGAGGTGCTGACGAAGATCACCAGGCTGGCGAAGGACACCAGGTAGGGCACGATCGACCAGGCGGTGGCCTTGAGCGGCCAGTTGTACAGGTGGGCCGAGAGCACGGCGGCGGCGAACCAGGCCCCCGCGGGCCAGCCCCACCAGACGCAGGCGGCGGCGGTCGCGGCGGCGGCCAGCACGGCCGCGACGGCGACGGTACGGCGACCCGCCGGGTCCCCGGCCAGTGGCTTGTCGGTCCGGCCCACGGCCGCGTCGCGCGCGGCGTCGATCGCGTCGTTGGCCCAGCCGACCGACAGCTGGCTCAGCGCCACCGTGCCCATGACCGCCGCGACGCCGCCGGGGGTGTGGCCCATGCCGACCGCCAGCAGGCCGCCGAACACGGTGACCGCGAGGGCGGGCAGGGGGTGGCAGGCGCGCAGCAGACCCAGCGGTGACATCAGAACAGTGTCGCCCCCAGACCCGCCCCACCGGCCCCGCCCCCACCGCACCGCCGCCGCCCAAGATCGCTCGACTTGCCTGACACCTGGGCGAAAGCGGCTTCAAGATACGCACGTCTGCCCGGCAAGTCGGACGGTCTTGACGGTCAGGGGCCTGGGAAGTGCTCGCTCGGCGGCAGGTGCCCCGTGGTCGGTGCCGTGGTGGGCGCGTCGGCCGGGGCGGAGACCGCCGGGCGCACGGGCGGGCCGGGCTGCGGGGTCTCCGGCGTCGTCCTGGTCAGGCCGGGCCAGGCGATGAGCAGCAGGCTCAGCAGCGTGATCACCACCGCGACGCCGAGCACGATGAGCGGCAGCACGAGCGAGGGCTGATCGGGATCGTCGATGCGCTCGGGCAGGTGCAGCCGCCGTCGCCAGCGGGCCCGCCAGGCCGCACGCCGGGCGGCCCTGGCTTCGGCCCGCAGTTCGTCCCTGACCCGCTCCGCCTCTTCGGCCAGCTCAGCGGGGTCATCGGGAATGACGACCTCACCCCACTCGGGCGGGAGGTCCGGAAGGCCGTTGCCCAGCGTGCCCATCGCCGGCTCCTCGCGCGTTCAGCACCGCGTCTCTCTACTGTCCCGCGTCGTACAGACTCACGCTAGTGGTGCATCGGAGGAGATTGAGGTCTGTTCGCGATGTGGACATCGACCCCACAGACGCCAATCAGTGCAGAAAAGGTCACTCAGCGTAGCGGAAGAAGCGGTGCGGAGCAGTGTCAAGCAGAAGAAATACGGCTCACAACGGGGGTGAGCTGCGCTAACTGTGCAAGACGGGCTGGGACTGCGCGGCACGCCCGTGTTACCCTAGACACAGCGAAAGGGGTTTCGTACCTATGGATTTCAGTGTCGGCGAGACCGTTGTCTACCCCCACCACGGGGCCGCACTCATCGAGGCTATCGAGACCCGCACCATCAAGGGCGAGGAAAAGCTATACCTCGTCCTTCGGGTTGCTCAAGGCGACCTGACGGTGCGGGTGCCCGCCGAGAACGCCGAGATCGTCGGCGTGCGTGAGGTGGTTGGCGAAGAGGGCCTGTCCAAGGTTTTCGACGTCCTCCGCGCCCCGCACACCGAGGAGCCGACCAACTGGTCGCGGCGCTACAAGGCGAATCTCGAGAAGCTCGCCTCGGGTAACCCGCTCAAGGTGGCGGAGGTCGTGCGTGACCTCTGGCGCCGTGAGCGTGAGCGTGGTCTGTCGGCGGGGGAGAAGCGGATGCTCGCCAAGGCTCGGGACATCCTCGTCGGCGAGGTCGCGCTCGCCGAGAAGAGCACCAAGGACGGAGCAGAG
The DNA here is from genome assembly GCF_016862635.1 of Catellatospora coxensis. Classification (GTDB taxonomy): domain Bacteria; phylum Actinomycetota; class Actinomycetes; order Mycobacteriales; family Micromonosporaceae; genus Catellatospora; species Catellatospora coxensis. Next base: position 20,050 of record NZ_BONI01000054.1, on the reverse strand, counting down.
GTCCTCCTGGACAAGGTGCTCGCCGAGGCGTGACCCGCACAACGGCAGTGTCATCTGATATCGATAGCCGCGACGTTCCTGCGCCCCACCGGCGCAAGGACGTCGCGGTTCTCGTTCCCGCCGCGGGCATGGGCGTACGCCTCGGCGGCGGAACCCCGAAGGCTCTGCGCGAGCTGGCCGGCGAGCCGCTGCTGGTGCACGCGTGCCGCCGGCTCGGCCTGGCGCCCTCGGTAGCCATGATCGTCATCGCCGCGCCACCGGACGACGTGGCAGCGGTCCGCGCGCTGGTGCCCGGCGCCACGGTGGTGCCCGGCGGCGCGACCCGGCAGCAGTCGGTGGCCGCGGCGCTGGCCGTCGTGCCCGAGTCCATCGAGGTCGTGCTGGTGCACGACGCCGCCCGTGCGCTGACCCCGCCCGAGCTGGTCGAGGCGGTCGCCGCCGCGGTCCGCGCCGGCGCGGCCGCCGTGGTGCCCGCCCTGCCCGTGGTGGACACGATCAAGCGGGTCGACGCCGGCGAGCACGTCCTGGAGACCGTCGACCGCGCCCCGCTCCGCGTGATCCAGACCCCCCAGGGCTTCCCCCGCCAGACCCTGGTCCGTGCCCACGCCGAGGCGGTCGACGAACACACCGACGACGCCGGCATGGTCGAACGCCTGGGCCACAAGGTCCACTGCGTCCCCGGCAGCGACCTGGCCCTGAAGATCACCCGCCCCCTCGACCTCCTCATCGCCGAATCCCTCCTGGCCGCCCACCCCCTCTAGCGGGTCGATCATGAACCTGTGGAAGGGTTCGACGGTGTGTCGCCATCCTGGCGCCGTGATGATCTAGGAGGCGGGCCGGTGAGGGTCGGTATCGGTACGGATGTGCACGCGTTCGACAAGACCCGCCCGTGCTGGGTCGGCGGGCTGCTGTGGCCGGACGTGCCCGGACTCGCCGGCCACTCCGACGGCGACGTGATCGCGCACGCCGCGTGCAACGCGCTGTTCAGCGCGGCCGACCTGGGCGACCTCGGGGCGAACTTCGGCGTGGACCGGCCGGAGTGGTCGGGCGCGTCCGGGGTGACGCTGCTCACCGAGGCGGCACGGCTGGTACGCGCCGCCGGGTTCGAGATCGGCAACGTCTCCGTGCAGGTCGTCGGCAAGTACCCGAAGGTCGGCACGCGCCGGGACGAGGCGCAGCGGGTGCTGTCGGCCGCGGCGGGCGCCTCGGTCAGCGTCTCCGGCGCGACGACCGACGGGCTCGGTTTCACCGGCCGCGGCGAAGGGCTGGCGGCGATCGCGGTCGCGCTGGTGCTCCCGAATCTTGATCATGTTGTTGACCAGGTGATAAGCGGATAGTTGGCAATCCCGCCCGGTCCGAATTAGACTCGCTCCAGAAAGCACGACCGTCGTGATCGGACTTGAGGGCGAGTCGATCGTTTGATGTCGTGCAGTCGACACGAGGAGGAGCTGATCCGGTTCCTTCCGCTGCCGCCAGCCGAGCTGCCGTCGCGGAAGATACAACACCCGCCCGCCTTGGGTGTTGATTGATTGTCCGATCAGCCACATTGCCTGCTCTCCCCTTGCCTTGCACAGCGGGTTCGCCGAAGCTTCAGGATTAGCGTCAGCTGCGGCTTATCGCGTTCGGGCACCGGTGTCTGTACCGGGCCCGCTTCCTTTGGTTGGGCGGGAGAAAACAACTGTGCGAAGGCTAGGTCGCACCACGGTGGCGGGGACTGCGGTAATCGCGGCCCTGCTCTTGGGCGTCGGTCCGGCGTCGGCGGTGCAACCGCCGCACGATCGGTCCGTGTCTGCGGTTCCGTCGACCGCGACACCGAACATCAATGACGGGACGGTCAACGCGATCGTCAAGGTCGACAACAAGGTCTTCGTCGGCGGCACCTTCACCGGGGTCACCGACCGAGGCACGGGTACGGTGCACAGCCGGCCGTACCTGTTCGCGTTCGACGCGACCACGGGTCTGGTGGACCCGACGTTCGCGCCGAACATCAACGACGAGGTGCTGTCGCTCCAGCCTGGCAGCCAGCCCGGCACGGTCTTCGTCGGCGGCCGCTTCACCGGGGTGCAGGCCGGTGGCTGGAGCAGGCTGGTCCTGCTCAACACCACCGACGGCTCCGTGGTGTCGTCGTTCAAGGCGGCGTCGTTCAACGGCGCGGTCAACTCGGTCAAGCAGTTCGGCGACCGGATCCTGGTCGGCGGCTTCTTCACCACGGCGGCCGGCAACGTCCGCAACGGTCTGGCGTCGGTGAACGCGACCACGGGCGACTTCGACCCGTACGTCAACATCGCGCTGACCGGGCACCACAACTACAACGGCACCGGGGCGAGCTCTTCCGTCGGCGCCACCGAGCTCGACATCACGCCGGACGGCACCAAGGCCGTCGTGCTCGGCAACTTCAAGCAGGCCAACGGCGGCGACTACGACCAGGTCGTCGTGTTGGACCTGACCGGCGCCGCGGCGGCCATCGCCGCGTGGCACACCAACCGGTTCGACGACCGCTGCAAGGCCACGTCGTTCGACAAGTGGGTGCGCGACGTCGACATCTCGCCGGACGGCACGTACTTCGTGGTGGTCACCACGGGTGCGCCCAACGCGGGCACGCTGTGCGACGCCGCCAGCCGGTGGAACTTCGTGACCGGCACGAACCTGCAGCCGGCCTGGGTCGCCTACACCGGTGGCGACACGCTGCTGTCGGTGGCCATCACCGGCACGGCGGTCTACGTCGGCGGCCACCAGCGTTGGATGAACAACGCTGACGGCAAGGACACCGCGATGCAGGGCGCCGTGGCGCGGCCGGGTCTGGCCGCCCTGGAGCCGGGCACCGGCATCCCGATGGCGTGGAACCCGGGCCGCAACCCGCGTGGTGTCGGCGCCTCGGCGCTGTACGCCACGGAGGACGGCCTCTACGTGGGTTCGGACACCCCCTACATCGGCAACTACGAGTACATGCGTGGCCGGATCGCGTACTTCCCGCTCGCGGGCGGCCAGACGCCGCCGGCCGGTGTGTCGGGCGATCTGCCGACCGAGGTGTTCTTCCCGAACAGCACCGTCACCGTGCCGGCCAACGACGTGCTGTACCGCATCAACGCGGGCGGCCCGGAGCTGGCGTCCACCGACGGTGAGATGGCCTGGCTGGCGGACACCGCGAGCACCAGCCTGTACCGCAACTCGGGCAGCACCGCGAACACCATCGTGTCGAACACCATCACCGCGCACTCGTCGGTGCCGGCGTCGACCCCGATGGCAGTCTTCGACGACCGGCGGTTCGACCCGTCGGCCGCGCCGGAGATGATGTGGAACTTCCCGGTCGCCGCGGGCACGCAGGTCGAGGTCCGCCTCTCCTTCGTGGCGCGGGACTGGAACTACAGCTCCGCCGGTCAGCGCGTGTTCGACATCAAGATCGACGGTGTGGTCCGCGCGGACGACTACGACACGGTGGCCCAGGTCGGCTACAAGGTCGCGCACACCCTGAAGTTCCCGGTCACCAGTGACGGGACGATCAACATCGAGTTCATCCACGGGCTGCTCAACCCCGCGGTGGACGCGATCGAGATCGTGCGGACCAGCGGTGGCACCGGCCTCGGTGTCGCCAAGCGCACGTACAACGGCACCACGGCCGGCGCGCTCACCGGCGTCGGTGGCGCGGACGGCACCGTGTGGGCCAACCTGCGCGGCGCGTTCATGGTCGACAACACGCTGTACTACGGCATGTCGGACAGCAACTTCTACAAGCGGACGTTCGACGGGGTCAACTTCGGCCCGGCCTCGCTGCACAACCCGCACTCCGACCCGCGCTGGGACGGTGTGCTGGTGGACGAGTTCGGGTCCACTGCCACGTACGACGGCAAGAAGACCGCGATCTACACCGAGCTGCCGAGCGTGCGGAGCATGTTCTACAGCAACGGCCGGCTGTACTACACGATCACCGGGAACAACTCGCTGTTCTGGCGCTACTTCAGCCCGGACAGCGGGATCATCGGTTCGCAGCGCTTCCAGGCGAACGGCAGCGGCACCAGCACCTCGCTGGAGTGGCTCGGCACCTCGTCGGGCGCGCTGTTCCTGTCCGGTGGTTACGCGTACTGGTCGCGTACCGACGGCCGGCTCGTCAAGCGGGCGTTCGACGGCACCGCGTTCAGCGGCGTCGCGACCGCGGTCAGCGGTCCGGCGATCGACTCGGTGAACTGGACGTCCCCGGGCGCCTTCCTGTACGGCTGAGCGAGCACCAAGCGGTAAAGCGGACCGGTCACCCTCGGGTGGCCGGTCCGCTCTCTTTATGGGGACGGCCCGTTGCCGGTTACGGGCCGAACGGCTAAAGTGTGCCGAATGCCCGGGGTTAATTGTCGACAATAGACCCGTAATAGTGCGTGAAGTGGTATTCACGCAAGCGGTTACCGGGCTTTCCCGCGGTCGTCTGCACGACAGGCTCGCTTGCCGATTCGTGGCAGCATCCGGACGTATGTATGGGTTCTCGATCGCGCGTCGCGGTAGGCGGCGCTCGGTGTTCGTCGCGCTGACCACGGCGGCCACCCTCGCCGCCGTCGCCGTCGGCGCCCCCGTCTCGGCGGTATCGGTCCAGCACGCCGCGCTGGTCGGCCAGGATCCGGTCAACTGGACGCCGCACGCGCTCGACGGCACCGCCTTCAAGATCCTCGCCATCGGCGGCCGCATCTACGTCGGCGGCTCGTTCACGCAGATCAGGCCGTCGAATTCGGCCACGGTGACCACCCAGCGCCGCCTGTTCGCCTTCAACGCCACCACCGGGGCGATCGACACCACGTTCAAACCGGTCGTCGACGGCACCGTCCGGGCCCTGGTCGCGGCACCGGACGGCCAGTCGCTCTACATCGGCGGCGACTTCACCAACGTCAACGGGGTGCGCTCGCGCGGCGTCGAGCGGATCAGCGCCACGACCGGCGCGTCCGTCTCGGGCTTCACCGTGCCGGAGATCAACGGCGGCGTCGACGAGCTGATGCTGGCCGGCAACCGGCTGCTGCTCGGCGGGCGCTTCCAGACCGTCGGCGGCGCGAGCCGGCGCGGCCTGGCCGCGCTCAACGCGGGCACCGGCGCGGCCGACGCCTCGGTGAACATGGGCCTGGACGGGGCGCGGGTCACCGGCTCCGGGGCCACCTCGGCGGTGAAGGTGACCGGCATGGACGTCACCCCCGACGGCTCGAAGCTGGTCATCATGGGCAACTTCAGCAGCGTCGCGGGCCAGGCCCGGCACCAGATCGCGGTGGTGAACCTGACCACGTCGCCGGCCACGCTGTCGCCCTGGACGACCACCCGCTACCAGCAGCAGTGCGCCAACTCGTTCCCGACCTACATGCGCGGCGTCGACATCTCGGCCGACGGGACCTGGTTCGTGGCGGTCACCACGGGGGCTCGGCGCACCGGCTCGCTTTGCGACACCGCCGCCCGGTGGGACCTGGTCAGCCAGGTCGCCAACAAACAGCCGGTGTGGGTCAACTACACCGGCGGGGACACGCTGCTGTCCGTCGCGGTCGCCGGGGCGGCCGTCTACGTCGGCGGCCACCAGCGCTGGCTGGACAACCCGAACGGCGCGGACAGCGCCGGCCCGGGCGCGGTCCCGGCCGAGGGCATCGGCGCGATCAATCCGGTGACCGGCAAAGCCTTCACGTGGAACCCCGGAAAGGATCGCGGCGTCGGCACCGAGGACATCTACCCCACTACCGCAGGACTGTGGATTGCCAGCGATACCGATACAGTTCATGGCGAGTTCCATGGAAGGATCGCATTCTTTCCATTGCCGGTAATGTGATCGGATTGCCTCCGATCGCCGATCATGTGAAATGTGATCAGGATCGGCAGTGAGATGTGCGGCGCCGTGGCGGACAATGCTTGTTCGCGACGGCGCCGCATACGGCTGCCATGAGCCAATACAGAGATCGCGGCACGGGCCGCGTGAACCTGCTCGGAGTCTGACTGTGGCCTACCCCGCGCGGAGCACCCGCTTCGCACCGCCAGAACGCTTAGACCCTCGAACACGGCGACGCGGCTTCTGGCCGCCGTCCCGCGGCCGGATGATCTTGGCTGCGGTCGTCGCCGCCTGCATCGGTGTGGCACTGATCGGTGCGGCGATCGTGTTCGCCAAGGACGACCCGCCCGAGACCACCTCCCAGCGCATCCCCGTCGGCGAGGACGGCTACGTGGTGCGCGAGGAGCCGGACACCGTGTTCGGCGGCCGGGACACCCTGGTGTCCGTCGCGCGTGCCGACTACTACGCGGTGGCGTACCTGAAGTTCCAGGTCACGACGCCCGCGGGCTTCCGCGTCCAGTCCATGTCGCTGCAGCTGCAGGCCGACGCCAAACCCCCGGCGTCGCTGCAGGTGCGCTCGGTGCTCAGCAGCGACTGGAACGAGAAGGAGCTGTCGTACGCCACCCGGCCCGGCCTCGGCGAGGTGCTCGGCGGCGAGCCCACGGTCTCGGCGGGCAACCTGGTCAGCTTCGACGTCAGCGCGGCGGTGCCCACCCCCGGCCAGGGCCCGGCCCGGTACTCGTTCGCGGTGACCAACGCCAGCGACAGCGAGACGCTGACCCTGTTCGCCGGCGAGCACGGCGCCGGCGCCCCGGCCCTGGCGGTGACCTTCATCGAGATCCAGGACACCGAGACGCTCGACGGGCACCAGCGCGGTGACGGCAGCGGCAAGCCGAACCCGTCCGGCACCGCCTCGCCGGGCGCGTCGGCGTCGCCGTCGGTCGACCCGTCCGCTTCGGTCAACCCGGGCCAGCCGAACCCGCCGGGCAACATCCCGGCTGGGCGCACGCTGTGCGGCGTCGGCTTCATCCCGAAGAGCGGCGAGACGTACGCCCAGGGCGTGAGCCGCGTCGACAGCCTGTACGGCGGCCTGGAGGCGTTCCGCACGTTCTACACGGGCGCGCCCGCGGCCTGGCCCGGCAACGCCGGCAAGGCGGGACGGACCGTGGTCGTCTCCTTCAAGTACAACCCGAAGGAGATCCTCGGCGGCTCCCGCGACTCCTACCTGCGCAACTGGTTCGCCCAGGCGCCCCGCGACCGCGACGTCTACTGGGTCTACTACCACGAGCCCGAGGACAACATCGAGGCCGGCGTGTTCACCGCGGCCGACTACCGGGCGGCCTGGCGGCGTATCGCCGGGCTGGCCGACGCCGCGGGCAACCCGAAGCTGCACGCCACGCTGGTGCTGATGGACTGGAGCGTGTTCCCGCAGTCCGGCCGCAAGTGGAAGGACTACTACGCCGGCAGCGACGTCATCGACGTGCTCGGCTGGGACGTCTACAACTTCAACTTCACCAACCCGAAGTACCCCGACGCCGCGACGATGGTGAACCGGGTGGCCACCGTGTCGAAGGCCGAGGGCAAGCCGTGGGGCATCGCCGAGCTGGGCACCGCCAAGCTGCCCGGCGACACCTCCGGCAGCGGCCGGGCCGCCTGGCTGACCGACGCGGGCAACGCCTCCATCAGGGGCGGCGCGCTGTGGGTGACGTACTTCGATGTCGACTTCACCCGGGCCGACTGGCGGCTGCTGGACGCGCCCAGCCAGAAGGCGTGGCGCGGGTTCTGCGACGCGTGAGGTGAGCAGCAGAAAGGGGGCGGGATCCGCGGATCCCGCCCCCTTTGTTCGTGGTGTCAGATGCCGCGGCCGCGCTGGTGCAGCCGGCGCAGCACGGTGTCGGCCGAGACGAGCCGGGTCGCCACCGCCAGCGCCAGGTAGGAGCGGGCCTCGCGGGGGCTGTGCCGGATGGTCTTCTTGACCCAGCGCATCGCGTCCTTGCGGTGCCCGCCCGCGGCCTGCGCGAACGCGATCTGCCCGGTGATCCGGGCATGGCCGCGCGGCGCGCCCTCGAACTCGGGGTAGCGCTCCAGCAGCCACTCCAGCGCCTCGGCGATGGTCGCCCAGCGCGCGGTGAAGTACGACTGCCGGTGCCAGCGCACCCGCACCCCGACCCCGGGCGCGTTCGCGATCGGCGCCCGCCGCGCGACCCGCAGCAGCAGCTCGTAGTCCTCGGCGTAGCTGCCGGGGATGTTCTCGTCGACCAGGCCGATCCCGTCGACCAGCGCCGCCCGGCGGAACAGGAACGTCGACGGGTGCAGCTCGGTCAGCCGCGAGCGCAGCAGCTCGGGCAGCGTCACCAGGTCGCGGTCCAGCGTGCGGTCCACGTCCTTGCCGTCGTAGTCGATGACGACGCCGATCGAGCACAGCTCGGACGCCGGGTGGGCGTCGAGCATGGCGACCTGGGCCGCCAGCTTGCCGGGCAGCCACTCGTCGTCGTCGTCGCAGAAGGCCACCAGCTCGGTCGCGGTCGCCAGGATGCCGGTGTTGCGGCCGCCGGCGAGGCCCTGGGTGCGCGTGTTCACGATCACCCGGACGCGGCGCTGCGGGTCGTCCTGGACCAGCGAGTAGTCGGGCTCGCTCTGGTCGTACACGACGACGATCTCGACCGGGCCGGGGTAGTCCTGGCCCAGGATCGCGTCGATCGCCTTGCGCAGCAGTTCCGGGCGGTTGCGGGTGGGCACGACCACCGAGACGCTCGCCGTCATTTCCTTCTCCAGTCCAGGTAGCCGTAGCGCGCGCGGCCGAACCACGTCATCACGCTGAGGATGCGGCGCTTGCGGGGGGCGAGCTTGCCGCGCCAGGCGGCGTCGAGGCGCAGCTCCAGCTCGCCGTTGGTGAAACGCATCGGGTTGCCCGCGACGGTGTGCGTGGTCTCCAGCCGGGCCACCGGCAGTCCGTCGGCGGGCTGCGTCAGGCACTCCACGCCGCCGGGGCCGAGACCCGCGAAGGCGCGGATGCGGCGCAGGCCGTCCACGGGCCGGGCCACCACGTCCTCGTAGCGCAGCCGCAGCGTCGGCGTGCGCACCCAGTCGAGCACGTGGAACAGCGCGTTGTGCACCGACCACAGCACGCCGGACTTCACCGTCGAGTACTGCGGCATGAACACCTCGGCGCCCACGATCTCCGGGCGGCGCACCTCACGGCTCCACGAGTAAGCCACCGCGCGCCCGTCCCGGACCAGGTGCAGCACGCGCAGGTCGACGCCGCGCGCGTGGCGCAGGGCGAAGGCCAGCGAGGCGTGCTTGCTGGAGTCGACGACCACGCTGGCCCCGGAGACGTCGGCCACCGCGCGGTAGATCCGCCGGTGCAGCTCGCCGTACGCCCGCAGGTCCTTCTTACGGCGGTTCAGGAAGAACGGCAGGGACATCCGCAGCACGAAGCGCATGCGGTCCACCCGGTGCTTCAGCGCCATCGCAGCGTCGAGATCCAGTTTGTCCCAACCGCCGAACGCCAGATCGCCCACCTTGGCCCAGAACGGGCAGTCGGCGAACGCGCTGCCGCAGCCGCAGCGCTCGTTGTCGCGCAAAGCGCGTTCCCAGATGTGAGTCACCTCACCTACCGCACACACATCGGGCGCCTGGCCCAGGATGCGGTCGGTCAGCGTCGAGCCGCTGCGCCCCCAGCCACCGACGAACAGCACGGTGACCTTATCGGACGGTGTGGGCCGGGGAAGCCTGGTGACCAGGCCGTCCGCGATCGAGCCCACGCGCAGCGCGGCCGCGGTCGCGGCAGCGCCGGCCTCACTGCCCGAGATGCGCAGCCGGGTGGGCTCGGCCACCGCGGCGTCGAGCGCGGCCCGGAACTCGGCCTCGGTGCGGCACAGCTCGACCATGCCCAGGCTGCCCATCCGGGCGGCGAAACGCTGCTGGTGGTCGTCGACGTGCTCGTGCAGCGTCGGGTCGCGGGGCACCACGATCGGCTTGTGCCCGGCCCGGCGGGCCTCGGTGATGGTGGCGGGGCCGCCGTGGCAGACCACCACCGCGGCCTGGCGCAGCCGCTCGTTCAGCGTCTCGTGGTCGAAGAACGCGTCCGAGCCGGGCGCCTGCCGCGGGGTCGACGAGCCGTACTGCATGACGCACGGCACGCCGCTGCCGGCGGACCAGCTCTCGGCCCAGTCCAGCAGCCGGTCGAAGGAGTGCACGTCGGTGCCGACCACGACCAGCACGGCGTCGCGCTCCGGCCGGCGCGGCGCCGGCACGGTCAGCGCGGTGCGCTGCGTCGGGAAGTCGGGAGAGGTGGTCGTCACAGCAGCGGCCCCACCAGCGTCGCGCCCTTGTACAGCCGCAGCTGCTCCTCGAACTGGACCAGCATGCGCGAAGTGAACGGCGCGCACAGCCGGGCGGTCAGGGTGCGCGTCTCCAGCCGGTCGTAGACCTCCACGTAAACAGTGGGTATCCGCAGCAGCCGGGCGACGATGAAGAACGGCAGCGCCACGCCCGCACCGGTCGAAATCACCACATCAGGCCGCGTTCTGCGCAGCATCTTCACCGCGAGCAGCGCGTTGCGAAGCAGATTCGGGATGTTCCGGGTGGTCGGGTAGTGCGCGTAGACGACGTTCTCGCCGCCGAGCAGGCTGTGCGCGTCCTGCGTGGGGAACGTCACCCAGGTGCGGAAACGGTCTGTCCACCATGGACGCAACGCGTACAGCTGAGCGAGATGTCCGCCCGACGAGCCGACCAGCATGACATGACGTGCACGATTCGGTTCGCCCACCTCGGTTCCTTTCCTGTCGACGACCCGCAGCCTAGCGACACGATTTAACATTTCGTCGCGGACGATTGTCGGTAGCCTGACAGTGCACGTGATCTGACCGAACGGCAGGTTCCGCCGTCATACTCTTGACCCCGCAGATGCGATCGTGGCGTCCAATAACTCCGGTCTGACACAGAAGTGGCCGTTTGGCTGAGCGCGTGCCAGGCAGCGATGGCTAGGGTGAGGACCGTCTACCCAGGGCGTCTTCGCCTGCGCCGCGCCGGTCGTCGGTCCTGTGTTCATGGGTTTGTTAACAAGGGGAATCAATGGCTACTAATGCGGCTTCGGTGCCGACGGCGAGCGTGGGCGATTACGTCGGCTGGCTGGCCCGCCGCTGGTGGCTGGTGGCACTCGCGGTGGCGGTCGGCGCGGTCGGCGGTCTCGGGGTCGCGGCGACCCAGCCCAAGGTGTACGTGTCCGAGACCAAGGTCCTCGTGATGCAGGTCGGACAGGACACCACGACCAAGGTGAACCTCGACACCGAGTCCCAGGTCGTGCGCTCCACGACGGTCGGCGGCGCGGCCAAGAACCTCCTCAACACGGACACCCCGGTCGAAGAGCTGGTCTCCCGGGTCACCGTGACCGTTCCGGCGAACACCTCGGTGCTGTCCATCACGTTCGACGCCCCCACGGTCGCCGAGGCGCAGCGCGGCTCGCAGGCCTTCGCCCAGGCCTACCTGGACCAGCGCGCCGCCGAGGCGCAGAAGAACGTCGACGTGCAGGGCGCCGCCATGCGCGACGAGATCGCCGGCCTCACCAAGCAGCTCGACGAGGTGGCCGCGCAGCTGGTCGGCCTGGCCGCCAACTCCGCCGACCGGCAGAAGGCCGTCCAGAAGCAGCAGATCCTCACCTCGCAGATCAACACCCTGAACGCGCGGCTGATCCCGCTGCTGGCGACCACGGTCAAGCCGGGCAACATCCTGTCCGCGGCGACCAAGCCCACCTCCCCGGCCAAGCCCGACCTGATGCTGTACCTGGTCAGCGGCGTCGCGATCGGCCTGCTGCTCGGCCTGGCCGGCGCGCTCGTGCTGGACCGCATGGACTCCCGGATCTACCACAGCCGCCAGATCCCCTACCGCAACGACGTGCCGGTGCTCATGGAGGTGCAGCGCGGCCGGGACAAGGCGGTCGCCGACGCGGCGAGCGCGCTGGGCCGCGAGTTCAGCCTGCTGCGCAACGTGCTGCGGGTCGCCGCCGGCGCCGCCCGGGGCGGTCGCCCCTCGGCCACCGACGCGCTGCTGATCTGCGGCGCGGCCCCCGGCCCCGCGGTCGAGTTCGTGGTCGCCAACCTGGCCGCGGCGTTCGCCCGCTCCGGCGAGCGCGTCGTGATCGTGTGCACCGACTCGACCTCGCACCTGCCCGGCATGCTGGGCGTGAGCCCGTCGCGCGGCCTCGGCGACGTCATCGCCGGTGAGGTCACCCTCGACAGCGCCCTGTACGCCGTGCCCGCGATCCGCGGTGTCTCGCTGCTGGGCGCGGGCCGCCTCGACCCGCGGGTCGAGCTGCCGGTCGCCGCCGTGTCCGACCTGCTCGCCCAGCTGCAGCAGCAGGCCGACCGGGTGCTGCTGGCCACCGCGCCGCCGAGCCGCGCGGTCGACGCCCAGGCGCTCAGCGAGATCGCCGCGTCCGTCCTGCTGGTCGTGGAGACCAGGGTGGCCCGCGCCGAGGACGTCGAGGAGTCGGTCGAGCAGGTCGCCCGCGTCCAGGGCCCGCTGGCCGGCCTGCTGGTCGTGCGCAGCCCGCGGGTCGCCCGCAAGGTCAAGGTCAAGGCCAAGGCCGCTCCCGGTGCGGCGATCGTCGACCAGCCCGTCGCGCCGGCGGCCGCGGACCTGCCCCGGGCGGGCCGCGAGTTCGACCAGACGATGGTCATCCCGCGCGTCGGCGAGGACGGTGACCGGATCGAGTTCTGGGCCGGCGGCACCACCGACAGCAAGGTGAACGGAAAGCGCACCTCCTCCTCCGACCAGACCACCTCCGCCGATCTGCGATGAAGCGGTCACTGCGCCTGGGTGCGGCGGCCGCGCTGGCCGCCGCGGCGTTCACCTCGGGCTGCTCGGTCGGCCCGGCCAAGCCGCCGTCGACGGCGGCTCCCGTCGAGCTGTCGCCGTTCACGCTGCCGTCGCCGGAGGCGGTGCGCCCGCGCGCACCGCTCACCGGGCTGGAGACGGAGGAGGCGACCAAGTCGAAGACCGCGGTCATCGTGCCCATCGAGGTGGGCACCGGCGCCGCGGCCCCGGTCGGGCTGGACAAGGCCGACGTCGTCGAGCTGGAGTTCGCCGAGGGCAAGCTGCTGCGGGTGGCGGCGGTGTACCAGTCGACCCCCGCGGACAAGGTCGGCCCGGTCGCGGCGGTGCGCCCCGCCGAGATCAAGCTGCTCAACCAGCTGCAGCCGTACATGGTGCACAACGGCACGCCCAAGGGCTGGCTCGACCTGCTGACCCTGTCGAAGCTGGCCGCGGTCACCCCGGCGAAGAAGACCGGGTTCACCACCGTCTCCGGGCGCGTCTTCGTGAACACGGGCACGCTGCAGGCGTCCGCCCCGGCCCAGCAGAAGCTGCTGGCCTCGCTGTTCCAGTTCGGCCAGGCGGGCGAGCCGGTCGCGATGGGCGCGACCCCGGCCACCACGATCTCCATCGCGTCCCCCGGCAAAGCCGCGGTGACCTGGAAGTTCGACGCGACGGCCCGGCGCTGGCAGACCACGCTCGGCGGGGTGCCGGTGGCATCGGCCAACCTGGTCCTGCTGACCACGCCGTACAACAAGAAGGACGTCAAGGCCCTCGACCGTGAGGTCGCCATGGCAGACCCGGTCGGCAAGGGCGCGGCCCAGGTCTTCGGCGCCGGTCAGGGCGTGAAGGCGACGTGGAACAAGGACGGCTTCTTCGCCGCCCTCAACCTCCTCGGCCCGGAGCAGTCCGTGGTGCGGCTGTCACCCGGTCCGACCTGGATCCTGCTGCTGCCCTCGACCGCGAAGGTGACCGTCTCGTGAGCACCGCCGCCGGCCGTACGCCGGGGGACACCGCAGCCACCGGCGAGGCCGCGGTCTCCCGCGGCGTCGCGGCCCCGCCCGAGCACGCTCGCGCACTGCCGCCGCTCGCGGCCGTGCTGCACCGCCGCGGCCAGCGCGACCCGATCCCGGCCCGCGACTGGGCGCTGTTCGCGATGATCGTGCTGTACCCGGTGGGCTGGCTGCTCGGCCTGACCCTGGCCTGGGTGCCGCTGCTGGCCATCCCGATGGCGCTGGAGCTGTTCCGGCGCGGCCGGGTACGCATGCCCGCCCCGGTCTTCGCCTGGCTGCTGCTGTGCTTCCTCGGCCTGGTCGGCGTGGTCATGCTGGACGCCACCGTGCCCAACGCGCTGCCGCCGGAGATGGGCCTGGGCCGGATCCTGGCCTTCGTCCGTCGCCTGCTGGACATGCTCGCCGCGATCGTGGTCCTGCTGTACGTCGGCAACCTCACCGAGCGCGAGCTGCCGACCAAACGCGTCGTGAAGTTCCTGGCGTACTTCTTCGTGGTGCTCGTCGTCGGCGGCATCGCGGGCGTGCTCCTGCCGCGGATCGCGGTGACGACCCCGCTGGCGGAGGTGCTGCCGAAGTCGCTGCTGGCCAACGGCTGGGTGCGCTCCTCGGTGCGTATCGAGTTCGCCCAGTGGCAGACCATCGTCGGCGAGGCCCCCTCGCCCCGGCCCGCGGCGCCGTTCCAGTACACCAACGCGTGGGGGCAGTGCATCGCGGTGCTGCTGCCGTGGTTCATCCTCGCCACGCTGTACAAGGCCAAGGGGCTGTGGAGCAAGGTCTGGCCCTCGCTGATCCTGGTCGCCGCGATGGTCCCGATCGTCTACTCGCTCAACCGGGGCACCTGGGCGGGCCTGGGCATCATCCTGGCCTACCTGGTGGTCCGGATGGCGATCCGCGGCAGCATCATGCCGGTCGCCGGTGTGCTCGTCGCGGTCGCCGTGGCCGGCCTGCTGGTGCTCGCGACGCCGCTGGGCAGCACCGTGATGGCCCGCATGGACAACCCGCACTCCAACGAGGGCCGGGCCTCGCTCAACGCCGCCGCGCTGGAGGCCGCGAAGGCTTCGCCGATCATCGGGTTCGGCGGGCAGTCGGAGACGATCGGCAGCGAGCGGTCCATCGCGATCGGCCAGAGCCCGTCCTGCGAGCAGTGCGGCAACCGCGACATCGGCAGCGATGGCCAGCTGTGGATGCTGCTGATCACGCAGGGCTTCGTCGGCGCCGGCCTTTACCTGCTGTTCTTCCTCTGGATGGGCTGGCGGTTCCGCCGCGACCATTCGTGGCTCGGCATCGCCGCGGGCGTCACCGTGCCGCTGGCGGTCTGGTTCTCCACGATCTACAACTCGACCGGCATGACCCTCGTGATCATGATGGTCCCGCTGGCCCTGCTCTGGCGCAACGAGACGAACCGGGTGTACACATGAGCCGCGCGACGGTCCTGACCACCCCTCCCGGCCACGAGGCGGCGAGGTGAGCGGCGAGTTCCTCACCGAGCTGGGCCGGCTGCTGGGCGACGACACCGTCGGCGCGCCCGCGGACCGGGTCTTCCTCGGCCGGGGCGCGCACGCCGCGGACGAGGTCTACACCGTGGTCCCCGCCATCGGCAAGGCCCGGCTGCTGGTGCCGCACGGCGACCGCCGCGCGGCCGGGGCCGCCATCCGGCACACCAGCGCCCCGCGTTCGGCCAAGGACCGGCTGCGCCAGCGGGTGCTCGCCGGGGTCTTCTCCACCGGCCTCGGCCGCCGCACCCTCGGTGACCTGGTCTTCCGGGACCGGCTGGCGGTGCGGGCCGAGCCGTCGCTGGCCGAGCACCTCAGCGGGCTGCTGGGACAGCGGGTGCGGCTGAGCGTGCGCTTCGGGCCGCCGCGGGCCAACCGCAAACCCGTGCTCCAGCTCATCGACGACCGGGCGCGCACCGTCGCGTACGCCAAGATGGCCGTCAACGAGCTGACCACGACCCTGATCGACGCCGAGCACCGCGCGCTGCGCCTGCTCGCCGACCGCGACCTCGCCCCCGCCCGGGTGCCGGAGGTGCTGCACTTCGGCACGTGGGCCGGCGCGGCCCTGCTCGTCGTCGGCGCGCTGCCGGTGAGCCAGGACGCCCCGCCGGACGGGCTGACCCCGCTCAGCCTCGCCGCGATGCGCTCCATCGCGCAGGTGCAGGGCGTCACCCGCGGCAGCTACGCCGGCAGCAGCTACGCCGCCCGGCTCGCGGCCCAGGTCGACGTGCTGGGCGAGCGGCCCGCCGCGACCCTGATGCGCCGCGCGCTGGCCGAGTGCGCCGGGGCCGAGCTCGGCTTCGGCTGCTGGCACGGCGACTGGAACGGCGGCAACATGTCCGTCCGCGACGGCGAGCTGCTGCTGTGGGACTTCGAACGCTTCACCCCGGACGTGCCCGTCGGCTACGACCCGCTGCACTTCGAGCTGCACGAGGCCGTCGCGGTCCGGCACACCGACCCGGTCGTCGCCGCCCGCGCGGTCGCCGAGCGGGCCGTCGAACTGCTCGCCCCGCTCGGGGTCGATGCCGCGGTCGCCCGGGAGACGGCCGCCCTGTACTTCGTCGAGATCGGCAGCCGATACCTCGGCGACGGTCTGGACGAGCTCGGCCGGCCGATGGGGCGCGTCGACGAGTGGATCAACGGGGCGTTCGCCGGACTCGGCGGGCGATGGGCTTCTCTGGTGGGGGAGAACTGATGGCAGTCAAGAGCCGCGTACGCAAGTTCGTCTGGCGCAAGGCCGGCGCGCTGGCCCGGACCGCGGGACAGCTGACCGCGGACCGGCGCATGGTGCCGTCCTTCCTGATCGTCGGCACCCAGCGCGGCGGCACCACGTCGCTGCACAAGGCGCTGGCGCAGCACCCGGCCTACCTGCCGCCGCGCTTCCGCAAGGGCGTGCACTACTTCGACATGGACTACCACCGCGGGCACGCCTGGTTCATGGGCCACTTCGTGAGCCGCACCAAGGCCGAGCGCACCGCGCAGACCCTCGGCATGCCCGTGGTCACCGGCGAGGCCAGCCCCTACTACATGTGGCACCCGCTCGCGCCCCAGCGCATCGCCAAGGACCTGCCCGGCGTCAAGCTGATCGTGCTGCTGCGCGACCCGGTGGAGCGCGCCTACTCCGGCCACGCCCACGAGTACGCCCGCGGCTTCGAGACCGAGAAGTTCGAGCAGGCCGTCGCCCTGGAAGCGGGACGCCTCGCCGGCGAGCGCGAGAAGATGGCCGCCGACCCGGAGTACCACAGCCACGCCGTACGCCACCTCGCCCACCTGGGCCGCGGCCAGTACATCGAGCAGCTGCTGCACCTGGAGTCCCTGGTGGGCCGCGAGCGCCTGCACGTCGTCGACAGCCACGACTACTTCGCCGACCCCGCGCGCGTCTTCAGCGGGGTGTGCGAGTTCCTCGGCATCCCGGACGTGCCCGGCATCGTGCACGACCAGCACAACGCCCGCCCCCGCTCGCCGATGTCCGACGAGTTGCGGTCCCGGCTGGAGGACCACTTCGCGCCGTACGACGCCCGGCTCGCCGAGTGGCTCGGCCATCAGCCGAGCTGGCGGCGATGAGCGCGCCAGCGCCGGCCCACGCCGGCGCCTACGGGGCCGACCGCGGGCGCGTCATGCGCAGCAGCCTGTTCAACCTCGTCGGCGCCGGCGTCTCCGCTGTCGCCGGCCTCGCGCTGACCGTCGTGGTCACCCGCGGCTTCGACGCGAGCGTCGCCGGAGTGCTGTTCACGCTCACCTCGGTCTTCCTGATCCTGTCCGCGGCGGCGCTGCTCGGCGCGGAGACCGGCGTGGTCTACCTGCTCGCGCAGCAGCGGGTACGCGAAGAGACCGGCAAGATCCGGGCCACCGTGCGGGTCGCCATGACCCCGGTCGTGGTGGCCAGCATCCTGCTCGCGGCCGGGCTGTGGTTCGCCGCGCCGTGGCTCGTCGACGTCATGCTGCCGGACGCCCCGGCGGGTACCGTCGCCGCGATCCGGGTGTTCGCCCTCTTCCTGCCCACCTCCACCGTCACCGGCGTGCACCTGGCCGTCGGCCGTGGACTCGGCACCACCCGGCCCAACGTCATGGTCATGCGGGTGCTGCGGCCCGGCCTGCAGCTGCTCGGCGTCGTCGCCGTGCTCGTGGCGGGCTGGACCAGCTCGGTCTCGCTCGCCCTGGCCTGGTCCCTGCCGTACGCGCTGGGCCTGGTCGTCGCGGTGCTGTGGTCGGCGAAGCTGCGGCGCAAGGCCGAACGCTCCGGCGGGCAGCCGGTCGAGGTGCCCACCGGCGAGGACTGGAGCCGCTTCTGGCGCTACGCCTCGCCCCGGGCCGGCACCGGCCTGGCCCAGCTCGCGCTGCAGCGGCTCGACGTCGTGCTGATGGCCGCGCTGCGCGGCCCGGTGGACGCCGCGCTCTACACCGCCGCCACCCGCTTCCTGGTCATCGGCCAGCTCGGCGGCCAGGCGCTCGGGCAGACCGTGCAGCACCGCTTCTCCGGGCTGCTCGCGCAGGACAAGCACGACGAGGCCAACCGCCTCTACCAGATGACCACCACCTGGCTCATCGCGCTGATCTGGCCGTTCTACCTGACCTGGGCCATCTTCGGCGGCCAGCTGATGACCGTGTTCGGCGAGGGCTACACGGCTGGCGGCGACGCGGGCCTCGTCGGCGTCGTGCTGTCGCTGACCATGCTCGTCGCGACCGCGTGCGGCATGGTCTCCACGGTCCAGGAGATGGCCGGCCACACCGGAATCGCCTTCTTCCAGACGATGCTCGCCCTCGTGGTGAACGTGGTCCTCAACATCGTGCTGATCCCGCCCTACGGGATCGTCGGCGCCGCGGCCGCCTGGTCGGCGGCCCTGCTCATCAAGAACCTGCTGCCGCTGGTACAGCTGCAGCGCAGGCACGGACTGTCCCCCCTCTGCCGGGGCGGCTTCATCGCGATGGCGGCCGCCGTCGCCTGCTACGCCGCCCTGCCACTGCTGGTCCGTGCCCTGCTCGGCGACCACCCGCTCGTCGGGTTCGCCTCGGTGCTCGTCGCGACGGTCGCCTATGCGGCGGTAGTGTGGCGGTGCCGGCACGTTCTGCAACTGGCCGGTCTGCGCGCGCTCCGGCGCCGCGGCAAGACCCCGGCACAGCCCTCACCCCCAGTGGAGTCCCTCGTCCCATGAGAAGAGCATTACCGGCTGCGGGGCTGGTGATGGTGCTTCTGGCAGTGGCGGCTGCCGGCTGCACGACCGTCGTCCCGGAGGACGAGCCGGCGGTGCCGGCCCGTCCCAGCCCCACCCTCAAGCAACTCCCCGCGGCCGCGTCCGGCCCCTTCACCACCACCGGACGTGGTCCTGCCGTGCCCGAGACGGGCGCCTGGTTCGGTGCGTTCATCAACGCGCAGAACCGGCGCACCGGCGACCAGCTCGAGGCGATCGACAGCTTCGAGGACATGATCGACCGCCCGCTGGCGCTGGCCCACTCGTTCCACCCGTGGCAGGACGACTTCCCCTCGACGTACGACTACGAGCTGGTCCACCGCGGCAAGCTGCTCATGATCTCCTGGGCCGGCACCGACACCCGCTCGATCGTGACCGGGGTCTACGACGAGGAGATCCGCAGGCGCGCGGCGGCCGTACGCGACTTCCGTACGCCGATCCTGCTGCGCTACCGCTGGGAGATGGACCGCCCGAACCTGTTCAACGTGGTCCACTCACCCGAGGACTACGTGGCCGCGTGGAAGCACGTGCGCAACATCTTCACCGAGGTCGGCGCGAACAACGCGGCCTGGGTCTGGTGCCCGCACGCCGACGGCTTCATGGACGGCCGCGCCCAGCCGTACTACCCCGGCGACGACCAGGTCGACTGGCTCTGCGCCGACGTGTACTCCGGCCCGGAGATGTACAGCTTCACCGAGCTGATGGCCCCGGTCCTGGAATGGGCGAGGCACCGCCCCCGCCCGCTGCTGATCGGCGAGTTCGGCGTCGTGCAGGGCGAGCCGGGCCAGCGGACCGCGTGGCTCGACGAGATGCGCCTGGCCCTGCCCCAGCAGCCCCAGATCAAGGGCGTCCTGTATTTCAGCACGGCCACGGACTCCCGCCCCCGCTACGCCACCACCTTCGACAACGAACCCGACGCCATCAAGGCCCTCACCATGCTGGCCAAGGACCCCTGGCTAACCCGCCAACCCGGCCACTGACCCACCCTCTCGCGCAGCACCGCGTTGATCATGAACTTATGGAGGGGTTCGACGGCGTGTCGCGACCCTGGGGCCGTGATCGACTTTGGTCTGGGTGGGGTGAGGTCGCGTCGCCGTGGCTACGTGCCGCCTCGCCATCCCGAAGATCTGTTTTTGTGGACGCTGGACGCCGCTATAGGGGCACCTGGCGTCCACAAAAACGGATCATCTTCGGGTTCTGTGGAAACGACGAACCGCACCCGCTGGACAACGGCGGGTGCGGTTCGTCGTTTGTTCGTTGCGGTCG
>NZ_BONI01000053.1 GCF_016862635.1 Catellatospora coxensis | reverse complement strand
TTAAGAAGGTGCCCTTCCTTCGCTTTTCAGCGGGGGCGGCTGCGGGTGAGGGAGGAGCGGCGGACGAACAGTTCCGGCGCGATGAGCACGCGCTGGGAGGGGCGGCGCTCGCCGTCGAGCAGCCGGGACACCATCAGCTCCACCGCGACCCGGCCGACGTGGGTCTTCGCCGGACGGACCGCCGACAGCGAGGGCTCGGCGAGGTGGGCCACCTCGTCGTCGTAGGAGACCATGGCGAGGTCGTCGGGGATGCTGACGCCCTTCTCCGCGCAGTACTGGGCGACCGAGATCGCGTCGGGGTCGCTGTGCACGATGAGTGCGGTGACCTGGGCGCGGCGGCACTCGCCGAGCACGTTGTGGATGATCTGCCGGTGACCGGGCGTGGTCAGCGCGACCGATTCGCGTACCACGATGGCGTCGGAGATGCCCAGGTCGGCACAGGCGATCCGCCAGCCCTGCAGCAGGTACGCCGAGGTGGGGCTGCCCTTGGACAGCAGCAGCGCGATCCGCCGGTGCCCGTGCTGGTGCAGGTGGTGCACGGCCATCTCCATGCCCAGCGAGTGATCGCTGCGTACGCACTCGATCTGCCGCGGCGTCGAGGTCCACCGGTCGGGCTGGCGCTCCACCAGGATCGTCGGCACCGGCAGGTGCCCGATCCAGTCGACCATCTCATGCGCCCGCCCACCCTCCAGGCTCGGCGCGAGCAGCAGACCCTGGACCTGGCCGGCCTCGACCAGCCGGCTGATCTGGCGGCGGTCCTCGTCGGGCTCGTAGCTCGACCCGCGCAGCTGCAGGTTCACCCCGAGGGCGGCCGCGGCCGCGCGTGCCCCGCTGACGATGAGCGGCCAGTAGAAGTCGAGCGACGGCACGACCATGCCGATGGTGAACAGGTCGCGCGCCTGCCGGGGCCGGTTCGCGCGGCTGATCGGGGTGGGCAGGGTCGCGCCGCCGTGCACCTTCGTCACCAGGTTGCGCCTGGCCAGCGCGTCGATGTCGCGGCGGATGGTGAGCTCGCTGACGGCCAGCTCGCGGGCGAGGTCACGCACCCGCACGGCGCCGTGCCGGCGCAACTCGTCGAGGAGCAGTTCCTGCCGCTGGACGCCGAAGAGTCGCTGCGTCGTCATGGGGCGCCTCCTGCGCCGGATGGGTCGGCCCGGGTCGCCCCGGCGGAGTGCGCGACCAGGCGGCGCCGACCGGTGCCTGCCGGCATCTGTCAGCTTGTCGAGCGGTCCTGACCGTAACAGATCTTTCCCCGAAAACATCGACAAAGTTCGCGCTGTTCGTTTGTGTGCGTCTGTGAACGACTGCCACCGAACTGTGGGGAAACCGGACGTGGCCTATTACGAAGATGTCACCGACATGTCACCGCTTCCCCGACAGAAAGGACGGCAGATGAGAAGGAGTGGACGGCTCGCGGCCCTGACGGCGGTCGCCGTGGCCGCGATCGTGGCGTCGCTCGGCGTGGCGGTCCTGCCGGCGCATGCCGCACCCGTCACCGTCACCAACGGCACCCAGTTCACCGACACCAGTGGCAACGTCGTACACGCGCACGGCGGCGGGGTTCTCAAGGTCGGCGCCTACTACTACTGGTTCGGGGAGAGCCGCAACGCGAACAACACCTTCAAGGCGGTCGCGGTCTACCGCTCCACCGACCTGCGCAACTGGGAATTCCGCAACAACGTGCTGACCCAGTCGTCGGCGGCCGAGCTCAACGTCGCGAACATCGAGCGCCCGAAGGTGATCTACAACGCCTCCACCGGCAAGTACGTGATGTGGATGCACAAGGAGAACGGCTCGGACTACGGCGAGGCGCGGGCGGCGGTCGCGGTCGGGGACACCGTCGACGGCGCCTACACCTACCAGGGCAGCTTCCGGCCGCTCGGGCACATGTCCCGGGACATCACCATCTACAACGACAACGGCACGGCGTACATGATCTCGGCCGCCGACGAGAACCGCGACCTGCACATCTACCGGCTCACGGCGGACTACCTGGGCATCCAGTCGCTGGTCGGCAACTTCTGGAACGACGCGGCCCGGGAGGCGCCCGCGCTGTTCAAGCGGGGCAGCACCTACTTCCTGATCACCTCGGGGCTGACCGGCTGGTCGCCGAACCAGGCCAAGTACGCGACCGCGTCGAGCATCACCGGCCCGTGGAGCGGCTGGACGAACGTCGGCGACTCGACGACGTTCCGGTCGCAGTCGACGTTCGTGCTGACGATCCAGGGCACGGCGACGACCAGCTACCTGTACATGGGTGACCGCTGGGCGGGCGCGTGGGGCGGGCCGGTCGGCGACTCCCAGTACGTCTGGCTGCCGATCGCCTTCCCGAGCGCCACGACGATGAGCCTGAGCTGGTATCCGTCGGTCACCATCGACGCGGCCGCGGGCACCGTCACCGGCGTCGCGCCGCCGTACTACCGGGTGACCAACCGCAACAGCGGCAGGGTGATCGACGTCGTGAACCAGTCGACGGCCAACAACGCCGAGGTCAAGCAGTGGACCTGGAACGGCGGCGGCAACCAGAGGTGGGAGTTCGCCGACGCGGGCGGCGGGTACTTCCGCATCGTCAACCAGAACAGCGGCAAGTGCCTGGACGTGGCCAGCGCGTCGACGGCCGACGGGGCCAACGTCATCCAGTACACCTGCGGCAGCGGTACCAACCAGCAGTGGCAGTGGCAGGCCACCGGCAGTTATTTCCGCATCGTCGCCAGGCACAGCGGCAAGTGCCTCGACGTCGTCAGCTCCGGCACCGGCGACGGGGCCGACATCCAGCAGTACACCTGCGGCACCGGCAACAACCAGCAATGGAGCCGCGTCACCGCGTGAACCACGCCGGGTCGGGCGCCCATGCACGGCGGGCGCTCGGCCCGGCGCGTCCGACGTGGACATGTTTAGGCGTCAGAGCGGGCGGTTATCCCTCGGCAACAGCCGTCATGCGACAGGCTCGAGACTGAGGGGCCCCCGTGTATCTGTTCGACGCCGACAGCGTCGTGGTCAGTACGGCCACCGAGCTCCTGCGCACCCACCATCCCGTCTCCGTCGACGACCAATCCTGCGCGAACTGCGGCGATCCGGCACCGTGCGAAGCCGCGGTGAACGCCCGCCAGATCCAGGCCGCGGCCAGCCTCGGCGCCGACTCGGCCGGCGGCGGTTTCGCCTGATCAAGCCAGGCCGCCGACATCCGTGACGTCCGGTCGACGTTAACGAGACGAGTCGCCGGGTAGATCAGCGAGGTGACAGATCAACCCGTGGTGCTCGGCGAGCGCTACCGTCTCGTCGAGCGCATCGGCGCCGGTGGCATGGCGGTCGTGTGGCGCGCCTACGACCAGGTCCTGCACCGTACCGTCGCGGTCAAGATGCTCTCACCGCGGCTGGTCGCGCAGCCGGACAACCTTCGCCTGCTGCGAGCCGAGGCGCTCGCCGTCGCGGGCCTGAGCCATCCGCGCATCACCAGCGTCTACGACTACGGTCAGCAGCGGCTCGACGGCCACGAGCAGCCGTACCTGGTGATGGAGCTGGTGGACGGCGTCACCCTGCGCCAGGCACTGCGGGACGCCTCCTCCGGACTCGGCTGGCAGCCGGCCGTATCGGTCACCGCGCAGGTCGCCGCGGCCCTGGCCGCCGCCCACGAGCGCGGCATCGTGCACCGCGACGTCACGCCCGCCAACATCATGCTGACCACGGCCGGGGTCAAGGTGCTCGACTTCGGCATCTGCGTGCTCGCCGGGTTCGACGACGGCGCGGACGACGAGCTGGTCGGGACCGTCGACTACATCGCCCCGGAACGGGTCACCGGGCGCACCGCGGTGACCCCGGCCAGCGACGTCTACTCGCTCGGCATGGTCATGTACCGGTGCCTGTCGGGACACCTGCCGTGGGAACCCACCACCCCCACACGCCGGCTGCACCAGCACGTGTTCAGCCCGCCGGACGTGCTGCCACCGGTGCCGGACATGCCCGCGGCGATCAGGGAATTGTGCCTGAGCTGCCTCGCCAAGAATCCCGCCGACCGGCCCACCGCCGCCGAGCTGGTCGCCGGCCTGGAGGAGTGGAACGTGCCGGGGCCTCGCCTGGCACAGGAGGCCGACGGGGAGACGCACACGCGCCTGCTGGCGCTGCCCGCCGAGCTGACCCGCCGGGACCCGAACCCGGTCACCGGCGTGGCCGGCCGGGTGGCCGCCGCCGTGCGGACCATGCCCCGACGCCGCCGCGCGGGACTGTCGGCCGGGGCGCTCGCCGTCACCGGCCTGGTGGGTGTGCTGGTGCTGAACGCGGGCCCGGACGTCGCCGACGCGACCCAGACACCCCCGCCGCCGCAGGCCTGCCACGTCAGCCTGCAGATCCACACGGCCGGAACCGGCTACACCGCATCGCTCGCCGTCGGCACGACAGGCCGCCGCCCGCAGCGGTGGCAGCTCACCTTCACGGTTCCCGACGGCTGGCGGGTCGGCGGAGTCCGCCCGGAGGAGGTCCGCCAGGACGGCCTGCGAGCCGTCGTCACCGGCCGCACCGACCTCGTCGCGGGCAGCCCGGCGGCCGTCGCGCTCGCGGGCACGGCGACGGCGTCGTCCGGCCTGCCCGACCGGTTCGTCCTGGACGGCACCACCTGCCAGAGCAATGTGGACGTGATCAGCAGCGCGCCGCCACCGGCCGTGGTCCAGTCGACCCCGGAAGCACACCGCCCCGCCGCCGAGCCCGAGCCGCACGGCGGCAAACCGAAGCCGTCGAAGAAGCCGAAGCACTAGGCCGCGACCGGGTTCCGGACGTGTTCACCGGACCGGTCGCGGCCACCGCGCACGGGTGCCGGTCAGAGATGCTGCTTGTCGTCGTGGTCGAGCGCGGAACTGTCCCGGACCTGCAGGTAGGGCTCTCTGTCGGCGGGGTGGCCCGCGGCGATGGCGCGCTGGCGTTCGAGTTCGGCGTCGAGCTCGGCTCCGAACAGGATCGCCAGGTTCGAGATCCACAGCCAGACCAGGAACACGATGATGCCGCCGAGGCTGCCGTAGGTCTCGGCGTACGAACCGAAGTGGGTCACGTAGAAGCCGAAGCCGACCGACGCGGCGATCCACAGCACGACGGCGACGAACCCGCCGGGGCTGATCCACCGGAAGCCGCCCTGCCGCGCGTTGGGCGAGGCCCAGTACAGGATCGCGAACAGCAGCGCGACGAGGGCGACCAGCAGCGGCCACTTGCCGATCTGCCAGGCCGTCACCACCGGCCCGGACAGGCCGAGCACACCGCCGAGCGCCTCGGCCAGCCGCCCGCTGACCACGACGATGAGCACGCTGGCCACCAGCAGCGCGCCGGTCGCCAGGGTCACCGCGAGCCGGATCGGCAGCCGCTTCCACAGCGGCCGCCCCTCGGGCACGTCGTAGATCGCGTTGGACGCCTGCATGAACGCGTCCACGTAGCCTGACGCCGACCACATCGCCACCGCCAGGCCGATGACCGCGGCCAGGCCCGCCTTGCTGTCGTTGGCCTGCACGTTGTCCAGCGCGGCCGTGAAGACCTCCCGCACCGCGGTCGGCATGATCGGGGTGACGTCGTCGAGCACGTCGTCGACCAGCCGGTCGTCGAACAGTCCCACGGCCGCCGCCAGCACCAGGATGCCGGGAAACAGCGACAGCACCCCGTAGTAGGTCAGGGCGGCGGCCCACACCTGCAGGCTGTCCGTGTCGAACTCCTTGGCGGTCCGGCGCAGCACCTGCCACCACGACTTCAGGCTGAGCTGGGTGGGACTGCGCGGGCCGGCGTCCGGCGGTGGCGCGGCCACGGCATTCGCCGGGCGGGGTTCATCGGGGGTCATGTCCCTGCCATACCGCCCGCAGCGTCGCCGCTAACGCGCCCCTGCCGCGCCCGACGCCGGTGCGCGACCGCGGGTGTCGCCGTTTGCCGCGCGGTCGGCCGGGTACCCGACTCACGAAATCCCACCCTGCCGAACCGCTTCGCGGGAAACGGCCCCCAGCGGGCTGCGCGTGGCGGTTCGACAGGTGTCGCCACAGGAGGAAACACCATGCGGATGAGGCAGTCGGACCCCATCGTCACCGGGCGGGTGCACTCGTGAGCGGGACAGCGGCGCAGCCGTCGGGCGAGGAGATGCCGGTCCGCAGCCGCTGGCGGCCGAGTCGCCTGCTGGAGTACTACGCGATCTCCGTGGTGTGGCTGCGCTGGGTCGTCGTGGCGATGTGGATCGCCGCGGTCGCGGCGTCGGTGCTTTACCTGCCGGCCATCGGCCACGGGGGCAGCGACCTGGGCCAGCTCGTGGCCACCGACAACGCCGCGGTGCGCAGCGAGGTCCGCTCGTTCGAGAAGTTCGGCTTCCCGCTGCTGAGCCGGGTCTCCGTGGTGCAGCGCAACCCCGACGGGCTGCCGCTGTCGGTCCAGGCCGAGGCCGTCGCCCGCGCCCGCGCCGTGACGCAGGGCGAGTATCCCGACGCCGCGCCCATCCTCGCCGCGGTGCCGGTGACCAACACGCTGCAGCTTCTGCCGGGCTCGCAGGAGAACGGCACCACCGTCATCACCATGCTGTTCACCGCCCCGGACGTCAGCTTCGCCGGCCAGCTGGCCGCCGCCGAGAAGTTCGTCGCCGCGCACTACGACGCCGACGACGCCGTCGTGGGGGTGACCGGATCGGTCCCGGCCCGGGTGGAGCAGGGCGACCTCGTCCTGTCGACGCTGCCCTGGCTGGAGGCCGTCACCGTCGCCGCGGTGTTCATCATCGTCGCGGTCGCGTTCCGGTCGCTGATCGCGCCGCTGCTGGCCCTGGGCGTGGCCGGGGTCGCGATCCTGCTGACCCTGCACGTGGGCGGCGCGCTCGCCGAGCGGCTGGGCGTGCCGGTGCCGCAGGAGACCCAGCCGTTGCTGGTGGCGCTGCTGCTCGGCGTGGTCACCGACTACGTCGTGTTCTACCTGGCCGCGGCGCGCACCCAGCTCGCCGCGGGCGCGCACCGGCTGGAAGCGGCCGAGACCGCCACGGCCCGGTTCACCCCGATCATCGCCACCGCCGGGGCGACCGCCGCGGCCGGCACCGGTGCGCTGGTGGTGGCCGGCTCGGCGGCGTTCCGCGCGTTCGGGCCGGGCATGGCGTTGGCCGTGCTGATCGGCATGCTGGTGTCGGTCACCCTGGTGCCGGCGCTGCTGGCCATCCTGGGCCGGGCGGTGCTGTGGTCGCCGCGCCGTGGCCGGGACGCCGCGGTGGAGCGCGCGGAGCCCGAGGTCGGCAGCGGGCGGTGGTCGCGGCTGCTGACCCGGCCCGTGGTCGCCGTCCCGGTGCTGCTGCTGTGCGTCGCCGGGCTGATCACAGCGGCCCTTCCGGTACGCGACCTCGCACTCGGGGTGTCGTTCGTGGAGGCGCTGCCCGCCGACCATCCGACCCGCCA
Organism: Catellatospora coxensis; assembly: GCF_016862635.1. Taxonomy (GTDB): domain Bacteria; phylum Actinomycetota; class Actinomycetes; order Mycobacteriales; family Micromonosporaceae; genus Catellatospora; species Catellatospora coxensis. Next base: position 61,732 of record NZ_BONI01000053.1, on the reverse strand, counting down.
GGCCGCCATGCAGGCGCAGCAGGGTTTCGCCGAGGGCATCCTCTCGCCGACCGAGGTGCTAGTCGAGGGGCAGGGAGTGGGCTCCCGGGAGAAGGAGCTCGCCGGCCTGCAGGAGGCGCTGCGGAAGGTGCCCGGGGTGGCCGCCGTGCTCGGCCCAGCCGACGACGCGATCCCGCAGGATCTGCACGTGTTCCGCGCGGCCGACGGCACCGCCGCGCGATACCTGGTGATCCTGGCCGACGAACCGCTGGGCGCCCGCGCCGTGCAGACCCTGTCCCGGCTGCAGCAGGACCTGCCCGGTCTGGTGCGGTCGGCCGGGCTGACGGACGTGCAGACCAGCCTCGGCGGCGACACCGCCATCGCGCAGCTCATCGTCGAGCAGACCGAACAGGATCTGGGCCGGATCGCGCTCGCGGCGCTCGCGGCCAACCTGCTGTTCCTCATGCTGTTCCTGCGCGCGCTGGTGGCCCCCATCGGCCTGCTCGCCTGCAGCGTGCTCGCCATCGGCGCCACGCTCGGCCTGACCACCTGGCTGTTCCAGGACGTCCTGCACGCCGACGGCCTGACCTTCTACGTGCCGTTCGCCGCCGCGGTGCTGCTGGTGGCGCTGGGCTCGGACTACAACATCTTCGGCATCGGCCCCGCCTGGAAGGAGGCCCGGGGCCGGCCGCTGCGCGAGGCGCTCGCCATCACGCTGCCGCAGTCGGCGCACGCGATCCGCATCGCCGCGTTCACCCTGGCGGTCAGCTTCGGCCTGCTCGCCATGGTGCCGCTGCGCCCGTTCCGGGAACTCGCGTTCGCGCTGGCGGTCGGCATCCTCATCGACGCGTTCATCGTCCGGTCGATCCTCGCCCCGGCGCTGCTGACGGTGCTCGGATCGGCCAGCGAATGGCCCGGACGGCGGCTGTTCGGCCGCTTCTCGCAAAGGCGCCGGCAGCCTGCCGAGACGGTGCCCGATGACGCGCCGAACAGCACCGAGCCGGGGCCTGATGACGCGCCGACCAGAACCGGGCCGGTGCCACGCGATGCGCCGGTCGCGGCAGCGCCGACCGAATGACCGCGGTGGCATATGCGGCGCGCGAGCGGGTATCGGCCAGCCAACACCACACACCATTTTGGGGAGATGACATGCCAAGCAAGGACGACGCCATCGCCAGCGCGCAGGACGCGCTGAACACGGCCGGGGCGGCCGTGGCCGAGAAGGCCGCCGAGGCGAAGCAGGCCGCGATCGACACCGGGCACGCGCTGGCCGCCGGCGCGGGCGAGCTCAAGGCCAACGTCGCCCACACCGCGGTGGTGGCCAAGGACGCGGCCGCCGAGGCGCTCACCGCGGTCAACGACCGCCTGCCGCGTACGGCCGACGAGTGGGAGGCCGCCGGGCGGGGCCTGCTGGACAACATCCGCCGCAATCCCACCCCGTGGGCGACCGGCGCGGCGGTGTTCCTGGTCGGCTGGTTGCTGGGCCGCAGCTCGGCCGGGACGAAGAAGTAGCCGCCGATGTCCGGTACGGAGATCGCGGCACTGGTCGCCGCGGGAGCCTTCGCGATGCTCGTGCTGGTGCTCGCGGTGCCCATCCTGCGGCTGCGGCGCACCGTCGACGCGACCACCGACATGATCCGTGAGGTGACCGCCAAGACGGGCCCGCTGCTGGACAACGTCAACAACACCGTCGGCGAGGTGAACACCACCGTCGGGCAGGTGCAGACCACGTTGGACGGCATCAACGTCCAGCTCGTCCGCGTCGACGCGGTCACCGGGCCGCTGTCGTCGGCGGCGGCGAACATCGCCAAGGTCGCCGACGCGATCACCGGCGCGTCGGCGACGCCGGTCGGCAAGGCGGCCACGCTGGCCTTCGGCATCCGGCGGGCGCTCGCCGCGCGCAACCACCGCCAGTGACGTGAACGGCCGGGCCCGGCACTCGGGCCCGGCCACGCCCGTCGGCGGGTCAGCCGGTCTTCGCGGGCGCGGGGCGCTGCCTGCCGGAGGCGGCGAGGTGGGCCCGGAGCGTGGCGGCGAGGTCGCCGGCCGCGACGAGCTGGTCGTGGCTGAGCGCGTCCACGAACAGCTCGCGTATGGCACGCAGGTGCGGCACCGTCGACTGCCGGAACGACCGCAGGCCGGTGGCCGTCAGCACGATCTCCGCGCCGCGGCTGTCGGCGGCGCACTCCTCGCGGCGGATCAGGTCGCGCCGCTCCATCCGGCCCAGGTGGTGCGAGAGGCGGCTGCGCTCCCAGTCGATGTGCGCCGCGAGTTCCGAGGAGCGCATCCGGTGGCCGTCGGCCTCGCTGAGGGCGAGCAGGACCGCGTAGTCGCCTGACGACAGCGACGACTCGCTCTGCAGGCGCGCGGTGAGCGCGGACCGCAACACCTCCGCCGTCTCGATGAAGTCGCGCCAGATGCGCAGCTCCTCGGTGGTCGGCAGCCGGCGTGTCCGGCGCGGCCGAGGTGTGTCGTGGGTCATCCCGCCTCCAATTGACATGTCAATCATACCGGAGCTACTAATTGACATGTCAATCAGCCGTGCGGAGCGCGGTGGGGCAGGGGGAGAGCATGACGACCGAAGGCTTCGCACTGGGCCTCAACTCGTTCGGCGAGGTCGCCACCGACGGCGACCGGCTGCTGAGCGACGCCGAGACCCTGCGGCTGATCGTCGAGGAGGCGCAGCTCGCCGACTCCGTCGGGCTCGACGTGTTCAGCGTCGGCGAGCACTACCGGGAGGGTTTCACCGACTCGGCGACGCCCGTGCTGCTCGCCGCGATCGCCCGGGCCACCGAGCGGATCCGGCTGGGCACCTCGGTCACCGTGCTGAGCACGAACGACCCCGTCCGGCTGTACCACGAGTTCGCGACGCTGGACGCGGTGTCCGGCGGCCGGGCCCAGCTCGTGCTCGGCCGGGCCTCGGCGACCGAGTCGTTCCCGCTGTTCGGCTACGACCTCGCCGACTACGAGCGCCTGTTCGAGGAGAAGCTCGATCTGTTCATGCGCCTGCAGCGGGAGGACGCGGTCACCTGGTCGGGCAGCGTACGCACCCCGCTGACCGGGCAGCGGCTGCACCCGCGGATGCCCGAAGGCGGCATCCCCACCTGGATCGGCGTCGGCGGCAGCCCCGACTCGGTGGTGCGCGCCGCCCGCTACGGGCTGCCGCTCATGATGGCGATCATCGGCGGCCGCCCGCAGCGCTTCGCCGGCAACGTCGAGCTGTACCTGCGCGCGCTGGAGAAGTTCGGGCACGCCCCGCTGCCCATCGCGCAGCACTCGCTCGGCCTGGTCGCCGACACCGACGAAGAAGCCGTGGAGACCTGGTGGCGGTACTGGCAGCCGGTCGTCACCCAGCTCGCCCGCGAGCGCGGCTTCTACGCGCCGACCCGCGAACGCTACGCCGCCGAGCTGGCCGAAGGCGCGCTGTTCGTCGGCTCGCCCGACACGGTCGCCCGCAAGATCGCGATGATGGCCCGTGACCTGCGGCTCAGCCGCTTCGACCTCAAGTACGACATCATGCGCCTGCCCCGAGCCGCCCGCGCCCGCAGCATCGAGCTGTTCGGCAGCGAGGTCGCCCCGCGGGTACGCGAACTGCTCGCGAAGGAGCCCGCCCATGTCTGACCTCGTGTTCGGCCTCGACACCTTCGGCGACGTGCCGGACGACGACGCCGGCCGGCCGGTCTCCTACGCCGCCGCGATCCGGCAGGTCGTCGACGAGGCGGTGCTCGCCGACGACCTCGGCGTCGACGCCCTGGCCGTCGGCGAGCACCACCGGCCGGAGTACTCGGTGTCGACGCCCGAGACCGTGCTGGCCGGGATCGCCACCCGTACCAAGCGCATCCGCCTCGGCTCCGGGGTGACCGTGCTCAGCTCCGACGACCCGGTCCGGGTGTTCCAGCGCTTCGCCACCGTCGACGCGCTGTCGAACGGCCGCGCCGAGGTCATCCTCGGGCGCGGCTCGTTCACCGAGTCGTTCCCGCTGTTCGGCTACGACCTGGCCGACTACGACGTGCTGTTCGAGGAGAAGATCGACCTGTTCGTGAAGCTGCTCGACGAGCAGCCGGTCACCTGGAGCGGCACCGTGCGCGCCCCGCTGCGCGACGCCGACGTGTTCCCGAAGACCGAGTCCGGCCGGCTGCGCACCTGGGTCGGCGTCGGCGGCTCGCCGCAGTCGGTGGTGCGCACCGCGCGCCACGGACTCCCGCTCATGCTCGCGATCATCGGCGGGCAGCCCGGCCGCTTCGCCCCCTACATCGAGCTGTACCGGCGCGCGGCCGAGCAGCTCGGCACCACCGCGTACCCGGTCGGCATGCACTCGCCCGGCTTCGTCGCCGACACCGACGAGCAGGCCAAGGAGATCTTCTGGCCGCACTACCGGGTCATCCGCGACCGGATCGGCGCGCTGCGGGGCTGGCCGCCGATCCGCCGCGCCGAGTTCGACGCCGAGGTCGAGCACGGGTCGCTGTACATCGGCTCACCGGACACGGTCGCTCGCAAGATCGCCCAGACGGTCCGCACGCTGGGCGTCGGCCGGTTCGACCTCATCTACACCGCGGGCGCGCAGCCGGTGAGCGCCCGCCTGCGGGCCGTCGAGCTGTACGGCACGAAGGTCATCCCCATGGTCCGCGACCTGCTCGCCGCCTGACCCGCCGGCACGGCATCGACCCCGAAGGACACGAGATGAACGACATCGCCCCGGACGGTCCGCGGACCCTCGGCATCCTCGGCGCGGGCAAGCTGGGCACCGTCCTCGGGCGGCTCGCCGTGGCCGCCGGATACCGGGTGCTCATCGCCGGGTCGGGGGACCCGGCCAAGATCGCGCTCACCGTCGAGGTGCTCGTGCCCGGCGCGGCCGCCGTCACCGCCCGCGACGCGGCCGTCCGCGCCGACACCGTCGTGCTGGCCCTGCCACTGGGCAAGTACCGCAGCCTCGACGCGGACACGCTGCGCGGCAAGCTCGTCGTCGACGCCATGAACTACTGGTGGGAGGTCGACGGCATCCGGGACGACCTCACCGACCCGCGTACCTCGTCCAGCGAGACCGTGCAGGCGTACCTGCCCGGGGCTCGCGTCGTGAAGGCGTTCAACCACGTCGGCTACCACGACATCGAGGACCAGGCGCGTGCCACCGGGCAGGCGGGACGGACCGCCGTCGCGATCGCCGGGGACGGCGCCGCCGACGTCGCCGCGGTCGCCGCGCTGATCGACGCGCTCGGCTTCGACCCGGTGGTGGCCGGTCCGCTGGCCGAGGGCATCCGGTTCGAGCCGGGCACCGAACTGTTCGGCGCCGACGTCGACGCCGCCGAGGTCCGGGCCCGGCTCGACCGCTTCCCGCAATCGGAACGCGGCCGCGCCGTCGCCCTGGCACGGGGGTAGTCGCTCGCCACCGAACAGGGCTCTGAAATCGGGCGGCCGAGATGGTGTCAAGGCGGCTAGGGTCAGCCGGTGCTGCCCCAAGAACATCTGATCGCCCGCGTACGGGAACTCTGCCAGGCCGATGAGCACCTCGTCGCCGCGCTCACGTACGGCTCCTTCGCACAAGGCGAGGCCGACGCGCACAGCGATGTCGAGTTCTGGCTGTTCTTCGGCGGGAACCACGCCCCAGCGCTCGACCACCGCGCCTGGCTCGACCGGGTCGGCTCCGTTCGCCACGTGGTGGTGAACGAGTTCGGTTCCCACGTGGTGTTCTTCCCGGACCTGATCCGCGGCGAGTTCCACTTCGCGACGGCCGACGACATCGCCTCCGTCGCCGGGTGGCCCGCCCGCAGTGCCCCGACCGACCGCATGATCGTGCTCGACCGCACCGGCGCGCTGCGGCAGGCCTTGGACGCGCTGCCCGCTCGTCCTCATCTGCCGACCAGCGCGAAAGAGATCGACGAGCTGTGCGGACGCTTCGCCAACTGGCTCGTCCTGGCGTACCACGTGGCGCAGCGCGGCGAACTGCTGCGCGCCGTCGACGCCCTGTCGCACGCCCAGCGCTACCTGCTGTGGATGGCGCGCCTGGCCGAGGGCAGGACCGGACACTGGCTGACACCGTCCCGCCGGGCGGAGTTCGACCTCGGCGTCGAGCTGGTCGATCCGCTCCGCCGGACCGTCACCGCGGCCGAGGCCGGTGCCGTCGGCGAGGCCATCGCCACCGCATGGGTCTGCGGCCGCCGGTTCTGGGTCGCGCTCGCCGAGCGTGTCGGCGGTGAGGTGCCACGCGAACTGTTCGCCGATCTCGATGCGGTCACCCTGTCGGCGTCGCGGCCAGCGTGAGGCAGATCGCCGCGACGGCGCATGCGCGTGGTCATCACGATGGGCTGCGGTGACGTGTGCCCGTACTTTCCGGGCCAGCGCCACGAGGACTGGAAGCTCGACGACCCCGCCGGGCAGGGCATCGACGCCGTACGCCCGATCCGCGACGAGATCCGCGACAGGGTCAAGGCCCTGCTCGACGACCTGGTGGCCGCTGACCGCTGAAGCGGTCCGGAGGCTGCCGGGCTGCGACGGCCCGGCGCGGCTCACCGTCAGGGACGGCCGGAGCAGCGACTACACTTCGCCGGACGCTGCCAGCGACGCCACCGTGCCACCGACCCCCGGGTGCTGCGGCGTCGACCACCGCCGAGGAGCATCCGGTGAGCCGAGCCCACGACCACGACACCGCCGACGGCCACGCCGGGCACGCGCACTCCCACGCCCCGGTCCCGGTGTCCCGGCGGGCCACCCGGCTGACCCTGGCCGCGCTGATCCCCGCCGCCGTGCTAACCCTGGTCGGGCTGTTCCTGCTGTGGCCCGGCGACCTCAAGACCGAGCCGTGGACCGGGGCCGTCAACCACGACGGCGTCGTGGCGTCCGTACGGATCATCGACTGTGCCGACGCCGCCGAGCCGCCCGCCCAGACCCCCGAGCAGAAGGCCCCGCCGGTATGCGGTGACGTCGTGGTGCGGCTCGCCGACGGCAAGGTGGTCACCACCTCGATCCCGTCGGGTCCGGGTGCGCCCGAGGTCGAGGCCGGTGACAAGGTCGTCGTGATGGAGACCGAGTCGTTCGAGCAGGACGGCGTGATCAAGTACGATATCGCGGACCACGACCGCACCGACGGGCTGTGGGCGCTGGTGCTGGCGTTCGTCGGCGCGGTGATCGCGTTCGGCCGCTGGCGCGGCGTGTCGGCGCTGGCCGGGCTGGCGTTCACGTTCGCCGTGCTGCTGATGTTCGTGGTCCCCGCCATCCTGCAGGGCAGCTCGCCGCTGCTGGTCGCCATCGTCGGCTCGTCGTTGATCATGCTGGTGGTGCTCTACCTGACCCACGGCTTCAACGCGCCCACGTCGATGGCCGTGCTGGGCACGCTGACCGCCCTGGCGCTGACCGGTGGCCTGTCGGCGCTGTCCGTGTCGCTGCTGCACCTGACCGGCATGGCCAGCGAGGAGTCGCTGTACGTCACGTTCGTCAACGCCGACATCAACATGCCGGGCCTGCTGCTGGCGGGCATCCTCATCGGCGCGCTCGGCGTGCTCGACGACGTCACCGTCACTCAGGCGTACACGGTCGCCGAACTCGCCAACGCGAACCCGAACCTGGGCTTCGGCGGCCTGTACCGGGCGGCGTCGCGGGTCGGCCGCGCGCACATCACGTCGGTCATCAACACCATCGTGCTGGCGTACGCCGGCGCGTCGTTGCCGACGCTGCTGCTGCTCACCGCGGGCGGCGCGCCGCTGGGGGAGATGCTGACCAACGAGTTCCTGGCGCAGGAGATCGTGCGCTCCGTGGTCGGCACGATCGGGCTGATCTCCGCGGTGCCGATCACGACGGCGCTGGCGGCCCTCGTCAGCAGCCGGAGCGAGGGCAAAGCCGCGACGCCGCGACGCACCCGGCCTCGTCAAGCCGACGCGCTTGAGCAGGCCTGGGGGCTGCCGCCGGAGGCGGACGCGTTCCGGCACCCGGCACCGGTCCGGCACGACCACGGCTGAGCTGCGATCGCCGAAGCCCTGCCGCTACCGCCGGGATACGGGGTGGGCAGGGTGTCGGCATTCGGACGTGTCGATGGCAGTGCCGGTGCTGCCGTCCGCGGCTGCCGCGCTGCCGAACAGGTGCCTGTTTCGGGCATGAATCAGGCACGCCCGATCCGTGGCTGCCGGCGGTCGGTCAGCCGCAGGCCGACGCCCCGTACCGCGTCGATGGTGGCGCCCGTGCCGAGCTGGCGCAGCTTGTGCCGGAGCCGCTTGACCACCGACTGGACGTCCGCCTTGCGTTCCAGGCCCTCGTCGCGCCACACCGCGCGGTGCAGCTCGGCGTAGCTCCAGATCCGCACGGGCTCGGTGGTCAGGCAGGTCAGCAGGTCGAGTTCCAGCCGGGTCAGGTCGACCTCGCGATTGCGGCAGCGGGCCGTGGACCTCGCCGAGTCGATGACCAGGGAGCCGTCGCCCGCGGCGGGCGCTGCCTCGGCACGCTGCTGCGGGGCCGCGATCAGCCGGCGCAGCTCGTCGAGGTCGGCCACCAGCAGGATCGGCGCGATGCCGTCCAGGCGTTCGGCGAGCCGGATCCGCTCGGCGGGCGACGGCGCGACCGCGATCAGCAGGGGGAACGGCTCACTGTCCGGATCGGACACTGCCGACTCGGTCTTCTGTTCCTCGATCACGGCAACCGCCCGAATGTGGTGAGCATGCTGACCAGCTCTCGTCATGGTCCTGACAGTGATTGGCAAATTCGCCGCCAACCTGGCAACCGTTAGCGACAAGTTGCTCACGGCAAGTTATTGATCGTCCTTTCTGCTCGATCATAGTGTCCAAACGGGCAACCGGCGTGACCCGCGCGGTGTATGGGGGTGTCACCGAGGGAGTCGTCGGATCGGCTCCATCGAACCGGGACGCCCCCGCACCCTCACTTTGGCTCGTTTCAATCGGGGTCGTTCTGAGGGAGGCAGCACCGATGTTCAGACGTCCACAATGGAGAACCAGTGCCACCAGGAAACTGGTGAGCGCCGGAGCGGCGGCCGTGCTCGCCGCGACCGGGCTGGTCGGCACCGGCTCGGCCGCACAGGCCGCGCAGGCCGCGGCCGACAAGATCCGGCCGGAGCTCGCCAAGCAGCTCCAGGCCAAGAGCGAGGGAGACTTCTGGATCCGGTTCGGCGACCGCGCCGACCTCAGCAAGGCCAAGGCCGTCAAGGACTGGGCCGAGCGCGGCACCGCGGTCGCCCAGGCCCTGCGCAAGACCGCCGCCGAGAGCCAGCAGAAGGTGCGCGCCGACCTCGACGCCGCGGGCGTGAAGTACCAGACGTTCTGGGCGACCAACGCCATCAAGGTGAGCAGCGGCTCCCTGGCCATGGCGCAGAAGTACGCCGCCCACGCCGAGGTCGAGGGCCTCTACGCCCCGATCGTCTACCAGGTGCCCGAGACCACCAAGGGCGCCGACGAGCAGACCGTGAACGCCCTGGAGTGGGGCATCGCGAACATCAACGCCGACGACGTCTGGGCGCAGTACGGCGTCAAGGGCGAGGGCATCACCATCGCCAACATCGACACCGGGGTCCAGTTCGACCACCCGGCGCTGGTCGCCTCCTACCGGGGCAACAACGGCGACGGCACGTTCGACCACGACTACAACTGGTTCAACGCGGCCAACACCTGTGACACGCCGTGCGACGACGACGGCCACGGCACGCACACCATGGGCACCATGGCCGGCGCCGACGGCGCGAACCAGATCGGCGTCGCGCCGAACGTCAAGTGGATCGCCGCGAACGGCTGCTGCCCCAGCGACGCCGCGCTGATCACCTCCGGCGAGTGGATGCTGGAGCCGACCGACCTGAACGGCCTGAACCCCGACGCGAGCAAGCGGCCCAACATCATCAACAACTCCTGGGGCACCGAGCTGCCGTCCAACGACCCGTTCATGGAGGACGTGACGCTGGCCTGGGCCGCGTCGGGCATCTTCGGCACCTGGTCCAACGGCAACAACGGCTCCGGCTGCCAGACCAGCGGGTCGCCGGGCAGCCTGGTCAGCAACTACTCGACCGGCGCGTACGACGTGAACAACAACATCGCCGGGTTCTCCTCCCGCGGCGCGGGCCAGAACGGCGAGATCAAGCCGAACATCTCCGCGCCCGGCGTGAACGTGCGGTCCAGCGTGCCCGACGACGGCTACGCGAGCATCAGCGGCACCTCGATGGCCGCCCCGCACCTCGCGGGCGCCATCGCGCTGCTGTGGTCGGCGGCCCCGGCCCTGGTCGGCGACATCGACGCGACCCGCGCCCTGCTCAACGGCTCGGCGGTCGACAAGGCCGACAGCCAGTGCGGCGGCACCGCCGCCGACAACAACGTCTACGGCGAGGGCCGCCTGGACGCGCTGGCGCTGCTCAACGCCGCGCCGATCGGCGACACCGGCACGCTGGCCGGCACCGTCACCGACGCCACGACCGGCAGCCCGCTCGCGGGTGCGACGGTGACCATCACCGGCTCGGTCGACCGCGAGGTGAGCACCGGGGCCGACGGCAGGTTCTCCACCCTGCTGCCGGTCGGCGCCTACCAGGTCGCCGTGGCGCTGTTCGGGTACACCGGCACGACGCGCTCGGCGACGATCACCGACGGCGCGACCACCACGGTCGACGTCGCGCTGAGCCCTGTCCCCAGCGTCGACGTCACCGGCTCGGTCACCGACGGCTCCGGGCACGGCTGGCCGCTGTACGCGAAGGTCACCGTCGAGGGCCCGTCCGGCGTCTACGACCACACCACCCCGGTCAACGGGCGCTACGCCCTCCGGCTGCCGGCCGGGGCGACGTACAGCCTGAAGGTCGAGCCGCAGTACCCGGGCTACCAGACGGTCACCAAGGAGGTCGTCGTCGGCACCGGCAACGTCGTGGCCAACGTCGCCGTGCCGGTGAAGGCCGACAGCTGCACCACCGCGCCCGGCTACGCCTACGGCTCCGACGGCGAGTACGAGACCTTCGACGGCACGACCGTGCCGGCGGGCTGGTCCGTGGTCGACAACAAGGGCAACGGCCAGGTCTGGAAGTTCACCGACGACGGCAACCGGGGCAACCTCACCGGTGGCAGCGGCGGCTTCGCGATCATCGACAGCGACGACTACGGACTCGGCGGCGCGCAGGACAGCTCGCTGGTCAGCCCGGTGGTCAACCTGACCGCGGTCACCGCCCCGGTCATCCGGTTCAACCAGGACTTCAACCAGCTCGGCTCCGACCGGGCCGACGTCGACCTCAGCCTCGACGGCGGCGCGACCTGGACGAACCTGCTGCGGCAGGCCGCCGACTTCCGCGGTCCGCGGACCACTGAGATCCCGATCCCGCAGGCCGCGGGCCAGTCGCAGGTCCAGGTCCGCTTCCACTACTACGACGCGTCGTACGAGTGGTGGTGGGCGGTCGACAACGTGCTGATCGGCAGCCAGGTCACCTGCGCCCCGGTCCCCGGCGGGCTGGTGCTCGGGCACGTGCGCGACAAGAACGACAACTCGTACATCAACGGCGCGACCGTCACCAGTGACGACAAGCCCGCCGAGAAGGCCACCACCGTGGCGACCCCGGACGACCCGGAGCTGCCCGACGGCTTCTACTGGATGTACTCGTCGCTGACCGGCGCGCACAAGTTCACCGCGCGGGCCGGCAACTACGTCAGCCTGAGCAAGCAGGTCACCGTGCAGTCCGACTGGGCGACCGCGGCGAACTTCGTGCTCGCGGCCGGACGCCTCACCGTGCAGCCGGCCAAGGTGAGCGCGACCGTGCAGATGCCCACCGGCAAGGCCGGCAAGACGTTCACGGTGACCAACAGCGGCGGCGCGCCGGTCGCGGTCGAGTTCAGCGAGCGCGAGGGCGGCTTCGAGCTGCTGCGGGCCGACGGTTCGAAGACGACCCGCCAGGAGGTCCTCGGCAGCGCCGGAGCGCCGGAGCAGCGGCTCAACACGCCGACGTCGTTCGCGGCGAAGGCATCGACGGGCAAGTCGGCCAACGTGGCGTCGCCCGCGGTCGGCCCGCAGGCCGAGCCGTGGACCGACATCGCCGACTACCCGGCCAACGTGATGGACAACCGGGTCGTCAGCCTCGACGGCAAGGTGTACTCGATCGCGGGCGGCAACGGCACGGACTCGTCGACGAAGAACTTCGTCTACGACCCCGTGGCCCAGACCTGGACGCCGATCGCCGACCTGCCCGGGGCCCGCAACGCCATGGCCGTGGGCGTCCTCGGCGGGAAGATCATCGCCACCGGCGGCTGGGGTGACTCCGGCCCCGACGGCAGCACCTGGTCGTACGACCCGGTGGCGAACACCTGGACGGAGAAGGCCGACAACCCCGCGCCGCGCGCCGCGGCCGGGCAGGCGGTCGCCGACGGCAAGCTGTACGCCATCGGCGGCTGCACCACCGCCAGCTGCACCCCGATGTCGAACGACGTGGTCCGCTACGACCCCGCCACCGACAGCTGGGCGGCGGTCGCCGACTACCCGAAGTCGGTGGCGTTCGCCTCCTGCGGCGGGATCGACGGCACGGTCTACTGCACCGGCGGCAACGACGGAAGCGCCGCGCAGAAGGCGAGCTACGCCTACGACCCGGGCGCCGACAGCTGGACGGCGATCGCCGACGCGCCGACCGACAACTGGGCCAGCTCGTTCGCCGTCGCCAGCGGCAAGCTGCTGGTCGTCGGCGGCTCGCTGGGCGGGGCCATCAGCAACGCCGGCTTCGCCTACGACCCGGCCGCGAACTCGTGGTCGAACCTGCCCAACGCCAACACCGCCCGGTACCGCGGCGGCGCGGCGTGCGGCTTCTACAAGATCGGTGGTTCGTCGGGCAACTTCAGCGCGATGCCGGACAGCGAGGTGCTGCCGGGTCTCGAAGGCTGCGCCGAGGCGGCCGCCGACGTCAGCTGGATGACGATCGACAAGACCGCCGTCACGCTGGCGCCGGGGGCGAAGGTCACCGTGACCGTCGCCATGTCGGCCAACGTGGACCAGCCGGGCACGTACACCGCCTCGGTCGGGATCAAGGAGAACACGCCGTACACGGTGGCTCCGGTGGCCGTCACGATGACCGTGACACCGCCGAAGACCTGGGGCAAGCTGCTGGGCACCGTCACCGGTACCAGCTGCCAGGGCGTGAGCGCGCCGATCGTCGGCGCGGTGGTCCAGGTCGACTCGTGGGCCAACTCGTGGACGTTCGCGACCGACGCCCAGGGTAGGTACGCCTACTGGATGGACCGCCGCAACAACCCGCTGACGCTGATCGTCGCCAAGGACGGCTGGAAGCCCCAGACCCGCCAGACGAGGATCAACACCAGCACACCCACGGTGGAGGACTTCGCCCTGTCTCCCATCCGGTGTTGACGGCTGACCGCTAGCTGATCCGGCCCGCCCGGTCCTCCGACCGGGCGGGCCGGACCATGTCCGGGGCGGCCGGGCCGGTCAGACCGGGGCGAGCCGGAAGCCGACGCCGCGGACCGCGTGGACGGTCACCGCCGCGTTCAGCCGGGCGAGTTTGCGGCGCAGCCGCCGCACCACCGAGTGCAGGTCGGAGCCCCGGCCCAGGTGCTTGTTGCCCCACACCTCCAGGTGCAGCCGCTCGTAGGTCCAGACCTGGCCGGGCACGTCGGCCAGGCAGAGCAGGACGTCGTGCTCCAGGCGGGTGAGGGCGACCTCCCGGTCGCGCCAGCGCAGCACCCGGCGGTCGGAGTCGACGGCCAGGTCGGCCGGCGGCGGCTGCGGGCGTTCGGGAACCCGGGCGGTCGCCGGCGGGGGCGGGGAAGCGACCGCGGCGACGGGCGGCGGCCCGGCGACGCCGAGGAAGTCCCGAGCCTGCTCGACGCTCGACACGATCAGCAAGCCGGCGCTGCCGCCGAGCAGCCGGGCCAGGTGGCGGCGCTCGGCAGGTGATGACGCGATGCCGATGACCAGGGAGCCGACCGGGATTCCCCGCATCTCCCGACACCTCCCCACTTCCCATCGATGGACCATCCTCGATGGAGATGAATATAGGTGAGGGTCGGGTGCCGCGCTCGCCGGATACGGCGACGGGAGGTGTGCCAAGCTCTCGCTTGTCCCTCCCGCGGTTCCAGTCTAACCGACGGCACCTGCCTCTCGAATCGGCCCGAATGACGATCTTTGTGCGCTGAGCCGCACATATGCTCGTCACTCCACCCCATTCGCGACTCCATGGGAGCACTGTGCCTGACGTCAGAACGCAGGAGATCGCCGTCGAGCAGCAGGTCGTCGACCGGGTCTACGACCGGACCGAGGCCATGCGCGCCCAGGCCGAGCAGCTGGCCCGCGAGGGCCACGGGCGCGCCGCCGCCGGTCCCGCCGGCGGACTCGTGGAACGCGACGCGATGGTCCACCACGCGGCGGGCAAGCTGCGGGCGCTGGACGCCGAAGCCGAAGGGCTCGTATTCGGCCGCCTCGACTTCGACGACGGCGAGACCTACCGCATCGGCCGTCTCGGCGTCCGCGACGAGGACCGCGAGCCGCTGCTCATCGACTGGCGGGCCCCCGCCGCGGCGGCCTTCTACCGGGCCACGCCCGGCGAACCGCTCGGGGTCGTCCGCCGCCGCGTCATCATCAGCCGCGGCCGCGAGGTCGTCGACCTCGACGACGACCTGCTGACCCCCGACGACGCCGGAAACCTGCGCGTGCTCGGCGAAGGGTCGCTGCTCGCCGCCCTGCAGCGGGCCCGCGGCCCGCAGATGCGCGACATCGTCACCACCATCCAGCGCGAGCAGGACGAGGCGATCCGCGCCCCCGCCCGCGGCGTCACCCTGATCAGCGGCGGTCCGGGCACGGGCAAGACGCAGGTCGCCCTGCACCGCGCGGCGTACCTGCTCTACACCGACCGGGGCCGGTTCGCCGACGGCCGGGTCCTGGTCGTCGGGCCGTCCACCGTCTTCACCAACTACATCAGCCGGGTCCTGCCCGCGCTCGGCGAGGACAGCATCCAGCTGCGCGCCCTCGGCGAGCTGGTCGACGGCGTCAGCGCGGTCCGCCGCGACCCCGCGCCGGTCGCCGAGATCAAGGGCAGCACCCGCATGGACGCGGTGCTGGCGGAGCTGATCTGGCAGGCCCCGCCGAGCGCACCGGACCAGCTGAAACTGGTGTACGCGGGCCAGGTCCTGAAGATCGGCCACGGTGAGCTGTCCGCGGTGCGCGAGCGGGTGCGCGCCGCCGCCGCGGCCACCGGGACGCTGCCCAACAGCGCCCGGCCCCTCGCCGCGAAGGCGCTGCTGGAGGCGCTGTGGGCCGAGGTCGACGGCGAACACCTGGACCGGGACCTGTTCGTCGACGACGTCGGCGACCGCCCGGAGTTCCGGAGCTTCCTCGTCGCCTGGTGGCCCCGGCTGAGCCCGCCCGACGTGCTGGCCTGGCTCGCCGACGCCGCCCGGACCCGCGGCGTGCTCGGCGACGCGGCCGGGATCCTCGCCGCCTCCTACCGCGGGGGCGCGGACTGGTCGATCGACGACGTGCCGCTGCTGGACGAGCTGACCGAACTGCTCGGCGAGCCGCCCGCCGCCCCGGCCCCGCGCGCCGAGCCCGCCCGGCTGCGCGAACTGACCACGGGCCCGCAGCTCGTGGACACGTTCGTGCTCAGCCTCGGGCTGCACGACGGCTGGAGCCTGTACGCCCCCGGACTGCCCACCCCGATGGCCGTCGCCGGGCAGTCGATCGACAACGACGCGATCGCCGCCGCGCAGCGCTGGGCCGCCGCGATCATCCTGCGGGAAGGCCACCAGGTCGTCAGCTGGATCGACGGGCACGACCCGTACGGCGAGGACGGTTACGTGCCCGTGCTCGCCGAGCCGCTGCCGGTGGCCGAACCGGACGACGAACCGGCCACCTGGGACGACTACGCCCACGTGATCCTCGACGAGGCGCAGGACCTGTCGCCGATGGAGTGCCGGATGATCGCCCGCCGGGCCGCGTACGCGTCGATGACCATCGTCGGCGACCTCGGCCAGGCGACCCATCCGCTGGCCGCCGCGTCCTGGAAGGAGCTGCTGGCCCGGCTCGACCGGCGCGAGGCGCGGATGCTCGATCTGCGCACCGGATACCGGGTGCCGCAGACCCTCGCCGACTACGCGGCGCGGATGCTCGCCCCGGGCATCGCGCCGACGCGGTCGTACCGGCCCGGGGGAGAGCTGTCGGTGCGGCAGGTCGACGACCTCGCCGCGGCGGTGCGGGAGGCCGCCCGCGACGCGCCGCACGATCGCAGCGTCGCGGTTGTCGCCGCCGACCACCTGATCGAGGCGCTCGGCCCGCTGGCCGACGCGCCGCACGTCACGCTGGTGCCGGCGGGCCTGGTCAAGGGCCTCGAATACGACCACGTCATCGTCGTGGAGCCCGCCGCCATCGTGGCAGCCGAACCCCGCGGCCGGCAACGGCTGTACGTCGTGCTGACCCGCGCGGTCGCCCGGCTCGACATCCTGCACCGTGCTCCGCTGCCACCCGCTCTGGTGCCTGAGCCTGAGTGACTCGGCGTAGTCCCGGCCGTGCGAAGGTCGTTTCGACTGCGGCTACATCTTCTTTGATGTGCCCACATCAAAGAAGATGTAGCCGCACGCACGACATGGCAGTCCGGTACGGTGCCGCGCATGACCACGGACGTGCACACGATCGACTGGGCGTCGCTGGAACACGCCTACGGCCCGGCGATCGACACCCCCGGGTTGCTCGGCGACCTGTGCTCAGCCGACGATGCCAAGGTCGCCGCGGCGCACAGCGCACTGTGGGCCAGCATCAACCACCAGGGCACGGTGTATCCGGCGACGGTCGCGGCGGTGCCGGCGCTGATCGACGCGGCGTTGCACGCCGTGCACCGGCGCGCGGACCTGGTGACCTGGATCGGCGCGCTGGCCGACCCGGCCCACTCCCACGGCCGGGACCTGCCCGCGGTCCAGACGGCCGTGCGGGAGCACGCGGCGGCGCTGGCTCCTCTGCTGGACGACGAGGAGCAGGAGGTCCGCGCCGCCGTGGTGTACCTCGCCGCGCAGACCAAGGCGGTGCCGGCAGCCGATCTCCTGGCGCTGTGGGAGTCCGAGGACGAGACGGACGTACGCGTCGCGCTGCTGTTCGCGCTGGCCGGGTGCGATGCGGAAGGCAGCGCGGAGACTCTGATCGAGGCTTTCCGCGACGACGAGCCCGAGGTGCGCCTGGCCGCCGCGCTCGCCATGCGGCGGGCCGGCCTGCTCTGGCCCGACGGCGCCGCCGCGGCGCTGGTCGAGGTGTACGAGGCGGAGGCCGACCTCGACGACGACTGGCACGGCGAGCACGAGCCGACCACCGAACTCGTCGTCGACGCGCCTGAACCGGTCCGGGAAGAACTGCTGACCAGGCTGCTGAACGCCGCATCGGCGGAGGTCCGCGGCACGGCACTGTGGATCACGAGTGTGCTGTTCCGGGAACGGCGGTCAGCGCGGGAGCGCTTCATGCCGCTGCCGAAAGCGCTGCTCGACGACCCGCGGACGCGGTCGGCCGCTGCCGACGTGATCCGCCAGGCGGGGCCGGCGGGCGCGTGCCACCGCGACGAACTGGCCGAGATCGCGGCCGGCTACCCGGCCGTCGCGACGGCGCAGGGCTTCACCGCGGAGCTGTACGCGGTGCAGGCTCTGATCCGGCTCGGTGATCCGCGCTGGGTCGGCTTCGCCTGCGCCGGGGCCCGCGCGGGCGGCGGCCATCACCTCCACCGCGGAGCCGCGCCGGTCAACCCCGAGACCGTCGCGGCGGTGCGGGCCCGGCTGGACGCGCTGCCGACCGGTGCGGTGAGCAGCGCCGACCGGGCCGAGTTCGCGACACTGCGAGCCGCGTTCGGCCCCTGGGGCGCGGCGGCGTCGCCGCTGGTGGCACGGCTGCGGGAGCTCGTGCCGGCGTACGGCGTTCTCGCCGGCGGCGTCCTGGCCGCGCTCGGCGACGACTCGCCGGTCGTGGTCGGCAGCGTGAGCGCGGCCGCGGCGACCGGCTCGATCACCGACGCGGTCGACCTGTGGCGGCTGACCGGAGCGACGGAGCCGCTGGTCGCTGCGGTGCGGTTGCGCCTGGATTCCGCCCGCCGGACAGCCGAGCAGGAGCCGCCCGACGGCACCGCGCGCTACGACGTCGAACGGGGCCTGCGCGATGCCATCCCGGCCGGAGCGTGCCTGGGTGAGCTGGCCGGCGACCTGCGCGCGGTGGCGCTGGGGGAGCAGCACCACGGCCGGCTGCGGCTGGCCGCTGCCCGGCTGCTGTGGGCGGCGACCGCCGAGACCGACGTGCCGTCGGCCGTCGCCCGGGGTTGCCTGAGCGGCGACCTTCCGGTGGCGAAACACGTCGCCGCGGAGGCGCTGGACCTGGTCCGGCAGGTGGACGACCGGACCCTCGCCGAGGTCTGCCGGGTCTGGTTGGACGACGACGGCCGCGCCGGGGTCGCCGCCGCGCGGACGCTGTGGGCGTTCGGGACGCCCCCGGCCGAGCTCATGCCGTGCCTGCGCCGCTGCCTGGAGAGCGGTTGGCTGAACCCCGCGCGGGAGGCGGTGGACCTGATCGTCGAGATGGGACACGCCGACGCGCTGCCGTTGCTGCGTGAGCTGGCCGAGCGCGACGAGGCCGTCGTCGTCGCCGGTCTCGAACCCGACCTCGTGTGGAACGACGAGGAGCTGCGCGACCGCTTGCGGGCAGCGGTCACGGCACTGGAGTGACACCACAGCGCGCCCGCCGGCCCGGCGTCGGCCGCGGCGACACCGTCGGCCGGCCGCCAGGCTTGCCCTGCTCAAGGCTGGTCTGATGGTTGGAAGGGCACCTTCTATAACGCGGAGCGTTAAGAAGGTGCCCTTCCTTTGTTCGGGGCTGTCAGTCGGTGCCGGACTCCATGGCGGCGTTGTCGAGCAGTTCGTCGTCGCCGGGGGCGTGGCCGCGGGAGGCGATGGTGTCGGCGCCGCCCTCGGGCAGCGCGCCGATGAGCTGGTGCGGGCCGGGCGGGACGGCGGCGGTGACCTGCAGGTGCGGGCCGCCGCCGACGATGCCGAGCTGGGCGTACTGCTCCAGCTTGGCGCGCGAGTCGGCGATGTCGAGGTTGCGCATGGTCAGCTGGCCGATGCGGTCGACGGGGCCGAACGCGGAGTCCTCGGTGCGCTCCATGGACAGCTTGTCCGGGTGGTAGCTCAGCGTGGGGCCGGTGGTGTCCAGGACCGAGTAGTCCTCGCCGCGCCGCAGCCGCAGGGTGACCTGGCCGGTGATCGCCGAGCCGACCCAGCGCTGCAGGGCCTCGCGCAGCATCAGCGACTGCGGGTCGAGCCAGCGGCCCTCGTACAGCAGCCGGCCCAGGCGGCGGCCGTCGTTGTGGTACGCCGCGACGGTGTCCTCGTTGTGGATCGCGTTGACCAGCCGCTCGTACGCGGCGTGCAGCAGCGCCATGCCGGGGGCCTCGTAGATGCCCCGGCTCTTGGCCTCGATGATCCGGTTCTCGATCTGGTCGGACATGCCCAGGCCGTGCCGGCCGCCGATGGCGTTGGCCTCCATGACCAGGTCCACGGCGGAGCCGAACTCCTTGCCGTTGATGGTCACCGGCCGGCCCTGCTGGAAGCCGATGGTGACGTCCTCGGGCTCGATCTGCACCGAGCTGTCCCAGAATCGCACGCCCATGATCGGCTCGACGATCTCGATGCCGGTGTCCAGGCGTTCCAGCGACTTGGCCTCGTGGGTCGCGCCCCAGAGGTTGGCGTCGGTGGAGTACGCCTTCTCGGTGCTGTCCCGGTAGGGCAGGTCACGGGCGAGCAGCCACTCGGACATCTCCTTGCGGCCGCCGAGCTCGCTGACGAACTGGGCGTCCAGCCACGGCTTGTAGATCCGCAGCGACGGGTTGGCCAGCAGGCCGTAGCGGTAGAAGCGCTCGATGTCGTTGCCCTTGAAGGTGGAGCCGTCGCCCCACACCTGCACGCCGTCCTCCAGCATCGCCCGCACCAGCAGGGTGCCGGTCACGGCACGGCCGAGCGGGGTGGTGTTGAAGTAGGCGCGGCCGCCGGAGCGGATGTGGAACGCGCCGCAGGCCAGCGCGGCCAGGCCCTCCTCGACGAGGGCCGCGCGGCAGTCGACCAGCCGGGCGATCTGCGCGCCGTACGCGTGCGCGCGACCGGGAACCGACGCGATGTCCGGTTCATCATATTGGCCAATGTCTGCGGTGTAGGTGCACGGAATCGCACCCTTTTCGCGCATCCACGCGACAGCCACAGAGGTGTCGAGTCCGCCGGAGAAGGCGATTCCGACGTGTTCACCGACAGGAAGGGACGTTAGGACCTTGGACACCTGCAAAGTATATGCACACGGCCGTATGACTATGCAAGTTGCGTGGTGGAGCGAGTCGCGGGCATCACCCGTACGTGGCCCGGCGGCGGGTGGTGATGCGCTGACCTGCCCGGGAGCGCACCATGGCCGGTCTAGCCTGGGGTGGTGGCGATGTCGCAGGCACGGCTCACACTGCTCGACGGCAGCACCTTCTTCACCACGGACGGCCTCGGCGACACCGGCGGGCCCGA
The DNA here is from genome assembly GCF_016862635.1 of Catellatospora coxensis. Taxonomy (GTDB): domain Bacteria; phylum Actinomycetota; class Actinomycetes; order Mycobacteriales; family Micromonosporaceae; genus Catellatospora; species Catellatospora coxensis. The sequence continues at coordinate 41,288 of NZ_BONI01000053.1, read as the reverse complement.
CGACGGCCTCTACTTCGCCGACACCCGTCACCTCTCCGTCTGGCGGCTGACGCTCAACGGCGAGGAGCTGCGCCTGCTCAGCTTCGACACGCCCCAGTACTACTCGGCGCGCATCCACGCGACCCTGCCCAGCGCGAGCGTCGGGGTCAACCCGGCCCTGTCCGTCCGGCGCGACCGCATCGTGTCCACCGGCGTGCACGAGGACGTCATCGTGCAGAACTACGGCGACGAGGTGTGCGAGCTGGTCCTCGAACTGTCGCTGGACGCCGACTTCGCCGACATCTTCGAGGTCAAGGACGCGAACATCGGCCCCCGCCAGGTGAACGCCACCGTCGCCGACGGCACGGTGACCTTCGCGTACCGCAACGGCGACTTCACCCGGGCGACCGCCGTCGTCTTCAGCGAGCCGGGAGAACTCGGCCCGACGGGCATACGGTGGGCGGTGCGGTTGCCCGCCCACGGCGAGTGGATGACGTGCATCGACGTGACCTGCTCCGACAACGACGGCGAGCACCCGCTGCGGGTCGGGCACGGCGGCTTCGGGCAGCTGGAGCCGGACATGCCGCAGACCATGCAGCAGTGGCTGGACGCCGCCCCGGTCCTGCACACCACGTTCGACCCGGCCCGGCACGCGTACCGGCACGCCCTGATGGACCTGGCCGCGCTGCGCTTCCACCCGCTCAAGGGCAGCGCGCACTCGGTGCCGGCGGCCGGGGCGCCCTGGTTCATGGCGCTGTTCGGCCGGGACAGCCTGATCACCGCGTACCAGGCGCTGCCGTTCCATCCCCGGCTGGCCCGGACCACCCTGCTGGCCCTGTCCATGGTCCAGGCCACCGAGACCGACGACTTCCGCGACGCCGACCCGGGCAAGATCCCGCACGAGCTGCGCCACGGCGAGCTGACCTTCACCGGCCGCACCCCGCACAGCCCCTACTACGGCACCCACGACGCGACGCTGCTGTTCCTGATCCTGCTCGACGAGTACGAGCGCTGGACCGCCGACACCGCGCTGGTCCGGCAGCTCGAACCGGCGGCCCGCGCCGCGGTGGGCTGGATGCGCGGCCCGGCCGACCCCGACGGCGACGGCTACCTCGAATACCGCACCCGGTCCCCGCAGGGCCTGGCCAACCAGTGCTGGAAGGACTCCTGGAACTCGATCATGTACGCCGACGGGCGGATCGCGAGCCCGCCCATCGCCACCTGCGAGATCCAGGGGTACGCCTACGACGCGCGGATCCGCACGGCGCGCCTGGCCCGGGAGCTGTGGGGCGACCCCGACCTGGCCGAGCAGCTCGAAAAGGAGGCGGCCGCCCTGCGGCAGCGCTTCAACACCGACTTCTGGCACCCCGGGCGCGGCCACTTCGTGCTCGCCCTCGACGGCGACAAGCGCCAGGTCGACGCGGCCACCTCGAACATCGGGCACCTGCTGTGGAGCGGCATCGTCGACGACGAGCACGCCGCGGCCACCGTCGCGCTGCTGCTCGACCCCCGGATGTCCTCCGGCTGGGGCGTACGGACCATGTCCAGCGCCGACCACGGCTACAACCCGATCGAGTACCACGACGGCACCGTCTGGCCGCACGACACCGCGATCGTCGCCGAGGGCCTGCGCCGGTACGGCCACCGCGACCGGGCCGCCGAACTCGCGATCAAGCTGCTCGAAGCGGCGGCCGCGTTCGGATACCGGCTGCCCGAGGTCTTCGCGGGCTTCGACCGCGAGGGCAACAAGCCGGTGGAGTACCCGACGCCCTCCTCACCGCAGGCCTGGTCGGCGGGCTCGGTCCTGCTGGTGCTGCGCACCCTGTTCGGCCTCGACGTCGTGGACGGCGCCCTGCGCCGGGCCGAGCGCCCCGCGGCGTTCGACGGCCCGATGCGCCTGGAGAACGTCCTGGTCCGCGGTCGGCGGCATACCGTCGAGATCTGATGCGCGGTGATCAGCGGGTCGCGCGAGAGGTCACGATCTCCACACCGCCGCCGAACCCGACTCGGCCGCTCAGCCTGCGCCCCGACGCCCAGGGCCGGCGGTAGGCCCAGGCCGCGTCACGGTCGGCGACCTCGCCGACCACGATCGTGAAATAGGTGGCGACGCCCTTCCACGGGCACACGGTCCGCCTCGTGCTGGGACGCAGGTACTGCCAGGCCACGTCGGCGGCGGCGAAGTAGACGACGCCGCCGGCGCGGACCGTGTCCTCGCCGTCGGCCAACACCGCACCCCGCCACACGGCACGCACTCGCACCGGCCTCACGTCCTCGCCGCCCCCGGCTTCGCGGGCCGCGCGCGGGTGGCTGGTGGACAGCCACCCCGCGCCGGCGGTCAGCAGCCGGTCAAGGCGGTCACGCGCTCATCAGGTTCTCGTCGACAAATCGGGTCGAATGACGGCTACCCCGATAGCGCCCCGTCAAACAGCGGACGGGTCATACGCCGCCTGCCACGAGCCGGTACACATGATCTTTAACTTCTCTGAATGCCGATTCCCGGCCATCCTGAAAGACATGCCCACCGACGTCGCCCTGTTCATCGGCACCACCTGGCTGCTCGCCATGCTGCCCGGCGCCGGACAGGCGCTCATGCTGCGCCAGCCTGGTCACCGCCGCCTGGTACGTGCTGTTCACCTGGGCGGTGAACCGCGGCCGCACGCTCGTGTCGCGACCTGCCGTGCACCGCGGGCTGCAGCTGCTCACCGGCGGCACGCTCGTCTGCCTCGGCGCCGCGGTCGCCCTGGGCGGCTGAGCCCGGCGGGAGGACCAGCCCGGCCAGGACCGCGGTCGCGAGCACCAGCACGGTGAACGCGAGCAGGGCCGGGCCCAGCCCCGCGAGCGCCACCGCGGCCGGGGCGAGCAGCGCGCCGGCGACCGCGGCCGTGGCGTCGCCGGTGTGGAAGGCGGCCGAGACCCGGCCCAGCATGCCGTCCGGGGTCGAGGTCTGCACGCGATGCCCGGTGACGATCTGCGCCACCGCCCCGGGCACCCCGCCCACCGCCAGGGCGAGCACCGCGACGTGCGGCGAGGTCGCGGTGAACATCACCAGAAAGCAGACACCCACCGCGGCGTACGCGACCGTCAGGACGGCGCGCGTCGCATACCGCGAAATCATGATCCTGCTGATCGCGGACCCGCAGAGGTAGCCGACGCCCAGCCCCGCGATCAGCCGGCCCAGGGTTTCCCCGGAGGCGTGCAGCCGGTCGGCGACGAAGGGGATCAGCAGCGCGGTGAGCGCGGCGTTCGCGGTCCAGTAGATCCCGCTGGTCGTCAGCAGCCCGCGCAGCAGCGGGGTGCGGACCACGTGGCGCAGCCCCGCGCGCAGCTCGGCGGTGATCCGCCGGGCGGTTTCGGGCGACGGGCCGGTGGCGGGGATGGCGACCCGTGTGATGATCGCCGCGGCGGCCAGGTAGCTCGCCACATCGACCAGCACCACCGCCTGGAACCAGCCCGTGGCCACCAGGTAGGTGCCGAGCAGCGGGCCGAGCATCCGAAAGGCGCTGTTGGCGAAGGCGGACAGGGCGTTGGCCGAGGCGAGGTCCGGCTCGCTGCCGACCACAGCCGGGGCCACCGCCCCGAGCGCGGGCCGCAGGAAGCAGACGGCGATGCTTTCGGCCAGCAGGCCCACGTAGAGCAGGGACACCCGGTCCGCGGTCGTGGCCAGGACCATCATCGCCACAGCGCCCGCGCTCGCCAGGTTGGCGGTGACGATGATCCGCTTGCGTGGCCACCGGTCCACCGTCAATCCGGCCCACGGTCCGATCGCCATCGTGGGCAGGGCCTGGACGGCCAGCGCGAGCCCGGTCGACATCGCCGAGTCCGTCAGCCGGTACGCCTGCAGCGGCACCGCCATCACCAGCAGCCAGGAGCCGAAGGAGTCGATCGTGGACGCGGTCCACAGCAGACGGAAGTTCCGGTTGCGCAGCACGGTGGGCTGAAATCCACGGACCGCCCGCGCCCGCCCCGCCTAGGATCGCCTGATGTCCCACCCGACGTACCCGCTGCGCACCGAGCGGCTCACGCTGCGCCCGATCACCCTGGACGACCTGGACGACGTGTACGCCTGGCAGAGCCGGCCCGACGTCGTGCGCTGGATGCTCGGCGCGGGACCGCGCACCCGCGAGCAGTCGCTGGCGTCGGTGACCGCGATGGCGGCCGAGGACGCGCTGCGCGCCGAGGGCGACTGCCTGACCCTGGCCGCCGTCGCCGAGGGCAGGGTGATCGGGACCGTGGAACTGGTCTGGCGCAGCCAGGCCGATCACACGGCCGAACTCGGATACGTCTTCCACCCCGACCACGGCGGCCGGGGGCTGGCCACCGAAGCCGCCCGAGCGTTGCTGGACTGGGCGTTCGGCGAGTTCGGCCTGCACCGGGTGTACGCCCGCTGCCACGCCGGCAACGAGGCGTCGGCACGGCTGATGGCGCGGCTCGGCATGCGCCGGGAGGCCCGCCACGTCGAGAGCTACCTGTTCCGCGGCGAATGGGCCGACCAGCTCGTCTTCGCCGTCCTCGACCGCGAGTGGCGGTCACCGGGCCCGGCCGCAGCGGGCTGACCTCCGCCGTCCGGGTGGCGTGCCTGTCGGAATGGCGTCGAGCCGTTGGCGGGCGCCGCGCGCCGGTGCCACAGTGCGTTGGCCCGCGGCGGTGTTCGCCCCGGGTGTCGCAGCACGGTGGAGGAACACGTGAGTTTCACCAAGGACGACGGTCCGGCGCGCGCCGGGTTCACCGCCGCTCTGGAGGCGGGCGGGTACGGGCTGCCCGACCCGTCGACGGCCGGCCACGGGCACGCGCACGGCGTCGACGGGGTGTCGACGTCGGTGCGCACGGCGGTGCACCGCGGGCGGGAGATCCGCATCGAGACCACATACAAGATCACTATTGACGGCAAGCCGCTGGAAGGCGGCCTGGAGGTCCTCGACAACGGCGCGGTCCACTATCACGGGCTGCCGCAGTACGCGCTGCCGTCGGCGATCGACATGTGCAAGCGGGTCCTGGACTACTTCGGCACCGAGCCGCCGGCCGCCGACGAGCTCGGCTGCCTGACCGGCGAGCACGGCGAGCACTGCGGCAACGGCACCACCTGCTGCGTGCCCGACCAGGGCCGGCACGGCACGGACCACGAGCACGGCCCGGACCACCAGCACGGCGAGCACGGGCACCAGCAGCCGGTCCCGGCGCAGCCCCAGCCGCACGACCACGACCAGCACGAGCACCACGGGGAGGGGCACCGGTGACCGCCGTACGCGCCGACATCCAGACCTCCGACGCCGCCCGCGACCGCTTCCTGGCCGGTGTCGTCGCCCTCAACGCCGAGCAGTCGGGCTACACCACGTCGCAGCTCAACCAGCTGCTGTCGCCGTCCCTGCCGGGTTTCCGGCTGTACGGCGTCGACCAGCCGCTGACGACCTGGGACCTGTTCGTGCTGTGGCACTTCGTGGCGATGCAGATGCCGAGCAGCCCGCAGCGGCCGATGCGCAACCTGGCCCACGGCGGCCCGATCTTCCTGCCCTGGCACCGCATGTTCCTGCTGCGCCTGGAGCAGCAGATCCAGCGGGTCACCGGCGACCCCGACGCCGGCCTGCCGTACTGGGACTGGACCGTCGACGGCGGCCTGCCCGCCGACCAGCAGCACGTCAGCTCGCTGTGGGGGGCGGCGGCGCTGGGCGACGCGCGCGGCGACGTGGTCAGCGGCCCTCTCGCGGCGATGCGGGTGCGGCTGATGGGCTACGGCACGCAGCTCTGGTCGGTCGCGCCGCGTCCGCTGCAGCGCAACGCGGGCACCGACACCGACGTGCCGGGCCTGCCGACGGCCGAGGACGCCAAGTGGGCCCTCGAAGAGGGGATCGGCTACGACAGCGCGCCCTGGGACGTCAGCTCCGACGGCTTCCGCAACCGGGTGGAGGGCTGGATCGACCCGCGCCGGGTCGGCCAGGCGGGCAGCCCGCAGATGCACAACCGGGTGCACGTGTGGGTCGGCGGTGACATGGGTCCGGGCAGCTCGCCCAACGACCCGCTGTTCTATCTCAACCACTGCAACGTGGACCGGCTGTGGGAGGCGTGGCTCACCCGCGGCGGGCGCTCCTACGCCCCGGGCGACGGCGACGACCAGCGGCCCAGCGGGCAGGGCCCGAACGACACCATGGTCACGCTGCTCGGCGAGCCGCTGACCCCGTCCCAGGTGCTCGACCCGTCCGCCTGGTACAGCTACGACTCGATCGCCTAGGAGAAGCGCGACGGCGCGGCCCGATGGGCCGCGCCGTCGCCCGTCCTTCGCTCAGGCGAAGGCGAACAGGGGCGGGAACGCCAGCACGACGATCCAGGCCCAGGCCGCGTACACCACCAGGTAGCGGGTCTGCCAGCGCTCCAGCCGGCCGAACGGCAGCCTGCCGCGGACGAAGCCGAAGAACAGCCACGCCGACCAGGACAGGTTGGCCAGCAGGACGAGGTTCTCGCCCAGCGCGGCGGTCTTGTTGGCGGTGAAGCCGAACTCGGTGATCCGGCCCGTGATCGCGGCCAGCACCAGCACGTCGATGACGAGCGCGGTGACCACGAGGGCGAGCTGCACCTTGTCGAAGATCCCGGCCGGGGCGGCCGGGTCGCGGGCCGAGATGGCGTACAGCAGCAGGCCCAGCACGACGACCAGCAGCAGGTCGAAGATGATCAGCACGTCGCGCTCGACGTCGATGCCGTTGCTCGACCACACGATCGCGCCGAGCAGCACCACCAGGGTGACCGTGAACAGCGGGGTGAACACGCGGGTCAGCACGGGCGCCATGTTCTCGATGACGCTCTGCTTGGCCTCCACCAGCCAGGCCGCGACCACGACGGCGGCCATCGCGCCGCACGGCACCAGCCACGTGCCGACAAACGTCTCGGCGTCCAGGCCGATGGCCGAGAAGGTGCCGACGGTGAACGCGGTCAGCACCCCGCCGCCGAGGGCGATCAGCACGAAGTAGATGAACCACTCGCCGGTGAACCGGATGAAGTCCATCCGCCGCCGGTCGTTGCGCCAGTCGCCGCCGGTGTAGGCGACGCCCACCACGAGCCAGAGCGCGATCGGCAGGTGGATGGCGCTGAGCACGATCGTCTGCGAGTCCTCGGCCATCGGGAACGCGTTGACCGCCGCCGCGCCGACCGCGAACAGCGCGGCCAGCACGCCGATCACGGCCGGTGCCAGGCGCCGCCGCCAGGCGAAGTACGCCGCCAGCGGGGCGAGCGCGAACAGGCCGAGGTTGCGGGCGTAGAAGGTGCCGCCGCCCTCCATGCTCACCCCGAACAGCGCCGGCGCCTTGATGCCGAGCGCCGCCACGGCCGCGAACGCGATCATGATGAACAGCTCGCGCCGGTTGCCGCTGCTCGGCTTGCCGGCGTCGTCGCCGGTCAGCACGAGCTGCTTCCACAGCCGCTCGGAGTGCTCCCGGGCGAACTCGCGGGACAGCTCGTCGAGGCTGCCCATGCGCTTGACGGCGATGAGGAACGCCTCGTCGGCGTGCAGGCCCGCCGAGGTCAGCTCCGCGATCCGGTCGCGGAGGTGGTCCTCCAGCTCCTCGGCGTCGGTGGTGTGCAGTTCCCGGCGGCGGCGCATGTACGCCCGCCACTCGGCGATCTGCTGTTCGAGTTCGTTGCCGCTGTCCACCGTCATCCGGCCACGCCCCAGGCGGGGGCGGGGATGGGGCGCAGCGACGCCCCGGCGTTCCAGACGCCGCGCAGGGTGTCCACGACCGCGGCCCACTGCCGGCGCTGCTCGGCCAGCTCGTTCAGGCCCTGCTCGGTGATGCGGTAGTACTTGCGCCGCCGCCCCTCGACCGGGGTGTGCCAGGTCGACTCGACGTGGCCCAGCCGCTCCAGCCGGTGCAGCAGCGGGTAGAGCAGGCCGTCGGTCCACTCGAGGTGGCCGCCGGACAGCTCGTTGACCTGTTTGAGGATCGCGTAGCCGTAGCTCTCGCCCTCGGCCAGGATGCCCAGCACGAGGGGGGTCGCCGAGGCCGCGACGAGATCTTTCGTGATGTGCACGAGAAACCGCCTATACCTAGAACTGTTATGCATCTTAGTTCTAGGTATAGCGGCGGCGCAACGCAAGCCGTGATCATGGTGTGGCAGGCTGGGCGGGTGCAGCAGGATCCACTCACCTCGGCCCAGCGGCTGGCCAACCTCGGCGACCACGCGGGCGCGCTGCGCTTCGCCCGCGAGCTGGAGACGCTGTACGCGCTCGACGGCGACGACGGCGCGACCATGCTCGTCTGGGTCCGCCTGTGCATGGCCCGCTGGCAGGCCGTACAGGACGAGCCGGACCGCCCGGCGGCGCTGCGCACGCTGGACGCGGCCGAGCAGACCTGGCGTTCGCCGGCCGTGCAGGACTCGGAGCTGGTGCACGTGCTAGGCGCGGAGCTGATGTCGCTGCGCAGCTTCGTGCTGCGCCAGCTCGGGCACGCCGCCGAGAGCCTCGCGGCGGGGGAGCGGGCCCTGGACCTGTTCGCCGAGCTGGAGCAGACCGCGCCCGAGGTGCTGTCGGCCGTGGGCCGGGTGCCGCTGCTGCTCAACCGCGGCGCCGCGCTGGCCGACCTCGGCCGCACCGCAGCCTCCCTCGCGCCGCTGGAACAGGCCCTCGACGTGCTGCGCACCACCGCCCCGGGCAGCCACCGCGAGATCGAGATCGAGCTGCTGGTGCTGCGGGGCACCTCACTCACCCTGCTCGCCCGGTTCGCCGACGCCGCGGCCGCCGAGACCGAGGCGATCACGCTGGCCCGTACGCAGACCGGCCGGGCGGCCCGGCACCTGCTCGCCACCGCGCTGACCAACCACGCCACCACGCTGACCCGCACCCGCCACCTCGACGAGGCGCTCGCCATGGTCGAGGAGGCCGGCGACGTGCTGCGGGAGACCGACGGGGAACCGGTGACCGCCGTGCAGCGCCGCCGCTGGGCGATGCCGCTGTCCACCGAGGCCGAGGTCCTGCTGGCGTTGGGCCGCCGGGCGGAGGCCGCGCGGACCGCCCGGCGGGCGGAGCCGATCCTGCGCGAGTACGCCGAGCACGCGCCGCTGCTGGTCGAGGGCTCGCTGGCCAACGTGTGCCTGCTCATCGGCGACGCCGAGGACGACCCCGCCTACGCCGCCGAGGCCTTCGAGCGCCTGGACCGGCTGAACGAGCAGTTCCCGGGCCGGTACGAGTACTGGTGGCGGCGCGCCGCGGAGCTGGTCGCCCGGCTGCGCGGGGCGTGAGCCGGGGCGCGACGGTCCGTGAGCCGTCGCGCCCCGGCTGGATCATCCGGGTCAACCCGCGGCGCAGGAGACCGTGGGCCAGGTGTGATTGCCGTTGTGCTGGATGGTGACGCCCCAGTTGTTGCCGTTGCCGTTGGGTCTGGCGACCAGCTGCTGGGCGGTCGGGTAGCTCGCGCTGACGTTCCAGGTGGCGAGCACCTTCGCCGGGGACGGCACGTTCATCGTCACGGTCCAGTTGGTGGCCCCGCTGACCGAGACGTTCAGGTTGTAGCGGTCGCTCCACTGCTGTCCGGCGGACAGCGTCGCGGTGCAGCCGCCGCCGCCCCCACCGCCTCCACCACCGCCGCCTCCGCCGGAGGAGCCCAGCGTGATGTTGGAGTTGCCGCTGCTCTGGTAGCCCTCCGTGGCCAGGATCATGTAGTCGTGGCTGCCGAGGCTCATGCCCTTGCTCGCCCACGCGTCGAAGTGGTTGCCGGAGGTGATGGTGCCGCCGGTCTTCTTCGACTGCCGCACGCTCCAGTACTGGTTGAACGTCCTGGTGCCCTCGATGGACGGGGCGTTGTAGCGCGTCGTCTGGTAGATGTCGTACGTGCCGCCGTCGCTGGTGACGGTGCCCTTGTACGTGCCGGTGGGCCGGTAGGTGCCCCAGTTGTCGACGATGTAGTACTCGACCAGCGGGTTGCGGGTCCAGCCGTAGAGCGTCAGGTACGCGTTGCCGGACGGGTTGAAGCTGCCCGAGTAGGTCACCGACCGGCGGCCGCCGGTGCTCCAGCCCTTGCCGGCGACGAAGTTGCCGGTGTTGCTCCACGAGGTGCTGTAGTTGCCGCCGGAGCCGAGCTCCATGGACACGGTGCCCTGGCTGTCGGTCCAGAACGAGTAGAAGTAGCCGTTGTTGGTGCCGGTCTGGTTCGAGGTCACCGCCGCGTTCGCGATGCCGGGCAGCGCCGTCGAGGCGGCGAGCATCGCCGCGACGCAGGCGGCGCCGAGCAGCAGCCTGGCGCGGCCGCGGCGGTTCGGGGGAGCGGGTGCGTTCATGGGGGTGCTTCCTCCTCGTGAGGGTTCCGACGGGACGGTTCGGGTCTCCCGGGATCGACGGGGTTGACGTCTGTCGATGGCGCAAGTATTCGTTCGGCGTCGCTGGGATGTCAACGACTTCCGGAAACTATCGGTGCCACGTGGCGATGGCGCGCCCGGTTCGTTGTGCACGTTTCGCCATATGGTGTCGCGGCGCGGACGCGGTCGGGCGGCGGCGGACGGTCATGCTTCACCCGATGCCGTCGGCCGAAAGTTTCGGAGTGCTTCCGGGTGCACGATGCGCCGGAAGCCCGGCATCGGCGTGCCGCAAAGGGGTGGCGGTGCGCCGGGCGCGGGGGCAGACTGCTGCCATGATCGAATTGCGGGTGCTGGCCCCGGACGACTGGCCGATCTGGCGGGAGCTGCGGCTCGCCGCGCTGGCCGAGGCGCCGTACGCCTTCGGGTCCCGGCTGGCGGACTGGCAGGGCGACGGTGACCGTCCCGAGCGGTGGCGGGGGCGGCTGGAGATCCCCGGCTCGTACAACCTCGTCGCGCTGCTCGACGGCCGCCCGGCCGGCATGGCCAGCGGTGTGCCGACCGAGGACCGCGTGGTCGAGCTGATCTCGATGTGGGTGCGCCCCGACGCCCGCGGCCGGGGTGTCGGCGACCGGCTGCTGGCGGCGGTCGAGCAGTGGGCCCGGCAGGAGCGCGCGCAGGTGCTGAAGCTGGCCGTGGTCGAGGGCAACGACGCCGCCACCGGCCTCTACCGGCGTAATGGCTTCCAGCTCACCGAGGAGGTCGGTGACCTGATGCCCGACGGCGTGCGCCGCGAGCAGATCATGGCGAAGGAGCTGGCGGCCGGCTGACGGGCGTCGAAGCGCCCCGGGTTGCCCTCCCCGCACGTTCCATGATCGGATGCTGGCAGCATCGCGTGCCGGTGGCGGACCGCGCCAGGCATGGAGGTGTGGAACCGAAGGGACCGGCCCAGGTGGCTTCCCCTGCCGGCGACCGCGTGGTCGCCTTGAGCACCCAGCTCGCGCAAGCGCATCAGGAACTGCGGCGGCGTGTCCGCGAGATCAGATCGGGTATCACCCGCCGCGATGTCGGCCACGACGCGCTCGTCACCCACTGCCTGGCCTTCTGCGCCGCGTTGACCTCGCATCACCGGGGCGAGGACGCCGGGATGTTCGCCGAGCTGCTCGGCGAACGCCCTGACCTGGCCCCGACGATCGCCAAACTCGTCGAGGACCACGGCCTGATCACCTCGATCCTGTCCCGGGTGGCCGAACTCGCCGGGTCGCCCGGCGGCACGCCGGAGGAGATCGGCCGCGAGCTCGACGGCCTGACGGCGATCATGGAATCCCACTTCGCCTACGAGGAGCGCGTGCTCGGCGAGGCGCTCGACCGGGGCGTGGCGGACACCGGCTGGGCCGACCCGGTGTTCCGGTTCCGCGACCACGTGGGCTGATCCGCCGGGGTGCGGCGCGGGCCGCACCCCGGCTCCGGATCAGGACGCGGTACGCGCGGCGCGCAGCGCGCCGGCCCACCACAGCAGGTCGTCGGCGAGCAGCTTCAGGAACGGCTCGGCCGGGGCGAACACCGCCGTGTCGGTCGGGTCGGCCTGGTCGCGGGCGGGCAGGTAGATCTCGGGCGCGATGTGCACCGCGTGCCGCAGCGGGGCCATCTCGAACTCGACGGTGACCTGCCGCAGCTGCTCGATCGCCCGCGCCCCGCCGACGCCGCCCCAGCCGACGAAACTGGCCGGCTTGCGGTGCCATTCCGCGTACGTCCAGTCCAGGGCGTTCTTGAGCACCGCGGAGTAGCCGTGGTTGTACTCGGCGGTCAGGAAGATGAAGCCGTCGGCGCGGTCCACCGTCCGGCCGAACCGTGCCACCGCCTCGTCGGCGTACTGCCGCGGGGTCCACATGGGGGCGGCCCCGTCGAAGAACGGCAGCGGATGGTCGCGCAGGTCGACCAGCTCGAATTCGACCCCCTCGTACTGCCGGCCGAACTCCAGCACCCAGTGGGCGATCCGCTCGCTGAACCGCCCCTCGCGGGTCGTTCCGTTGATGACCTGGATGAGCATGTGATGGTCCCTTCGTGGCCACGCGGCATTGATCACCGCGTTTCCCCAGCTTGGCCGGGACCTGCCCGGGTGGGCAAAACTCGGGTTAGCTACTTACCATGGGTAAGTGCCTGCGAAGATCTCCGCCTACGTGCCCGACCACCACGACGCCAGCGACGCCGCTTGCCGCGGCTTCCAGCCGGTCCTCGAACTGCTGGGCCGCCGCTGGGTCGGCATGATCATGCTCGCCGGGCGGCGCGGCGCGCGCCGGTTCGGGCACTACCGGGCCTTCGCCGAGGGCATCTCCGACCGCGTGCTGACCCAGCGCCTGCGCGAACTCGAACAGCACGGCCTGATCGAACGCCAGGTCATCCCCAGCACCCCGGTGCAGATCCTGTACACGCCCACCGCCCGCGGCGTCGAGTTGATGGACGCGCTGCAGCCGCTGTTCGACTGGACCGCCCGCAACCCGGGCGTGTTCGTGCACCAGGAGTGACCGTCAGGCGGCCGCCTGCTTGACCACCTCGACCACCAGGTGTTTGGTCACCGGCTGCTCGCTCTCGGTGCTGATGTCGGCCAGGCCGCACAGCACGTTCAGCTCCGGCATGTAGCCGGCCGCGTTGCCCGGCGGGACCATGTACTCGACCGCCCGGTAGCCGTATAGGGTGCGCCGGGTGCCGTCCTTGGAGAAGCTGGTCACGTCGATCAGGTCGAAGTCGGACAGCCCGCGTTCGCGCATGTCGTCGGCGTTCATGAAGATCACCGTGCGCAGGCCCTTGACGCCGCGGTAGCGGTCGTCGTTGGAGTAGATGCTGGTGTTGAACTGGTCGTGCGAGCGCACCGTGGTCAGCATCAGCCGGCCCTCGCCCGGATCGACGTCGTCGGGCAGCGGCCCGGACCAGAACTCGGCCCGCCCCGACGGCGTCAGGAAGTCGCGCTCGCGGGCCGGCTGGGCGATCCGGAACCCGTGCGGGCGGCGGGCACGGGCGTTGAAGTCCTCGAACCCGGGCAGCACCTGCGACATGGTGTCGCGGATGCGGTCGTAGTCGTCGACGTAGTCCTGCCAGGGCGTGCGGCTGCCGGGCAGGGTGGCCCGGGCCATGCCGCCGAGGATCGAGCACTCCGAGCGCAGCTGCGGTGAGGCGGGGTCCTTCATGCCGTACGAGATGTGCACCATCGCCATCGAGTCCTCGACGGTGACGCCCTGCTCGCCGGTGGCCTGCTGATCGCGTTCGGACCGGCCGAGGCAGGGCAGGATCAGGGCGCGCCGCCCGTGCACCACGTGGCTGCGGTTGAGCTTGGTGCTCACCTGCACGGTCAGGTCGCAGTTGCGCATCGCCTCGAAGGTGCGCGGCAGGTCCGGCGCGGCCAGCACGAAGTTGCCGCCCATGGCGACGAACACCTTCACCTCGCGCCGCTGCATCGCCTGGATCGCCGCCACGGTGCCCAGGCCGTGCTCGCGCGGCGGGTCGATCCCGCACACCTGCGCCAGCTTGTCCAGGAAGGCCGGGGTCGGCCGGTGGTTGACGCCGCAGGTGCGGTTGCCCTGCACGTTGCTGTGCCCGCGCACCGGCGCGGGTCCCGCCCCCGGGCGGCCGATGTTGCCGCGCAGCAGCAGCACGTTGGTGATCTCGCGGACGGTTTCCACGCCGTGCTCGTGCTGGGTCAGCCCGAGGCACCACGCGATGATGACGCGCTGCGAGGCCAGGTACGACGCGGCCAGGGCGCGGATGTCGGCCTCGGCGATGCCGGAGCCCCGCACGATGTCGGCCCACGGCGTGGCCGCGACGACCGCGCGGTACTCGTCGAAGCCGGACGTGTGCGTGTCGATGAAGTCCCGGTCGAGCGCGGCCGGGTCGCTGTCGGCGGCTTCCAGCACCGCCTTGGCGACGCCGCGCATCAGGGCCAGGTCGCCGCCGATGCGGACCTGGACGTTACGGGTGCCGGTGCGGGTGGTGCGGAAGGTGGCCATGTCGACGAACTCGTGCGGCACGATGGTGCGCCGCGAGGCCGCCTCGATCAGCGGGTTGATGTGCACCAGGGCCGCGCCGCGCCGGTCGGCCTCGGCGAGCCAGGTCAGCATGCGGGGCGCGTTGCTGGCCGCGTTGTCGCCCATCAGCCAGATCGCGTCGGCCTGCTCCCAGTCCTCCAGGTCGGTGGTGCCCTTGCCCGAGCCGATCGCCGCGGTCAGCGCCCGGCCGCTGGCCTCGTGGCACATGTTCGAGCAGTCCGGCAGGTTGTTGGTGCCGAACTCGCGTACCCACAGCTGGTAGAGGAACGTCGCCTCGTTGCTCAGCCGCCCGGACGTGTAGAACGCCGCCTCGTGCGGGCTGGCCAGCCCGCGTAACACGTCACCGACCAGGGCGAACGCGTCGTCCCAGGAGATCGGCACGTAGTGGTCGGTGTCCGGGTCGTAGGTCATCGGCTCGGCCAGCCGGCCGACCGCCTCCAGGTCGTGGTCGGTCCACCTGGCCAGTTCGGTGACGGTGTGCGCGGCGAAGAAGTCGCGGTCGGCCCGGGGCGGGGTCATCTCCCAGGTGACGTGCTTGACGCCGTTCTCGCAGATGTCCAGCCGCAGGCCGGTCGGGTCGTCCGGCCAGGCGCAGCCGGGGCAGTCGAAACCGCCGTCCTCCTGGTTCATCACCAGCAGCGCCCGGATGCCCTCCACCGGCTCCGGGCTGCGCAGCAGCACCTTGCCGACGCTGCGCGCCGCGCCCCAGCCCGCCGCCGGGTGGTGGTACTCGTGCCGCGAGTGGTCGCCGTCCGGCACCGGGCCGCGGCCCAGCGCGGCCGCGCCGGGCACGGCGCCCATCATCAGCTGTTCGGTGTCGGCTGCCGGGTCGGGTGACGGTGCCATCGGATCCGCCTTCCTCGCGCGCCTGCCGGAACCGGTCGGCGCCGGAGGGCCTGTGCCGCGACTTCAGTCGCCGGGCCGCCTCCTCAGGGGCAGCGACCGGCGCAGATGGAGATCATTTTATGCCCGCCGGCCCGGCCCGGGGCGGGTTCCGGCAAACCCGCCATGACCGAGCCGTGACGCCGCGCTGACACCCCCTCGCGACCGTGGTCGTCAACCGACCCCACGAAGGGAAGTCAGATGGCAACGAACGTCACCCGGCGAGCGGGGAGCAGGTTCTCGCTCGCCGGACTCGCCATGGCGTGCGCGGCGGCCCTGCTGCTCGCCACGCCCGGATCGGCGTACGCGTTCCCCGACAACGGCGACAGCACGCTCGCCGACAACGCGACGCACACCTACTGCTACACCAGCGGCTTCACCACGGACGCGTCGGTCGGCGCGTACGCCATGGCGGTGCTCGGCAACACCACCGACATGGACGACCTGTTCCCGATCGACCCGCCGACCTGCTCCTTCATGGAGACCGACGTGTGGTGGTGGGAGCTGAACCTCGCCGCAGGCGTCCGCGGCACCCGCAGCTGCTGGCTGGAGAGCCCGAACGGCATCTGCACCTCCTCCGACCTCACCCTCGACTACGCCGAGCTCGACGTCGGCGCGTTCGACTGGGAGGACCGGCGCAAGACCGCGGTGCACGAGGTCGGCCACAGCGTCGGCCTGGACCACGACCCCGACTGCGCGATGATGTCGGGCCAGGTGCCCGACGCCACCCTGCAGTGGCGCACCTACTGCGCCGACGAGATCGCCGACATCAACGCCGCCTACTGAGCGGGAGAGGAACCGTCATGCGCAAGATCCATTCTCTGCCGGCCCTGGCGCTGGCCGCGGCACTGAGCCTGTTCGCCGCGGGCTGCGCGGGCGACCGCGCGCCGGCCTCGGCGGAGCCGTTCGCGGCCCTGGTCACCAGGGGCGTCGACGTCGACTACACGCCGCTGGCGACCCCGGCGGCCGCGATCGCCGCGGGTGAGCTGATCGTCGAGGGCACCCTCACCGGGGTGACCACCGGCATCGACCTGCAGTTCGCCAACACCGCGTACACCGAGCGCTGGGACGGCGCTTATGTCACGCTGGTCGTCACCGTCGACCGCGTGGTGGCCGGCAACCCGGCGCAGGTGCACAACGGCAAGGTGTTCGTGCAGGTGCTCAAGAACAAGGCGGTCAGCCCCGAGGCGCTGGCCGGTGCCAACGCGAACCCGAAGGTCGTCGCGGTGCTCGACAACCTCGCCGGCTGGACCCCGGGCGGCGGGGCCACCGTCGTCCGGCCCACCACGGTGCCGGCCGCGGCCCCGCTGTTCGCGGCGTACACCGACGGGCTCTGGCTGCAGGGCACGGCCGACACCGTGATGTTCGGCCTGGGCGCCGAGCCGGGCGAGCTCGGCACGGCCTGGGGCGGCGCGGACACGGTCGCGGAGTACGCGGCCAAGATCCGCCAGGTCGGCTAGCACCAGGCAGGACACCGATCGCGCGGCCGGCACCGGTCGCGCGATCGGCTGCGTTCCGCCCTAAAGTGTGACGAATGGAGCTGACAGGGGAGTACGTACCCGGAACCTGGGACATGTCGGTCAAGCAGGTCGAGACCTACGAGTCCAGTGGCGGCACGAAGGGCACCACGATCATGGGCAAGCCCGTCGTCGTCGTGACCATGCGCGGCGCGAGGTCCGGGAAGATCCGCAAGACCCCGCTGATGCGGGTCGAGCACGGCGGCAGCTACGCCATCGTGGCGTCGGTCGGCGGGCGGCCGAGCAACCCCGACTGGTACCACAACATCGTCGCCGACCCCGAGGTGCTGCTGCAGGACGGGCCGGACCGCCGGGCGTACACCGCGCACCTGGCCACCGGCGACGAGCGTCGCGTGTGGTGGGACCGGGCGGTGGAGGCCTTCCCGACCTACGCCGACTACCAGCAGCGGGTCACCCGCGAGATCCCGGTGTTCGTCCTCGACCCCGCCTGACCGCACGCCCTCCGGGACCGTGCCCCACCCGGCGAGCCTCTAATATGGAGTCTTCGTCGGGCCGGGGCCGCTCCGCGCCGACCGGTCCGGAGGGGGCGTGGCGGGCATGTCCGCCGAGCAACGGCTGCACACGAGCATGGTCTCGATCGACGTCCCGAACGGCCACCCGGTCGGGGCCGGCTTCCTGGCCGCGCCGGACCTGGTCTGCACCGCCGCACACGTGATCACCAAGCTGCTCGCCCGCACGTCCGGCGAGCCCGGCGTGGGTACGCAGGTCACGGTCCGTTTCCTGGCGACCGGCACCAGCGGCACGGCCGTGGTCGAGGTGTGGCAGCCCCGGCGGGAGTCCGACATCGCCGTGCTGCGGCTGACCGAACCCGCCCCCGAGGCGGTGCGGCCGGTGCGCCTGGTCGACGAGCCGGACGCCTGGGGCCACCGGTGCCGCATGTTCGGCTTCCCCGAGCACCACCCCGACGGCGTGTGGGCCGTCGGCACCATGCACGGCCGGCAGGGCTCCGGCTGGCTGCAGATCGACGACGACCGCAACGCCGGTTTCTGGGCGACGCAGGGGTTCAGCGGCGGCCCCGTCTGGGACGACGACCGCCAGGCCGTGACTGGCATGATCGTCGCGACCGAGGCGCTGGCCGGGCGGCGTACGGCATACGCCCAGCCCGCGGCCGCGCTGCTCGCCGCGGCGCCCGAGCTGGCCGGGTGGGCCGAACCGCCGGGCCGGTGGGACGACAGCCCGTTCCGAGGACTGGAACCGTTCCGGGAGCAGGACGCCCCGCTCTACTTCGGCCGGGCCACCGAGGCCGCCGAGCTGGCCGAGACCGTGTGGCGGGAGCCGTTCACGGTGCTCAACGGCGCGTCCGGCACGGGCAAGTCGTCGCTGCTGTCGGCCGGGGTGTTGCCGCGGCTGCGGACCCGGCCCGCGATCATCGTCGGCCTGCGCGTCGCGGCCGGTGTCACCGCCGAGAGCGTGCTCACCCGAGCCCTGGCGCAGGCGTTCGACCTGCCCGACGCCACCCCGGCCGAGATCGCCGCCGCACTGCGGGCCGGCCGGATCGGCGACCTCGTCGTCCAGGCCCTCGACCGGGCGTACGCGCAGCGCCTCGTCATCGTCGTCGACCAGCTCGAAGAACTCGTCGGCCACGAGCCCGCGCAGGCGACGGAACTGTTCACGCTGCTGCGGGCGCTGTGGGAGTCGACCCGCACCGTCCGGGTCATCGTCACGCTGCGCTCGGACTTCCTGGACCAGGCGGCGGCACTGTCCGGGCTCGGCGCGGCATGGACGCACGCCATCACGTACCTCGCCCCGCTGACCGGCGACGCGCTGCGCGAGGCGGTCGAGGGGCCGCTCGCGGCCGCGGGCCGCACCGCCGAGCCGCGGCTGGTGGACCGCATCCTCGCCGACGCGGGCGCGACCGCCGGCGCGCTGCCGATGGTGGAGTTCCTGCTGGAGCGGCTGTGGCGGTCCGAGCCCGGCGACGTGCTCACCCACGAGACGTACGACGCGCTCGGCGGCGTCGGCGGCGTCATCGCCGGGTACGCCGAAGAGGTGCTGCGCGAGCGCATCCCGCAGGCCGAGCTGCCCGCGGTGCGCTCGCTGATGCTGCGGCTGGTGCAGCCGACCGCCGCCGGGACCGCGCTACGCCGCCCGGTGCGCGCCCAGGACCTTACCCCGCCGATGCTGGCCGTCGCCCGGGAGCTGGCCGCCGCCCGGCTGGTCGTGACGTCGCAGGACCGCGACTCCGGGGCGGTCACCTACGAGCTGACCCACGACGCGCTGACCCGCCGCTGGCAGCGCCTCGAAGACTGGCTGAAGGAGTCGGCGGAGTTCTGGCAGTGGTACGAGACCCTGCGCGTCAGCCGCGAGCAGCAGGAACCGCTGCGCGGCGCGCGCCTGGACGCGGCCCGGGAGTGGCTGCGTACCAGCGGCGACGAGCTCACCCAGCAGGACCGCGACTTCATCCTCGCCAGCCGCCGCCGCAGCCGGCTGTTCGGCCTGGCCTGGCGGTCGGTCGCCGGGGTGGTGGTGCTGCTGCTGGTGGCGACGACCGCGTTCGCGGTGCGGCTGCAGCAGCGTGGCGAGGACCTGCAGGCGCGGCTGCGCGACGCGAGCGCCCGCGACCAGGCGGTGCAGGCGCTGCGGTACACCTCGACCGACCTGAACAAGGCGGCGCTGACCGCGCTTGCCGCCTACCACGACAAGCCGCTGCCCGAGTCGGCCGGCGCGCTGTTCCAGGTGTACGCGCAGCTCCACCAGGTCAGCCGGATCCTGCCGGGCACCGCGAACGTGACCGCCCTGGCCGTCGCCGCCGACCCGCCCGCGCTGCTGACCGCCGACGGCTCGCTGCGCCGCTGGCAGCTCGACGGCGGCGGTCGGCCCGTCTCGGTCGTGCTCGACGAACTCGCCTCGGACGTGATCACCGACCGGTCGGGCAGGCGGATCGCGTACAGCAGCGCGGAAGGCGTGACGGTCATCGACGAGAAGGGTGACCGGAAGAGCCTGCCGCTCGCCGAGAACACCGGCGTACGGCTCGAGCGGTTCGACCCGTCCGGGCAGCGGCTGCTGCTGTTGGTGCGCCGGCACGAGGACGACCCCGTCCGGGCGATGATCTGGGACCCGCGTGACGGGACGGAGATCGAGCTGCCGCCGACCGAGGTGGAGTACGCCTGGTTCGGCCCCGACACCGACACCGTGCTGCTCCGGTCCTCGGCGTCCGGCGACACCGTGGTGTGGGACGTCAAGGCGGGCAGGGCCGCGGCGCGGATCAGCGACGACGTGGTGGGCGTCAGCCCGGACGGCAGGCAGGTCGTGCGCTGCCCGAAATTCTCCGCCAAGGGCACGATGCGGCTGTTCGAGCTGCCAGCGATGCGGCAGACGCGCGAGCTGACGACGCCGTGCAACGCCCTGTTCGGCAATCAGCTCGGGTTCGACCCCGGGGGCGAGGTCCTGCTGAGCCTCGTGTTCGAGGCGACCTCCGCCAGCCAGGCCGTGCAGGTCGTCGCGACCGGCAGCGGCGACACCGGCGTGCTGGCACTGCCCCGGCTCGGCGGGGAGAGGCCCGACCAGCGGGTCGTGCCGGTCGCGGTGCCGCACGACGGGGGCTGGCTGGTGGCGCACGCGGCCGACGGCGGGGTCATGCTGTCCGACGTGCCGCGAGCGGCGCTGACCGAGCTCGGCGCGGACCTCGTCGCGCCCGGCGCGCAGCGGGCGTTCCCGATCGGCCCGCTGGCCGTCGATCGGGCGGCGACCCCGAACCGGCTGTGGCAGCTGCCGTCCGGCCGCCGGGTGGACAGCGCGTTGCCCGCGACCGAGCGGGTGCTGATCGCCGACGACCGCTACCTGTTCACCGCCGACGCCGACGACACCACCCTGTCGCTGCGTGACCTGCACGATCCGACCGTGGTGCGGCACGAGCTGGCCACCCCGGCGAGCCCGCGCCTGGGCGAGGCGGCGGGCTCCCGGCTGGGCTGGGCCTGCGTGGTCCGCACCGCCGGCAGGCTGATCCACTTCAACGGCAGCGTGATCCGCCGCTGGGACTATCCGAGCCTGCGCCCGCTGGAACCGGTCGACCTCAGCGGCGAGCCCGGCATCGACACCAAGGCCCGCAACGGCACCTGCGCCTACGACGAACAGCGGCACCTGCTGGCGGTGAACACGTCCGGCGGCGTCGTCACGCTGTGGAACGCCGAGGACGGCAAGCGCTACGGCGACCCGCTCCGCTTCGACGAGTTCAACAGCGTGATGCAGCTGGCCTTCGACGATCGCGGCGAGCGGCTGGCCGTCTCCAGCGAACGGGGCCAGGTCGGCATCATCGACCTGGCCCGCCTGAAGATTGCCGCGACGCTGACGGCGCCCACGAACCCCCAGCTCGCCAACGTCTGCTGCCGGCTGCAGAACTTCCATGGCGACACGGTCTACCTGCAGAACGGCGAGCAGTTGGCGGTGTGGGAGGTGACCGGCCCGAGCGTGCTGCGCACGCTGGTGCTGCCCCCATCGGCAGACCTCGAGGAGTACCGGCAGGGCGGCACCGCCGTCGACGGGGCGGCGACGACCTTGACCGTCAGCGGCGTCAAGTTCGGACTGCGGCAGTTCGCCCTCGACCCGCAGGAGTGGCGGCGGCACCTGTGCGAGGTGGTCGGTCGGGGGCTGACCGACGCCGAACGCCGCGCCGCCGCGGCCGAACCCGACGACGACGACATCTGCCCCGGCTGGAAAGGCTGAGCATGCAACCGCTGATCGAAGTGACCCTGGAGGACGGCACCCGGCTGCTGGTCGAGCCGAGCGACGGCGAGCGCGACGAGCTGGTCGAGGCCGGGGTCGGCGACCACATCACCACCGCGCGGGACAGCTTCCAGACCATGATGAGCCGGCTGCGCCCGGTGATCCAGTCCGTGACCGACCAGGTCGGCTCGCTGCCCCGGCGGCCGGACAAGTTCACCGTCGAGATCGGCATCAAAATCACGGCTGAATCCGGCGTGGTGATCGCCAAAGCCGCCAGCGAGGGCCACCTCACCCTGACCATGGAGTGGTCCGGCCCCGAACGCGGCCCGGTCCCGAACCCCCGCCAGCCGGGCGAGTAACCCCGCCCGACCTGGCCGTTCCCGCCACTAGCGAAAGGAAGGGCACCTTCCACAACGTATACGTTGTGGAAGGTGCCCTTCCTTTCCTCAGGCCGCGATGAAGCTGCGGATCTGGGTGAGGACGTTGGTGTTGGTGAGGAAACCCAGGTGGGTCTCGCACAGCACGTTGTTGTTCGTGGCCCCGGTCAGGCGGGTGCTGGTGTACGGGATGATGATGCCGTCGCAGGCCGAGTACCAGGTGCCGTACTTGGCCGTGCCGGGCGTCTCGTCGCCGTCGGCGAGGTCGAGCAGGAACAGCGAGCCCGGGTACATCTCGATGCACGAGACGTTGATCAGGCACGCGCCGGCGTAGGTGGTGCCGTGGTTCGCGCCGGCGATCGAGGCGACGTGGCTGACGTTGGCCGAGCCGCCCAGCTCCTCCAGGTACCAGCGGGTGACCAGGCCGCCCATCGAGTGGTTCACGATGGCGACCTTCGACGCGCCGGTCTGCGCCTTGACCTGGTTCACCTTGTCGCGCAGCCCGGCGGCGCTGATCTGGTTGGAGCCGGCCCAGTTGTAGTCGTACGTGTAGAGGCGGGTGAAGCCGCCGGCCCGGAAGACCGACAGCGCGGTCGTCCAGTTCGACGAGTTGCCGATGAAGCCGTGCACGAAGATCACCGGTGTGCTGGTAGCCGCGCTGGCGGGCGTCGCGGGGGCGACCACGAGCGCCGCGGCGGCGAGCAGGGCCGCGCCGGCGGCGATGAGACGTTGGCGGATACGCATGGGGAGCCCTTCGGTGGGACGGTGCGTGTGGTGTCCACGAGCATCGGAGCAGCGCCCGGCTGTCTGCATCGGCGTAATCGCCGGTCTGGGATCCATATCAGGCATCGTCAGATGGCGATGTTTAGACGTATAGTGACGACCGGTGGTACGGCGGCCACTCGCGTTCCCGCGTGTTTGATTCCGTTGATTCGGGAGGGAACGTGAACGAAGCCGACCCGACCCACTGATGGGAGACCGCCGATGGGCAACCGTCCCTGCCGCATCGCCGCCGCCACCGTCCTCGCCGTCCTCGCCGGGATGCTGCTCGGCGCGCCCGCGGCCTCGGCCGTGCCGCCGGACTACACCACCAGCGAGGCGGGCAACCCGTTCGCCGACGGCTGGTACGCCGATCCCGACACGGTCGTCTACGGCGACCGCTACTGGGTGTTCCCGACGACCTCGAAGAGCTACGCCGAGCAGACCTACCTGGACGCCTTCTCCTCCACCGACCTCGTCAACTGGACCAAGCACCCCAACGTGCTGACCAAGGCGAACGTCTCCTGGGCGTCGTACGCGATGTGGGCGCCCGCGCCGATCCAGCGCAACGGCAAGTACTACCTCTACTTCGCCGCCAACGACATCCAGAACAACAGCAGCCTCGGCGGCATCGGCGTGGCCGTGGCGACCCAGCCCCAGGGCCCCTACGCCGACGCGCTGGGCCGCCCGCTGATCGACCGGTTCCAGAACGGCGCGCAGCCCATCGACCAGGACGTCTTCATCGACGACGACGGTCAGGCCTACATGTTCTACGGGGGCTGGGGCCACGCGAACGTGGTCAAGCTCAACGCCGACATGATCAGCCTCGGCACGCACGCCGACGGCACGGTCTACAAGGAGATCACGCCCGCGGGTTACGTCGAGGGCCCGCAGATGTTCAAGCGCAACGGGAAGTACTACCTGATGTGGTCCGAGGGCGGCTGGACCGGCCCCGACTACTCCGTCGCGTACGCGATCGCGAACTCGCCGCTGGGCCCGTTCGCCCGGCTCGGCAAGGTGCTCGCCCAGGACGCCGCCGTGGCCCGCGGCTCCGGGCACAACTCCGTGGTCAACATCCCCGGCACCGACACCTGGTACATCGTCTACCACCGCCGGCCGCTCAGCGAGACCGACGGCAACCACCGGCAGCTCGCGTACGACCGGATGGTCTTCAACGCCGACGGCACGATCGCCCCGGTGACCATGCGGGTGCGCGACGACTTCGCCGACAACAACGCCTTCGGCTGGCGAACCTACGGCGGCACGTGGGGCGCGAGCGGCGGCCGGTACGCGGCGGCGAACTCGCTGGGCGGCAAGGCGCTGCTGGACACCAACTTCGGCAACGTCACCTACGACGCCGACGTGGCGGTGACCTCGGGCGGCGGCGACGCCGGGCTCATCTTCCGGGTCACCAACGCCACCACCGGCACCGACGGTTACACCGGTTACTACGCGGGCATCAGCCCCGCGGGCCGGGTCGTGCTCGGCCGGGTCAACAACAACTGGACCCAACTCCAGGCGACGGCCATGACCGTCGCCGTCGGCGCGACCTACAAGCTGCGGGTGACCGCGATCGGATCCTCGATCAAGGTGTACGTCGACGACATGGTCACGCCGAAGATCAACGTCACGGACGCGACCTACCCCACCGGGGCGACTGGGCTGCGCGTGTTCAACGCCGCCGCCGCCTTCGACAACGTCTCGGTCAGCCCACCTGTCGGCTCCGGGACCAACCTGGCGCAGGGCCGCCCTGCGACCGGCACCACCGCATGCCAGGCCGCCGAAGGCCCGGAGAAGGCCGTCAACGGCACCGTCAACGGCGGCAACACCGACAAGTTCTGCTCCGCCGTGACCGGGGCCTGGCTGCGCGTCGACCTCGGCGCGAGCCGGGCGATCAACCGGTTCGAGGTCGCCCACGCCCAGGCGGGCGGGGAGTCGGCGACCCTGAACACCAGGGCCTTCACCATCTCGGTGTCGGCCGACGGGGTGACCTGGACGCAGGCCGTCAACGCCACCGCGAACACCGCCGCCACCAGCACCCACCCGGTCAGCGTCACCGGCCGGTACATCAGGCTGAACGTCGTCACCCCGGCCCAGAACACCGACATCGCCACCCGCATCTACGAACTGCGCGCCTTCGGCTGACCCGTTTCCGCCGGCCGTCCGCCCTCGGTTGACCGGGTGGCGGTGGATTCCACGCCCCGCCAGATCAGATCTGGCGGGGCGTCTGGCGCCTACCGGGTGGCGGGGTCGCCGCACCGTGCGAGCCGGCCGCGTTGACGTGGTGGACGAGAGGAATGTGATGGCGGTGAACCGAACCGGCCTGGCGGTGGAGACCTCCGGGCTGGTGAAGACGTTCGGTAAGACCCGGGCGGTGGACGGGCTGGACCTGGCGGTGCCCGCCGGGACGGTGTACGGCCTGCTCGGGCCCAACGGGGCGGGCAAGACCACGGCGGTGCGCATGCTGGCCACGCTGCTGCGCCCCGACGGGGGAGAGGCCCGGGTGTTCGGGCACGACCTGCGCACCGAGGCCGACGCGGTGCGCACCCGGGTCAGCCTGACCGGCCAGTACGCCTCGGTCGACGAGGACCTGACCGGCACCGAGAACCTGATCCTGCTCGGCCGGCTGCTCGGCTACCGCAAACCGGCCGCCCGCGAGCGCGCCGCGCAGCTGCTGGCCGCGTTCGGGCTGACCGAGGCGGCCGACCGGCAGGTGAAGAAGTACTCCGGCGGCATGCGGCGGCGCATCGACATCGCCGCCAGCATCCTGAACACCCCCGACCTGCTGTTCCTGGACGAGCCGACGACGGGCCTGGACCCGCGTAGCCGCAACCAGGTGTGGGAGATCATCCGGGCGGTGGTGGCGCAGGGCACGACGGTGCTGCTGACCACGCAGTACCTGGACGAGGCCGACCAGCTCGCGGGCCGGATCGCGGTCATCGACGAGGGTCGGGTCATCGCCGAGGGCACGCCGGGGCAGCTCAAGTCCTCGATCGGGGCGGGCACCGTGCACCTGCGGCTGCGCGACGCGGCCCAGCGCCCCGAGGCGGAGCGCCTGCTGGCGAAGGTGCTGGACACGACCGTGCAGCAGGAGGCCGACCCGGTCGCGCTGACCGCGCGCGTCGGCGGCTCGGGCGCGGCTGTGGACGCCGCCGCGGCCGGTTCGCGGGCCCTGGCGGAGCTGGCCGGCGCGGGCATCGTCGTCGACGAGTTCTCCCTCGGCCAGCCCAGCCTCGACGAGGTGTTCCTGGCCCTGACCGACAAGGCCGCCCGAACGGAGGAGAAGGCATGAGTACCGCGACTGTCGCCCCGGAGAGCACCGCTTATACGCCGTCGGCCGAGTCCATCGCCGCGGTGCTCGCGCCGGGGGAGAAGCCGCGGCGGCCTGGGCCGCTGTCGGCGTCGCTGACGTTCGGCTGGCGGGCCATGCTGAAGATCAAGCACGTGCCTGAGCAGCTGTTCGACGTCACGATGTTCCCGATCATCATGACGCTGATGTTCACGTACCTTTTCGGCGGCGCGCTGGCCGGTTCGCCGCGCGAGTACCTGCAGTACCTGCTGCCCGGCATCATGGTCACCAGCGTCGTCATGATCACGATGTACACCGGGGTCGGCCTGAACACCGACATCGAGAAGGGCGTCTTCGACCGCTTCCGCACCCTGGCGGTGTGGCGGCCCGCCGCGCTGGTCGGCATGATCTTCGGCGACCTGCTGCGCTACGTGCTGGCCGCCCTCGTGATCATGGGCGTCGGCCTGGTGCTCGGCTTCCGGCCCGGCGGCGGCGTCATGGGCGTGGCAGCCGGCATCGGGCTGCTGGTGGTGTTCTCGTTCGCGTTCTCCTGGATCTGGACCTGGCTCGGCCTCATCCTGCGCAGCGAGAAGTCGGTGATGGGCGTCAGCATGCTGGTGCTGTTTCCGCTGACGTTCCTCAGCAACGTGTTCGTGCAGCCCACCACGATGCCGGGCTGGCTGCAGGCGTTCGTGGACGTCAATCCGATCACCCAGCTGGTGGCGGCGGTGCGCTCGGTGATGACCGGCGCGCCCGAGGCCGGGGCGATCACGTGGGTGCTGGTCGCGAGCGTGGCCTGCACGGCGGTCTTCGGCGCGCTGACCATGTACCGCTACAACCGCAAATGACGGTCCACCGCCCTGGCGGCGTTCATAGCCGCCAGGGCGGTGCCTGGTCCGGGTGGTAGCCGCAGGCGTTGCCCGTCGATACGCTCGCCCGCAGATGCTCCGCCAGCTCCGGGTGCAGGTCGTCGAGCCGCCGCAGCGTGTCGCGGATCCGGGCGGTGACCGCCTTGCGGGCGCGCTCGCCGTCGTCGCCGAGCCGCCTGGTGCGCCCGCCCAGCCCCGCCGCCGCCCGCAGCTCGGCCAGCAGCGCGTCGCGTTCGGACTCCAGCGCCTGCCGCTGGGCCGTGTCGTCGCGCCGGGCGGCCGCGTCGAGGGCGTCGTCGAGCTGGTCGAGTCGCTGCCGGTAGTGCGCCTTCGCTGTGTCGTCGAGCACCGTGTCCGCGCCCATCCGCCGCGCCGCGACGGCCGCCGCTCCGCCCGGCGGGTCGGCCAGCTCCACTGCCGCGACGTCCGTGCCCGGGCGGCCGAGCAGCTCGTGCAGGTCGCGCAGGCCCTTGGCGTCGGGCAGGTGCACGGTCCGGCCCGCGTACCGCACCCGCCAGGTGGCGTCCTCCCGCACGAACTCGCATGCCGCGGCGTCCGCCTCCGGCCCGCGCTCGCCGTCGTAGGAGTCGCCGCCGAGTCCGGTCAGCTGGGCCATGCCGAGTTCGGCCGCCTCGCGGACAGCCCGCTCCCGCAGCACGGCGGCCGTCGCCGCGTCGCCGGGGCCATCCCGGCGGGACAGGACCCGGGCCAGACCCGTGCGCGCCCGTACGGCCCACGGCCGGGCCTGCATCCGCTCGGCCGACTCCGCCGCGGCCGTGTACTCGGCCACCGCCTCGTCCCAGCGTCCCGCCGCCGCGTCGACCTCGGCCAGCCAGAAGTCCAGCGGGCCGCTCACGTCGCAGCCCCACAGCGACACCGCCCACTCGCCGCGGTACGGCGTCAGCGCCTCCCGGGCCTTGGCACACCGGTCCGGGTCGGCCGTCGCGGCGGCGAGCTGCGCCCGCAGACGCAGCCACAACCGGGTGACCGACGTCGGGTACGGGTCGTGCTCGCTGCGCGCCTCCGCGGACGCCACCAGCCGCAGCGCCTCGGCGGTGTCCCCGCGCTCCACCGCCGTGATCGCCTGGACCAGCGGCAGGTACGGATGATCCTGCGCCTGCAGCAGATCCAGCAGCCGGCCCGCCTCCGCGAAGCGGCCGCGCTGCATCGCCAGCGCCCAGTCCAGGTGGTACTGCATGAACGTGAAGTCGGCGTGGCCCTCGCCCTCCCCGGTGCGCAGCTGCGCCAGCCACGCCTCGGCCTGGTCGAACCGGCCCGTGGTGGTGGCGATGACCGCCTGGTCGACCAGCAGCGATATCCGCATGCGCAGGCTGCCGTCCCGCTCGGCCGCCGCCACGAACGCGCTCACCTGCTCCAGGTAGCCGGGGTCGCCCAGCTCCAGCAGCGCCACCCAGCGGAACGACGCCGCCAGCGCCTCCGCGCCGGTGTCCGCCGAGCGGCGGCTCACCTGCTCCATCTCGGCGGTCAGCGCCTCCCGTTCCCGCGCGCCGCCCGGACCCCAGCTGATGTCATGCCGCGCCCAGAGGCTGAACATCAGCGCCTCGTCGTCGCGGCCCGTACGGGCCAGCAGCTCGGTGCGTACGATCAGGCTCTGCGCCAGCTGCTCCGGCGTCGCCGCGTGCGCGCCCTCGCCGATCAGCGCCCGGTACGCCTCGCGCAGCAGCCCGCGCCGCAGCTCGGTGCGCGCGTCGCCGTCGCGGCCGTGCCGGAACACGACCAGTGCCATCCAGGCCAGCAGCTCCGCGTCGCCGGTCTCCCGGGCCAGCGCGGCGGCCTCCTCGAACAGCCGCCAGCCCTCCGCCCGATCCCCGAGGTGGTACACGCTCCGGCCCAGGTCGGTCAGCACCCGCACCCGCCGCAGCGGCTCGCGTACCAGCTCCAATGCCCGCCGGTAGTGCGCGATCGCCTCGTCGGTGGCCAGCCGGTCGCCCGCGTCCGCGGCCGCCGCCAGCAGCCGCGCCACCGCGGCCTCCGGTTCCAGCAGCGCACCGGCCAGGTACGCGTGCCGGGCCAGATCCGCGGGCAGCACCAGCCCCGCCACCTCCGGCGACGCCTCCGCCGCCCGTGCCACCGCCGCGTGCCGCTCCTGCCGGGCCGCTTCGCCCAGCCCGTCGTGCAGCGCCTCGCGCACCAGGTCGTGGGTGAAGGCGAACCGGTCCCCGCCGAGCGCGGCGACCAGCCGGGCCTCCTCGGCCAGCGCCAGCAGCCGGTCCACGGCGGCGTCCGGGGTGCCCGACACCGCTACGAGCACCTGCCGCGGGAACTCGCGGCCGAGCACCGCGGCCGTGGCGAGCAGCGCGGTGACGTCGTCGGGCAGCAGTGCCAGCCGCCTGGCCAGCGCGTCCCGCACGCCTGGCGCGACCGCCAGCACCCCGCCGCCGCTGTGCCACAGCCGCGCCGTCTGCTCCACGAAGAACGGGTTGCCGCCGGTCCGCCGGTGCACCTCCGCGGCCAGCGCCGCATCCGGCGCGGCTCCCGCCGTCCGCGCCATCAGCTCCGCGACCTCGTCGCGGCCCAGCCCGGTGAGGGTCACCGTGGTCGCCTTGACCGACAGCGGCACCATCAGCTCCCGCAGCGGGTGGCCCGGCGCCTCCACCTCGACGTCGCGGTACGCCCCGATCAGCAGCACCCGCTCCGACCAGGTGTGCTGCGCCGCGAACCGGAGCAGCCGCAGCGACGCCGCGTCCGCCCAGTGCAGGTCGTCCAGGGCCACCACCAGCGGACGGCGCTGCGACAGCGCGACGAACGCACCGGTGACCGCGTCGAACAGCGGGAACTCGCCGTCGAGCGGCGCGCTGTCCGCGTCCGGGCCGCCCTCGCCGAGCAGCACCGCCAGCCCGGCCCCGCCCGCCTGCCGCGCCACCGCCCAGCCGGCCTCGCCGACGCCCCGGCGTACGGCCCGCAGCACCTGCGTCCACGGCCAGAACCCGGGCGCGCTCTCG
Source organism: Catellatospora coxensis (assembly GCF_016862635.1). Taxonomy (GTDB): domain Bacteria; phylum Actinomycetota; class Actinomycetes; order Mycobacteriales; family Micromonosporaceae; genus Catellatospora; species Catellatospora coxensis. Next base: position 11,661 of record NZ_BONI01000053.1, on the reverse strand, counting down.
GCGTCCCAGCAGGTCCCCGCGACAACCAGCGCACCGGCCGCACGGGCCTGCGCCATCGCCGCCGTGAGCAGCGAGGTCTTGCCGATGCCCGCCTCCCCGGCGACGAGCACCAGCCCGCCGTGCCCGGCCATCGCCCGGGACACCTCGTCGTGCAGCACCGCCGACGGGTGGGCGCGGCCGATCAGACCCGCGCTCACGCCGCCCTCCGCGCGGTCGTCCCCAGCTCGCTGCCCCGAATGCCCATAGACCGACCAGGCTATCCGTCACCCCGGACATCATCTCGACGCCGTCCCCGGGCTGTAGCCCTGATGTAGGGCGAATGTAGGCAATGCCGTCATCGTGAACCGGTCGGCCGTCCAACGGTGGGAAGGAAGCCCCATGCCGGATCGTCACCGCAGATTCGTCCAGGTAACCGCGGTCGCGGTGGCGCTGCTCGCGGGCGGTGTCGCGACACCGGCCGGGTCCTCGGCCGCGCCCGCCCCGGCGGCGGCCGTGGCCGATCGGGTGCTGCGCGTCTACAACAACAACATCGAGAACCTGGTGACCAACAACTCCGACGGGTCGTGCACCCGGATCTCCGGCCCGGACCACCTGACCTCGATGCTGGTCGACGACGCCGGGCGCACCGGCACCAGCGGGGTGGTCGCCCCCGACATCCTCATCGTGCAGCAGGTGCGCGGCACCGGCCAGGCCTCCGCGTACGCCGACCAGCTGTCGGCGAAGTTCGGCTACCCGGCGGGCACGTACCGGGCGATCGTGGTCTGGGACGACCCCGAGCCGTGGGGCAGCACGCACCGCTGCGACGACCAGTCCCTGGGCGACCTGAAGAAGAAGCAGACCAACGGCATCATCTACAACACCCAGCGGCTCAGCCTGGCCTCCGGCGACATCTCCAAGTACTGGAGCGCGGGCTGGCTGAAGCCGGGCACGGCGTACGACAACGGCGCGGGCTGCACCCTGTACAAGCCGCCGAACAACGACGACGGCAGCACCAACGAGTGGAAGTGGAAGCGCACCAGCGCGATCGCCGCCCGGTTCACCATCAAGGCGACCGGCACCAGCGTGTTCGTGGCGACCATGCACCTGCCGCAGGAGAACCGGCAGAACGCCTGCGCCGGCGACGGCGACAAGGGCGTCGGCGGCACCGGCATCCACCTCGGCGCCGACGCGACCACCCTGCTGAACGCGTCCACGATCCGGATCGTCGGCATCGACGCCAACCGCACCGGCATCCCCGTGAGCACGCTCAGCGGCTACGGCATGACCGGATACGGCACGGCGGCCACCAACGGCTCCAGCAAGATCGACTACCTGTTCGTCCGCGGCACCGTGCAGTCCTCGCCGATCGGCCACACCGTGAGCAGCACCAAGTCCAACCACCTCGCCCTGTACAGCTTCATCGCGTTCTGACGAAAGGAAGGGCACCTTCACATCGCCATGCGTTGTAGAAGGTGCCCTTCCCAACGATTGGCGCAGTCGGAGCAGGGCGTTCAGCCGGCGGTCTGGTTGAAGTCGGGCAGGATCAGCGAGCCGTCCGGGGCCAGGGTGAAGCCCGGGTTGTGGGCGATCTCCCAGACGTGCCCGTCGGGGTCGGCGAAGAAGCCCGCGTACCCGCCGTAGAACGTCTCCTGCGCGGGCTTGGTGACCGTCGCTCCGGCCCCGGCCGCCACCGCCATGATCTCGTCGACGTCGGCGCGGCTGCGTACGTTCTGGGCCAGGCAGATACCGCCGAAGCCGTCGCCGCCCGGGTCCGGCACCCCGGCGTCGGCGGCGACCTTGTCCCGTCCCCACAGCACGACGGCCATGCCTCCGGCCTGGAAGAACACGGTCTGCTCGATCTCCTGCCCCCGCCAGCCGAGCCGCTCGTAGAAGGTCCTGGCCCGAGCAAGATCCGCGACCCCGAGCGTGACGATGCTGATGCGCTGCTCCATCGCTGCACCGTAACCCCACGGCCGCCCCGTCGGTGCGGGTCAAGGTCACTCGACTTGCCAGGCACCTGCGCGAAAGCGCGTCCAAGATACGCGCATCTGCCCGGCAAGTCGGCTGATCTCGGGCGGGTGGACCGCCGCGGGGCAGCGGGGATGGTCGATCGGGTGGCAGGGGTTCACCTGTTTGGTTAGGGTGCGGGGCGGCGCCCCACCGGGCGCGACCCCCATGGAAAGGCTCGACACATGACCTCCCCCTCCGGTATGCCGTCGCGGCGGCAGCTGCTCACCGGCGCGGCCGCGGCCGTCGTCGCGGGTCCGCTGGTCGCCGCGATCCCGGCCCAGGCGGCCGGGAACGGGCAGCCGCAGACCTACGACCTGACGGTCCTCGGCACCTCCGACACCCACGGCAACGTCTTCAACTGGGACTACTACCGCGACAAGGAGTACGACGACAGCGCGCACAACGACGTCGGCGTCGCGAAGGTGGCCACCCTGGTCAACCAGATCCGCGCCGAGCGCAAGGGCAAGGCGACGCTGGTCCTCGACGCGGGCGACACGATCCAGGGCACCCCGCTGGCGACGTTCTACGCCAAGCAGGAGCCGATCACGTCGACCGGGGAGCGGCACCCGATGGCCCGCGCGATGAACGTCATCGACTACGACGCCATCACGCTGGGCAACCACGAGTTCAACTACGGTCTGCCGCTGCTGGACCTGTGGATCCGCCAGCTCGGTTTCCCGGCGCTGGCCGCCAACGCGGTCAAGGCGCGCTCGGGCAAGCCGGCGTTCACGCCGTACGTCATCAAGAAGGTGTCGCTGGGCCACGGCGCGCCGTCGCTGCGGGTGGGCATCCTGGGTCTGACCAACCCCGGCGTCGCGATCTGGGACAAGGCGAACGTCGAGGGCAAGCTGCGCTTCGAGGACATGATCGCGACCGCGGCGAAGTACGTGCCGATCATGCGGGAGCGCGGGGCCGACATCGTGCTGATCTCCGCGCACGGCGGCGACAACGGCGTGTCCAGCTACGGCGACCTGCTGCCCAACGAGAACCCGACGGCGCTGATCGCGCAGCAGGTGCCCGGCATCGACGCGATCCTGTTCGGCCACGCCCACAACGAGGTCGTGGAGAAGTTCGTCGCCAACGAGGCGACCGGCGAGCTGGTGCTGCTGTCCGAGCCGTCGAAGTGGGGCCAGCGGGTCACCCGGATGGACTTCACGCTCAGCCGCGAGCGCGGCCGCTGGAAGGTCACCGCCAAGCACGCCACCATGCTGAACACGAACACCGTCGTCGAGGACCCGAAGGTCGTCGCCGCGGTGAAGGCGCAGCACGACAAGACCGTGGCGTACATCAACCAGGTCGTGGCGACCTCGGTGGTGGAGCTGTCCGCGGAGAAGTCCCGCTACGTCGACACCCCGATCCTCGACTTCATCAACAAGGTGCAGACCGACACCGTGGCCGCGGCCATGGCCGGCACCTCGTATGCCGGCCTGCCGGTGCTGTCGATCTCCGCGCCGTTCAGCCGCACCGCGCTGTTCCCGGCCGGCGACGTGAAGATCAAGGACCTGGCCGGGCTGTACATCTACGACAACACCCTCGAAGCGGTGGTGCTCACCGGCGCCGAGGTGCGCGCCTACCTGGAGTACTCGGCCAAGTACTTCCGCACGCTCGCCCCGGGTGCGCCGGTCGACCCGGCCGCGATCAGCGAGCCGACCGTGCCGGACTACAACTACGACACGTTCTCCGGCGTCGACTACGAGATCGACATCAGCAAGCCGGTGGGCCAGCGCATCACGGTCCTGAACCACGCGGGCACGACCACCCCCGTCGCCGACGCCGACCAGTTCGTGGTCGCGGTGAACAACTACCGGCGCAGCGGCGGCGGCGGCTTCCCCGGCATCGTCAAGACCCAGGTCTACAACGAGCAGCAGGAGATCCGCCAGCTGCTGATCGACTGGGCGCAGGCCAAGGGCGTCATCGACCCGGCCGACTTCTCCCAGCAGAACTGGAAGCTGGTCCGCGAGGGCGTCCCGGTCTTCTGACCCGCGCGTCGGGCACGTGTGGCGCGGCACGGGCCGCCCCGCGTGAACCGCAGCGGAGCCGGTCGAGAATCGACCGGCTCCGCTGCCCGTTGTGGGACTGTTCGGGAAGGGCTCAGTGCGGCGGCGGGACCGCCGGCCGGGCCGGGATCGCCACCAGCGCCAGCAGGGCCAGCGCCCAGGCGACCACGGCGCCCCAGCCGACCAGGGCGCCGACCTCGCCGCCGCCGGACTCGGCGAACTCCGCGAACAGCGCGCCCACCCCGATCACCAGGGCGACCCCGGCGAGCAGCCCTGCCGGCAGCCGGCGTCCGCGGCGCCACAGGGCCAGGCCGGCGAGGGCGAGCAGCGCGGCCAGGCCGGCCAGCACGACGAGGAACAGGATGACCGACACCAGCGCGGTGCCGCCCACGGACGTGTCGCCGCGGCCGAACAGGCTGCCCGACACCAGCATGACGACAAGGAACACCAGCGCCGCCGCCGCTGCCGCCGCGCACAGCCAGGCCGCGATGAGATCAGCGTTATTGGGCCGCGCGGCGTGCGGCCCCCCCGTGGGTCCAGACATGGCGGCAGCTTAACCCGGTGCTCGATAGATGTCGATCCCTTGCCGTGCGGTGGGCCGCCCGTGATCAGCGGCGCAGGGCGGCGACCGGCTCGATCCGGGCCGCCCGGATCGCCGGGTACGCGCCCGCGACGACGCCGACGACCAGACCGGCGAGCGGGGCGGGCAGCACCGCCGCCGGTTCGAGGATCGCGGTCCACCCCCGGGCGAGCGCGACGGCGACCACCGTCATGGCGCCGACGGCCGCGCCGACCCAGCCCGCCAGCGAACCGATCGCCGCGCTCTCGGCCAGGAACTGGGCGGCGATGTGCCACGGCCGCGCGCCCAGCGCACGGCGCAGCCCGATCTCCGGCACCCGCTCCAGGACGGCGACCATCGTCGTGTTCGCGATGCCGACCGCGCCGATCAGCAGGCATACGCCGGCGAGCAGCAGGAACAGCATCCCGACGTCGGCCGAGACCTGGTCGCGCAGCTGGCGCGGGTCGGGCGGGGTGACCACCGTGAACCGTTGCGGCGCGTCCGGGCGCAGGGCCAGCGCGGCCTGGGCCGCGACCACCTGGGCCGCGCCCAGCTCCGTTTCCACCAGCATCTTCGCCCGCCGGCCGGCCCCGGGCCGGCCCCAGAACTCCTCCGCGCTGTGCCTGGGCACGAGCACCGCGAACATCAGTTCCGGCAGCCGCGCCGAGCCGTCCAGCACCCCGATCACGGTGAACGGCACGCCGTCGATGAACACCGCCGGCCGCAACGCCAGTTCGGTGACACCGAGCTGGCGGGCGGCGGCCGCGCCCAGCACCGCGACGCGCTCGCCACGGCGGTCGTGCAGGGCGTCGAACGCCCGGCCCTGCGACCACCCCGGGCGGATCGCGTCGAACAGGCCGGGCGAGGCGGCGATGACGGGGATCTGGGCCGGCGCCGATCGACCCGGCAGCACCACCCCGCCGACCTCCGGCGCCGTGTCGCCGCCGACCGGCCACCAGACCCCGGCGGCACGCACCCCGCGGATCGCGCCGACCCGGGCGTCGGCGTCGGCCGTGAACGCCGGGTCCAGGTGGTCGCGGTCGGCCTCGTCGGCGTCCTCGACGACCACCTCGGTCGCGGCCAGCGCGGTGAAGCGCTTGCCGATCTGGCCGCCGGCGGTCGCGGTCAGGCCCAGCACCGCGACGAACGCCGCGACGCCGAGCACGGTGCCCAGCGCCGTCAGCGCCGTCCGGGCGGGCCTGGCGCGCAGCCCGGCCACCCCCTCACCGGCCAGGTCCCGGATCCGCAACCGGGAGGGAGCCACCTCGGCCGCGCTCATGTGGCCGCCGGCGTCGACTCGGTGAGCCGTCCGTCCCGGATGGTCACGGCCCGCCTGCCCCGCGCCGCGACCACCGGGTCGTGGGTGATCGTGACGACGGTCTGCCCGGCGGCCCGTACCTCCTCGATCAGGTCGAGGATCCGCTCGGCGGTCGCGCTGTCGAGGTTGCCCGTGGGTTCGTCGCACAGCAGCAGCGCCGGCTGCGGCGCCAGTGCCCGGGCGATGGCCACGCGTTGCCGCTCACCGCCGGACAGCTGCGAGGGCAGGGCGTACGCCCGGTGCGCCAGGCCCACCCGGTCGAGCATCTCCAGGCCGGTCCGGCGGCGGCGGGCGCTCGGCACACCTGAATACATCAGTGCCACGGTGACGTTGTCGAGCGCGCTGCGGTGGGGCATGAGATGGAACGCCTGGAACACGAAGCCGATCCGGCGGGCGCGCAGGCCGGCCCGCCGGGCGTTGCCGAGGCCGGCGGTGTCCACGCCCTCGAACTCGTACCGGCCCTCGGTCGGGCGGTCGAGCAGCCCGACGACGTTGAGCAGCGTGGACTTGCCCGAACCGGACGGTCCGAGGATCACCACGTGGTCGCCGGCCGCGACGGTCAGGTCGCACTCGCGCAGCGCGCGGTACGGCGGCGGCCCCGGATAGGTCAGCCCGATCCCGCGCAGGTCGAGCAGCGCCGTCATGCCGCGCCCACCACGACCAGGTCGCCCGGCGCGAGCTGCCCGGCGACCGCGGTCACCGCCGCGTATCCCTGCCCGGAGACCCCGACGGTCACCGCCACCCGCTCGGTGCCACCGGCGACCTGCCTGACCACCGACGTCTGCCCGTCGGGCGCGGCGAACAGCGCCGACAGCGGCACCACCAGGACCGGGCCGGACGAGCTGGCGGCCTCCACGGCCAGCCGCACATCCTGGCCCGCGAACGACTCCGGCAGCGCCGTGCCGGTGGGGCGGACCACGAGCGGGTGGCTGCGCGCACCGGACTCGTCCTGCGTCAGGTCACCGACCTTGTCCACCTGGCCGGTGGCCGACACACCCAGCACCTCGGAGGTGATCTCCACCGGCATGCCCTCGCGTACCAGCTTGCTCTGGGCCGGGTTGAGGCTCGCCTGGACGACCAGCGCACCGCTGGAGACGGTGACCAGCGGCGGGCGGACCTCCTCGCCGACGCGTGCGGTCAGTGCCTCGACCCGGCCCGGGAAGGCGGGCAGGAACACCACCTCGCCGGCCGGGAGCATCGGCCCCGACCGCGCCTGCAGGGCGACCAGCGCCTGCCGGGCCGCGGCGAGGTCCTCGCCGGCGTAGCGCAACGCGGTCCGGGCCTGCGCCACCGGGTCCTGCGGATCCGACGACGACGACGCCGGCGACGGCGCCGTCCGCAGCAGCGCCGCGAGCGTGGCCTCGGCCTCCTGCACGAGCCGCTCGGCGTGGCGCACCGCCTCCGCCTGCGCGGCGACCGCGCGCTCGTCGTCGGCGCCGGTGGTGCCCACCTCGTAACCGACCTCGCGGTACAGCTCCCGCAGCGCCCGCTGGGTGCCCGCACCGAACCGGCCGGCCGGGTCGGTCACCCGGTGCCCGAGCCCGGTCAGGGCCTTCTGCAGCTGCGTCACGTCCCGGCCGGTGGAACCGGGGCGCAGGTCGCGATATACGGGGATCGACCCGGGCAGGGCGATCAGCGGTCGCCCGGAGACCTCCAGCAGCACCGCGCCCGCCGGGAACGTCTGCCCGGCCCGCACCCGCACGCCCGTGACGACCGCCCGGCCGCCTTCTCTCGGCGAGGGGCTGACCTCGAAGCGCCCGCCGGCGACCACCACACCGCGCAGCACCACGGTGTCCTTGAGCACCCGGTGCTCGACGGCGGCGGTCAGCACCGTGGGTGGTGGCGGCGCGGCCTCGGCGGCCACCTGCTGCGGCGACCGCACCCAGCGCTGCGACAGCACACCTCCGGCGAGGATGACGGCGGTGACGGCCACCAGCACCGTCAGCCCGGACGGTCCGCGGCGTCGCCGGCGTCCCGCGGACGGCTCGTGTTCGTGGTCTTCCTCTGCCATGCCCGTCCCCCCGCGTCACCGCACAGCGGCGGCACCGTGGGAGAGCCTATCGATCACCACCGTTGTCCCGTGGCCCCCGCGAGTGGCATGTTGCTGCCATGGCGCGGTGCCTGCGCATCCGTCCAATTTAGTCCTGTCTGGGCGACGGCTTGGTGATATGTGCTGCGTAATGAGGCTTGCCAAACCTTCGGGACACGAACCATCATCGGCGTCATGTCCTCGGGTCGGTCCGACCGCCCCGATCGACCTAGATCATTTCGTAACCACGGGGAGGAACGAAATGGACGCCAACGCCGAGATACCCACCGGACGGCAGATCGAGGTCATCCGCCTGCTCGCCGACGGCAGCACCGACGAGACGATCGCGCGCAGGCTCGACGTCTCGGTGCGCACCGTCCGGCGCGACATCGCCGACCTCACCCGCCAGCTCGACGTTCAGGGCCGGATGGCCCTGGGCGTGGCCGTCGAGCGTCTCGACTGGCTGACCACGCTCCGCAAGCCCGGTGACGACCAGCCGCACACCGGACCCGCCGCCGCCGACTGACCCGGCGTGCGGCCCGGCCGCTGCCGCAGCCGGACCGCACCCGCTATCGACCGACGTCAGCCCAGTTCAACGACGATCCGGGCGGCGTTGGTCAACCGCGTCTGCAGCGCCTGCGCGATCTCGCGCAGTGCCTCGCCGTGGCGCTGCACGGCCTGCTGCTGGTACGCCGTCTCCACCGTCGCCCAGATCGCGACGAGGTCGACCTCCTTCTTGCACCGGGCGTCGGCCAGCGCCGTGGCGATCTCCCGTTCCCCGGGCCGGTCGCCCTGCCACCCCGGATCGTTGATCGCCTGATGCGGGTCGGTGTAGTCGAACCCGGCCCGCGACATGCACTCGCTCCACCTACCGAACGCCTGCACGACGCGGTCGTCCTCCTGGGAGCGCGCGTAGCTGTCGCGCGACAGCTGCTCGGCCAGGTCCGGCTGGGACACCTTGCCGATGCCCTCCTCCAGCCTGCGCCTGGCCTCGCCCATGCAGCCGCCGTCCGGCACGGCCAGGCCGTTGTGGACCTTCGGACCGTTGCCCGTCACCACGGCCTGGGCCGCCGCCGAGAACGGCGCCCGCTCGGGCTTGCGCCCGCCGGCCGCGATCGCTTTCGACGGCCGGTAGCCGTCGACCGCGGCCGCCGCGGCGTCGATCAGCCCGTACCGGCGCTCGTGGCGGGTGTAGGGCGCCGGGATCACCGGCGAGGGCGGCATGTCGAAGCCGAACCTCAGCATGCACGACCTGGCCAGCGCCTCGGTCGCCTGCGAGATCGGCCGTGTCTGGTCCGGCCCGATCAGGTACGGGTCCAGCGGCAGCGAGAAGGTTCGCAGGTCACCGACCGGCAGCAGGGCACCGATGGGCGGCGCGCCCTGCCCCGCGGCCGGGTCCTCCTGGGCGCAGCCGGCGGCCGTGCCCAGGAGGGCGAACACGACCGCGCCGGCGACACCCCGTGCGAGTCGGCGAAGCGGCGGGTTCATCTCAGGAATGCCAGTAGTGCGAGCTGAACTTGTCGTTGAACGTCGCGCTCAGCTGCGGCCGGTCACCCCAGGCGGGGGTGCCCAGCCAGTCGCCGAAGCCCCACTTGTCCGTGTAGGCGTCGACGGTGTAGCTGAGGTCGTAGTTGCGCAGCGACGACACCCGGTCGTTGACCAGGCAGTCGCAGCCACCGAAGAACGTGTAGGTGGTGTAGTTGTGGATCTGGTTGTGGAAGTCGGCCTTGCCCCCGCCGTAGTACTGGTTCTCGAAGAGGCAGACCTCGCCGTTGTCGCACACGTTGTCGTAGCTCACGGCGTGCGCGGGCGCGGCGACGGCGAACGACGCCGCGAACGCGACGACGAGGCCGAGCAGCACTGTGCGGATTCTTGTCACGTGGACTCCTGACGTCCGTCGGAAACTGCTGCTTCACCCTCGATGAGGGCTGATCGCACCGTATGGCGAGCGCCTTTCCCGACCTAGCCCGTGACCGTGGCAGCTTCGTGCCGTCCGCGAACGACAAGGGCGTCACCAGCATGGATGCAGCGGCGACAGCTTGTTGCCATTGACCACCGCCATTGCCAATGGTCAGGCTCGAACGTGTCTGGAATCCGCCGGCAAAGGAGAACGAAGGAGGCGTAATGAAAGTCCGAAAGCCGTGGGCCATCGGCGGCCTGGGCGCCGTGCTCGGCGGCATCGCGCTGGCCGTGACGCTGGTCGCCGGCGGCGGACCGTCGCTGACGAGCACGCCGACCGGCAGCGCCCACGCGGACGAGCTGCACCACTTCGAGGACGTGCCGACCATGCTGGCGACCTCGGACCTGGTGGTCACCGCGAAGGTCGTCAAGATCGGGAAGGGCCGCAGTGTCGGCCCCGACGACGGCTCGAAGATCACGTTCCGCGAGGTGCGCCTGCAGGTGCTGTCCATCCAGTACGACCGCACCGGCGCCCAGCCGGCCGAGCTGGTCGTCGAGGAGGAGGGCTGGGACGCCAAGGGCCGCGGCTACACGCTGGAAGGGCTCAGCTGGAGCAAGGTCGGCGACGTCGGCCACTTCTTCCTGGTCCGCAAGCGGGACGCCCCGGACCGGCACCGGCTCGTCAACAGCCAGGGCCGGGTACTCATCAAGGACAGCCGGCTGGACGGCAACCAGCGGGCCCACTTCAACGCCGAGATCACCGGCATGAGTCCCGCCACGTTCGAGAAGCTGCTCACCGCCGCCGCCGCCGACGTCCGTGCCGGGCGCATCAAGCCGCAGCGCCCCGGCGCGGCGGACTGACCGGCACCGCCGGTCACCAACGAGAAAGGAGCTACACATGAGCTGGACTCGACGGCTGCTCGCCGTCGCGGCCGCCTCGGCGATGGTGGTGGCGGCGGCCCCGCTGGCCGCCTCGCCCGGCTGGGCGAGCCACGACTGGTGGGCCGACCCCGACAACGCCACCCAGTACGTCTCCAGCGTCAGCCTGACGTCGAACGGCGGCAGCGCCGTCTGGAACGGCCGTTTCGAACTCGACCGCTCCGACGTCAACACCGCCGTCGGCAACGGCGACATCAACGTCTACGACGGCTACTACGGCGACACCGGCTGGGCCGGCCAGGCCGACTGCATCAACGTCACCGCCCTGGCGGACTGCGACGTGTTCGAGGTCAAGTTCAACCAGACCTACATGGACAACTACACGCTGCAGGAGTGGATGAAGGTCGGCTGCCATGAGTTCGGCCACACGGGCGGGCTCGACCATCGCACCACCAGCACCGACGGTGACCTGAACTCCTGCATGCGCACCGGCACCGCCAACCTGTCCCTCGACCTCGACCAGCACGATCTCGATGTCATCAACGACGACGTCTGAGGCGCCCGCCGTCCGCCGCCGCAACCCGCGGTGGTGGACGGCGGCCGCCGCCACCGTGCTGGCCGCCGCCGGCGTCGCCACCTACCTGCTGGTCCGCGACACCGATCCGGTGGACTGGAGCGGCCGGACCGAGTTCTGCACCGCGGCAGCCGAGTTCGAGGTCGGGCGGCCGAGAATGCCCCGGGTGCAGCGGGTCGCCCTGCTGCAGCGGCTGGAGAAGAGCGCGCCGCCCGGGTTCCAGGAGGACCTGCGCGAGCTCGCGCACGCGCTCGGCGAGGCGCCCGGCCGGATCGAGAAGCTCCCCGAGTTCCTCGACAGGAAGGCCACCCGCGTGTTCACCTTCGCCGAGAGCCGGTGCGGCATCGACGTGCCCGGCATCGACACCTGACCATCCCCGTCGCGCCGGCGCGGCCGGGGACCCCGCCGGGTCCCCGG
>NZ_BONI01000052.1 GCF_016862635.1 Catellatospora coxensis | reverse complement strand
AGCCTCTTAAACAGTCGCGGCTTCGACAGCCCCGCGAGGCCGCAACTCCTTCAGAGTTGCGGCGCGGGGCGCGGGGCGCGGGCGCGGGGCGCGAGACGGCAGCAGGCCCCCGGACCGAGTGGTCCGGGGGCCTGCTGTGGTGTTGCGGGGTCTTACTTGGCCGCGACCACGTTCAGGTTGAACTTGGCGGTCACGTCCGGGTGCAGCTTGATCTGCACCGTGTAGCCACCGGTCGACTTGATCGCGGCCGGCAGCTCGATCTTGCGCTTGTCCAGCGCCGGGCCGCCCGCGGTCTTGACCGCCTCGGCGACCTCGTTCGCGGTGACCGAGCCGAACAGGCGGCCGCCCTGGCCGGCACGCGCCGACAGGGTGACCTTCAGGCCCTCGAGCTGCGACTTGATCTCGTTGGCGTGGCCCAGGTCGCGGACCTCACGAGCCCCACGGGCCCGCTTGATCGACTCGACCTGCTTCTCGGCGCCCTTGGTCCACAGGATCGCGAAACCCTGGGGGAGCAGGTAGTTACGGCCGAAGCCGTCCTTGACCTCAACGATGTCGCCGGGAGTGCCGAGACCGGACACCTCGTGCGTCAGAATGATCTTCATCAGGTGCCCTCCTCTCAGCGACCGGTGGTGGTGTACGGCAGGAGCGCCATCTCGCGGGCGTTCTTGACCGCACGGGCGATCTGCCGCTGCTGCTGCGTGGTCACGCCGGTCACCCGCCGAGCGCGGATCTTGCCGCGGTCGGAGATGAACTTGCGCAGCAGCGCGGTGTCCTTGTAGTCGATGTAGGTGATCCCCTCCTTGTCGAGCGGGTTCACCTTCTTCTTCGGTTTGCGCAGGGCCGCAGCCTTCGCCATGATCTCTACCTCAGTCTGTTTCCACTGACCGGGGACCGTGCACGGTCACCTGTCAGAACGGTGGCTCGTCGTCGAAATTGCCACCCGAACCGCCTGCAGGAGCAGCCGTCGCCCACGGGTCGTCGGAGAAGCCTCCGCCGCCGGAGCTGTTGCCGCCGCCGCTGGAGCCGGAGCCGTAGCCCCCACCGCCTCCGCCGCCGGAACGCGACATCCTCTGCACCTTCGCCGTGGCGTACCGCAGCGACGGGCCGATCTCGTCGACTTCCAGCTCGTAGACCGTGCGCTTCTCGCCTTCCTTCGTCTCGTACGACCGCTGGCGCAGCCGTCCGGAGACGATGACGCGGGAGCCCTTCTGCAGCGACTCGGCTACGTTCTCCGCCATCTGCCGCCACATGTTGCACGACAGGAAGAGCGGCTCGCCGTCCTTCCACTCGCCGGACGCGCGGTCCAGCGTGCGGGGGGTCGAAGCGAGACGGAAGTTCGCCACAGCCGCACCCGACGGGGTGAAGCGCAGCACAGGGTCGTCGACAAGATTGCCGATGACCGTGATGGTGGTTTCTCCAGCCATGACCTTCTCCTCGGTTCACATTTGTTCTGCCGCAAAGGTTCCCACAGGGATGCGACAGCACACGTGAAGTGGTCCGGGCGTCGCGGGTGTCGGGAAGGTCAGCGAACTTCCGGACGGATGACCTTGGTGCGCAGCACGGACTCGTTGAGTCGCAGCTGGCGGTCCAGCTCGGCAACGGCCGCAGGCGTGGCCTGCAGGTCGATGACGGCGTAGATGCCCTCGGCCTTCTTGTTGATCTCGAAGGAGAGCCGGCGACGGCCCCACACGTCGAGCTTCTCGACCGAACCACCCGAGGTCCGGATCACGTTGAGGTACGTGTCCAGGGACGGGGCAACGGTGCGCTCCTCGAGACTGGGGTCGAGGATCACCATTACTTCGTAGTGACGCAAGACGTACTCACCTCCTATGGGCTTGGCGAGGCCGGTGACCGGCCTCTTCGGCTACGGACTGTCCGTAGCAGGAGGTCTGCGTCGTTCCATGCGAATGCCGCGGGATCTGCCCGCGGCACACGGAACCCGGCTATGTTACCTGGTCGCCCGGCCGTGCCCGCCGTCGCCGCCCCACCGCCACGTCCCGCCCGCCGGGCAGGGGCCGCCCGACCTGGCGGAGATCGTCCGACTTGCCAGGCAGATGGGCGTATGAGCAGTCAAGATACGCCCGATTGCCCGGCAAGTCGGACGATCAAGCGCCCCGCGGACGCGCGCGACGCGGCGGCGGGCGGCGGCCGGCGTCGGGATGTCGACAGACGGCGAGACGCGGTCACCTGATCCAGGTGACCGCGTCTGGTGAGGAGGACCGCGGGGCGCTCTTTCCGAACTGCTGGGTGGGACCTGGGGAGGAACGACCACACCGACGATGTTGGAGAGAACGCCCCGCGGAGTATCTGTAATACTACGCGAACTCTGCCCGAGTTGCTCGCTGAGCGATAATAGCGCGGATTGCCCCGGCTGACACACCAACGACACACACTGTCGCAATAATTGCTAGAAGTCCGATTGGCCCCTTGTCGGGGGACGTCGAGGACAGCCGGTTCGCGTCGAGCATCTCTCCGCTGCCACCGACCACCGCCGCAGGCGGGGACTCCTGCACTCCCTGGCCGTCGCCGTCACCGGGCACGGGGAACAGCGTCTCCGTGGGCTCGGTCACCTCGGGGTGCTCGTCGGCCGGGGCCGGAGTGTCGTTGCGGCTGGTCGAGCGGCTGGTGCCCGGCTGGCTCGCCGCCTTCGTCGGGCTGGGCTTCGCGGACGGCTTGCGGGTGGGCGTCGACCCGCTGCTGCTGCCCTGCCCGCTGGTCGAGCCGGACCCGGAGCCGGACGGGGTCGACGTCGACCGGCTGGTGACCTCGACCGTCAGCGGCTCGAAGGTCGGGTTCAGGTTCAGCAGGCACTCGGGCACCATGGCGACCTTGACCGGACCGCGGTGGAACTGCACCTCGACCGTCTCGCCGTCGGCGACGTCCGCGCTGTCCTTGCCGTCGATCTGCAGGGTCGCGCCCTGGCCCAGGCCGTTGGTGAGGCGCACCTTCGACTCCGCCGCGACGGTGATCTTCGTGGTCGCCGGCTTGGAGCCGCACAGCAGCAGGCCCAGACCGCCGCCGCTGAAGCTGACGCCGGGCGCCGCCTCGGGCTCCACGGCGCCGGCCGGGCTGGCGCCGAGCAGTGGCAGGCCCGCGAGAAGGCCGGCCGCCGCGAAGGCCGCGGCTCGCCGACGGATGGCGTACGACATGACGCATCTCCCCCTGGGGCGTGCGCCCCGGATCCGGTCGCCTCGCGGGGGGCGAGGAGGCACGCCTCGCAGTTCCCCGGCTGGGGGAGCACGGTGCGGCATTGAAATCAACGCAACAAACCGGCTCCGGTTGCGCATGCGACCGCAGCGCCCGCCGCGCGGAGCGGTAATACTGGTCGAATGCTTATCGGGGCTCACGTCGATTATGAAGATCCACTAGCTGAGGCGACCGCGCGCAACGCCGACGTCGTACAGTTCTTCCTCGCCGATCCGCAGGGCTGGAAGGCCCCGGAGACCCGGCCGGACGCCGAGGCGCTGCGCGCCAGTTCGGTGGAGATCTTCGTGCACGCCCCTTATGTGCTCAATCTCGCATCGACGAACAACCGCATCCGGATCCCCAGCCGCAAGTTGCTCGCCCAGCACGCCGCAGCGGCGGCCACGGTGGGCGCCAGCGGCCTCATCGTGCACGGCGGCCACGTCAACAAGGGCGAGGAAGTCGCGGTCGGCATCGACAACTGGCGCAAGGCGCTGCAGCAGGCGCAGGACAAGGGCGGCCTGCCGACCCGAGTACTGATCGAGAACACCGCCGGCGGCGACAACGCCTGCGCGCGGCGCTTCGACGAGCTGGCCCGGCTCTGGGACGCGGTCGGCGAGTTCGGCGTGGGCTTCTGCCTGGACACCTGCCACGCCCACGCGGGCGGCGAGAAGCTGCTGGACATCGTGGACCGGGTGAAGGCCATCACAGGGCGGATCGATCTCGTGCATGCGAACGGATCGCGAGATGGATTCGACTCCGGCCGCGATCGGCACGACAATCTGACAGTCACGAACAACGAACCCGGGATGATCGACCCCGAGCTGGTGGCCGCCGTGGTGCGCGCCGCCGGCGCGCCCGCCGTGGTGGAGACGCCAGGCGGGGTGGAGGGTCAGTCCGCCGACATCGCGTACCTGCGCGCACACCAGTAGAGGGGAACCTGTGAACGGGACCGACGCCGCGCCCGCCAAGGAGCCGACCGCCGTCAAGGAACCGGTTGCCCCTCGCCACGCCGCACCCGAGCCGGAGCCGGTCGAGGAGGACGCCTTCGCCCGCTTCAGCCCGGACACGGAGGAGGAGACGCCGACCCGGGTGCGCCGCACGCTGCGGGGCACGCGCTTCGTGCTGCTGCACGAGTGGGCGCTGGCCGCGTACGCGTCGCTGGCGCTCGCCGTGGCGATGACGTGGCCCACCCTGCGCTATCCGGCGTACACGATCCCGCAGGACACCGGTGATCCCACCCTGCAGGCATGGCAGATGGCGTGGTCCGGGCACGTGCTGAAGACCGACTGGTCGCAGCTGTGGCACTCGAACAGCTTCTACCCGGAGAAGTACAGCTTCGCCTTCTCCGACACCCTGCTCGGTTACGCCCCGGCCGGCCTGTTCGGCACCGGGCTGGAGGCCGCGCTCGTCCGCTACAACGTCATGTACGTGCTGCTGCACGCGCTCGCCTTCTTCGGGGCGTACGTGCTGCTCCGGCAGCTCGGCTCGGGCAAGACCGGGGCGGCCGTGGCGGGCGCGGCGTTCGCGTACGCGCCGTGGCGGCTGGCGCAGGCCGGGCACATGCACGTGATGTCGGTCGGCGGCATCGCCCTCGCGCTGGCGATGCTGGCCCGCGGCCACGGCTTCTCGCTGCGCCACGGCTACCGGCCGGAGCTGCGCAAACCCGGCTGGGCGCTGGCCGGCTGGCTGGTCGCCGCCTGGCAGATCAGCCTCGGCTTCGGCATCGGCCTGCCGTTCGCGTACGTGCTTGCGGGCATCGTGCTGGTCAGCGCGATCACCTACTTCGTGCGCAGCAGGTGGGTCTGGAGCGAGCCGAAGCCGTTCGGCTGGAAGCTGTTCACCGCGGACGCGGTCGGCGGCCTGGTGTTCGCCGCGGTCGGCGGCCTGATCGCGCTGGCCTACTTCAAGGTCGTGGAGCTGCACCCGTACGCCGAGCGCTCGGACTGGGAGGTCGACTTCTACTCCCCGCCGATCCTGGGCTTCTTCACCAGCCCCGCCCAGTCCATGCCGTGGGGGGAGGCGCACTCCGGAGCGCGGGAGGTGCTGGGCGGCGCGGCGGGGGAGACCAGCCTGCTGCCCGGTTTCGTGCTGTACGGCCTCGCCTTCGCCGGCCTGGTCATGTCGGCCTGGACGCTGCGCAAGCGGATGCTGCTGTTCAGCGGCGTCGTGCTGTCGGTGATCCTGGCCATGGGCACGAAGTTCTTCGGCGGCCGTCCCGGCTACATGACCCTGTACGACATCCTGCCGGGCTGGAGCGGCATCCGCACCCCCGGCCGGCTCGTCATCTGGACGACGCTGCTGCTGGCGATCCTGGCCGCCGGGGCGGTGACCGCGTTCGTCGAGCAGGCCAAGACGGTGTCGGAGGACCGGGTGCCGTCCCGGCCGCACCCGCTGCTGCGGCTGGCCACGTTCCTGCCGCTGCTGCTGGTGGTGGCCGAGGGCCTGAACGTCACCGAGCACCCGGTGGTGCCGCTGCAGCCGCCGTCCATGGCCACGGCGCAGGCCCCGATGCTGGTGCTGCCCAGCGACCCGCTGATGGACATGAAGGTGATGGTCTGGTCGACGGACCGGTTGGAGCCGATCGTCAACGGCAACAGCGGCTTCACCCCGACCACGCTCAATGAGGTCCGGGAGCTGACCAAGACGTTCCCCGACCAGGCGAGCGTGAACCGGCTGCGCGAGCTCGGCGTCAAGACCGTGCTGGTGCTGCGGGAGGAGGCCAAGGGCACGCCGTACGAGCCGGCCCTGACCGCCCCCGCGGACGGCCTCGGCGTGCAGCGCGTCGACGCCCCGGACGCGGTGGTCTTCACGCTGTCGTAGGCGGCAGGCACGACGGAGCCCCCGTCACCCGGAGTCGATTCCGGGCGACGGGGGCTCTCGCTTGCGTCGCTCGGACAGCCGTCAGGCGACCGCGGGGACCGGCCGGCTGCTCGCCGGGTCGGCTTCCAGCGGCTCGTTGGCCGGACCGCCGTCCGGGTCGGGGGTGTCGCTGTCGGCGTACGCCTGCCGCACCACGTCGAGCTCCGGGTGGATCATCTCGCGGATCACCAGCACCACGAGCAGGATCACGGTCCCCAGCCGCATCATCGAGGCGAAGACGAACACCCACTCGTCGAAGACCTGCTTGCCCGACGCGCCCATCAGCTCGCCGTAGAAGGCGACGAAGTAGCAGACCTCGGCGAGCTGCCAGGCCAGGAACGCGGGCCACTTCGGGCGAGCCAGCACCAGCAGCGGCAGCAGCCACAGCGTGAACTGCTGCGACCACACCTTGTTGGTGATCAGGAAGACCGCGACGACCACGAACGCCAGCTGCGCCAGCCGCGGCGGCGTCTTCACCCGCAGGCCGAACACGAGCAGGCCAACGCAGCACAGTGCGAACAGCGCGAGCGACAGGTTCGTCACCAGCGGGACGTTGTTCCACAGCTCCAGCCCGAACGGGTCGAAGTGGCGGCCGACGTACCAGGACGTGCCCCAGTCGATGATGCGTTCGGAGTTGAGGTCGAGGAAGCGCCGCCAGTTCTCAAAGTTGATCAGCATGACCGGCACGTTCACCGCCAGCCAGGCGATCACGCCCGCCGCGACCGAGTTGACCAGCGCCGCGTACTGCCGCGAGCGCACGGCGACGATCAGGATGGGCAGGAACAGGAAGGCCGGCCAGAGTTTGGCCGCCATACCGAGGCCGAGCATCACCCCCGCCGCGACCGGATACTTCTTCGCCCACAGCCATATCCCGGCCACCGCCAGCACGATGGCCAGCAGGTCCCAGTTGACCGTCGCGGTGACCAGCAGCACCGGGGACAGCGCGAACAGCGCCGCGTCCCAGGGTCTGCGCCGTCGCAGCGACAGGATCATGGCGACCGAGGCGATGGCGAACAGGCTGAGCACGAACGCGTTGGTGTCGTAGAACAGCGTCGCCTGCGGGATCGCGCTGTTCTTCTCGCCGAGCGCGTGGATCGGCAGGCCCAGCGCGCCCATGAACGCGCCGGTCAGCACCGGGTACTCCACCGGGTAGTCGACGTAGGGCACCGCGCCCTCGTTGAGGTGCTCGGCGTAGTACAGCGCGAGCACGTCGGTGTAGCAGAAGTGGGTGTACTGCTTGTAGTCGGCCCAGGCCCCGTCCCGGCAGGGCGATTTCTGGACCCAGTGCAGCGCCAGGGTCAGGCAGGTGAGCGCGAGCACGATCCGCGCGGCCGTCCAGAACCGCCCGCCGCGCGACGGCGTCTCGGGCACGGCATGCTCACCACGCGGTCCGCCGATGGCCTCGGCCAGGCCCCGGACGAAGCCGTCCTCCCTGGCGGGCGACACCACGTGCTCACGAACATCACTCATAGCCCGACATCCTGCCTCAGAATTCTGGGAAGTGCAGCAAGCCCCGCGTACCGCCTGGAAACGAAGAGGGACCCCCGCAGGGGCCCCTCTTCGTCAATCGGCTGTCATGGACAAGGTTTGCCTGGTTTCGGGATGCAGATCCCACCACCCCCGGTGCCCGACGGCGTGGGCGAGGGGTTCGGGTTGTTGCCAGGACCGCCCGGTCCGCCCGGTCCGCCCGGCTGGTTCTCGCAGCCCGGCTGGTTCGGGTTGAGGAAGCAGGCGCCCGGGTCCGGGGTCGGCGTGGTCTCCTTGCCGTCGCCGGCGTCCTGGTCGCCGATGCAGCCGCCGCAGCCCTGCTCGATCGGCTTGGGGCCGAACTTGAGCAGCTCGTTGGCCTTGTTCATGAACCCGGTCCAGATGTCCTTCGGCAGGTCACCACTGCCGATCTTGCCACCACCGGGATCCTTGATCGGCTCGGACTCGTTCACGTAGTTGCCGACCCAGACCGCGGTCGCGATCTGCGGCGTGTAGCCGACGTACCAGGCGCTGGAGTTCTGCCCGGCCCACTGGTTGCCGGCCTGCCAGGTGCCCGACTTGGAGATCGAGTCGCGGTTGCTCAGCCTCGTGCCGCTGTAGTTCTTCAGCACGGCGTTGACCTCGCCGACGACCTTCGGGTCGATGGTCTGCTTGCCCTTGATCTTCGGGCCGGTGCCGGGGACCGGCTTCCACACGCTCTTGCCGTCCTCGGTCATCTTGCGCTCGACCTTGGCGACGAAGTGCGGCTTGTTGTAGATGCCGTTCGCCGCGAAGGTGGCGATGCCCGAGGCGTGGTCCAGCACGGTGATCGGGTACTGGCCGAAGCCGACGTGGGGGCCGAGCGGAACCTCGCTCCCCTTCTTCTTGGTGAGGTCGTACGCCTTGTTTCCGTCGTCCCAGATCATGCTGACGCCGGCCTTGGCCGCCATGTCGAGCACCGCTGCCGGGCCGATCTTCTCGGTGACCTTGTAGAAGGGCACGTTGTACGACTTCTGCGCCATCAGCTTGAGGGTGCAGTTCGTGTGGCAGCCCGCGTCGGCGCCGTCGCGTCCCGCGTTGCGGATCTCCGTCTTGGAGCCCTTCGGCTTGAAGGGGGTCGGATCCCAGTGCGATTCCACCGACACGCCCGCCTGGACCGCCGCGGCCAGCGTGTAGATCTTGAACGAAGACGCGGGGGAGTGCCCGCCGCCGACGAACGGACCGCCCTCGCCGTTCTTGCCGGCCTTGTCGTACGTGGTGCCGTCCATGCCGCCGTAGTAGGAGAGCACCGCTCCGGTCTGCGGGTTGATCGCCACGGCGGCCGCGGTGACGTTCTTGGGGTACCTGTTCAGCATCGAGGTCTTCGGAGTGGTCTCCTTGTCGACCTGGGGTCCGCAGGTGATCTTCTTCGGGTCGGACGTCTTCAGATCCACCGCCAGCGGCTTGCCGTCCTTGCCCAGCCTCGTCTTCCCGTCCTCGGCGATGGTGAAGGGGACGACCTTGTTCTTCTTGTCCTTGCAGACCTCGATGACCACGTATTCCCGGCGGAGCCGCTTCTCCAGTTCCGCCTGCGCCTTGGGGTCGATGGTGAGGGTGATCTTGAGACCACCGTTCTTCCAGTCGGTGATGCCGATGGCCTCCAGCGCCTTCTTGACCTCCGGAGTCTCCATCTCCTTCTTGATGTAATTGATCATCGGCCCGTAGCTGGTGCCCTTGATGCCCCAGGTGGCGTTGTTCTTGCCGCCGGGCGTGAACGCGACCGTCTTCGGGAAGCCCTCAGCCTTGACCTGATCCACCTCGGCCTGGGTCAGCGTGTTCATCTTCACCACGCTGTTGAGCACATAGTTCCAGCGGTCCTTGGCGGCGGCCTCGTCGTTCTGCGGGTCGTAGCCCTTGTACTGGCAGTCCTTGAGCTCCACGTCGCCGCACTGCGGCTCGGGCTGCTTCAGCACCGCGCCGAGCAGCGCCGCCTGGGCGATGGTCAGCTTCTCCGCGTCGACACCGGGACCGAAGTACGCCTTGGCCGCCGCGCCCACGCCGGTCGCCCCGCGGCCGAAGTAGGCGGTGTTGACGTAGAAGCCGAGGATCTCGTCCTTCGAGTACTCCTGCTCCAGCTCCCGCGCCCAGACCGCCTCGCGCAGCTTACGGGCGTAGCTGACCTCGAGGTCCTGCGCCGCGGCACGCGCGTACTGCTGGGTGATCGTCGAGGCGCCCTGGGTGGCGCCGCCGGTGAGGTTGTTCCACGCGGCACGCGCGATACCCCACAGGTCGATGCCGTCGTGGTTGTAGAACTCCTGGTCCTCGCCCGCGATCAGGGTGTCCTTGATCTTCTTGTCGAGCACCTTCATGTCGACGATGCGACGGTTCTCCGTGCCGAGCTGCGCGACCTGCGTCTTGCCGTCGGAGGCGAAGATCAGGGTGTTCTCCTGCGTCTTGAACTCGCCCGGTTCGGGCACGCCGCTCAGGAACGAGGTGAACGCGATCATCCCGCCGCCGGCGAGCATGATCAGCACTGCCACCGAGGCGAGCGCGATGGTGAGCTTGTTACGTTTCTTCTTGCCGGACTTGCCGCCTTTACCGGCTTTGGCACCCTTGCCCTTGCCGGCCGGCTGCTCGCCGTCCTCCATGTCGAGGCCCGCGGGGCGCACGCTGGCCCGGCCGCCGACGGTCGCCCGCCCGGCGGGAGCGCCGACGCTCGCCCGCCCGGCCGCACCGCCGACGCTCGCCCGCCCGGCGGAGGCGCCGACCGTCGCGCGCCCGGCAGCCGGGCTGATCGGGGGGTTCACCGGGGCCTGGCCGTAGCCCTGGTCGTAGCCGTTCTGGTCCGCGCTGCCGTAGCCGCCGCCCTGGCCGTATCCGCCGTTGGCGGAGTACTGCCCGTGGTCCGCCTGGTTGCTCGACGAGTAGTCGTAGCCGTAGTCGTCGGATGGCACCGAGGCGCGGCCCGAATTCTGCACGGGGGCCGGGTATGACTGACGATATTGCTCGTCGTCATACCCGTTGCCGGCGTGAGGGTCGCCGTACGAAGTCATCTGTCACACCGTTCCGGTCGGGGATGGGGCGGTGGCGGCAGCCGCTGACAGCTGGGGGGCTGTCCTGTGGGCGCGTCCCAGGAGGTACTGCTCCACGAGGTGGTTCCAGTCACAGCCGCGGCACACCTCGACCACGTAGACCTGAAACTCACCGAGCGTGTCGGCCAGCACCGCGAGCTCGGCGCGGGAGCGCGCCTGACCCGCGGAGTTCTTGAGCTGATCGCCGTAGATGTAGTGCACGTTGATCACGAACTCGCGGCGGCAGATGGGGCACCGGTTCTCGGTGGCCTCGCCGTGGAAACGAGCCGCGCTCTTCAGGTAGGGCGAGGCATCGCACACCTCTGACGTGCCCACCCTTCCCGCGTACACCTCACGCAGCAGAGCTCGCCGCTGGAGGGAATAGTCAACGAATCCGTCGCCTCGCCGCTGGGCGGCACGAGGCGACGCAGAGACCCGTTGCTGCGCGCGCATGAAAAGCAGGGTAACCCCTCGTTCGGCGCGCCGCGACCGCCGTCACACAGCGTGACCAGCACCAAGCCGAGCGCTCAATGATCATCCGCTCCGGTGATCATCAGCACCGTTGTATTGCCTCGACCCGTCACGCCGTTCTAACGTAACGATGTATCGGCGCGATACATCGCGCACGAAGACCCAGACCGCGAGACCGATCAGAGGGGGTGGCCGACATGCTCGACCTGGCCATCCTCGGCCTGCTGCATGAGTCCCCGATGCATGGCTACGAGCTGCGCAAGCAGCTCAGCACCAAGCTGGGCGCGATCCGCGCGGCGATCAGCTACGGCTCTCTCTACCCCACACTGCGACGGCTGCAAACCGCCGGCTGGATCACCGAGGCCGGGGAGACCCCCGCCGGCGACGCCGACGTACCGCCGCTGACCAGTCGCCGGGGCAGGGTGGTCTACAAGATCACGGCCGAGGGCAAGGAGCGGTTCCAGGACCTGCTGGCGCAGGTGGGGCCGGAGGCATACGAGGACGCCGCGTTCGGCGTGCACTTCGCCTTCTTCTCCCGCACCGACGTCGACATCCGCCTGCGCATCCTGGAGGGCCGCCGCCGCAAGGTGGAGGAGCGCCGGGAGGGCTTCCGGGAGGTGCTCGCCCGGGCCGCGGAACGGCTCGACGCGTACACCCTGGAGCTGCAGCGCCATGGCCTGGATGCCGCGGACCGCGAGGTCCGCTGGCTGGAGGAGCTCATCGCGAACGAGCGCTCCGGCCGCACCCCGCCGCCGCGCGGGGCCGAGGGCGAGCTCCGACCGAGCCCGCGCACCACAGATTCCGCACGACCGCTCACGGCCCGACCGGGCCCTGACGACTCCGCCGAGTGAGTTGGGCGGCGCGGCCGACCGGCTGCCCGCCTGAAGAGAAGAAGGAGGCAGGAGCTATGGGCTCCGTCCGCGTTGCCATCGTCGGTGTCGGTAACTGCGCCTCGTCCCTGGTCCAGGGCGTGGAGTACTACCGGGACGCCGATCCGTCCGAACGTGTTCCCGGCCTGATGCACGTCGACTTCGGCGGCTACCACGTCCGCGACGTCGAGTTCGTCGCCGCGTTCGACGTCGACGCCAAGAAGGTCGGCCGTGACCTCGCCGAGGCCATCGTGGCCAGCGAGAACAACACCATCAAGCTGTGCGACGTGGCGCCCACCGGCATCACCGTGCACCGC
Organism: Catellatospora coxensis; assembly: GCF_016862635.1. Classification (GTDB taxonomy): domain Bacteria; phylum Actinomycetota; class Actinomycetes; order Mycobacteriales; family Micromonosporaceae; genus Catellatospora; species Catellatospora coxensis. Next base: position 58,483 of record NZ_BONI01000052.1, on the reverse strand, counting down.
GGCCCGACCATGGACGGCCTGGGCCAGTACTACCGCGAGATGGTCGAGGAGTCCGACGAGACCCCGGCCGACGTGGTCAAGGTCCTCAAGGACGCCCAGGTCGACGTGGTGGTCTGCTACCTGCCGGTCGGTTCGGAGCAGGCGGCCAAGTTCTACGCCCAGGCGGCGATCGACGCGGGCTGCGCCTTCGTGAACGCGCTGCCGGTCTTCATCGCCTCCGACCCGGCGTGGGCCAAGAAGTTCGAGGACGCGGGCCTGCCGATCGTCGGCGACGACATCAAGAGCCAGGTCGGCGCCACCATCGTGCACCGCGCCCTGGCGAAGCTGTTCGAGGACCGCGGCGTGGAGCTGCTGCGCACGTACCAGCTCAACTTCGGCGGCAACATGGACTTCATGAACATGCTGGAGCGCAACCGCCTGATCTCCAAGAAGATCTCGAAGACCCAGTCGGTGACGTCCCAGATCCCGCACGAGATGTCCAAGAGCGATGTGCACATCGGCCCGTCGGACCACGTGCCGTGGCTCGACGACCGCAAGTGGGCCTACATCCGCCTGGAGGGCCGCTCGTTCGGTGACACCCCGCTCAACGCCGAGCTCAAGCTCGAGGTGTGGGACTCGCCGAACTCGGCCGGCGTCATCATCGACGCGGTGCGGGCCGCGAAGATCGCGCTGGACCGCAAGATCGGTGGCCCGGTGCTGTCCGCTTCAAGCTACTTCATGAAGTCGCCGCCGGTGCAGTACAACGACCACGACGCCCACGAGTCGGTCGAGAACTTCATCAAGGGCACGGTGTAAATCGTTTATTTCGGGCCCGCTCTTGAAAAGTGTGAGCGGGCCCACTCATTCATCTGATCATGGCCTGTCTACTGCGGAAATTGACGTACGTCACGCGGTAGATAGGCCATCGTCTGTACTAATAGGCCGCTGACGCGCAGCTTTACGGCACGCTCGGTGTATGGACCCTCGGCCCGCTGATATGCATAGTGGGGACATGGGTAAGTCAGATCTGATGGATCGGGTGACCACGGACCTGTCACGTGGCCATACCTACCCGGCGATCCAGCGCATGCACAGCCTGGTCGCCGCGCATCCCACCGACCTGGATCTGCGGCGCAGGCTCGCCGCGATCTACCGGGCCACCGGCAACGCCGTCGAGGCCGGCCGCTGGTCATACCTGGACGACATCGCCGAACCCGAGGAACTCGAGGCATTCGAGGCCCGCTACCCGGCACACCGTCGCCTCGACGCACTCCGCTGGCCGACCGGCGCACCCGCGCCGACCGACATCTCCCGCGTACGGCTGGCACCGCTGCTGGCCGCCGCCGCTTCGGCACAGTCGCCGAAGCCGAACCCCCGCCGAGGATCCCGTCTGCAGACCTCGGCCGCCGTCGCGGCACTGGTGGCACTGTCCACATTGGTGGTCATCGGTGCCCGGACCGCGCTGGACTGGATCTTCTAGCGCCGAACCTCGGTATTGATCTGTGACCCGGCCGTTATAATTGCCCCTGGCGTGACATGCCACCGGTCCATAAGGATCAGGGCGTGGCAAAGGCGGACGTACTCGCCCGGGTGCGCGCCGATCTCGCGGCCGGGCATACCCATCTGGCTGTGCAGCGTCTACGGACCCTGCTGGCCGTCCTTCCCGACGACGTCGAGATCCGCGCACTACTGTCCTCCATCTACCGGCAGACCGGTAATCCGGTGGAGGCCGGCCGGTGGGGCTTTCTCACCGACGAGGTGCGCGACGCCGAGCTGACGGCGTTCGCCAAGGCCAACCCCGATCCGTGGCAGCGATTGCGGCTGCTGCACTTCCAGGGCGACACCGTGCACCTGTCCGCGACCGCGACCCAGCGCCTGGTGCAGCTCGCCGACGAGGCGGAGCGCTCGGGCAAGCCGACGCAATGGGCCGGGTCGTATCGGGCGCCCACGAAGAAGCGCGGCGTGGTGGTGCCGTGCCTGTTCACCTTCCTGGTCATCGGCCTCGCCCTGGTGCTGGCCGGCATCGGTGCCTTCAAGGTCCTCAGCTGGGTGGCCGAGTGACCGATCCGGTTGTTGCCCGAGGTCGCTACGGTTCCCGGCGTGGGTACGGCGACACTGGTCTTTCTGATCATCGGGGCACTCGGCATCGTCATCGCGGCGGTCGCCGTCCTCGGTGGTGACCTCCTCGACCTCGGCGACGGTTTCGTCTCCACGGAACTCGTCGCGTCACTGATCGGCGGCTTCGGCTTCAGCGCCGCCGTCGTGAACGAGCTCACCGGCGACGCCCTGGGCATCGCCGCGGTGGTGTTCATCGCGATAGTCGCCGCGATACCCCTGGCCCTACTGGCCAGCTACCTGGTAAAACGCATGTCGAACATGCGGACGGACGCCACCCCGACCCGCGCCGACCTGGTCGGCACCCGGGGTGTGGTGGTCACCCCCATCCCTGCCGGCGGCTTCGGCGAGGTCCGCGTGCGCATCGGCGGGCAGCCCGTGAAGCTGTCCGCCCGCGCCGAGCGCCCCGTGCCGCTGGGAACCAAGGTCGTCGTCACGTCCGCCGTCAGCGACACCAGCGTGATCGTGCAAGAAGTCCCGGAGCAGTAGCTCCTCTCCTTGGCAGAAGGAAGGCATTAACGGCTCCCCACGGATGAATTCGGGGGATTCCCAGCTCGGACCGCATCCGATCCACCGTCCCGGAAGGAGGCGATCGTATGTCTGATGTCGTCGGCACCGGCACGGTTGCGTTCAGCCGTGGCGAGGATCGTCCTCGCGGCGTTGAGATCGCGGTCGGCGGTGTACCCGCAGGCCGCGCATTCGAAGATGCGGACACCCAATCCGAGGCGGAGGTTGGCTCTCGCGCCGCACTCGGAGCAGGTCATCGTGGTGTAGGCGGGCGGCACCAGCACCACCTTCCGGCCCGCCCGCGTACCACGGTCGATCAGTTCCCGTTTGCATGCGCCGATCGCGGCGTCGGCCGCCTTTCGGGCCATCCGGGTTTTGGCCAGGAACTTCGGCTTGAAGTCCTCGACGGCGATCAGGGCGTGATGGTCGGTGATGCTCTTGGCCCAGACGCGGGCGTCGTGGGTGTTCTGCCGGGCGGCTTTCTTCTCGATCCGGGCGGCCAGCCGCTTCGCGCTCAGGTAACCCTTCGACGGGGGCTGCCCCTTCGGCGGGCGACGGCGCGCCATTTTGCGCTGGGCCTTGCCACGTTCGGCGGCGCAGCGCTTGCGGTGCCCGAGGTGTGGCAGGTCGAAGGCGGGGTCGGTGGTCGTGGCGGTGGTCTTCACGCCCCAGTCCACGCCGATGGCAGGCAGATCCGCTTCGGGTGTGTCGGCACGGGCACGGCGGACCACGAACGAGGCGTACCAGTGGCCGAGGTTGTCCCGGTAGACGCGAACGCTGGTCGGCTCGGACGGCAGTTCCCTGGACCAGACGACCGGAACGGTGACCTTGCCGGGAAGGCACAGGACCCCGGCCTTGATCCGAAAGCCCCGGGTGGTGTATTCCAGGCTCGCCGGCGCGTCCTTGAGGCGCTTGACCTTCGGCCGGCCCCGGCCTTTGACCTTGAACGAATGATCCAGGGCGATGGCATAGGTACGCAGGCTCTGCTGCTGGGCGACCTGGGAACCGGCGCGCAGCCAGGCGTTACGGCTCCGGGCCTCGGTCAGCATCTTCGACAGTGTGCCGAATGTCGGCTTGCGGCCGGTCCGCTGCTGGTGGACGGCCTCGTTCCACAGCCACCGGCAGCGGCCCCACTCGTCGAGCAGCGCTGCCTCTGCGGTACGGCCGGGCCGCAGGCGGTAGGTGTAGCGCACTGTCTCGAACACGTCGATCACCATATATGCCGAAGCTGTGGAGACCATCCGCTCTCACGGTGAATCGCCTATCCCAGACCTGTTCTACAGAGGTTCCACTCCCTACCCACGGCTAAGACCAAGGGTTTCTTCGAAAGGTTCTGAATGACAGCCCTCACCATTGCGATCGCGGGCGGCGTGCTGCTCGTGCTCCTGCTCATCCTCTTCGTGCTGTCCCGGATCAAGGTGGCCGGCCCGAACGAGGCCTTCATCGTGACCGGCCGCAAGGGCCGGGTCACCGAAACCGCCGACGGCGCGCGCTCCACCGACCTGTCGGGTCAGAAGGTCGTCATGGGCGCCTCGGTGTTCGTGCTGCCGGTCGTGCAGAAGCTGCAGGTCCTCGACCTGTCGAGCCGCCGCATCCACGTCGAGATCACCGGCGCGGTCAGCAAGCAGGGCATCCGGGCCAACCTGCAGGGCGTCGCGATCGTGAAGGTCGGCGGCACCGAGGACGCCATCCGCGCGGCCGCCCAGCGCTTCCTGCACCAGCAGTCCGAGATCGAGGAGTTCACCCGCGAGGTGCTGGCCGGTGCGCTGCGCTCCATCGTGGGCCGGCTGACGATCGAGGAGATCATCCGGGACCGGGCCGCCTTCGCCTCCGCCGTCGCGGAGGAGGCGGAGCACTCGATGACGAACCAGGGCCTGGTGCTCGACACGTTCCAGCTGCAGGACATCCTCGCCGAGGGCTCCTACCTGCAGGACCTGGGCCGCCCCGAGGCCGCCCGGGTGCTCAAGGACGCGGCCATCGCCGAGGCCAACGCCCGCCAGGAGGCCGAGCAGGCCCGGCTCAAGTCCGAGGAGTCCATCGCCGAGGCGCAGCGCAACCTGGCCCTCAAGCAGGCCGGCATCCAGGCCGAGATCGACGCCGCCAAGGCCGTCTCCGCCGCGGCCGGTCCGCTGGCCGAGGCCGAGCGCCAGCAGGTGATCATCGCCGAGCAGCGCAAGGTAGCCGAGCAGAACGCCGAGCTCAAGCAGCGCCAGCTCGACACCGAGGTGCGCAAGCCCGCCGACGCGGCGCGGTACAAGGTCGAGCAGGAGGCCGAGGCCGACCGCAACGCCCGGGTGCTCGCCGCCGACGCGGCCCGCCAGGCGACCATCGCCGCCGCGCAGGCCAACGCCGAGCAGTCCCGCCTGACCGGTGAGGGCGAGCGGGCCCGCCGCGCCGCGCTCGCCGAGGCGAACGCGATCGAGGGCGCCAAGGAGGGTGAGGCCGAGCAGCGGCGGCGTACCGCCATCGCCGACGCGGTCGAGCGCGAAGGCACCGCCGAGGCGGCCGCCATCCTGGCCAAGGGCCAGTCCGAGGCCGAGGCGATGCGCCTCAAGGCTGAGGCGTTCGCCCAGTACGGCGAGGCCGCCGTGCTCGACCTGCTGGTCAAGGTGCTGCCGCAGGTCGTCGCCGCGGCGTCCGCCCCGATGGGCGCGATCGACAAGATGACCGTCATCTCCACCGACGGCGCGAGCTCGCTGACCAAGTCCGTGGCCACGAACGTGGCCCAGGGCCTGCAGCTGGGCAACGACCTGACCGGTATCGACCTGCCGGCGCTGCTCGCCCGGGTGACCGGCGCGACGAACACCAAGGAGTGATCCATCCGCGGCGGGTGTTCCGGTGACCGGGACGCCCGCCGCGTTCGCGAGACGCATCACCGCTGCGGGCGTTCCGGTCGTGGATGACCGGAACGCCCGCAGCGTTCATGTACGGACCCCCCGCGCCACGTAGGGTGGTGACGTGCCGCACCCCGTGATGCCGAACACCGTGCCGACGCCGAAGGTCGCCGCGACCTCCCGCGCGATCCTGGCCGGGGCCCCGTTCCGGCGGCTGCTCGGGGTCAGGCTGACCAGCCAGATCGCCGACGGCTGGTTCCAGGCCGGGCTGGCCGGGTCGCTGCTGTTCAACCCCGACCGGCAGTCCAGCCCGGTCGCCATCGCGGCCGGCTTCGCCATCCTGCTGCTGCCGTACTCGCTGCTCGGCCCGTACGTCGGCGTGCTGCTGGACCGGTGGGACCGCCGGGCGTCGCTGTCCACCGCCAACCTGGCTCGCGCCGCGATGGTGCTGCCCGCGGCGGCGCTGCTGTGGTCCGGTGCGCAGGGCCTGGCGTTCGCGGTCTGCGCGCTCATCGTCATCGCGATCAACCGGTTCTTCCTGGCCGGCCTGTCGGCGTCCCTGCCGCACGTGGTGGAGGAGCGCAAGCTCGTCCCGGCGAACGCGCTGGCCTCCACGCTCGGCACGATCTGCTACTCGGTGGGCCTGTTCACCGCGGCGTCCGTGGTCGCGCTGCGGGTGGTCGGCACGGACCGGCACGGGTACGGCGCCATCGCGGCCACCGCGGCCGTCGGTTACCTGGTCTCCGGACTGCTCGCTCGGCGCCTGTTCAGCCGTGACGAGCTGGGCCCGCTGGCACACGAGCGGCCCACCACGAGACTCGGCGAGGCCGTGGTGCAGGTGTTTCGCGGCATGATCAGCGGTGCACGCCACCTTGCGGAGCGGCGCAAGGCACTGCGCATCATGATCCTGCAGTCGTCCTACCGCTTCCTCTACGGCGTGCTCACGCTCGCGGTGCTGCTCCTCTACAGCCGCTACTTCGGGCAGAACGGCAGCCGGGCCGCGCAGGTGTCCGGTGCCGCGACGTCGATGGGGCAGTTGGGGCTGGTGGTGCTCTCGGGCGCGGCCGGTGCGGCGCTTGCCGCCGTGATCACCCCGCTCGCGGTGCGCTGGTGGGACGCCCGGCGCTGGCTGAGCGGTGTGGTCGCCGCCGTCGGCGTGGTGGTGCTGGTCTTCGGGCTGCCGTTCATCGCGCCGCTGCTGCTGGTCGCGGTGTTCCTGGTGAACGTCGCCTCGCAGAGCATGAAGATCATCGTGGACGCGACCATCCAGCGCGAGTGCCTCGACGAGTACCGCGGCCGCATCTTCAGCGTCAACGACACCGCGTTCAATCTGTGCTTCGTGACGGGCCTGTTCACCGCGGCGCTGACCCTGCCCCCGAACGGCAAGTCCGCGCTCGGCCTGGTGATCACCGCAACGGCGTTCGTGCTCCTGGCGGTCTGGTACTGGTTCGCGACGGCCGGCGCCGCACGGGACGCCGCCACGCGTCCATGATCGTTGGACTTGCCAGGCAAGTGGGCGAAAGCGCGCTCAAGATACGCACGGGTGCCTGGCAAGTCGGACGATCTTGGAGCCCCACGGTCAGGGGATGAGGCCCTCGGTGCGGGCCCAGCGCTGGAGTTCGGCCTCGGCCTCGTCGCGGTCGAGGGGGCCGCGTTCCAAGCGCAGTTCCTTGAGGTGCTTCCAGGCGCGGCCGACGATCGGGCCGGCGGGGATGCCGAGCAGCTCCATGATCGCGTTCCCGTCGAGGTCCGGCCGGACCCGGGCCAGGTCCTCCTCCTCCTGGATACGGGCGATGCGCACTTCCAGCGCGTCGTAGTCCGCGGCCAGCAGGGCGGCCTTGCGCTTGTTGCGGGTGGTGCAGTCGGAGCGGGTGAGCTTGTGCAGGCGGGCGAGCTGGTCCCCGGCGTCGGTGACGTAGCGGCGCACCGCCGAGTCGGTCCACTCGCCGCGGCCGTATCCGTAGAAGCGCAGGTGCAGTCCGACCAGCGCGACCACCGGCGAGATCACGTCCTTGGGGTACTTGAGCAGCTTCAGCCGCGACTTGGCCATGCGCGCGCCGACCATCTCGTGGTGGTGGAAGCTGACGCCCCCGTCGCCGCCGACCGCCTTGGTGGCCGGCTTGCCGATGTCGTGCAGCAGCGCGGCCAGGCGCAGGACCAGGTCGGGGCCGCCGTCGGCGGAGTCGAAGCCGACGGCGTTGCTGACCACCTTGAGGGTGTGCTCGTACACGTCCTTGTGCTGGGCGTGCTCGTCGATCTCCAGCTTGAGGCCGGCCAGCTCGGGCAGGAAGCGGTCGGCCAGGCCGGTGTCGACCAGCAGCCGCAGCCCGGTGACCGGGTCGGCGCCGCACAGCAGCTTGGAGAACTCGTCCCGGATGCGCTCGGCGGTGATCCGGTCCAGGTCCGCGGCCATGTGCTCCATGGCGGTGACCACGGCCGGATCGACGGCGAAGCGCAGCTGGGCGGCGAACCGGGCGGCGCGCAGCATGCGCAGCGGGTCGTCGCCGAACGACTGGGCCGGGGTGCCGGGGGTGCGGATCACCCGCGCCGCCAGGTCGGCCAGGCCGCCGAACGGGTCGGCGAACCCGTGCCCGGGCAGGCTGACCGCCATCGCGTTGACCGTGAAGTCGCGCCGCACGAGGTCGTCGTGCAGGTTGTCGCCGTACTGGACCTGCGGGTTGCGGCTCACCCCGTCGTAGGACTCGGCCCGGTACGTGGTGATCTCCAGGCGGAGCCCGCCGCGCTGCAGCCCGATGGTGCCGAACTCGCGCCCGGTCTCCCAGATCGCCTCGGCCCAGCCCTTCACGATCTTGAGGGTGTCCTCGGGGCGGGCGTCGGTGCAGAAGTCGAGATCGTCGCCGAGGCGGCCGAGCAGCGCATCGCGCACGGATCCGCCGACGAGGTGCAGCTCGAACCCGGCCTTGGCGAACCGGCGGCCCAGTTCGTCGGCGACGGGTGAGACGCGCAACAGCTCGGTGACGGCGTTGCGCTGGACGGTGGTGAGTTCAGGTGAGGGCGACATCGATCATCCAGCGTACTGGGGAGGCTGGCCAGGGCCGTTCGCAGGTATGGTGCATCCCATGACAGCCCCCGATCGTCTGCCCCCGGTCGACGAGGACCACACCACCGTCATCCCGCGCGTGGTGGGGACGGCGCTGCCCGCCGAGGAGATCGAGGTCGCGGCCGAGCCCTCGTTCGAGGACGAGCACCGGGGCGCGGCGGGCAACTCGGCCATGATGGCCGTCGGCTCGCTGGTCAGCCGGGGCACGGGCTTCCTGCGTACGGCCGTGATGGTGGCCGCCGTGGGCACGTACGCCCTGGGCGACGCGTACACGACCGCGCAGATCTTCCCGGGAATGATCTACGAGCTGCTGCTGGGCGGCATCCTGTCCAGCGTGCTGGTGCCGATGCTGGTCCGCGCCCGCAAGAACGACGCCGACCGGGGACAGGCCTTCACCCAGCGGCTGCTCACGCTGACCGTGATCGTGCTCGGCATCACCACGGTGCTCGCCGTGATCTGCGCGCCCCTGCTGGCCCTGGCGTACGCGAGCGGCACCCCCCAGGCCTACCAGGACCTGATCACCTCGCTGTCGTACCTGATGCTGCCGACGATCTTCTTCTACGGCCTGACCGGCCTGTGCAGCGCGGTGCTGAACACCCGCGGGCGGTTCGCCCCGCCCATGTGGACCCCGATTCTGAACAACCTCGTGGTGATCGGCACCGGCGTCGTCTTCCTGACGATCTACCACGGCGACCCGGTCAAGAACGCCGCCGAGGTCACCCGGGGGCAGATCCTGCTGCTCGGCGGCGGCGTGCTGCTCGGCATCGTGGTCCAGGCCATCGGGCTGATGCCCGCGCTGCGCGGAGTGGGTTTCCGCTGGCGCTGGCGGTTCGACTTCGCCAAGCTCGGCCTGCGCAGCCTCGGCCGCGTCGGCGGCTGGATGTTCTGCTACGTCATCGTCAACCAGCTCGCGCTGCTGGTCATGTTCAACCTGCTGAACCGGACCCAGGACGACGGCCCCGGCCCGATCATCTACAACAACGTCTTCCTGCTGATGATGATGGCGCACGGCATCGTGGCGGTCTCGATCATCACGGCGCTGCTGCCCCGGATGAGCGCCGCGGCGGCCGACGGCCGGGCCGGGGACATCGCAGCCGACCTGAGCCGCGGCATCCGCATGGTCTCCGTGGTGCTGGCCCCGATCGCGGTCACCTACCTGGTGCTGGCCCTGCCGATCGCCATCGCGCTGTTCGAGCGCGGCCAGGTCGACCGGACCGCGTCGATCGAGACCGCGCCCGTGCTCGCCATGGCCGGGCTCGCGCTGCTGCCGTTCGCGATCAGCCAGCTGTTCAACTTCAGCTACTACTCGATGCAGGACACCCGCACCCCGGCGCTGCTCAACCTGCCGGTGATCACGCTGCGGCTGTCCATCCAGCTGGGCTGGTGGGTCGCGTTCGCGGCCGCCACCACCGCGGTCGGCATGATGGTCGGCAACGCCGCCTCGTACGTCTTCGCCGCGATCCTGTCGGCCACGCTGCTCAAGCGCAGGATCGGACTGATCGGCCTGCGCCGGATCTCGATCACCCTCGGCAAGGTCGCGGTGGCCGCGCTGGTCGCCGCCGGGGCCGGTTACGGGACGGTCAAGCTGCTGTTCATGGGGGCGACCCAGTCTTCGGTCAGCTCCTTCACCGCGTGGGTGACCCTGGTCGCGGGCGGTCTCGTGATCTGCGGCGTCTACGGCGCGGCCGCCCTCGTCCTGAAGGTGAGCGAGGTTCAGGACGTCGTCGGCATGGTCCGCCGCAAGATCGGCCGCTGACCCGTCACACCAGCTCGCACGAGGCCGCGGTTTCCCAGAAACCGCAGCAACGCGGCCGGTGCGCGCGGCAGGCGGCGGGCGTCAGCGGCGGCGGGTGCCGAAGATGGAGCGGATGATGGCGGTGCCGGCTGCGGCAGCGGCCGTGGTGAGCAGGCGCTTGGTGGTCTTGGAGCCGAGGATCTGCTGGGCGAGGTTCGGCTCGGCCGGGGGCGGGGGAGCGGGTGCCTGCCGGGGCGGCACGGGCGCGGCCGGTGGCGGCGCGAGCCGGGCGGCCAGCATCTCGTACGCCGATTCGCGGTCCACCGGCTGGTGGTACTTCGCGCCCAGCGGCGATCCGGCGACCAGCGCCGCCATCACGGCGGGCTCGACGGCCGCCATCAGCGACTGGGGCGCCCGCAGCCGGGTCCACGCGACCGGGGTCGGGGAGCCCTTCTCGTTCAGCACGGTCACGATCGCCTCGCCCGTGCCGAGCTGGGTCAGCACCTCCTCCAGGTCGTAGCCCGACTTCGGGAACGTGGAGACCGTCGCCTTCAGCGCCTTCGCGTCGTCGGGGGTGTACGCCCGCAGCGCGTGCTGGACCCGGCTGCCCAACTGGGCGAGCACGTCGGCGTGCACGTCCTTGGGGGTCTGCGTGACGAAGAAGACCCCGACGCCCTTGGACCGGATCAGCCGCACCGTCTGCGTGATCGACTCCAGGAAGGCCTTGGAGGCGTCCTTGAACAGCAGGTGCGCCTCGTCGAAGAAGAACACGAGCTTGGGCTTGTCGGGGTCGCCGACCTCGGGCAGCTCCTGGTAGAGGTCCGCGAGCAGCCACATCAGGAACGAGGAGAACAGCGCGGGCTGGGCGACCACCCCGGGCAGCTCCAGGATGGTGACCATGCCCCGCCCGTCGGGGGCGTTGCGGAGCAGGTCCGTGGTGGCGAACTCGGGTTCGCCGAAGAACGCGTCGGCTCCGGCGTCGCTGAACGAGATCAGCTCGCGCAGCAGCACTCCGGCGGTCTGCTTGGACAGCCCGCCCAGCGCCTTCAGCTCGGCCGCGCCCTCCTCGGAGACCAGGTACTGGATCACCGCGCGCAGGTCCTTGACGTCGACGAGGGGTAGGCCCTTCGCGTCGGCGAAGTGGAAGACCAGGTTGAGCGAGGACGTCTGCACCTCGGTCAGGTCCATGACCTTGGCCAGCAGCAGGGGCCCGAAATCGGTGATGCTGGCACGCACCGGCACACCGACGCCCTTGCCGCCGAGGGTGAGGAACTCGCAGGGGTACGCCGTCGGGGTCCAGGGCTGGCCGAGTTCGGCCATGCGTTCGGTGATGCGCTCGCCGGGCACGGCCGGGGCGGCCATACCGCTGACGTCGCCCTTGATGTCGGCGAGGAAGACCGGCACCCCGGCCGCGGACAGCTGCTCGGCCATCACCTGCAGGGTCTTGGTCTTGCCGGTGCCCGTGGCGCCCGCCACCAGGCCGTGCCGGTTGAGCATGGCCAGCGGGACCCCGATCGGGTAGTCCGGGTCGGCCTTGCCGCCGCCGCCGACCAGCGCGCCCAGGTCGAGCGCCGGGCCGTCGAAGGTGTAGCCCGCCTTTGTCGCCGCCGCGTCCACCATGAGATAGGTCCCCTTGAGATAATTTGCCCGATATGGAGGAAGCGTAACTATTCTGGGTCACGCGCACGAAGTATCCGAACCGGCGACTGATATACGTTCGAGTCCCGGAACCGGCCCCTTGCCGATGCGCCGATTCGTCGGATAGCTGTAAGGTCGCACTCGGCAACCGAGCGGAGCGCCTAGGCTCTCTAGATAGCGGACAACAATGCGACGGCTTCGACACGCGCCGAATGGCTGATCGACGCCACGCCGAGCTGATAGAGAGCGACTGCTTGATGAGGGAGGACGGGGTGACCCAGGTCGGCGAGGGTCCACGCGCGGCCGGGTCCGCTGCCGGAGCTCTGGGCGAGCTTGCGGTCGGCGATGTGCTGGCCGAGCGCTACCGCCTCGAGGAGCACATCAACGACGACAGCGCGGGCCGCCAGGTCTGGCGCGGGGTTGACATCGTGCTGCGCCGCCCGGTCGCGCTGGTGCTGCGTACGCCGGGTGGGGCCTCCGCCGAGGAGATGCTCTCCGCCGCCGTGACCGCCAGCCGCGTCGTGCACGGCAACCTGATCGGCGTCTACGACGCGATCGACGAGGGCGAGCGGGCCTACGTCATCCGCGAGTGGATCGACGGCACCGCGCTGCGCGACCTGGTCGCCGAGGAGGGCCCGTTCGACGCCGAGCGCACCACCTCCGTGCTGCACGCGGTCGCCGACGCGGTGTCCGCGCTGCACGCCAGCGGCATGGCGCACGGCAACGTGCACCCCGGCACGGTCCTGGTCGCCGCCGACGGGCGGGTCGTGCTGGCCGACGCCCGGGTCGACTCGACGACCAGCAACGAGGCCGACGTACGCAGCCTCGGCGCGCTGGCCTACTTCATGCTCACCGGCCACTGGCCGCGGGCCGAGGCGGGCCGCGCCACCGCGCTGCCCGACGCGCGCCGCGACAGCACCGGCAGCCTGGTCGCGCCCCGCAACGTGCGCGCCGGCGTGCCGACCTACCTCGACGACCTCGTCATGGACCTGCTGGACCCGAAGCTGGCCCTGCCCACCGCGCAGGTGCTCACCGGCGAGCTGGCCCGCCTGGACACCGGCGAGCGGCTGCTCTTCGGCGGCAACGGCACCCTGCGCTTCGCCGACGAGACCGCCGCGCCCGAGCCGGCCCCACGGGCTGCCACCCCGCGCCTGATGGTCGCCGGCGGCGTCGCCCTGGCGCTGGTCGTCTCCGGCCTGGTGCTCGCCGTACGGGCGCTCAACGCCGACGCGACCGAGCCGTCCACGGCACCGTCGCCCAACGTCGCCGTCGAGGTCAGCGCCACCCCCGCGCCCCAGCCGCAAGCGATCAAGCTGCGCAACGATCAGGTACGCATCGTCGCCCCGGTCAAGGACCGCGACAACGAGAAGCAAGCCTCGAACATGGTCGACGGCAACCCGAAGACGCTGTGGCAGACGACCGGGTACACGAAGTCGAACTTCGGCAACACCGCCAAGAAGGGCATCGGCATCCTGATCACGCTGGACAAGCCGCAGGTCGTGTCCAGCGTCACGCTCGAGCTCTCCGCACCCGGCGCTTCGGCCACGCTGCTGGGCGGCTCCGCCGCCGCACCGGATTCGAGGGCCGGCGACAAGACCATCGTCGACACCTACCAGCAGGTGGCCGGATCGCAGGCCTTCGGCAAGGACTCGGGCACCACCATGGTGTTCTCCACCGACGCCTCCACGCAGTACCAGTACCTGCTGGTCTGGATCACCGATCTGCCGCGTGACCCCAACGAGTCGGACTACCCCTACCGTGTCGGCGTGCAGGAGATAGCGGTAGAGGTGCAGTGACCGGGCAGGACCCCCGCACGGACGAGGAGCTGCTGGCGGCCCATGCCGCCGGCGAGCCCGACGCCTTCGGGGTGCTGTTCCGCCGCCACCGCGACCGGCTCTGGGCGGTCGCGCTGCGCACCACCAACGACCGCGAGGACGCCGCCGACGCGTTGCAGGAGGCGATGCTGTCGGCGCACCGCGCCGCGGCCCGCTTCCGCGGCGAGGCGGCGGTCACCACCTGGCTGCACCGCATCGTCGTGAACGCCTGCGTCGACCGGCTGCGCCGCCGCCAGGCGCACCTGACCGTGCCGCTGCCCGGCCAGGCCGGCGCGGACGACGACGACCGGCACGCCCCCGCCCGCAACGAGCCGGCCGCACCCAGCACCGACCACGACACCGCGATGGTGGTCCGGTCCGCGCTGGCCGAGCTGCCGTACGACCAGCGCGCCGCCCTGGTGCTGGTGGACCTGCAGGGCTACTCGGTGGCCGAGGTCGCGCAGCTGATGGGAGTGGCCGAGGGCACCATCAAGAGCCGCTGCTCACGGGGCCGGGCCCGGCTCGCTGTGATGTTGGGGCACCTGCGCAACCTCGGCGACTCCCCTGACGTCGGAGGGACACGAGCACAGGACGTCACACCGGGAGGGGGGCTCTGATGAGCGCAGTTGATCTCGACTTGCTGGCCGACTACGTCGGCGGTGCGCTGGACGGCACCCCGGAGCACGAGCGAGTCGCGCGGCTCGTCGCCGACGACCCCGAGTGGCGCTCCGCAGCCGCCGACCTGACGACCGCGCTGGCCCTCGTCGACGCGGACCTGACGGCTCTCGGGGCGGCCCCGGAGCCGATGCCCGACGACATCGCCGCACGTTTCGACGCCCTGCTGGCCTCCCCGGAGTTCACCGCCTCCCGGCCCGTCCCGCCGCGCCCCGCGGTGGGGGAGCGGACGCTGAGCCGGGACGTCCCGGGCTCCCGCCCCGCCCGCCGCGGCTGGCGACGCTGGGCCGCCCCGGTCGCGGTCGCCGCCGGCGTGCTCGCGCTGGCGGGCATCGTGCTGCCGCTCGGCCCGCTCACCACGTCACGGGAAGACATGGCGAGCGGCACCGCGGAGAACGCTCCCGCGATCGCCGTGGCGCCCGACGGCGGCGTCCCGGTCACCGCCAGCGGCAACGACTACCGCCGCCAGTCGTTGACCAGCGGTAACGGCATGTCGCAGAAGTCCGCGCCCAGCTCCGAGCCCGTACGCACGTTCGACGGCAGCGAGATGGCCGCGGCGACCGACCTGAGCCGCCTCAGCGGCTCCGGCGATGCGCTCACGAGCTGCTTCGCGGCCATCCGTACGGTGCTGCCGGGCACGATCGCCGGGGCCGACTTCGCCCGCTTCGAGGGCCGTCCCGCGCTCATCGTGATGGTCGACACGGCCACCGGCGGCTGGTGGTTCGTGGCGGGTCCGCAGTGCGGCCAGCCGGGTCCTGACGAGCTGTTCCGCACGCCCCGCAACTAGACACAGTGAGCTGACCCACCGCTGGGGCCGTAATGGAATGTCCGCTCCGTACGATGGCGTTTCAGCCAGCGACAAGTACGGCGCGAACAGTTCGTGTCGACCCAAGGGAGCGCGTCTCGTGGAGAACGTCCGAAACCTGATCATTGTCGGCTCGGGTCCGGCCGGGTACACCGCGGCCGTCTACGCTGCTCGGGCCAACTTGAAGCCCCTGCTCATCGAGGGCGTCGAGTCAGGCGGAGCGCTGATGACCACCACCGAGGTGGAGAACTTCCCCGGCTTCCCGGACGGGGTCATGGGTCCCGAGCTGATGGACCAGATGCGCAAGCAGGCCGAGCGCTTCGGCACCGAGTTCATCACCGACAACGCCACCCGCGTCGAGCTGGCCGGCGACGTCAAGAGCGTATGGGTCGGCGACCAGGAGTACCGTGCCCGCGCGGTCATCCTCACCACCGGCTCGGCCTGGCGCCCGCTGGGCGTGCCGGGCGAGCAGGAGCTGCTCGGCCACGGCGTGTCCTCCTGCGCCACCTGTGACGGCTTCTTCTTCAAGGGCCAGCGCATCGTGGTCGTCGGCGGCGGCGACTCGGCGATGGAGGAGGCGACGTTCCTCACCCGTTTCGCCGAGCACGTCACGATCATCCACCGCCGCGACGAGTTCCGCGCCAGCAAGATCATGGCGGAACGCGCCCTGGCCAACGAGAAGATCTCGGTCGAGTGGAACACCGTGATCGACGAGGTACTCGGCACCGACGGCAAGGTCTCCGGCATCCGCGTGCACAACGTGATCACCGGCGAGTCCCGGGAGATCGCGGCGACCGGCGTGTTCGTCGCCATCGGCCACGACCCGCGCAGCGACATGTTCCGCGGCCAGGTCGAGCTGGACGACGAGGGTTACGTGAAGGTCGACGCGCCGAGCACCCGTACCGACATCCCGGGTGTCTTCGCCGCGGGCGACCTGGTCGACCACACCTACCGTCAGGCCATCACCGCAGCCGGCACGGGCTGCACCGCGGCGTTGGACGCGGAGCGGTTCTTGGCTCATTAGGGCCGAGAACAGGCAACACAGTCTCGCTCACCAGTGCGTGAAACCACGGTCTGGCCCACGCCGGTCGTGCGGGACAGCAGACGGAAAGATCTGAGATAGGAGTGACCCGAATGGGATCCGCGAAGGCGGTCACCGACGCGACGTTCGTCAGTGACGTACTGCAGTCCGACAAGCCGGTGCTGGTGGACTTCTGGGCCGAGTGGTGCCAGCCGTGCCGCAAGGTGGCGCCCGTGCTGGAGGAGATCGCCGGCGAGATGGCCGACCAGGTCACCATCGTCAAGCTGGACATCGACGCCAACCCGGAGACCGCGCGGGCCTACCGCGTCATGTCGGTGCCGACCCTGACCGTGTTCAAGGGCGGGCGGCCGGTGCAGTCGGTCGCGGGCGCCAAGCCCAAGGGCGACATCCTCCGGCTCATCGAGACGGCGCTCTGATTCTGCGCGAACCCCGTGGGGCTTCGAGCTGCGGCTCGGGGCCCCACGGGTTTGTCCGGCCGCGCACCGTGGAACATGGTCATGGTCCGGCGGGCCGGGCGGCGCGTCGGAACGACTACAGGTTCGAGATCCCTACCGGCCCGCGCGGCGCGATAGGCTCCGGTGGCATTTGTGAGGTTTACCAGGAGGTCCGCTGTGCGAGCCATCAAGCGCGGTGAGCGCGGCCCGGCCGTCACCGAGATCAGGTCGATCCTGGTCGCGTTGGGGCTGCTGGAGGCCCCGGCCGACCCGGCCGAGGCGGACCACTTCAACCCGGCCGTGGAGCGCGCCGTCCGCGCTTTCCAGCAGGACCGTGGGCTGTCCGTGGACGGCGAGGTGGGTGCGGAGACGTGGCGCGCCCTGGACGCCGCGCGGTGGACCCTGGGCGCCCGCACGCTCTACTTCAGCGTCTCCGACCCGCTGCGCGGCGACGACGTACGCCAGCTGCAGGAGCGGCTGCTGGAGATGGGCTACGACGTCGGCCGCACCGACGGCGTGTACGGGCCGCGTACCGCGCGGGGCCTGTCGGCGTTCCAGCGCGAGATGGGCCTCACCCCCGACGGCACCTGCGGCCCGCAGACCCTGCACATGCTGCGGCGGCTCGGGCGCAAGGTGGTCGGCGGCTCCCCGCTGAAGCTGCGCGAGGAGGTGACCTTCCGGCAGACCGGGCCCAGCCTGGTCGGGCGGCAGATCATCGTCGACCCGGGGCACGGCGGCTCCGACCCCGGCGTGGTGGTGCCCGACGGCCCGCTGCGCTGGACCGAGTCCGACCTGTCGTACGACCTCGCCACCCGGCTGGAGGGCCGGCTCGCCGCGGCCGGCATGCGGGTGCACCTGACCCGCGGCCCGCTGCCGATCGAGGCGCCCAGCGACCTGGACCGCGCGCAGCTGGCCAACGACCTCGCCGCCGACCTGCTGATCTCGCTGCACATCGACGGCCACCACAACCCGCAGGCCGACGGGGTCGCCACCTACCACTACGGCACCTCGAACGGTGTCACCTCGACGATGGGGGAGCGGCTGGCCGGCCTTGTCCAGCGGGAGATCGTAGCCCGCACCGGGCTGCGCAACTGCCACACCCACGCCAAGACCTGGGAACTGCTGCGCTACACCCGCATGCCCGCGGTACGCGTCGACGTCGGTTACCTGACCTCCCCGAAGGACCGCGCGCAGCTGATCGACCCGATGTTCCGCGAGCGCGTGGTGGAGGCGATCGTCGCCGCCGTGCAGCGCATGTACTACCCGGTCGAGATCGACGTGAAGACCGGCACCATCGACGTGAGCGCGCTGCGCCTGGCCCTGCCGAGCTGATCCCCGTGCCGACCACCCCCACCTCCGGCGAGGCCCGCCGGTACGCCGACCGGATGCTGTCCGAGATCACCGCCGCGCTGCTGCAGCGTGACCCCCGGCGCTGCCGCACGGTCTCCGACCAGGTGTACGCCAGCACCCTCGACCCTGCGGCCGTCGACGCGGCCGTGTCGTACGCGCTGGAGCAGGCGGTGCAGCACGCCTGGGACCGGCACTGGCGGCCCGTGGAGCTGGACCACGCGCTGCGCCGCTTCGCCGCCCGCGCCGGGGCCCCGAAGGCCGCCGCGGGCTGGATGTCGCAGCTGCTGTGCGATGTGATCGCCGGCCGGATGCGCGTCCACGACCCGGCGACCGTCGACGGGCGCTGGTCGGCTGAGCTGGCCACCCTCGACGCGACCGTGTGGTGGACAGGCGACACCGGTCAGCTGGCCCAGTTCGGCGAGCGGCACGGGCTCGTCCGGGAGAAGGTGCTAGGCGGCGCGTTCGAGCTCATGCGCTGGCTCTACCAGGAACTGCCGCCGATGGAGCCGGCCGGGCACGCGCCCGGTTCGCCCATCCCACCGCGTCGGACCGGCTCGGGAACGGGCAAATCCACCGACCAGCGCATGCTCGACCGAATTAGGGCATTGCTGGCTAAAGCGGAGTCCACCGGCTTCCCGGAGGAGGCCGAGGCGTTCACCGCCAAGGCGCAGCAGCTGATGGCCCGGCACAGCATCGACCACGCGCTGATCGACGCCGCGACGGGGGCGGGCGACGGACCGGCCACCCGGCGCATCGTCATCGCCAACCCCTACGAGGGGCCCAAGGCGATGCTGCTGCAGGTCGTCGCCGACGCCAACCGCTGCCGCGCGCTGAACTACAAGGACCTCGGGCTGAGCACCGTCGTCGGTTTCGAACCCGACCTGGACGCCGTGGAGCTGCTCTACACCTCGCTGCTGGTGCAGGCCGTGCAGGCGATGACGGTGGCGAACCCACGCGCCGACCGGTACGGCCGCAACGACGTGCGCTCGTTCCGGCAGGCGTTCCTCAGCGCGTACGCCCAGCGCATCGGCGAGCGACTCACCGAGGTCCGCGAGGAGGTCGACGCGGAACTGTCCGCGGGCACCGACCTGGTGCCCGTGCTCGCCGCGCGTTCCGAGGCCGTGGACGCCGCGTTCGAGGAGCTGTTCCCGCACCGGGTCAGCCGGACCTCGCGGGTGGCCAACGCGGCGGGCTGGGCCTCCGGCCGGGCCGCTGCGGACCGTGCCGAACTCGCGGTCCGGCAACGGCTGCCGGAGCCCACCGCGCGGTGACGCGCCGGCCGGTCAGTTGGTGGTGCTGCGCACCGCCGGACGCACTCCGGGCCGCAGCAGCTCCGGGCTCATCGAGCCGAGCAACTTCTCCAGCGCGTACTCCACGTCGGACTTCCACGACAGCGCGGTCCGCAGCTCCATACGCAGCCGGGGGAAGCGCGGGTGCGGGCGCACCGTCTTGAAGCCCACGGCGAGGAAGAAGTCGGCCGGGGCGAGGCAGCTGAACTGCTTCGTGTCCTCGTCGTCGGAGTGCTCGCCGAACTTGGCGTCACCGAACGCCTCGATGGCGCGGATGCCGCGCTTGGTGAGGTCGCGGGCCACCGACTGGATCAGCACCCGACCCAGCCCGCCACCCGCGAACGCGGCGACCACATGCGCGGTCATCAGCTGGACGGCGTCGGGGGAGACCGGCGAGGTGGGGAAGGCGTTGCCGCGGGGGACGTACATCGGCGGGGCGTAGAGCACGAACGCGGCGGGCATGCCGTCGACGTATGCGATCTTGCCGCAGGAGCCCCACTCCAGCAGGGTCTGCGAGACCCACGCCTCCTTCTCCAAGCCCGGGTCGCCGTTGGCACACGCCCGCTCCCCGGAAACGGGATCAAGCTCCCAGAACACGCAGTTGCGACAACCCTTGGGCAGGTCCTCCAGGGTGTCCAGCGTCAGATTCACCACTCTGCGTGACATGAGCAGCTCCGTGCTCTTACCGCGGCAGAGCCGCGTGCGCCGAAAATTAGCCCGCCACCGAGCCAACCCATTGACTTTACGCCCGATTACGGCCTTCCTGCACCCTATCCCGTTGGATGGATTCGACCGAATGTCGGTTCAAGACCCACATGACCCAGCGTACGATTCGATGACCAACTGTTTGTCCAGCCGGGGAGGGACCGTGGCGGAGACGGGCACGACGCTCGACGACTACACCGATCGGTACGCGCAGCGCATCATCGGGATGACCGCCTCGGAGATTCGAGCACTCTTCGCCGTGGCGAACCGCCCCGAGGTGGTGTCACTCGCCGGGGGTATGCCATACATCTCCGCGCTGCCGCTCGACGCGGTCGGAGAGGTCATCGGCGAGCTCGTCGCCAAGCAGGGCGCCAGCGCGCTGCAGTACGGCCTCGGCCAGGGCATGCCCGAGCTGCGCGAGCAGATCTGCGCGCTGATGGCCGACGTCGGCATCGACGCCTCGGTCGGCGCGTCACCCGACGACGTCGTCGTCACCATCGGCGGCCAGCAGGCCCTCGACCTGATCGCCCGGCTCTTCCTCGACCCCGGCGACGTCGTGCTCGCCGAGGGCCCCACCTACGTCGGCGCGCTCGGCGTCTTCCAGGCGGCGCAGGCCCAGGTCGTGCACGTGCCGATGGACCACGACGGCCTCATCCCGGCCGCGCTGGAGGTCGCCATCGAGGAGCAGCGCCGGCTCGGCCGCCGCGTCAAGTTCCTCTACACGATCCCGACCTACCAGAACCCGGCCGGCGTGACCCTGTCCGAGGAGCGCCGCGAGCAGGTCCTCGACATCTGCGAGCGGGCCGGGCTGCTGGTCATCGAGGACGACCCGTACGGCCGGCTCGGTTTCGAGGGTGAGGCGCCGCGGCCGCTGCGCGCCCGCCGCCGCGACGGGGTCTTCTACCTGAGCACGTTCTCCAAGACCTTCGCGCCGGGCCTGCGGGTGGGCTGGATCCTCGCCCCCCATGCGGTACGCGACAAGCTGGTGATCGCCACCGAGGCGAACATCCTGTGCCCGAGCAACTTCGCCCAGTCCGTGGTGAGCACCTACCTGTCCACCATGCCCTGGCGCCAGCAGCTCAAGACGTACCAGCAGATCTACGCCGAGCGCCGCGACACGCTGCTGACCGCGCTGTCCGACCTGATGCCCGAGGGCACCACCTGGACCCACCCCGCGGGCGGCCTGTTCGTGTGGGCGACCCTGCCCGCCGGTCTCAACTCCAAGGCCATGGTGCCCCGCGCCATCGCCGCGCGCGTCGCGTACGTGCCCGGCACCGGCTTCTACGCCGACGGCACCGGGCAGCAGCACCTGCGGCTGAACTTCTCGTTCCCGCCGCCGGAGCGCATCCGGGAGGGTGTGCGCCGCCTCGCCGGCGTGGTCGAGCAGGAGCTGGCCACGCGGGCCGTGTTCGGCGACACCGGGCCGCTGGACGCGGTGACCGAGCTGCCGCGGCCCGGCGCGCACGCACCCGGTCCCGACTTGGCATGATTCGAGGGTGACCGCACCGTCCACCTCGCCTGCCGTCCGAGCCGACCTCCGCTGCCTGGTGCTGGCGGGCGGCCTGTCCTACGAACGTGACGTCTCACTGCGTTCCGGCCGCCGGGTCCTGGACGCCCTGCGCGCCGTCGGCGTCGAAGCGGACATGCTCGACGCCGACATCGCCCTGCTACCCGCACTGAAGTCCGACCCGCCGGACGCGGTGTTCATCGCCCTGCACGGCTCCACCGGCGAGGACGGCTCGCTGCGCGGGGTGCTCGACCTGTGCGGCGTGCCCTACGTCGGCCCCGACGCGCGCTCGTCCCGGCTCGCCTGGGACAAGCCCTCCGCGAAGGCGGTCTTCGTCGAGTACGGCATCCCCACCCCCGAGTGGGTCGCCCTGCCGCACGACCGGTTCTCCGAACTCGGTGCCGTCGCCGTGCTGGAGCGCATCGTCGACCGGCTCGGACTGCCGCTGATGGTCAAACCCGCCCAGGGCGGGTCCGGCCTGGGCGCCGCGGTGGTCCGGGACGCCTCCGCGCTGCCGGCCGCGATGGTCGGGTGCTTCGCGTACGACCAGACCGCCCTGGTGGAGCGCTATGTCGAGGGAGTCGACGTGGCGGTGTCCATCCTCGACCTCGGTGAGGGTCCGTTCGCGCTGCCGCCCGTCGAGATCGTGCCCAGCAACGGCGTGTACGACTACGCGGCCCGCTACACGGCCGGCCTCACCACCTGGCACGCACCGGCCCGGTTGTCGGCGGAGACGAGCGCGCAGGTGGTCAAGACGGCGCTGGCCGCACACCAGGCACTGGGCCTGCGCGACATGTCCCGCGTCGACCTGATCGTGACCCCGGCGGGGGAGTGCACGGTCCTGGAGGTCAACGTCTCACCGGGCATGACCGAGACGTCCCTGCTGCCGATGGCGGTGCAGGCCGGCGGACTCGACCTCGGCGAGGTGATCACCCGCCTGGTCATGCGGGCCGCCACCCGCCCCGCCGGCTGACCGGCACGCACAGCTGCACGGCGAAGCGCCCAGGTTCCTCGGGAACCTGGGCGCTTCGCGTTATGTCGTTGGCTTGAGGTGTCTGTCTCTCGCCGTTGTCACTCGGTATCGCCGGGCTGTCGGCGGATCCCGCTGCCGGCTTCACCGCTCGGGTCTGCGCGACTGCCGGCGAGGTGCCCGAGCCTGTCAGGAGTCGGTCAGTTTCGCCGGCGCCTGCCAGTCGATGCGCGGTGGCTGCGCCAGCGGTGTGCCGCCGAACTCTGCCAACCACGCCGCGACGTGGGCCAGGCTCTCCCGCCACTGATCCTCGGGGATCGGCGGCAGGATGTCGTCCCACAGCGGCAGGAACGTGCCACGCAGCTGCAGCTGCCCGACCGGGCGAGCCATGAACCACACGTGGAGGTGCGCGGCCCCGTCACCCCACCGGTAGACGTGGACCCGGGCCACGTTGTCCAGTGAACGGATGGCCCGCTCAAGCCGCACCGTCATGACGCCGAGTTCGGCGGCGAGCAGGTTCGGCAGATCGCCCAGATCGAGGTGGGACCGAGGCTCCAGCATCAGCACCATCGGCAGGCCCGTGGGCCGGTCCATGGTGCGTACGCGCCAGCGCTCGTTCACCCAGATGTACGCGTCATCGGGTGCGGTGCACGCCGTGCAGTCGGCCGAGTCCTCGCCCTTGCGGGCGGGTTCGGTCTCTACCGGCGGGTCAAGATGCTTGATCTTGAAGTCGCCCTCGAATGGGAATGAGGGCCACGCAGTGAAGCCGGGAAGGGGCATGGGGATATCGGCCACCTGCAGAATCTAGCCCAGCCAGGCGGTCCTGTCTCCCCCCGGCTGTGGATTCCCGAAGGCCGGTTTCACGTGAAACCACAGCCCACAGGGTGCCTGTGGATAACTTTGTGGATAGGCGGGGACCTCCCTGTGGAATCTGGCATCGTTACCCCCGTCACCTTCTGAGTGCGCAGAGCGACGGCAGGTCTGTTCACGTGCTGATCCCGTTGGCAGCACTCGGATTCGACAGGTTCGTGGCGGTGGTTTCACGTGAAACATGGCCTGTGGATAACCGGGCTCCGGCTGTGGAAAGAGGACAGTCCAAGGCTGTGGACAGCGGATACGTGACCTTCCTCGCACTTCGGCGGGGCAGTGGAGATCGTTGACCTTGGGCATGCGGGTTGTGGATAACCCAGGTGACCTGTGTACAGACCACCGGCTGTCCCTACGGACCTGGCCCAGCGGGCAAGCCGCCTGGCCGACGCTGCCGGACGGGGATGCCCTGCCGCTCAAGCAACAGGCCGGAGAAGGGTGCCGGCCTGTCCGCCCCGGAAGCTCAGGCCGCAGCCGGTGCGCCACGATCGCCGGTCGTGCTCAGTCGGCTTGACCGGTGACAGGTCGGATCTGGTTCGCCTGGTCACAAGATCCCGGACGTGGGCCTGGGCATCCGGCTCAGGTTCGGGTACACCGCCAGGTCCGGCTTTCCGTTCCGCAGGCCGAGACGCGGCGAGGGTGGTCGAACCATGCGCCAGCCGTCGGCCACGAACTGTCTGGCGCACTCGGCCCGATCCGCTGGGCAGACCCAAGCGGTCTGGACCAAGCCCGCTGGCGACCCATGACGAAGGCGGGACACCGGCGAACCGTGAATACCACCGCCGAGTGGCCGAGGTGTCCGACAACGGTGCGTTTGGCATAGCAAGGATGGCGAGAGCGGGCCCGGAGCCAGGCGGGGTGCCTGGTCGGACTACTCGCCTGCCATCGGCCTACCCCTTTAAATCTGTTCCGCTTCCATATCGTTCTGCCGCCCCAGATCTGTGCGGCCAGTGCGGCGCGCCAAGCCCGACATCAGGCCGGGTCCAGCACCAGCGCGGTCCGCCGCGGGAAGGATGGCTCGCGATCGGGGTGACTGGACCCATCGTCCTGGGCTCGGGGTTGCGGTGCCCAGCAAAGTCTGCGGAGCGGTGGTGCAGGCCTTGCCGGTGCACCTGCTGTCCTCGACTTCTGCATGGGCTCGTTGAACCAACTGACAACTGATTGGGCACCGGCGTGGGCTGCATGGCACCGCTTCAACCACTGCGCCGGTGGGCCAAATCGTCGGGCCGTTATCCACGCATCTCGTGCTCGGGATCCACTCGCAGGACCTGGCTTCCACGGCTCGTCACGTCCTGGGTCCGGCGGGAGCAGGGGGCGTGGCGCTTCGTCGGATGGGCTCGGCAACGGAACCAAGCCGATCTTCACCGGGCCTGGCGCGAGTAGAGGGCTGGCTGAGGCGCGTCCATCTGAGGGCGACATGGCATCCGTCGCCGGCTTGTTCCCACAGTCGGCTGACCGCCAGGGCACCGTGGACGGCGGCAACGGTTCAGACCGTGGCCGGGCGGCGGTCCTGGCGGCTTATCGTCGGCTGACCCGGCATCGTGGTTTCACGTGAAACCGCGTGCAGGGAAAACCGGTCCGCCAGATCCCTTCCTTCGCCGTGTGCCTGGTGCTGGGCTGAACAACCCGTCACTCCGCAACCGAAGCGTGTCCAACCGTGCCTCGGGGTGCTTGCGGGTACGGCCCGGATCACCGGTGCTGGCGTCAGTTGCAACCGCGTGGACCTCCGGGTCCCGCTCGTTCAACGGCCTCGAGGTCGATTTGAGGACCTCGTCGAATCCAGCGACAAGCAGCCGAGTTCAGCGGCGCTCCCCGCACTGGCGGCACCGCCTCATCCACCGGTCTATGAGTTCCCCTGTACCCCGTTGAGCGGCCGTGCCGGCGGTTGGCGATCGCCGCCACGACGGGTACTGCTCATCGGGAAGGTCTGCCGCCCGGGTTCCACTCCACGGCGGCTCGGTCTTGTCCGCACGGGGTCCACAGGACAGCGCGTCGGCTGGTCCCGCTGCATGCACCAGCAGACCCGGGCCGCCGCCGCCAGGACCGCGCCGAACTAAGCGGGGCCGCAGTGTCCGCCAGGCCGGCCACCGAACCGCAGAAACCGCGGGACGGAAGTAGCAGGACCGGCGAGCCACACGGGACTACCAGGGGTCTACCCGCGGTCATGTGCTCTGCGAACACCTCAGTTGCCCTGAGACTCCCTGGGGCCTCGGGCCTTCGGGGCATCGGGGCATCGGGGCATCGGCTTCCCCTGGACGCCGGGGCCGCTGAACTGCTGAGCCGCGAGCAGCTGAAGCACATGGACGCGTGGAACGCTGAGTCCAGCACGCGTTCGTCGGGCCGGGAACAACGAGCCGCGCACCGGCACAAGGCGGATGGCGCTGCCGGGCGTGACCGCGACCCATCAACCGAATCAGTGAGCTCCGTTTCATCGCGGGCGTATCAACAGGTGATGGCTGAGGTCCTCTCCGGCGACGCCGGCGTCGCGCCCCGCCGACCCGAACCGCCCGGCCCGAACCCGCCGTTCCTGAACTGCTCTGCCCGAACCGCTCTGCCGTAACGCCCTGAGGCGGCACCGGCGAGGCCGACAGTTCGCTCGACGACAGCACATTCGGTAGCCGTCTCGACAGGAACTTCCGCCCGACGCCGCCGCAAACAGGCGGTTGACCAGACCACGGCCGCCGACGCGTCGTGGGGCGTGTCCACGGCTACGACGGCGCACCCGCGCAACATCGCGCGACACCTTCGCAGATCGGAAGAGAATCGCCCGTCGAGTACCCAATCCGCGCGCGGATCAGGTGCCCATGAAGTTGCCGCTGCATGTGGACAGGGCCACACGCCGAACGAGCCGTCATCTGCTGGTGCCACGGACTCCCGGCCGACGGAGTCCGATGAACCTCAGTCCATCAAGTGCGAACCCATCGGTTTGCTCAAGCAGCCACAGCTCGGTCGAGCCGGCACGGCGCACCCATCGCCAGTCCGGACCGAGGGCTCGCCGCGCCCGCTGTCGTCGGCCGCACGCGGGATTCCCAGTCGCCGCCCACACAACGACGCCGACCAGAACTAGCGGCGAATCCAGCCTCCGGAGGTTCGCGCGAATCGCGGATGAGTTCCTGGCCCACAACTCGGAGGGAAACGGGATCGGCTCGTGCGGGCGGCCTCCAGCCCGGGGTTGGCACACCACACTTCGTTGCGGGGTTCGGCCGTTGGCCCCCGGCCTCGACTGCGTGCTCTGCCGTATGACGATCCGCCTTCCCAGACGTCATGCCGGTCGCCGCGGTCCTCCAGTTAGGGGTCATGTTGGTGCGAGTCGGTTCTGCGCCATGGCTGCAGTGGAACCCGTACAGACAGACCTACGTCCGCAGTCGCGCGATGCACGACTCCACCGCACGACGTCGAGTGTCGGGTGGCCCGAGGACGGGTGACCTGACTCGGTGATGTCGCAGTTGTCGGCCAGGACGTTCAGGTGGACTGATGCGCCGGACGCCGACCACACGAGCCACGAATCGCCCAGTTGCACGCACTATCCCTGCAGTACCGAACTGCTTAGTGCCCCTGCGCCCCGCGCCAGTTCAGGAAACGTCGTCTGGCTCATGTGCGCGCTGCGGCCGTGCCGGCGAAAACACAGCGGCTTCGACAGGTGTGCAACGTGTCCCCAAGCCATACGCCGCCCGGGGCGCGCCAGCACGGTTATCCGCCTCAACCGGGCGGAGTTTGCTAGCGCGTCGCACGACGGCAACCAGGAGGGAGAACCGCACTAACCGAGAACGCGCGGGCGCTTCGGTCTCGGGTGGAGGAGCAAGCGCGCCTTCGCCATGGCAACGAATCTTCCGACTCCGACCGCGGTCGCCATCCGCGCGCCACACCGGTCGACCTCAACGCGGCACCAGTTGTCCTAGCGAGCTGTCGTTCCGAGCTGTCGTTCCGAGCCCTCGTGCAGAAGCGCACTCGCCAAGTTGTCAGTCACGTGCGCCAGCACTCCGCTTGAATGCGACAACGGCCGCACGTGCCGTCCTGGGCTGCAATGCTCTGAAGCCCTTCGCGGCGTGCCGTTCCGCGCAGGCGCAAAGTGCTGCCCGCCCGGCGCGGACCAGCAGGCCGGCAGAGATGGAGACGAACTGGGGCGGCCAGCGGTTGTTCTACGGGCGAGCCACTTGTTAGACACCTGCGCCCTTTCGGGCTGGCCGACCACGCCGGTGAACCTTGATTCGATTCGCTACAGAGACGGCTGCAACCGCGAACGCGATCATCGTGTTTCACGTGAAACACTGCGCCCGCCCACAGGGTCGCGCCAAACCGAGCCAGCGGTCGCCGTCCAGCCCGAGTGCGCCACTAGCCGGTTCGCGGACACACGGGCAACCCTCGTTGCTGGCGGGCGATCCCGTCGCACACGTCGGACGCAGCGAGTAGTTCTCGGGCGGAATGCCGTTCTCTCCGACGCCCACCTTCGGACGCGCGCAACCGGGGGAGCGTGTGGCCTTCCTCCTCGACGTCCGCCGAGGGAACCGCGCCACGATGCCGTGTAGAGCCGGGGGCATCGTCCGTCTCGCGAGCGTCCCAGATTCAAGTTCAACCCAGCCGCGTGCGCACGCACCCTGCCCTCCAGCGTTGGTCGCGATCGGCGGCCTGCCGTCGCCCGGGGATACCCGCCCAGAGTGAAGACCGACGACCGACCCGCGCGGCTGCATCGGCCGAGTGCTGCCCGGTGAACGCACCCGCACTCGGGTTGGCGTACCACTCGACCGACAAGTGCTCGGGCCACTGGCGCAACGCCCTTGGCTTAGGCCGATGCAACACTCGGTTACGCAGACCATGGGGAGAATTGCCCGCGACGGGCCTCGGCCCGGAACGCGCGATTCTGCGCCTGCGGCAAACTCTGCAACGCGTACTCCGCCGCCATCCGCCGACCGCTAGCGGCTATACCTCTGCCTCACGGAGCGGGGCCGCGTGGCTGGCACGGCGCGCGAACTCCTCGCACGAAATCACCGAACAGTCGGCGCGGATTGCACCGGGATGCGTCCAGGCAGATGCTGGCCGCCAGTTGGTCAAGCCGCTGGCCTCTAGTACTGCAGCCAGTTCCGCAGCCGACCGAGCGACAGCATCGGCCGCAACGCGTCGAGCGCGTTCGGACCGTCGCCTGCGGCCGACCCGAACTCCGATCGTCGGCGACTTCCCAACTGGCGCCACCCAAGACAGCCCCGCTCGGCTCCCCGCTCAACCACAGATCCGCACAACGCCACCTATCGGGTGGGCACGCGCCAACTCTCCGCCGTCCCAGGTTCCCTCATGACCGCCGAAGTCGACGGGCTGTCAGCCGAGTGGGAAGGTCACCGCCATGGCTGTCGGCGCCCTGCCTTCCCGCAGCGCCCGCACTTGCCCGTCCACTGCACAACCACTCCGCAGAACCCCTCAGCCGGCACCGGGTCAGGCGGAACGGCAGGACCGTGGCCTCACGACGAAGCATCAACGAACACTGCGCGTCGACACGAATGTCACGTCTGGCGCAGAGCAAACTGCCCCGCAGGCGCACTGCGCCCGTACACCGAAGCGCTCTCCACGGATCGGAAGTACCAAGCCCCACGACGAGAGCCCAGTGCTCCGAGACACGGTCCCGATGGAGGCTGCGATCCTCGCCTCGCTTCTCGCCGGCTTCTCCATCCGGCAGGCGGTCCTCCGGCGTGGGTGCTCCAGCCATGGCCGTTCGGACTGTCCGCCGCGCGTGGAACTCCGGCTTCGACCAACATGCGCTCCGACCATGGCACCGAGCGCCGGCGTCGATCGCAAGGTTTCACGTGAAACCAGAAGATCGCGAGCGCACCCCGTCCTCATTGGTTGAGAGGGCTCAGACTCCGAACCTTCGTGTCCCACCAAGTTCTTCAGGACCGGGTCGACACGAAGGACGCAGTCTGTCTGGCTTGAGCACTCCACTCGCTCGCCACGGCCCATCGCATCATGGGCAAGGGCAAGCCTGTGAAGGAGCCCGGCAGTCCACGACCTCCCAAAGGCTCGGAGAAAGTAGGCGCCACCGCCACTGGCTGACACCCGACCACCCGCCGAAGGGCTGGCGGTCGTCGCCTGCTTCGTTGGAGTCGACGCGCGCTACCCGTTCTGCCTTCCAACGCCCAAGAGCGCAAGCCGCATCGAAAGCGCCGACAAGAGCCCGTGAGGGAACACGGGCCGCTGAGACCGAACCTCGGAGAACGAGGCTCTGGGGCGTGGCCCGTGTTAGGGCAACCCACCACGCGCCCATGAAGCACGATCACACGACGGGGCTCGCCGCCCGCCTTGCACCGGCCGCGAGTTCCCGGCCAAGCGCCAGAGGTATCGTCCCTAGCTGACACGGCCGACGGTGCGACTAGAGCGAGCGAGTCGGGAGCGGGTCGGTACGTCGCGATCGGCTTGACTCATGTCCGCCGACGACAAGCCTGGGGGCCAACCTGACTCAGCGACGACTCTGTACTTACCGCGCCCTGCGAGGACCCTTGTGCCCACCCGCTCCGAGTTGACCCGTGGATCGACGCAGCACGGGTGGGGGAGTGTCGAACACGACCTCACCACCCTGCCTGCAGCGCTCGGGTGAACCCGCACCCCAAGCCCGCCGCACGAGTAGAGGATCTTCTGGTTTCACGTGAAACATCACCGCCTCGACTCAACGCCGATGCCGACCGCGCACTGAACGACACGCTGCAGGTGGCTACGCCATCCGATGCCCGACCCACCCTCGCGCTTCACGCCGTGACCCGGACACAGGCCTCCGTATGGCCACCGACGGTTGCCTAGCCAACGAACCGGAGCCCGCGGTCGAAGTGTGCCGACGCGCCGATCCACCGAGCTTTTGCCGCCGCCATGGGCCTCCCCGAATCGGACCCCGACCCGCCCATTCCACTGGTCCGCCGTTCCGCTGGTCCGGCATCTGTCGACTGGCGGACCCGGCTCCGCTCTATGCCAGCACCGGCAATCCGGCACCCCGGCCCGGCCCACGCAACCCACCCACGCATCCACACCCAATCGCTCGGCCTCGCACCCGTACGCTCCCCGCCTGGCGCTCGTACAGGAGCTCGCGGCCGGCCAGCCTGACCGCGGTCCGCCGCGTCGACGGCGAGGTGGAGCAGGAGCCGCTGGCGAGGTGGAGCAGGAACCGCTGCTGCCAAGGACACCCGCGAACCGCACAGGCCCAAGGGCGGCTCCGATGTCCTCGCTCCGAATTCCAGGCCCTCCTGGTCTGGATCGGGGCGATCACCGTGAACCTGAACCACACCCGTACGCCCGGGACCGCAGGCACGGGATGACATGGGTATGGCAGACGCCACTGCCTTGCGAGCGCAAGAGGCACCGACACGGCATACCGGGTCCCGAAGCCCTCGCCAGCGCGGCCGGAATCTACGCGCTTCCTCGGCCCGCACCGCCCAGGCAGGCCCGGACCGTCGTCGAGTCAATCCGCCAGACCCTGACCCGCAACCACCGCTGGCGAACCCATCACGCACCGGGCCTTCGACAGACCCGGAGTGCCCGACTTCTGCGCGCCCCACTGCCGTAAGCCCATCCAACTGGTCCACCCCTTCGGCCGCGGGGCTCGATCCACAGGTCCTGGCAACGAGCGCGGTGCACCCCATCCACAGGACCACTCCCACAGGCGCCGCCATCTCGTCCGCCAACTCCATCCCGCCAACTCCATCCCGTCGGCTCTGTCTCGTCGGCTCTGTCCCGTCAGACCGTGCAGCCACGTCGGGCCGACCAGACCCGGCCCGCCAGACCGTCCACGACGCTCGTCCGACCAGACTCTTCCGCCACGCCCGCCCGACCAGAGTCGTCATCCAGACCCGTCCCAGCAGACCTGTCCGTCACGACCGTCCCGCCAGGCCGGCACCACCAACCCTCTGCCGGTGCCTCTGTCCGGCTTCATGCGGAGACCTGATTGCTGGCCGAGTGGTTCAGTCCCGCAGACCCGACCCCAGAGGTCGAATCAGGCCAGCCGACCGGGCCAGCAGGCTGACCTACGTGCCCCGACAGGGGTCAGTCCGGCATGCCGAATCAGGAGGAGCGGTCAAGGATCAGCGTGGCCGAACCCGATTTGCATCTCCATCCACGGTGCGTCCAGGCGTCAGTCGGATGGTTGAGCCGAAGGCAGGCACAAAAAGCGGGCCGCCCCGTCGGACGGCCCGCTTCGTCAACCTAGTCTATTCCTGGTTCTCCACGCCGATGATCCCGACGATCCGCTCCAGGTCGTCGACCGTCGCGAACTCTATCGTGATCTTGCCCTTGCTCCGGCCGATGTCCACCTTCACCTTGGTGTCGAACCGGTCCGACAACCGGTCCGCCAGGTCGACCAACGCCGGGGCGTGCGGCTTGGCGCGCCGCTTGGCAGCGGGCTCCTTCGCATCGCTCTCCGCGTTGGCCAGCATCACCAGTTCTTCGGTGGCCCGCACCGACAGCCCTTCGGCGACGATGCGCGTCGCCAGCTTGTCCTGGGCGTCGGCCTGGTCGAGGCTCAGCAGCGCCCGCGCGTGGCCTGCGGACAGCACTCCGGCGGCCACCCGCTTCTGCACCTGCGGGGGCAGGTTCAGCAGGCGGATGGTGTTGGAGATCTGGGGCCGGCTGCGCCCGATCTTCTTGGCCAGCTCGTCGTGGGTGGCGCCGAACTCCTCCAGCAGCTGCTGGTATGCCGCCGCCTCTTCGAGCGGGTTCAGCTGCGCCCTGTGGATGTTCTCGAGCAGGGCGTCGCGCAGCATGGCGTCATCGCGGGTGTCCCGCACGATCGCCGGGATCATCTCCTTGCCGACGGCCTGTGCGGCACGCCAACGCCGCTCGCCCATGACCAGTTCGTACTTGTCCTGGCCGAGCTCGCGGACGACGATCGGCTGCAGGAAGCCGACCTCCTGGATGGAGATCTTCAACTCGTCGAGCATTTCGTCGTCGAAGATCTGCCGGGGCTGCTTCGCGTTGGGCACGATCGAGCCGACGGGGATCTCCGCGAACCGTGCGCCGGGCACGGGTGCCAGGTCCATCACCTGCGCCGGGGGAGGCATCTCCACGGCCTGCGGGGCCTGCGGAGTCTCCACCGCGACCGGGGCGGCCGGGGGAGCGGAGACCGGCGCGACCTCAACAGGCGTGGCCTGCGCCGGGACCGAAGCCGGGACCGGCGCGGGTGCCGCCGGCACGGGAGCCGCGGGTGCCGCCGGAGTCGTCGGGATCAGCGCGCCGAGACCCCGGCCGAGGCCTCCCTTACGTACGGGGGGCGGGGTCATGCCGCTGCCTCACCTTCCGCAGTGCTGCTGTTCCGCGTGCTCATGCCGCAACTCCGATCTTCGCGCCGCGCTCGGCGATCTCCTGCGCGGCCTCGAAGTAACTGGTGGCTCCACGCGAACCGGGATCATAAGTCATGACCGACTGGCCGTAGCTCGGTGCCTCGGATACGCGCACGTTGCGGGGGATGACCGAGGTCAGCACCTTCTCGCCGAAGTGGTTGCGCACGTCCTGCTCGACCGCGTCCGCCAGGCGGGTACGGCGGTCGTACATGGTCAGCAGGATGGTGGACACGTCCAGGTTCGGGTTGAGGTGGGCCTTCACCAGGTTGATGTTGTTCAGCAGCTGGTTGAGGCCCTCCAGCGCGTAGTACTCGCACTGGATCGGGATGAGCACCTCCTGCGCGGCGCACAGCGCGTTGACCGTCAGCAGGCCGAGCGACGGCGGGCAGTCGATGAAGACGTAGTCGAACTCCATCGGGAAGCCCTGGATCGCGCGGCCCAGCCGCGACTCGCGGGCGACCACGGAGACGAGCTCGATCTCGGCGCCGGCGAGGTCGATGGTGGCCGGTACGCAGTAGAGGTTCGGGATGCCCTCGACCGCCTGCGCCACCTCCTCCATCGGCACCTGGTCGATCAGACAGTCGTACACGTCCGGCACGCCCGCGTGGTGCGGCACGTTGAGTCCGGTCGAGGCGTTGCCCTGCGGGTCGAGGTCGACCACCAGCACGCGGTTGCCGTGCAGGGCCAGGGCCACTGCAAGGTTCACCGTCGTGGTGGTCTTGCCCACGCCGCCCTTCTGGTTGGCGACGCACATGACGCGCTGCCGGGTGGGGCGAGGCATGGTCACCTCACCGCTCGGGTTGAGAATCTGTACGGCGCGCATCGCTTCCATGGCCAACGGTGGGTCCTCCGAACTACCGGACGCTGTCGTGTTCGCGTCAGAAGCACCGTACGCGGTCGCACTCTGATCCTCACCTGCGACATGCGTAGAACTGGGTTGAGGGCGGGGCGAGGGCGGCCGGTTGGCCGGGGGAGCGGACACCGGCACGTAGCCGGTGGCGCCGTGCGGAGCCGAGGAGAACTCCGCGGGCGGCACACTGCTCCCCGGCGGCGGCACCGACGCCGTCGCGCGGAAACCGGTCGCGTCGGGGCTCGCCGGACCACTGGGTGCCGGGTATGACCCTGCCGCGCTCGACGTGTACGTGTTCGCGACGGTCGGCCTCATACCGGAGCCCGGGTTGGCGGCGCCTCGCTGCGCCGGGGTTGATGTTTCACGTGAAACAACGCCGTAAGAGCCCTGGGGGAGGCTCATGCCGTATTCCTGCACCGTGTCATCCCTGCCCGCATCGGATCGGATGGCTG
Organism: Catellatospora coxensis; assembly: GCF_016862635.1. GTDB lineage: Bacteria > Actinomycetota > Actinomycetes > Mycobacteriales > Micromonosporaceae > Catellatospora > Catellatospora coxensis. The sequence continues at coordinate 24,549 of NZ_BONI01000052.1, read as the reverse complement.
CGCCGGCCGGTCCGGCGCGCGCTGGCGTCTCTGCCGGCGGTGCTGTGACCGCACCCGCGACAGTCGGGTCCACATTATCGACGCGCGGCCAGCCTACGGCGGACGGGCGACGGAAGCTACCACCGTCCTCCACTCGGGCACGCGTCTGACCGCCTTCTGGCTGGACATACACCAAGAATCCCGGCACCAGTGACATGCGACATCCGAGCCGCCGCTGCGCGAGCGCGGTGCCCGGCCAGCCCGCGGCTACGGGCGCGACGGGGGCTGTACGCATCACCCGCCGAGCCGGCGGCGTCCCTGTCGCCAGCACCGCGCCGGACAGGGGCGAGCGGATGGCCGCCCCCGCACCCGGGAACGCGCCGGCATAGGTGCGCGGGCGCGGCAGGTCGGCCGAGGCCGACATGCCGGCGCCGTCGGTTCGTAGGACACCCATCGTCGTGCGCCCTCTCCGTCAGCGGAGGGCGCACCGCTCAGCGCCGGCGTCCTCCGCGCCCTGCCCGCCGGGTCGGCTTGGCAGTCTTCGGCACGACCTCGCGCTCTCGGACGATCTCCACCACGGTGGTGGGCGGGTCGATCAGGCCGACACCGCACTGGTGGATCACGGCCGGGCCGCCGCCGAGGCGGGCGACGGCGTCGCCGTGCTCCGCGATCTCCTCGGTGGCCGACACTCCCTTGAGCGCCAGCAGGCGGCCTCCCGGCGAGGCCAGCGGCAGGCACCAGCCCGCCAGCCGGTCCAGGGGCGCCACCGCGCGGGCGGTGACGACGTCCGCGCTGAGCCGGCCGATCTGCTCCTCCGCGCGGCCGCGTACCACGGTGACCTGGTCGGTCAGGCCGAGAGCCGCCACCGCCTCCTCCAGGAAGGAGGTCCGACGTGCCAGTGGTTCAACCAGAATGACCGAAATATCCGGTCTAGCCACTGCGAGCACGATACCGGGCAGACCCGCTCCGGAGCCCACGTCGACGACCGTGGCGGACGGGGAAATCAGCTCGGCCACCGCGGCACAGTTCAGCAGGTGGCGCTCCCACAGCCGGGGAGCTTCACGCGGGCCGATCAGGCCGCGCACGACGCCGTCGGTGGCCAGCAGGTCGACGTAGCGCGCGGCGGTGTCGAGGCGGTCGCCGAACAGCGCCTCGGCCGCCGGGCGAAGGTCAGGGGAGAGCACGGAGCCGGTCACCCCGTCGGGGATGACCGGCTCCGTCTTGTCGTCGGGACTCACGCCGGACGTACCACGATCCGGCGGTTGGGCTCGACGCCCTCGGACTCGCTCTGCACCCCCGCCGCGGCGTTGACCACGTCGTGCACGCACTTGCGCTCGAAGGCGGACATCGGCTCCAGCTTGACGGCCTCGCCGTGCTGCTTGACCTTCTCCACCGCGTTCTTGGCCAGCGCACCCAGCTCCTTGCGGCGCTGGTCGCGGTAGCCACCGACGTCCAGCAGCAGGCGGCTCGGCTCGCCGGTCTGCTTGAAGATCGCCAGTCGGGTCAGCTCCTGCAGGGCCTCCAGCGTCGCCCCACGCGGGCCGACGAGGGACTGCAGCCGGCTGCCGACCACCTCGACCACCGGTCGGCCGCCGGAGACCAGCTCGTCGATGTCGCCATCGGCGTCCAGGATGTCCAGCAGACCCTCGATGTAGTCCGCCGCGATCTCGCTCTGCCGGAACAGGTCGGCGTCGCTGGCGGCCTTGCGCTTGGGAGCGGCGGCCTCGTCGGCGCCCTCCTCGGCCTCCTCGGCCTCTTCGGCCTCCGCCGCGCCCTTCACGGTCTCGGTCTCGGCGAGGTCTTCGACTGCCACGTCGTCCAGCTCTGTCTGGTCGGTCACGTTCTTCTCCGGGTGTTCGGTCCGATCAAAACCCCGTGATCGGCCCCGCGCCTCACGACACGGGGATCACGAGCAGGTCTGTGGGGGGTGGCAGTCAGCCGGCCCGCCGCCCGCGCCGGCGGCCGCCCGGCGTCCTCCGCGGCGAGGCGGAGGACGGCTTCGGGCAGGGCCGCGATCGCAGGGCGATCATGGCTGAGGTCAGCCGACGTTCTTCTTCACCGTCTTACGCTTGGTGTTGGCCGGCTTGGCGCCGACCTTGGGCGCGAGCGCCTTGGCGACCTCCGGGTCGATGACCTTCGGCTCCGCCTTGGCGCCGGCCATCTTCGGCGGCGGGTACTTCTTCAGGACCCACATCTGCTGGCCGAGCGTGAAGAGGTTCGTCGTGGTCCAGTAGATGATCAGACCGAGCGGGAAGGCCACCGCGGAGATGATCAGCGTCGCCGGGATGCCGTACAGCATCAGCTTCTGCATCATCTTCTGGGTGGGGTCCTCGGACCAGCCGGTCTTCAGGATCATCTGGCGGCTGGTCATGTAGGTCGTGATGATCATGACCACGCCGAGGATGCCACAGAGCACCGCGGCCGCGCCGCCTTGGGTGAAGGTCGCACCGATGGACACGCCGAACAGGTCGGCGGCCATGCCGCTCTGGAACTGCGCGGCGGTCCAGCCGTAGAGGGTCTCGTCGACGGTGCCCGTGCCGAGGCGCTTGATCACGTGGAAGACGCCGAAGAAGATCGGCATCTGGATCAGCAGCGGAAGGCAGCCCATCAGCGGGTTGGCCTTCTCCCGCCGGTAGAGCTCCATCATCTCGCGCTGGAGCGTCTCCTTGTCACCCTTGTGCTTCTCCTGCAGCGCCTTCAGCTGCGGCTGGAGGGTCTGCATGGCCCGCTGCGACCGGATCTGCTTGATGAACAGCGGGAACAGCAACACACGCACCGTGAGCACCAGGAACACGATCGCCAGGACCCAGTCCCAGTTGGTGGCGAGCCAGGTGCCGTCGCCCCAGAGTTTGTCGAAGAGGCTGTGCCATAGCAGCAGGACCTTCGAGACGATCGTGTAGATCCAGTCCATCATGAGGGTGTTGCTCCAGTCACATCAGTACTGCGGCGGGTGTTGGGTGGCACTGGGTCATATCCGCCCGGGTGAAAGGGATGGCAGCGACCGAGCCGCTTGACCGTCAGCCAGAACCCCCGCGCCGCGCCGTGCTGCGCGATGGCCTCCAGCGCGTAGGCGCTGCAGGACGGGTAGAACCGGCAACGGGCTGGCAGGCCCGGACTCACCCAACGACGGTACGCGATGATGGGTAGGGCCAGCACGCGCCCGGCGAGTGTCGTGGGTCGCGACGGCTGCGTCATGACTTCCCCCCGGTCGACCTGCGACGCGATGCCTGGCCGGGGTCGCGCTTGAGCGCCGCGGCGAGCGCGGCGTCGAGGTCCCGGCCCAGTTGTTCGTACGACGCGGACGCCGCCTGCGGCAGCGCTCGCACCACCACGGTGGCCCCGGCGGGCAGGCCCGCCAGCCGCTCGGCAGCCAGATGGCGCAGCCGGCGCTTCACCGTGTTGCGGATCACCGCGTTCCCCACCGCCTTGGAGACCACGAACCCCGCCTGTGAGACCTGCCCGGACACGGCAACGGCGTGGCCGGGATCAGCTCCCTGCCACGCCGTTTCATGCTCGGTGGCCGCTGCGGGCACCGTCAGGTGCACCACCACGGCGCCACGACCGGCTCGGCGGCCTGCCCGCACGGCGGCGGCGAAGTCAGCGCTTCGCCTCAACCTGTGCGCAGCCTGCAGCATCCGAGGCCCGTCCGGGGTCTCAGACCGCCAGGCGGGCGCGGCCCTTGCCCCGGCGGGCCGACAGCACCGCGCGCCCGGCGCGGGTGCGCATACGCAGCCGGAAGCCGTGGGTCTTCGCGCGCCGACGGTTGTTCGGCTGGTACGTGCGCTTGCTCACGTCAGGTCTCCTGGGGATCGCCCCGCCCTCAAGCGGGGAAGTTCTAGCTTTTCGCGGATGCACCGCCCGGTTGACGGCAGGATCGGGACGAAGAATCTCGATCTTGTCTGAGTCAGGGCGGACGCCGCAACCGACACCCTAGCAGAGGGTGATGGAGCAACCGCTCCAGGGTACACGTGCCGTCGATGTCCGCCAAGAACTCTTCGCAGCTCACTCACCGTGTCAACAGCGTCGCCCCCACCGCAACCCACAGTGTCGTTATCAACACTCACCGAGAGTGAAGCTGTGGACAACAGGTGGACGCCTGTGGATAACCCTGTTAGCGTGCCGGAGTGCCTGGCTGACGGGGCTGGCCGTTAATTGTGGCGGTTACCGCAAAACCGGGCAATAAGGTGGCTCGTTCGGCACGGTGGGCCGTGTTGCAGGCGCTCGTGCGCCGGATAGGGCGACCCATACCAGCCGGACCCCGGATACCGATCGACACACAGCCTGTGGATAACTTGTGGAGAACCTCGTTGATTCGGGGGATAACCCGGGGGAAAACCACGGTCCGTGATGACACCGTCATTGATCGGAGCCGTCGGGCGGGAGCTGACGGGCAGCCCGGTGCGAGACCGAGCCCCGCTACACGGAATCGAAGGGTCGAGCGCATGAACGAGGCTGACAGGTGAGCGACCTCAATGCCGTGTGGCTGGCTGCCACCGACGAGCTCGCTGACGAGATCGTCTCGGCGCAGCACCGCGCTTATCTCCGGCTCACCCAGGCCCTCGCGGTGGTCGACGACCTCGTGCTGCTGAGCGTGCCGGACGCGTTCATCCGCGACATCATCGAGACGAAGCTGCGCACCGCCATCACCGACACGCTGTCCCGGATCATGGGCCGGCCGGTGCAGGTGGCGGTCAAGGTGCGTCCGCCGGACGAGTCCGCGGCCCGCCCCGCGCCCCCGCCGCCCCCGCCCACCGAGTACGCCCCGGTGGCGTACACCGCACCCGTCTACACCCCGCCGCCCGCCGAGCACTCGATCGTGGCGCCGGCCGCCGACGGTGAGGACGCGCTGTTCGCCGTCCCGGTCCCGCGGCATCCCGAGGTCGCCCCGGTGCGCGCCGCCGTGCTGCGCACACCCGACCGCGACGGCCCGTCCGACTCCGGCCCCGGCCGGGGCACCGGCCCGGTGGACAGCCGCGCCGTGCCGCACCCGCTCGCGGCGGTACGCGAGGAGCGCGAGCGCCGTCCCGGCGCCACCCCCGGTTCGGCCGCGGGCGACGCCGGCGGCAACAAGCTGAACCCGAAGTACCGGTTCGAGACGTTCGTCATCGGCTCCTCCAACCGGTTCGCGCACGCCGCGTCGGTGGCCGTCGCCGAGTCCCCGGCAAAGGCGTACAACCCGCTGTTCATCTACGGCGGCTCCGGGCTGGGCAAGACCCACCTGCTCCACGCGATCGGCCACTACGCCCAGGAACTCGGCCACGCCCGCAGCGTCCGGTACGTGTCGACGGAGGAGTTCACCAACGACTTCATCAACTCGATCCGCGACGACAAGGCCAGCGCGTTCCAGCGGCGCTACCGGGACGTGGACATCCTCCTGATCGACGACATCCAGTTCCTGGAGAAGCGGGACCGGACGCAGGAGGAGTTCTTCCACACCTTCAACACGCTGCACAACGCCAACAAGCAGATCGTCATCACCTCCGACCGCTCGCCCAAGGCGCTGTCGACGCTGGAGGACCGGCTGCGCACCCGGTTCGAGTGGGGCCTGCTGGCCGACATCCAGCCGCCGGACCTGGAGACCCGGATCGCGATCCTGCAGAAGAAGGCCGCGCAGGAGCGCCTGCACGCGCCGGCCGACGTGCTGGAGTTCATCGCCTCGCGGGTGTCGAACTCGATCCGCGAGCTCGAGGGCGCGCTGATCCGGGTCACCGCGTACGCGAACCTCAGCCGCGAGCAGGTCAAGCTGTCGATCGCGGAGGAGGTGCTGCGCGACTTCATCCCCGACGACGCGGCCCCCGAGATCACCGCCGACCAGATCATGCTGTCGACCTCGGAGTACTTCGGCGTCAGCCTGGAGGACCTGCGCGGCCACTCGCGCTCGCGGGTGCTGGTCAACGCGCGCCAGGTGGCCATGTACCTGTGCCGCGAGCTGACCGACCTGTCCCTTCCCCGGATCGGACAGGCGTTCGGGGGACGTGACCACACCACGGTCATGCACGCCGACCGCAAGATCCGGCAGCAGATGGCGGAGCGGCGATCCCTCTACAACCAGATCGCCGAACTCACCAACCGCATCAAGCAGATCTAGCGCGGCAGCGGCGACGGCCGCGCCGTCGGACCGCTCACCTGGACGAAGACACCCCCGCGGTACGCGTACCCCCGCTCCTCGGGGGTGATGCGCTCCGCGCCGTCGTCGTTGCCGTACCCCTCGATCCGCACGACGACAACGTCCCCGCGCACCGACACCTGCGCCGGATCGACCCACGGGAAGAAGCCGAAGGTCTTCGCGTCGAGCACGAGCCCGAGCGGGCGGAGCGTGCCGTCGACGACGGTCAGCGCCAGCAGCTGCTTACGGGTGAAGATCCCCTCGATCCGGCAGCTGACGAGCACCAGCAGCTCGTCTCCGGGCACCCCGTCGAGATCCGCGCGCAGGGGCGAGGACAGCTCGGTCACGGTCAGGAAGTTGTACGGGCCGTCGCGCTCCGTACCGTCGACGAAGGTCCGGCGGCCCGCCGGGCACAGCGCCAGCTCCGGCACCTCGAAGGACGCGTTGCGAACATCGGTCACCGGCGCGGTGTCGCTGACCCCGGCCGACGGCCGGACGGTCGTGACCGGGCCGGCCGACCCGGAGGGCGTGGTCACCGGCGGGGACACGGCCCTGCCGACGACCACCGCGGTGGCGGCGAAGCCGCCCGACAGCGCCACCACCGCGGCCACCACGGCGACCGCCCTGCGCCGCGCGCGGCGGCGGGAGGTGGCGAGCACCCGGGGATAGAGGTCGACGGGCGCCGCCTGTGCCGCGAGTTCGGCGAGCTGGGCGCGGAAGAAGTCGTTCATCACAGCTTCCTGTCGCTGATGGGGGAGTCGAGCAGGTGGGGCGCGTCGGTGCGCAGCCGCGCCAGCGCCTTGGCGGACTGCGACTTGACCGTGCCGACCGTGATGCCGAGCAGGTCGGCCACCTGCGATTCGGTCAGGTCCTCGAAGTAGCGCAGCACCAGGACGGCGCGCTGGCGGGCGCCGAGCCGGGCGAGCGCCTCGTGCAGCGCGAGCCGGGTGACGGTGCGCGCGTGCTCGTCGACGGCGGCCTGGGCGGGGGAGTGGTCGCCCGGTTCCGGGGGGAGGTCCGTCAACCGCTCCGGGGTGCGCCTGCGGCGACGCCACCACGAGATCTGCAGGTGATACATGATCTTTCGGGTGTACGCCTCGGGGTTGCCGTCCCAGATCCGGTGCCAGACCTGGTGGGTGCGGCTCAGCGAGTCGTTGACGAGGTCCTCGGCCAGATGCTGGTCACCGGTCAGCAGGTAGGCGGCCCGCAGCAGGGCCGGCGTCCGCGCTCGCACGTACGCCTCGAACTCTTCGGCGCGCGATGCGCTCATCGGGATCCGCCTTGTGGGTAGAGGGTGTCCGGAGCCGGGTACGCCCCCTACAAGTCGCCCGCGACGGCGAAAGGTTGCCCGTTGTCCACAGCGGTCGTGGATAAGTCCGTGGATAACCCGGTGGATTGGCTGTGGATCCGCTGTGGACGGATGTGGACAGAGAAACCCCCAAAAATCTTGCTGTGGAAAGAGTGTGGACACCCATGTGGACGGCGCCCTTGATCCGTGGACAGCGGGCCATGATCGGTGGATATCGCTGTGGAGGACGTGGATGCCCGGCGTCCACAGTTTGGGGAGAACCTCTGGGGATTGCCGGTGGATAACCTGTGGACGCCGGTGGACAACCGGTGGACGAAGCTCCGGCTGTGGAGAAACCGGCGGGTTATCCACCGGCCGTCCACCGCTCCTCCACACCCCCACATGCGGGCTGACCTGGGAGTACGGCGTTAATCCACAGTTTCCACAGCACCGATGATGAAGACGGGAGTTATCTCTAAGAGAGAAATCAAGAAATCATCGGGGTTCGGGAAGTTGTGGATGCTCGGCCGCCGCCGATCCACAGGGGTCCCCGAGGGGAGATCGCTCGGGGGTCCTAAGGTTTCAGTGGTCAGCTTGGCAGCATCGACGTGACCACAGGAGGGCTGAAGATGAAGTTTCGGGTAGAGCGCGACGCGCTCGCCGACGCCGTGGCCTGGACCGCCAAGAGCCTTCCGAGCCGGCCCTCGGTGCCGGTTCTGGCAGGTGTGATGCTGCGGGTCGCCGACGGCCGCCTGCACGTCTCCGGCTTCGACTACGAGGTCTCCAACCAGGTGGACGTGGAGGTGCAGGCCGACGCGGACGGCGCGACCCTGGTCTCCGGCCGCCTGCTCGCCGAGATCACCAAGGCGCTGCCGGCCAAACCGGTGGAGATCGCCGCCGTCGGCGCGCACCTGGAGCTGGTGTGCGGCAGCGCCCGGTTCACCCTGCCGACGATGCCGGTCGAGGACTACCCGACCCTGCCGGAGCTGCCCGCCAGCGCCGGCCGCGTCGACGCCGCGGTGTTCGCCTCGGCCGTGTCCCAGGTCGCCATCGCGGCCGGGCGCGACGAGACGCTGCCGATGATGACGGGCGTGCGGCTGGAGCTGTCCGGGGACACCCTGGCGCTGCTCGCCACCGACCGCTACCGGCTCGCCATCCGGGAGATCTCCTGGACGCCGGACGACCCGGAGATCAGCGTCAACGCGCTGGTCCCGGCGCGCACCCTGGCCGACACCGCCAAGACGCTCGGCCCGACCGGCGGCGACGTCACCATCGCACTCGCCGACGGCGGCAAGGGCGAGGGCATGATCGGCTTCCTGGGCGGCTCGAAGGTCGGCGGCTCCCGCCGGACCACCAGCCGCCTGCTCGACGGCCAGTCGTACCCGCCGGTGCGCTCGCTGTTCGCGCCCAGCTACGCCTCCGAGGCGCGGGTCACCGTGTCGTCGCTCGTCGAGGTCGTCAAGCGCGTCTCGCTGGTGGCCGAGAAAGCCACGCCCGTGCGGCTGAGCTTCAGCGAGGATGGTCTCGTGGTCGAGGCCGGCGGCACCGAGGAGGCCCGCGCGAGCGAGGCGATGGACGCCACGTTCACCGGCGAGTCGATGACGATCGCGTTCAACCCGCAGTACCTCATCGAGGGCCTGGGCGCGCTCGGCGCGCCGACCGCGGTGTTCTCGTTCAACGACCCGTTCAAGCCCGCGGTCATCACCCCCGCCGACGCAGACGGTGCGGTGATCCCCGGGTTCCGCTACCTGATCATGCCGATCAGGGTGGGCCGCTGACACAGCGGCCAGGCTCCAACGCACCAAGGGGGAAGACATGCAGCTCGGTCTGGTCGGACTCGGCAAGATGGGCGGCAACATGCGTGACCGCCTGCGCGAGGCGGGTCACGAGGTCGTCGGATATGACCGCAACCCGGCCCTGTCCGACGCCGAGAACCTGGCCGACCTCGTCGCCAAGCTGGCGGCGCCGCGCGCGGTGTGGGTGATGGTGCCCGCGGGCGTCACCGAGGCCACCATCGACGAGCTGGCCCCGCTGCTCAGCCCCGGTGACCTGATCATCGACGGCGGCAACTCGCGCTTCTCCTCGGACGGCCCGCGGGCCGGGCGGCTGAGCACGCGGGGCATCGGCTACATGGACGTCGGCGTGTCCGGCGGCGTCTGGGGCAAGGACAACGGCTACGGCCTGATGGTCGGCGGCTCCGACGAGAACGTCGCCCGGATGATGCCGGTCTTCGACGCGCTCAAGCCGGCGGGCGAGTTCGGCTTCGTGCACGCCGGCCCGGTCGGCGCCGGCCACTACGCCAAGATGGTGCACAACGGCATCGAGTACGGCCTGATGCACGCCTACGCCGAGGGCTTCGAGCTGCTGGAGGCCTCCGAGCTGGTCACCAACGTGCCGGGTGTGTTCCGGTCGTGGCGCGAGGGCACCGTCATCCGGTCCTGGCTGCTCGACCTGATGGACCTCGCCCTCACCGACGACGAGCACCTGGAGAAGTTGAAGGGCTACGCCGACGACACCGGCGAGGGCCGCTGGACCGTCGAGGAGGCCATCCGCCTCGCCGTGCCGATGCACGTCATCTCCGCGTCGCTGTTCGCCCGCTTCGAGTCCCGCCAGGACGACTCCCCGGCGATGAAGGCGATCGCGGCGCTGCGCAACCAGTTCGGTGGGCACGCCGTGCAGCAGGCCGGCTGAGTTGTACGTCAGAAGGCTCGAACTCGTCGACGTCCGCTCGTATCCACGGGTGGGCGTCGACCTCGAGCCGGGGCCGAACGTGCTGATCGGCCCGAACGGCGTGGGCAAGACCAACCTGGTCGAGGCGCTCGGCTACATCGCCACGCTGGCCAGTCACCGGGTCTCCACCGACGCCCCGCTGGTGCGGGTCGGCGCGAGCAGCGGCGTGATCCGCTGCGCGATCGTGCACGAGCGCCGCGAACTGCTGGTCGAGCTGGAGATCGTGCCGGGCAAGGCCAACCGGGCCCGGCTCGGCCGGTCTCCGGCCAAGCGGCCTCGCGACATCCTCGGCGCGCTGCGGCTGGTGCTGTTCGCGCCCGAGGACCTGGCCCTGGTGCGCGGCGAGCCCGACCAGCGGCGGCGTTACCTCGACGACCTGCTCACCGCCCGGCAGCCCCGGTTCGCCGGGGTGCGGGCCGACTACGACCGGGTGCTCAAGCAGCGCAACGCCCTGCTGCGCACCGCGTACCTGAGCCGCAAGGTCGGCGGGTCGCGCGGCGGCGACCTGAGCACCCTCGAGGTGTGGGACACCCACCTCGCCGAGCACGGCGCGCAGCTGCTGCGGGCCCGCCTCGCCCTGGTCGAGCAGCTCGCGCCATACCTGGAGGACGCCTACCAGCAGGTCAGCGCCGGAGTGGGCAAGGCGGTCGCGGAGTATCGCGCCTCGGTGCCCGAGCCGACCCCGGAGGCGATGCTGGCCGCACTGGCGGAGGTCCGCGCCGACGAGATCGCCCGGGGCACCACGCTGGCCGGCCCGCACCGCGACGACCTGGTGCTCCGCCTCGGCGACCTGCCCGTCAAGGGCTACGCCAGCCACGGCGAGTCCTGGTCATACGCGCTCGCGCTCCGGCTGGCCGGCTACAGCCTGCTGCGGGCCGACGGCATCGAACCCGTCCTGATCCTCGACGACGTCTTCGCCGAGCTGGACACCGGACGCCGCGAGCGCCTGGCCCAGCTCATCGGCGACGCCGCCCAGGTGATCATCACGTGCGCGGTCGAGGCCGACGTGCCCGCCGCGCTACGCGGCGCCCGATACTTCGTGACCCCTGGGGAGGTGAGCCGTGGCTGACGCCGTACCCCCCGCGGAGCAGAACGGTCCGGAGCTGGCCCGAGCCGCGCTCGACGCGGCGCTCAAGAAGCGCGCGGCACGCCACCAGGCCGCGGCGGAGGCGCGGGCCAAGGGCGAGAGTCCGGCCCGCTACCGGCCACGCGGCTACTCCGGCCCCGGACCTGACCCGCGCGACCCGGCGAAACTCGGCGACGTGCTGTCCCGGCTGATGAAGTCGCGCGGCTGGCAGCGTCCGACGGCCGAGGCGACCGTGTTCGGCGAGTGGGAGAAGTGCGTGGGCCCGGACATCGCCACCCACAGCCGCCCGGTGAAACTGGAGAACGGCGAGCTGACGGTCGAGGCCGAATCCACCGCCTGGGCGACCCAGCTGCGCCTGCTCGCCCGGACCATCCTCACCCGCATCGCCGGCACCGTGGGCAACAACGTCGTCACCAAACTCCACATCCACGGCCCCGCCGCCCCCTCCTGGTCCCACGGCCGCAAACGCGTCCGCGGCACCGGCCCCGGCGACACCTACGGCTGACCCCGCCTTGGACCAAAGGAAGGGCACCTTCTTAACGCTATGCGTAGAGGAAGGTGCCCTTCTTAACGCTCCCCGGTCGGGGCGCGGGCGATGATCGCTGTTTCCGGTCAGCCGGTCAGGAGATGCGGTCAGACCGCACATCGGGACCGGGGACCGCAAGCAGCGATCATGAATCGTCGCCGTGGGCGACCGCCGGCGGCCCGGGTGGGCCATGGGGGCGTCGATCGGCCGGAGGGGCGGCCCGTGCATCGGAGCGGATCTTCGGAACCTCGATGACGGATGAGGCATCTGAAGGCCATGCGGAGACTGTGGGGACATCTTGCGGCGCTGATGGTGCTGACCTCAGTGCTGGTCGTCGGGCCGTCGGGGACGGCGTGCGCGTGCAGCTGCGCCGAACCCGATCCGGTGGAGAATGCGGCCTGGGCCGACCTCGTGTTCGTCGGGGTGGTCGTCGACATCGACCGGCCTGTGTTCAGCATGTCGTCCGGCGACCTGATGACCGCCCGGCTCACCGTCGAGCAGGTGCGAAAAGGCGACGCGCAGGGTCACGTCGAGGTCAGGACCGCGATGGAAGGCCCGAGCTGCGGTTTCGACTTCGTCGAGGGCAACCGGTACCTGATCTACAGCCGGGAGGGCCAGACCAGCCTGTGCTCCGGCAATCAACTGCTCGGCGCGGCTCCCGAGGTCGAGCTGGAGGGCGACGTGCCGGTCGCCGCATTGCTCGGCGGCGGCGCCGTGGTACTGCTCGCCGCGCTCGCGCTCTGGTGGGTGCTGCGCCGCCGTTCGGCGCAACCGGCGTCCGCTCCCACGGACGCCGGCATCGGGCAGGCGAACCCCGACCCCGCGACCGGGGGACAGGACGAGACCCGCCCGGACGGTCAGGATTCGGCGTAGACGGCGAAGCCGCGGTCGGCGCAGCGGCGGTAGAACTGGGCCAGCACCCCGAACTCCGACAGCGGGAAACTCCACTGCGGGTCCCCGTCGGTCTCCTCGCGCAGCGCGTCGAGACGCGTTTCGAGCCAGCGCAGCTGCTGCTCGGGGAGTCGGGAATCGGTCAGTGCGGCGCGAAGCACAGCGGCGACGCTGTCGAACGTGACGGTGTCGCCGTGCGGTGCGTGGCCCGCGACGAACTTCTCCAGGCCGCCCGCGATCCAGGCGCAGCCGTCGGGGTCGATGACCGGGTCCTCGTCCTCCTCGGCGGCCTCGGTGGCGTAGAGCACACCCTTGAGTCCGAGCAGCAGATCGACGACCTCGGTGTACGCCGTGGCGCGGACCGTGCCGGTGCGGGCGATGTGACCCGCGAGCGCGGCGGTCGGCGCGGCGGTGCTCGGCTGTTCGGCCAGCTCGGCGAAGTCGACGAATTCCGCGGGCGCCACCGGGTCGTAGAAGCGGCCCGTGGCCGGCCACTGCACCGCGACGTTGTCCAGACCCATGTCAGCCTCTCGAGCGCTTGAGTTCCAGGCCGTGCGCAACTTACGGCATACGGAGGACATTGCGCGACCCTCTGAACCGGTGCTTCTGGGCCCGCTCGCCACCGGCCCTCAGGAGCGCCACCTCCGTGGGGGGAGTTGCGACCGGAGGCTTTCGGGCGGCTACGGGGCTGTGAGGGCCTCGAAACGACGTTCTGTGGGTGCCGCGTGCGGCAGATGTCGGCACGACACAGTAGGATCGAGACCGAGAGCAGAACACTGGGTGGACCGTGTACGCGACACCGGTGGGTTGTCCCGTACGCCGCAGGTCCGCCCTGTGTCGCGCCGTGTGTCACCCCCGTCCCGCGTATGCCTGCCCGGCGAAGCCTGTCCCCGGTGCGTGGGTATGCGGACGCGGTGAGACAGGACTGGTTGTCGTCCCCGTCGCTCCGGCGGCGGAGGAGGGATTGAGAGTGGCAACGCCGAAGCAGAACGACAAGGCCTACAACGCGTCATCGATCACCGTCCTGGAAGGCCTGGAGGCGGTACGCAAGCGCCCCGGCATGTACATCGGCTCCACCGGTGAGCGGGGCCTGCACCACCTCGTGTGGGAGGTGGTCGACAACGCCGTCGACGAGGCGCTCGCCGGCTTCTGCGACACGATCTCCATCACGCTCACCAAGGACGGCGGGGTGCGCGTCGTCGACAACGGCCGCGGCATCCCGGTCGACATGCACCCGGTGGAGAAGCGTCCGACCGTCGAGGTCGTGCTGACCGTTCTGCACGCCGGCGGCAAGTTCGACGGGCAGGCGTACGCCGTCTCGGGTGGTCTGCACGGCGTCGGCATCTCCGTGGTGAACGCGCTGTCCACGCGCATCGACCTGGAGATCCACAAGGACGGCTTCGTGTGGCGGCAGCGCTACAACAACTCCAAGCCCGAGCCGCTGGAGAAGGGTGAGGCGACCGATCGCACCGGCACCAGCGTCACGTTCTACCCGGACCCGGACATCTTCGAGACGGTCGAGTTCAACTTCGAGACCATCTACCGCCGCGTACAGGAGATGGCGTTCCTCAACCGAGGGCTGACCATCGCGCTGCGCGACGAGCGCGCGCTGGCCACCGACGGCGAAGAGGCCGAGATCCGCGAGGTCACCTTCTGCTACAAGGGCGGCATCGCCGACTTCGTGCGGCACCTGAACAACACCAAGAGCCCCATCCACAAGTCGGTGGTGGAGTTCGGCGCCGACGGTGAGGGCATGGCGCTCGAGATCGCGATGCAGTGGAACGAGTCCTACGGCGAGTCGGTCTACACGTTCGCGAACACGATCAACACGCACGAGGGCGGCACGCACGAGGAGGGCTTCCGGGCGGCGCTGACGACCATCGTCAACAAGTACGGCGCGGACAAGAAGATCCTCAAGAGCGACGAGAAGCTCTCCGGTGAGGACATCCGCGAGGGTCTGGCCGCGATCATCTCGGTGAAGCTGGCCAACCCGCAGTTCGAGGGTCAGACCAAGACCAAGCTGGGCAACACCGAGGTCAAGAGCTTCGTGCAGAAGGTCTGCAACGAGTGGCTGGCCGACTGGCTGGAGCGCAACCCGGCCGAGGCCAAGACCATCATCACCAAGGCCTCGCAGGCCGCCCGTGCCCGCATCGCGGCCGCTCAGGCCCGCAAGCTGGCCCGGCGCAAGTCGCTGCTGGAGTCCGGCTCGATGCCCGGCAAGCTGGCCGACTGCCAGTCGACCGACCCGAAGATGTGCGAGCTGTTCATCGTCGAGGGCGACTCGGCCGGCGGCTCGGCCAAGCAGGGCCGCGACCCGCGGGTGCAGGCCATCCTGCCGATCCGCGGCAAGATCCTGAACGTGGAGAAGGCGCGCATCGACAAGGTGCTGCGCAACAACGAGGTCCAGGCGCTGATCACCGCCCTGGGCACCGGTATCCACGACGAGTTCGACATCGAGAAGCTGCGGTACCACAAGATCGTGCTGATGGCCGACGCGGACGTCGACGGCCAGCACATCCAGACGCTGCTGCTGACGCTGCTGTTCCGCTTCATGCGCCCGCTGGTCGAACTGGGGCACGTGTACCTCGCGTCGCCGCCGCTGTTCAAGATCAAGTGGAACAAGAAGGGCGACGACGCGCAGTACGCGTACTCCGACCGCGAGCGGGACGGCCTGATCCGGCTGCGCCAGGAGACCAAGCCGAACGCCAAGCCGGACGACATCCAGCGGTTCAAGGGTCTGGGTGAGATGAACTACCCGGAGCTGTGGGAGACCACGATGAACCCGGGTACCCGGACACTGCGTCAGGTGACCTTGGACGACGCGGCAACCGCAGACGAACTCTTCAGCGTGCTGATGGGCGAGGACGTTGAGGCACGCCGCTCGTTCATCCAGCGCAATGCGAAGGATGTCCGCTTCTTGGACATCTGAGCCAGGACGGATGTCCGAGTTTGGGCATCTAAGGCCAGGAACCTGCCGACCTGTGGATAGACACACTGTTTATCCACAGGTCGGGCCCTGATCCACAGCGTTATCCACAGCTTCCTCAGCTTCATACGCAGGAAAAGAGTTTTAGACAGTGAGCGAGACTCCTGACCCTCGGCCGGAAGAGGTCGGCGTGCACGGCCGCATCGAGCCCGTCGGGCTCGAGGTGGAGATGCAGCGGTCGTACCTCGACTACGCCATGAGCGTCATCGTCGGCCGGGCGCTGCCGGACGTGCGCGACGGCCTCAAGCCCGTGCACCGCAAGATCCTGTACGCGATGTACGACGGCGGCTTCCGTCCCGACCGCGGCTACTTCAAGTGCGCCCGCGTCGTCGGCGAGGTGATGGGTAACTACCACCCGCACGGCGACACCGCGATCTACGACTCGCTGGTGCGCATGGCGCAGCCGTGGTCGCTGCGCTACCCGCTGATCGACGGCAACGGCAACTTCGGCTCGCCGGGCAACGACCCCGCCGCCGCCATGCGGTACACCGAGTGCCGGCTGTTCCCGCTCGCGATGGAGCTGCTGCGCGACATCGACGAGGACACCGTCGACTTCATCCCGAACTACGACGGTCGTAACCAGGAACCGACGATCCTGCCGGCCCGGTTCCCGAACCTGCTCGTCAACGGCTCCGAGGGCATCGCCGTCGGTATGGCCACCAAGATCCCGCCGCACAACCTCCGCGAGATCGGCCAGGCCGTGCAGTGGTGCCTGGCGAACCCCGAGGCCACCGAGGCCGAGGTGCTCGAAGCCGCCATCGGCATCGTCAAGGGCCCGGACTTCCCGACCCGGGGTCTGATCGTCGGCACCAGCACGATCGAGGAGGCGTACCGCACCGGTCGCGGCTCGATCCGCATGCGGGCCGTGGTCGAGGTCGAGGAGGACAAGAAGGGGCGCGCCTGCCTCGTCGTCACCGAGCTGCCGTACCAGGTCAACCCGGACAACCTCGCCGAGCGCGTCGCCGAGCTCGTCAAGGAGGGCAAGCTGGGCGGCATCGCCGACATCCGCGACGAGTCCTCCGGCCGCACCGGTATGCGCCTGGTGCTCGTGCTCAAGCGCGACGCCGTGGCCAAGGTGGTGCTGAACAACCTCTACAAGCACACCCAGCTGCAGGAGACGTTCGGCGCGAACATGCTGGCGCTGGTCGACGGCGTGCCGCGCACGCTGAACCTGGCCCAGTTCCTGATGTACTACGTCAGCCACCAGATGGAGGTCATCCAGCGACGGACGGCCTTCCGCCTGCGCAAGGCCGAGGAGCGCGCCCACATCCTGCGCGGTCTGGTCAAGGCGCTGGACATGCTGGACGAGGTCATCGCCCTCATCCGCCGCTCGCCGAGCGCTGAGGAGTCGAAGACCGGCCTCATGGCGCTGCTCGACGTCGACGAGATCCAGGCCACCGCGATCCTCGACATGCAGCTGCGCCGGCTGGCCGCGCTGGAGCGTCAGCGGATCATCGACGAGCTCGCCAAGATCGAGCTGGAGATCGCGGACCTCAAGGACATCCTGGCCAAGCCCGAGCGGCAGCGGAAGATCATCTCCGACGAGCTCGGCGAGATCGTGGCCAAGTGGGGCGACGACCGGCGCACGAAGATCATCCCGTTCGACGGCGAGGTCTCCATGGAGGACCTCATCGCGCGCGAGGACGTCGTGGTGACCATCACCCGAACCGGGTACGCCAAACGGACAAAGGTTGACCTGTACCGCTCGCAGAAGCGGGGCGGCAAGGGCGTCTCCGGCGCGACGCTGCGGCAGGACGACATCGTCAGCCACTTCTTCGTCTGCTCCACGCACGACTGGATCCTGTTCTTCACGAACAAGGGCCGGGTCTACCGCGCCAAGGCGTACGAGTTCCCCGAGGCCTCGCGCATCGCGAAGGGCCAGCACGTGGCGAACCTGCTCGCCTTCCAGCCCGACGAGCAGATCGCCCAGGTCATCGAGATCCAGAACTACGAGGTCGCGCCGTACCTGGTGCTGGCCACGAAGAACGGTCTCGTGAAGAAGACCGCGCTGGCAGAGTTCGACTCCAACCGCAGCGGTGGCATCATCGCGATCAACCTGCGCGACGACGACGAGCTCGTCGGCGCCGCCCTGATCGCCGCGGAGGACGACCTGCTGCTCGTGAGCAAGCAGGCGCAGGCCATCCGCTTCAACGCCACCGACGAGGCACTGCGCCCCATGGGCCGCGCCACGTCGGGTGTCATCGGCATGCGCTTCGGCGACGGCGACGAGCTGCTGGCCATGGAGGTGGTCCGGGACGGCATGGACGTCCTCGTGGCGACCAACGGCGGCTACGCCAAGCGCACCCCGATCGACGAGTACCCGGTGCAGGGCCGGGGCGGAAAGGGTGTATTGACCGCAAAGATCACCGAACGCCGTGGCGGACTGGTGGGTGCGGTCGTTATCAGCCCGGAAGACGAGCTCTTCGCTATCACGAGCAACGGCGGAGTTATCCGAACTCCGGTGAAGCCCGTGCGGCGGACGCGCGATCGGAACACAATGGGTGTCAAGCTGATGGACCTCCCAGAAGGCGTAACCCTCGTCGCCATTGCCCGCAATGCCGATGAGCCGGACGAACAGGACTAGTGCATGACGGAGACACAGGCGATGTCGGAGACCGCGGGGGCTCCGGCGAGTCCGGTCGAGAAGGACGGCGGCGACGCCGCCTCGTCGACCGGCCGGGCGGCCGTAGGCCGCGCGACAGTCCCCGCTGATCAGTCCGAGCCGACCCCGGCCCGGTCCGCGACCGGGGGTGACGAGCCGGCCGGCAGCACCGCCGCTGCCGCCACGACCACCACCACCGGCACCTTCACCCGGCCGGCGGGCATGCCCGTCCCGGATTCGGAGCCCACGGGCGCCATCGCGACCTCCGACCGGCCGGCGACGGCCACCGGTCGAGCCGCGGCCGGCTCCTCGACGCTGCGCTCGGTGGTCAACAGCGCCAGTGCCGGCGCGGTGCGGGTCACCGAGGCCGTGCGTGCGGCCCGGACCAGTGCCGGCTCGGCCGCCTCGCGCGGCCCGCGCCGGGCCCGGCTGAGCATCAAGCGCATCGACCCGTGGTCGGTGATGAAGTTCTCCTTCGCCGTGTCCTTCGTGCTCCTGGTCGTCATCGTGGTCGCCACCTCGGTGCTGTACCTGGCGCTGGACGCGATGGGCGTGTTCAACTCGCTGAACACGACCCTGGCCGACCTGTTCGCCTCGAACGGCAGCGCGGGCGACTTCCGCATCAGCGCCAGCGCGGTGATCGGGACGTCGGCCATCCTGGGCGCGATCAACGTGGTGCTCTTCACCGCGCTGATGACCCTGGGCGCGTTCATCTACAACGTCTGCGCCGACCTGGTCGGCGGCGTCGAGATCACGCTCGCCGAGCGCGACTGACCTCACGCCACACCACAGCGGTCCGCGGCTCTCCCACGGACCGCTGTGGCGCGCGCTCGCACTTCCGGCCCCGGCCGGCCGAGGCCCCCGCCACCGGCCGGCCGGGGCCGCTGCGTGCCCGGCCGAGCCGTAAACGGGCCTTGGCCCGCTGAGCCGGGTGATCCGCGTGCAGCGGCCGGGTGGCAGGCCGGTCGCCGAGCGGTCTGCGCGCGCCCAGCTCGGCGGGTCTCGCGTTGCGATGATCGGCGGTCGAGGTCTAGATCTGTGTTCGGACCGCGCGTTTTGCCCTGAAACGGCGATCATCACCTGGGGTGAGGCGGGGGAAATGGTCGGCGGGGCGGCTGGGCGAGACACGCCGCGCGGGAAGGGGATACCGGTTTGGAAGAGCCGAGACGGGTGCGGTAAGGTTCGTTGTCGCGCGGGGCTATAGCTCAGTCGGTTAGAGCGCAGAGCTGATAACTCTGAGGTCGCTGGTTCGATTCCAGCTAGCCCCACTCCCGAGCGTTAAGGTGCTCATCATGTGGAAGAAGTTGCTGATCGTCGCCGGAGTCGGCGTGGCGGTCGCACTGGTCGCCAAGAAGCTCAAGGCGGCCAGCGACGAGCGGGAACTGTGGCACGAGGCCACCACCGCACCCGACCTCCGCTGAGTCAGACGGGCCGCGCCCGTCCCCTCGGGGCCTTAGCTCAATTGGCAGAGCACCGCCTTTGCAAGGCGGGGGTTAGGAGTTCGATTCTCCTAGGCTCCACCAGCAGGAATATAGATCAAACTAGGCTTTACCGATGGTCATATAAAGCCATCGGTAAAGCCTAGGGCTTTTTGATCAAGGTGTTACGGCTTCCCGGCCTCCCCGTCTTCGCCCATGATTCGATCGATGCCGTCCGCTGCATCACGCGCCTTTGCGGGCAGAACGTGGCCGTAGGTGTCGGCCGTGAGCCGAATCGTTGAGTGGCCGAGCAGTTCCATCACCGTCCGCAGCTCTTGGCCGTCGTGGAGCAGGAACGTGGCGAACGCGTGGCGAAGGTCGTGCAGGCGAAGCCATTCGAGCCCAGCAGCCTTGCGGGCCTGCTCGAACCGGCGGTTCACGTTGCGCGGCTCCATCGGTCCGCCGAGCGTGTTAGCGAAGACCAGGCCGGACTCTCGCCACAGCTCCTCCGTAGCCGCCTTTTCTCGGTCTTGCACCTCACGGTGCCGGATCAAGGCCTCACAGGCGAACCGCGCCATTGGTACCGGCCGCGTCGAACGGTGCGTCTTCGGCGACACGATGCAGAGCTGGCCGTTGACCCGCTGGAGTGTTTGCCGGACGAACAGCACCTTCTCATCGGTCTCCACGTCGATCCAGCGCAGCCCCAGCAGCTCACCACGACGAAGGCCGGTGGTCAGCGCCAGCACGAAGAACGCTTCCAGCCGATCGCCCGCTACCTCGGTTAGAAGCTTCCGGGCCTCTGCCGGCGTGAGCGCGCGTCGCTCCACTCGGCCGAGCCTCGGAAGCTTCGCAGCCTTCGCTACGTTGCGCTCCACCAGGTCGAGCCGGAGAGCGTCAGCCAGTGCAACCCGCAGCACGCCATGAACCTTGATTACCGATGCGGGGGCCATCTTGTCCCGCAGCTGCGCGACCAAGCGTTGCACGTCGCGCGGCGACAGCTTGTCTAGCTTGATCCGTCCGAGCTGCGGGATCAGGTGCCCGTCGATGACCTGTCGGTAGCGCGCGATCGTCGTTGGCTTGGTGGAGCCGTCGCGCTCCTTCTCGGTCAACCACTCAGTCAGCCACTCCTTGATGGTGCGCGGAGGAGCGGCCAGGTTCACGCCGAGCGTGAGAGCGCGGCGGAGCGCGTCCCGCTTCACGATGGCCTCAGCTTCGGTCGGGGCGTAGACGACCTTGCGGCGGCGCTTTCCGTCGATCCATCCGAGGTCCACGGATGCGGCCCACAAGCCGGGCTTGAACTCGTACACCGATCCTTCGCCGTGCCCACGGCGACTCTTGCCACTCATGCCATTACCTCTTCGCTGGTCAGGAACTCTTCGATTGCGGCTACAGGGATCAGGCGGGCGCGGCCCGCTTTTACGGAACGGAGGCGTCCGGCGCGCATGAGCACGTACACCGTGTCTCGGCAGATGCCGAGCAGTTCGGCGGCCTCAGCGGGTCGAACGCTGCGCTTCTCCAGCGCGGCAACTCCTAACGGGCTGGTTGGTCTAGCGAGGACAGCGGGGGTGGTCATGACATGCCTCCTGAGGCGGATTCGTGATCGTCTTCGGAGAGAGCTAGACAGCTAGAGCGCTGGCCAGCGGTTGTTTCAGGTCCTAGCGCGAGCGCTAGGTCTAGCGGGTCGGGCCGCTAGGTCTAGCGGCGGCTGATGGGTGGTTGGGGTTGTGGAGGTGGCCCCCCGCTGCGCGGGGAGGTGCGTGCTCGGCCTGGTTCGTCAGCCCGCCGGAGGCGGGGGCCATCTCCCTTGGTCCGGGAGGTGTCCCCCCCGCTGCGCGGGGATTCGAGCGCCTGACTGTCTGCCGGGCGCGGGGACACCTCCCCTGCTGGCGCTGCTGCTAGCAGGAGCGGCGCGCAGGGGTCCGGGAGCGGCAGTGGTGGCGTTTCCGGGCTCGTCGGTGCCGGGGGTGCTATCTGCTACCGGGCTGGTCGCCGGGCGGTTGGGGTGCTAGCTGGGCTGCTAGCGCTAGCGGTGGGGGGTGCTATCGCTAGCAGCGCGCCGACTGGTGGCCGTCCGGGCTCGTGGCGGCTCGATGGTGTTCAAGACGGCTGAAACAAATAGGGCTGCCCTCACCAGCCCCCTATTTGTTTCAGCAGGGGTTTCCTCGCGGAGGACGGTCTACCTCTACCTTTCGGCGTTGCCGCTGGTGGCAGGCGGTTTGTGGGGTAGAGGCGGGGGTAGAGGCAGCTCTACCGGCGTCGGTGCCTCTACCGGCGGCTCTACCGGGTAACGGCACGGCGTACCTGGTGCCCGAAGGGCTGCTGTGGGGCCGTTCCCGGGGGTGTCCGGCGTTGCCGTTACCCGTTACCTCCCGGCGTTGCCGCTGCTCACCAGCGGCGCGGCGGGTAACGGCAGGGGTAACGCCGCCGTTACCCGGTGATCGGCCGTTACCGGTGCCGTTACCGCCGCCCGGCGCGGGGTGACCGGAGGCTCGCGGATGACGGGCGGTAAGCGTCTATCCGTCTCGTCTCGTGCGGAAAGTGGGCCAGAAACCGCCCGTACGTGCGCGCGAGGCTGTAGACGAGTAGACGAATGAGACGATGAGACGATTACACGCGGTGACATGTCGTCGGGTTCCGCGCGTGGCGGCAGGTGCCCGCCGGGTGGGCGGACGGTTGCCGAGAATGCGCCCGTACGTGCGCGCGTGCGCTGGGGCGGACGGTTGGAGCGGACGACCGGACGGTTACGCGGGCGGTAGCGGGTAGCGGCGGTCCGGTGCCTGAAACCGGCCTGTGGGGCTGTTTCGGGGGTGCGCGGCGAAGTGCCGCTACCCGCTACCTTTCGGCGTTGCCGCTGGTCCTGTGCGGTTCTACGGGTAGCGGCACGGGTAGCGCTGCCGCTACCTCCGTCCGTGCCGCTACCGCTGGTGCTACCTGTCGGACTGCTCTGGCTCGCCGCGTCTAGGGCGCCGGGGCCGGGGTCCCCGCGGTGGCCTGTGGGCCGGTTTCGGTGCTCGGCCGGCAGAGTGTCTAGAGCCTCTAGATCCCTGGCCAGACGGGGTGTCGGTGGTCTAGACCGTTCTCTAGCTCTAGAGCGTCGGTGCTCTAGAGCTAGAGCAGACCTAGAGCGGCGCTCTAGCCCCTGCGCGCGAGTCGAGGGGTGCCCGCTGGGCAGGTTTTGGGTGCTGGCTGCTGGTCGGGGATAGAGAGCTAGGCCGCTGGTTGTCGGGAGGTTGTGGGGCTAGCGGAGGGGATAGGCCTATCGGCTGGAGGGGCTAGACCTAGCCCCTGGCGGAGCGCCCGGCGTGCCGCGTGCGCGCGGTCTTGCGCGGGGTGCGCACGCACGTCCGTCCCACTAGAGACACGTCCGTGCGTGCGCACCCCCATATGTGGGTTGACCTGGGGTTTCGGTGCGCACGTGCACGCGCGCCCGGCAAGATCACGTGCGCACCCTTGCGCACGGTCGTGCACGCGTTGCGCGTGCGCGCTATGCGCGCTGGTCATCAGGGGTTCACAGGGTGCTGACAGCCCACACGGTGGGCTTGCCGGGATGGGGGTCGATCTCGTCGAGTAGTCCCGCGTCGGACAGGCTCTTGAGAGCGTCTTGGATGGTCCTCTTCTGGAGGGGACCGTCCGGCTGGTCGGCCAGGGCGTCGCCGATCTGCTGGACGGTCATGCCCGTGCCGGTCGTGGCCAGTAGGCGCATGACGCGGCGTGCGGCGGGCCGGAAGCCTCCGAGCGGGTCGGGGGCGTAGGTGTGGCGGTCGCTGTCGTCGGCGATGGCGTGCCAGGTGCCGCCCGGTTTCCAACGGTCGTCGGCCAGCAGTTCGCCGTGACGGCGGATGAGCAGTTCGCCGTGCCCTTTGCCGCTGCGGGTGAACGTGCGGGTCAGGCGGAGCAGGTTGCTGCCGCGTTCGGCCGGGAGCAGTTCCCACACCCCGTCCACGTCCTGTGTCTTGGCGGAGTTGCCGCGCGCCCCGCGTGAGGTGTCCTTGCCGAAGTGGTCGAGTCGGATGGATGAGATCTTGCGTGCCTTGAGCGGCATGAGCGTGTGGCGGTAGAGCGCGAGCCAGGGTTCGGTGTCGTTCTCCTTGCCGGTGATCATGCGGGAGATCGTGTCGAGGATGACCACATCGGGCCGGTACTCCTCTACAGCGGCCATCAGGTCAGCGCCGCCCTCGGCGGTGTTGAGCGGTCGGAACAGCGGGAACGACAGGTAGACCAGGTCGGTCAGCGTCTCGGGTGTCGCGCCGAGGGCCAGCAGCCGTTCCAGGATGTCGTCGTCGGGGTTTTCCATGTCGATGTACAGCACGCGCACCGGCGCGCGTGCCTGGTCGCCGAGGAACGGCGCGCCGGAGGCCATGTGGCAGGCCCAGTCGAGGGTGAACAGGCTCTTTCCTGCCTTGCCTTCCCCGACCAGGGTGATCTGTTGGCCCCGGACCATGAGCTTTCCGGCGTGGAAGTCCACCGGTGCGGGCTCGCGTTCCAGGAACGTGGACCAGTCCAGCGGTGTGGCCCGTCGTAGTGGTGCTGGCGGGTCGGGCCGCTGGTCGGTGGTGCCCTCGGGCCATTCGTGGTCGGTCATGACGGTGTGCCTCTGCCACGCGAGGAGGCTGCCCACAGCAGCGCCTTAGCCCCCTGCGTGTGCGTGGTGAGTGTCGGTGTCACGGGTGCGGGTCCTCTCGTGAGTTCGGCGCGGTTGACCGCGTCCGGAAGGGCGGGCGGTGTGGGTCTGAGCGGGTCTGGTGGCGGCATCAGGCGGGCCAGGTGCCGCCACCGTGGCGGCACCTCGGCGGCACCGTTTTCGTGATCTACGGCCCCGGTGCCACGTCAACCCGGTACAGGGCAAATGCCGATAGGAAGATCAGCGTTTTGGCGATCTCTAAGCCTGGGTGTCCGTGCACCGTGCGCAGTGCCGACAGCACCGGGCCGCCGCGCC
>NZ_BONI01000051.1 GCF_016862635.1 Catellatospora coxensis | reverse complement strand
CCCTCCACAACGCATAGCGATGTGCAGGTGCCCTTCCTTTCAGCGGTGGGTGGCGGGCTCGGGCGTGGTGGCGGACGGGGTGCCGGTGATGGCGGCGTCGGCGATCAGCGTGCCCTCCCAGGCGGTCGGCTCGGTCTGCGGCGCGGCGGGTTCGGCCGGGCGGGAGCCGGCGCCGGCCAGGCGCCAGAAGGGGAGGGCGAGCAGGGCCAGCAGCAGGCCGGCGGTGCCGGTGGCGGCGAACGACCAGCCGGGGCCGTACCCGTCGATGATGGCGCCGGCGAACGGAGCGCCCGCGGCCACGCCGACGGTCAGCGCGGTGCCGTGCAGGCCCATCGCCTCGCCCCGGGCTCCGGCGGGCACCCACTGGCTCATCGTGTCGATGGTGGCCGACAGCGACGGCGCGCACAGCACCCCGGCCGGGATCAGGGCCAGCAGCAGCCACCACCAGCCGCCGCCGACCAGGCCGAGCGGGATGGTCAGCGCGCTCATGAGGCCGGCCAGCAGCAGCGGCGAGATGCTGCGGTGCAGCGCGCCGTAGACGAAGCCGCCGATCAGGGAGTACCCGCACCACACGGCGATGACCAGGCCGATCCAGCTCTCCTGGCCGCTGCCCTTGAGCGTGGCGATGAGCGTCAGGTCGGTGGCGGTGAGCACGAACGTCAGCACCGAGGTGATCGCCAGCAGCGCGAACAGGCGGGGACGCACCCACTGGCGGCGCGGGACCGCGGCCTCGGGGGCGGCCTGCTCGGCCGCGGAGCGGGTCGGCGGGTTGAGGGCGATCAGGGCCAGGCCCGCGCCGACCACGCCGATGCCGACGGCGTACATCGTGGGGCGGCTGCCGAAGGCGGTCACCGCGGCGACCGCGGCCGCGGGGGCGAGCATGTAGGACAGCTCGACGGCCATGGAGTCCAGGGCGAACCCGGGGCGGCGCTGGTCGGCCGGGATGAGCGCGGCGATGCACTGCCGGACGAGGCTGAACACGGGCAGGCCGAGCACGCCCGCGACCAGCGCGCCGGCCAGCAGCGTGTGGTAGTTGAGCTGGGGCGCGACGCTCCAGAACAGTGCCTGGGCGGCGGTGGTGACGATCAGCACGGGGCGCAGGCCGTGCCGGTCGATCAGCCGCCCGGCCAGCGGGGAGCCGATCGCGGAGCCGAGGGTGGAGGCGGTGCCCACGAGGCCGGCCTGGGCGTAGCCGAGGCCCATCGTGTTGACCACGTGCAGGGTCAGGATGATGCCGGCCGCGATGACCGGGATACGAGCCACCAGCCCCACCAGCATCAGTGCACGTACGCCGGGGATTCCGAGGATCTTGCGGTAAGGCTCGATGGTCACTTTGGTCTTTACCTCCGCGCCCATCCTGCCCGAGCCCCCCGACACCGCGTCAGGGAATATCACGTGCGCGCTGAGTTATCTCCGTCACCGCAAAAGGCGGCGGCCCGCCGGAACCCCGAGGTTCCGACGGGCCGCTGGTCTCGCTGGATCAGGCGAGGCCGTTCTTGATCGCGGTGATCAGCTCACCGTTGGCGGTGTCGCCGAACGTGTCCCAGAAGAAGGCACCGGCCAGGCTCTGGTTCTTGGCCCACGTCATCTTGCCCTGGATCGTCGCCGGGGTGTCGTAGCTCCACCACTGGCCGCCGCTGAAGCAGTAGGCGGTGCCGCCGACGGTGCCGTTGGCCGGGCACTTGGTCTTGAGCACGTGGTAGTCCTCGATGCCCGCCTCGTAGGTGCCGGGGGCCGCGCCGGTCGCCGAGCCGCCGGGGGCGGACTGGGTGACGCCGGTCCAGCCGCGGCCGTAGAAGCCGATGCCGATGAGCAGCTTGCTGGCCGGAACGCCCTTGCTCTTCAGCTTGGCGATGGCCGCCTCGGTGCAGAAGCCCTGCTGCGGGATGCCCGCGTAGCAGGTCAGCGGCGAGTGCGGGGCGGTCGGGCCCTGCGCGTTGAAGGCGCCGAAGAAGTCGTACGACATCGGCAGGTACCAGTCGACGTACTGCGCGGCCGCGCCGTAGTCGGTGGCGTCGAGCTTGCCGCCGGTGCTGCCGTCCGCGGTGATCGCCGAGGTGACCAGGGCGGAGCCGAAGCGGTTGCGCAGCGCCTGCATCAGGTTGCGGTACGCGAGCGGGCCGCTGCTGTCACAGGACAGGCCGCAGGCGTTCGGGTACTCCCAGTCGATGTCGATGCCGTCGAACACGTCCGCCCAGCGCGGGTCCTCGACGAGGTTGTAGCAGGAGTTGGCGAACGCGGTCGGGTTGGCCGCGGCCGCGCCGAAGCCACCGGACCAGGTCCAGCCGCCGAACGACCACACGATCTTGATGTTCGGGTACGCCTTCTTGAGCTTGCGCAGCTGGTTGAAGTTGCCGCGCAGCGCGCCCGCGTCCCAGGTGTCGGCGACGCCGTCGACGGACTCCGCCGCCGAGTAGGCCCGGTCGTAGTCGGTGTACGAGTCACCGATCACGCACTGGCCACCGGTCACGTTGCCGAACGCGTAGTTGATGTGCGTCAGCTTCGCGGCCGAGCCGTTGCTGACCAGGTTCTTCACGTGGAAGTTGCGGCCGTACTGCGCCCAGTTGGTGAAGTAGCCGATGACCTTCTTGCCCGGGGTCGGGTTGGTCGGGCTGGCCGACGGGCTCGTCGGGGTGCTCGGCGAGGCGCTGGGCGACTTGCTCGGCGACGCGCTCGGGCTCGGGGCCGAGGAGCTGGGCACGGCCGACGGGCTGGCCCCGGTGGCGCAGTTCGCGCCGTTGATGGTGCACGCGGTCGGCGTGCCGGAGCCCGCCGTCACGAAGCCGAACGAGGCGGAGCCGCCGGCCGGGATGGTGGCGTTCCAGGTGCCGGTCGCGGTGCGGGTCTGGCCCGTGCCGGTCAGGTTGGCGTCCCAGAACGAGCTGACGGTCGTGCCCGAGGGCAGCGTGAACACGAGCGTCCACGTGGCCGCGGAGCCGGTGCCGTTGGTGATGGTGTACTTGCCCTCGGCGCCGCTGCCCCAGTTGGAGGTCTGGGTGTAGGAGGCGGTGACGGTGCCTGCCGCGTTCGCCATGGTGACGGCCCCGATGGAACCGGCGACGACCATGGCTGCGGTGGCGGCTATCAGGCGGGCCCGTGTTCTGAGCATGGCTCTCCCTTAATGATTGACACCTATCCCCCCGATGCGGCCAAACATTAAGTTAACTTTCCTTAAAATGGAAGAGCGCTTACCTAAAACATCCTTTAAGGCCGCCTGAGCTGCGCGTCTACGCCGCTTGGGTGATCTCCACACCGGACGCGCGGAGCTCGGTCAGCGCGATCTCGGTCGATTCCGGAGCGACGCCGGCGGTCAGGTCGAGCAGCACCGTGGTCGCGAAGCCCTCGCGGGCCGCGTCCAGCGCGGTCGCCCGTACACAGTGGTCGGTGGCGATGCCGACCACGTCGACCTCGGTCACGTCACGCTCGCGCAGCCAGGCGGTCAGCCCGACGCCGTTGCTCTGCCCCTCGAACCCCGAGTACGCCGCGGCGTACTCGCCCTTGAGGAAGACCGCCTCGATGCGTTCGGTGTCCAGCGCGGGGTGGAACTGCTCGCCGACGGTGTCCGCGACGCAGTGCACCGGCCAGCTGCTGGAGTAGTCCGGCGGGTTGCCGAAGTGGCCGCCCGGGTCCTGGTGGTGGTCCTTGGTCGCGACGATGTGGTCCCAGCGGCGCGGCGACGCGCCCGCGTCCGCGGCCAGGTGCGCCGAGACGCCGGCCGCCACCGCCGCGCCGCCCGTCACCGGCAGCGAACCGCCCTCGCAGAAGTCGTTCTGCACGTCGACGATGATCAGTGCGCGGGCCATGGCCGCCTCCCCGGACAGTCAACGGTGGTGCCTCTCCACCGCTGCCCATGCTGCTCCGGTCGGAGCCGTCCCGCAATGATCAGGTGACCGGGCTCATGTTCGCCGGCTACCGCGGACCGACGGTGGTCACCGTCACGTGCACGGCGGGGTCGCCGGCGGACAGTTTCAGGCCCTCCCACGGGATCGTGATCAGACAGTCGCGCAGGTGGGCGCGGCTGTCGGCCAGGGTCGGCAGGTCCGCGACGAGCTCGCCGCCACGCACGAACGGGCGCTGCAGCAGCCGGTCGCCGGGCTGGGCCGGGGGCGTGGCCTGCTGCGACAGCACGATCTCCTCGACCGCGGTGCCGGTCGGCTTGTGCCGTCGGTACGCCGTCTTGCGCCCGCCGATCGTCGCCTTGTTCTCGGAGCGCTTGACCACCGGGCGGCCGTCCACTTCGACCAGCTTGTAGACCAGGCCCGCGGTCGGCGCGCCGGAACCGGTCACCACCGCCGTGCCCGCGCCGTACACGTCGACCGGCTCGGCGGCCAGGGCGGCGATGGCGTACTCGTCGAGGTCGCCGCTGACGACGATCTTCACGTCCGGCGCGCCCAGCTCGTCCAGCAGCGCCCGCGACTGCGCGGCCAGCACCGACAGGTCGCCGGAGTCGATGCGCACCGCGCGCAGGCCGGGCCCGGCCACCGCGATCGCGTTGCGGATGCCCTGGCTGATGTCGTACGTGTCGACCAGCAGCGTGGTCTGCTCGCCCAGCGCCGCGACCTGCGAGGCGAAGGCGGCCTTCTCGTCGTCGTGCAGCAGCGTGAAGGCGTGTGCGGCGGTGCCCGCGGTCGGGATGCCGTAGCGCAGGCCCGCGGCCAGGTTCGAGGTCGACGCGAAGCCGGCCAGGTAGGCGGCGCGGGCGGAGGCCACGGCGGCCTCCTCGTGGGCCCGGCGCGAGCCCATCTCGATCAGCGGGCGGCCCCGGGCCGCGGTGACCATGCGGGCCGCGGCCGCGGCGATCGCGCAGTCGTGGTTGAGCACCGACAGGATCAGCGTCTCCAGCACCACGCACTCGGCGAAGGTGCCGCTCACCGTCATGATCGGCGAGCCGGGGAAGAACAGCTCGCCCTCGGCGTAGCCGTCGAGGTCGCCCTGGAAGCGGTAGTCGGCCAGCCAGGCTGCGGTCTGCTCGTCGACGACGCCCCTGTCCCGCAGGAAGGCGACCTCGTCCGGGTGAAATCTGAACGCCGCGAGCAGCTCCAGCAGGCGCCCGGTGCCGGCGACCACGCCGTAGCGCCGGCCCACCGGCAGCCGCCGCGCGAACACCTCGAAGACGCTGCGGCGATGCGCCGTGCCGTCGCGCAGGGCGGCGCTGATCATGGTCAGCTCGTAGTGGTCCGTCAGCAGACTCGGCGCACCGGCAAACATCCCCACACCCTATGGCCTCGCCCGATCTTGCGCCGGTGTCCCCCGTGAGCTGGGTGCGTGGCCTGGCCGCGGGCGCTTCCCGCAAGATCGGGGAATGCTCCGCAGGACGGCACTTCCGCGTGCCTGTGTGTTGCCCGAATCAACTCGTAGGATGGGGGACGTGACCGCCGCCCCACAGACAGTTCCGGTTGATAAACCGGACATAGACGAAGCGTCGGAATTCGCCCGACCCTGGGTCACCATCGTGCACAACGATCCGGTGAACCTGATGAGCTACGTGACCTGGGTTTTCCAGCAGCTCTTCGGTTACAGCAGGGACAAGGCCGAACTGCTGATGCTCGACGTGCACCAGAAGGGCCGTGCCGTCGTGTCGGCGGGCGCCCGCGAGCGCATGGAGCACGACGCCAGCAGGCTGCATACGTACGGCCTGTGGGCCACGGTCGACAGACAGTGAGCGAGCGCGCATGACGATCTTCCGCAGAGTCGGCGCGGAATGCGTGGCGGACTTTCGCGAGGACGAGGTACGGGTACTGCGCAAGGTCGCCGAAGAAGTCGTCGGTCTGCTGACCGACGGCTTCGATCGCGAGGACCCCGTGGTCGAGCGGCTCTTCCCCGACGTGTACCCCGAGGACGTGAAGAACTCCGCGGAGTTCCGGCGCTTCACCGAGGGCGACCTGAAGACCGCCAAGATCGACCAGGCCGGCGCGGTGCTGGCCGGGCTGCCCGAGGCGGGCAAGGGCGAGGTGCGCCTGGACCGGGAGTCCGCCGAGGCGTGGCTGCGCGCGATCAACGACGCCCGGCTCGCGCTCGGCATCCGGCTGGAGCTGACCGACGACACGGTGGTGGAGTACGAGCTGGAGGAGGCGCTGGAGCAGGACGCCGGCTCGGCCCGGGTGTTCCAGCTCAGCGTGTACTCGTACCTCGGCTACCTCCAGGAGTCCCTCCTGGAGGCGATCATCGGAGCCGAGTTCCGGAGGTGACGCTTCCTGTCATGGCGCGGATCACAGGGCTGTCATCCGGCGGCCCGGGATCGGTAGGCTGGTCGCCGTGCTGACCATCCACAGGGAGATCATCGAGGCGATCGTCGCCCACGCCCGCCGGGACCACCCGGACGAGGCCTGCGGCGTCGTGGCCGGTCCCGTGGGTTCGGACGCTCCCCAGCGGCACATCCCGATGGAGAACGCCGAGCGTTCGACCACGTTCTACCGCTTCGACTCGACGGAGCAGCTGCGCGTGTGGCGGGAGATGGACGACCTCGACGAGGAGCCGGTGGTGATCTACCACTCGCACACGGCGACGGAGCCGTACCCCTCGCGGACCGACATCTCCTACGCGGGCGAACCGAACGCCCACTACCTTCTCGTCTCGACCCGCGATGAGCGGACGGCGGAGATCCGCTCGTTCCGCATCGTGGACGGGCAGGTGTCCGAAGAGCCGGTCCAGCTCGTTGGTGAGAGTATGGACGCCATGCGGAGCTACGAGGAGAGCGGCGACCCGCACGCCGTGCAGTCGTTCATGTTCGGGCAGAGCCCGGCGGCGGTGGACTACGAGTGTCAGCGCTGAGCTGACCCGACGCCAGTCCCGACCGACCGCCCATACGACTAATTCTTCTTACAGGAGTTCTCTGCCATGGCCATCGACGTTCGCATCCCCACCATCCTGCGCTCCTACACCGGCGGCGCCAAGGCCGTCGCCGGCGCCGGGGACAACCTCGCCGAGCTGCTCACCAACCTCGACGGCACGTACCCGGGCCTGCGCGGCCGGCTGATCACGCCCGAGGGCGGCCTGCACCGCTTCGTGAACATCTACGTCAACGACGAGGACGTGCGCTTCCTCGGCTCGCTC
Source organism: Catellatospora coxensis (assembly GCF_016862635.1). Lineage (GTDB taxonomy): Bacteria > Actinomycetota > Actinomycetes > Mycobacteriales > Micromonosporaceae > Catellatospora > Catellatospora coxensis. Next base: position 65,239 of record NZ_BONI01000051.1, on the reverse strand, counting down.
GACGCCAAGATCAGTGACGGCGACACGGTCACCATCCTGCCGGCCGTCGCCGGTGGCGCGTTCGGCCTCGCCGCCGCGGCCGCCGTCCTCGGCCGCTGACCTCTCCCGTCCGCGACGATCTCGCGAACCGTGGGCAGCAGCGCCGGTGCGCCGTCCTCGCCGATCCGCCGTGCCGGCGGACCGGTCGGGCCGGTCACCGGCGCTGTCCGTAGCGCCGCCCGGCGTGCCCGGCCCGCGGTCTCACGCGAGGATGTCGCAGGCGGCTCGCGCGAACGGAGCTGACAATGGCGCGTTTTGACTCACTGCTCGACGTCTGCGGGGACACGCCGCTGATCGGGCTGCCCCGGTTGAGCCCGGCCGTGCCCGAGGGCGCGCCGCCGGTGCGGCTGTGGGCCAAGCTGGAGGACCGCAACCCGACCGGCAGCGTCAAGGACCGGGCGGCCATGTACATGGTGCGCGCGGCCGAGGCCGACGGGCGGCTGCGCCCCGGCGCGACGATCCTGGAGCCGACCAGCGGCAACACCGGGATCTCGCTGGCCATGGTGGCCAAGCTGCGGGGGTACCGGCTGGTCTGCGTGATGCCGGAGAACGTCTCCACCGAGCGCATCCAGCTGCTGCGCATGTACGGCGCGGAGATCATCTTCTCGCCGGCGGCGGGCGGCTCGAACCAGGCGGTGGCGACCGCCAAGCAGATCGCGGCCGAGCACCCCGACTGGATCATGCTGTACCAGTACGGCAACGAGGCCAACGCCCGCGCCCACTACGAGACCACCGGCCCGGAGCTGCTGCGCGACCTGCCCACGCTGACCCACTTCGTGGCAGGCCTGGGCACCACCGGCACGCTCATGGGCACCGGCCGCTACCTGCGGGAGAAGAACCCCGACATCCAGATCATCGCGGCGGAGCCCCGCTACGGCGAGCTGGTGTACGGCCTGCGCAACATCGACGAGGGCTACGTGCCCGAGCTGTACGACGCCTCGGTCCTGACCCGGCGCTTCTCCGTCGGCACCCGGGACGCCGTGCTGCGCACCCGCCAGCTCGTCGAGGTCGAAGGCCTGTTCGTCGGCTTCTCCACCGGCGCCGTCGCCCACGCGGCGCTGGCCGTCGCCCACGAGGCCGCCAAGAACGGCCGCGGCGCCGACGTGGCGTTCCTGGTCGCCGACGCCGGCTGGAAGTACCTCTCCACCGGCGCCTACACCGGCACCCTCAACGACGCCGAAACCGCCCTCGAAGGCCAGCTCTGGGCGTGAAGCCCGGACAACGGCAGAGCCCCGACCGGTCGTCCGGTCGGGGCTCTTGCGTGTGTGCTCTCAGAGCAGCGTGGTGTAGGCGAGGGTGATGTTGGCCAGGAGGAGGACGGTGGAGATGGTGAAGAGGATGAGGGGGAGGCGGTAGCGGTGGATCGCGGCGAAGCCGGCGGCGATCGCGGCCACGCCGAGCACGCCGATGGTGAGGGCGGTGGGGGCGTACCAGCTGGGCACGTCGAGGTTCATGGCCAGGGCGACGGCGAGGCGGCCGCCGGGGATCAGCCCGAGGAAGCCGAGTGCGGCGGCCCAGACGCACAGGCCCAGCAGGCGGCCGGTACGCGGGGCGGGGTCGTCCTCGCCGGGCAGCCGGAACCGCGACGTCACGGCGGTGCGCACGCGGCCCGGGGTACCGGCGTCGTCGGGTGCGGTGCGCGCCGACGGCATCCCGGCGTGCTCGTCACTGGCCGTGCCTGGGGGGTTGCCGGTAGTGCCGGCCGGGACCGCGGTGGCGAGGACGCCGTCGGCGTCGCGCTCGGAGTTCGACTCAGTACGCACTGTGCTCGCCAATCCTCTGCCTGACCTGCCCGTTGATCGGGCCGTGCACTGAGTGCAACGGTTTCCGGCGACCGTCCGTAACGGCAGGCTGATTACCGTGTCACGTTCGCGACATCTCGGAACGGACCGTTCCCCGGAAGGGGGGTTGGCCAAGTAGGCTGCGCAGCGTGACGGACGCGCCGATCGGCATCTTCGACTCGGGGGTCGGGGGGCTGACGGTCGCCCGAGCCATCCTCGACCAGTTGCCTCATGAACGGGTCGTCTACATGGCCGACACCGCACACGTGCCGTACGGGCCCAAACCCATCGCCGACGTGCGCTCGTACGCCCTGGCCTGCCTGGACAGCCTGGTCGAGCGCGGCGCGAAGATGCTGGTCATCGCCTGCAACACCGCCTCCGCCGCCTGCCTGCACGACGCGCGCGAGCGTTACCGGGTGCCGGTCGTGGAGGTCATCCGCCCCGCCGTGCGACGTGCCGTCGCCGCCACGCGCAACGGCAGGGTCGGAGTCATCGGCACCACGGCTACGATCAACTCAGGGGCGTATCAGGACTCGTTCGCCGCCGCGCCGCACATCGCGGTCACCGCGGCGGCCTGCCCGCAGTTCGTCGGGCTGGTGGAGCGGGGAGTGACGTCCGGCCGGGCGCTGCTCGGCCTCGCCAGCGCCTACCTGGAGCCGCTACAGCGGGCCCAGGTGGACACGCTGGTGCTGGGTTGCACGCACTATCCGCTGCTCACCGGTGTGATCAGCCTCGTGATGGGGGATCAGGTGACCCTGGTGTCGAGCGCGGACGAGACGGCACGCGACGTCTATCGTGTCCTCGTGGAGCGCGACCTGGTGCGCCCGGACGACGCCCCGGCTCCTGCGCACGAGCTGCTGTGCACCGGTGATCAGGAGATCTTCGACCGGCTGGCGAAGCGGTTCCTCGGATCCGCGCTGGACCCTGCGGGAGCGCGGGCATGAGATTGACCGTCTTGGGCTGCGCGGGCAGCTTCCCTGGGCCGGAGTCGGCCTGTTCGGCGTACCTGGTGGAGGCGGACGGGTTCCGGCTGCTGCTGGACTTCGGCACCGGCTCGCTGTCGGCGCTGCAGCGCTACGCGAGCCTGAAGTCGGTCGACGCGATCCTGCTCAGCCACCTGCACTGCGACCACATGCTGGACGCCTGCTCGTACGTGGTGGTGCGCCGGTACGCCCCGGACGGGCCGTACCCGCCGATCCCGGTGTACGCGCCTGCGGGCGCGCCGGAGCGCATCGCGACCGCGTACAGCCTGGACGAGGGTCCGCTGGACGACGTCTACACGTTCTACGCGCTGCAGCCGGGCAGCTTCCCGATCGGACCGTTCCAGGTCAGTGTGGACCGGGTCAACCATCCCGTGGAGACGTACGGGGTGCGCCTGGAGCACGAGGGGCGGGTGCTGGCGTACTCGGGCGACACCGCGGGCTGCGACGCGTTGCTGCGGCTGGCCCAGGGCGCCGACCTGTTCCTGTGCGAGGCGAGCTACCTCGACGGCGTCGACAACCCACCGGACCTGCACCTGACCGGCGGCGAGGCGGGCGAGATCGCCACCAAGGCGGGGGTACGCCGGCTGCTGCTGACGCATCTGGTGACCGCGTGGGGCTCGGAGGCGGAGACGCTGAACAACGCCGCCGCCACGTTCGCCGGACCCGTCGAGATCGTCCGCCCCGGTGCCCGGTACGAAGTTTGACCCCATAGGGTGGGCGCATGAGCGAGCGCAGCGAGCGAATCATGGGGCCCGGGGCTGCCGGTGACGAGCGCAGCGAGGAACGGGCATGACGAGACCTGACGGGCGTGCGCCCGACCAGCTTCGACCGGTCACCTTGACCCGGAACTGGAGCATGCATCCCGAGGGCTCCGTGCTGGTGGAGTTCGGCAACACGCGGGTGCTGTGCACCGCGAGCGTCACCGAGGGCGTGCCGCGCTGGCGCAAGGGCACCGGCCAGGGCTGGGTCACCGCCGAGTACTCGATGCTGCCGCGCGCCACGACGACCCGGTCCGACCGGGAGAGCGTCAAGGGCAAGATCGGCGGGCGTACCCACGAGATCTCCCGCCTGATCGGCCGCGCGCTGCGGGCCTGCATCAACCTCAAGGCGCTGGGCGAGAACTCCATCGTCATCGACTGCGACGTGCTGCAGGCCGACGGCGGCACCCGCACCGCCGCGATCACCGGCTCGTACGTGGCCCTGCACGACGCGGTGAGCTGGCTGGCCGCCAAGAACATGCTGACCCGCAAGCAGACCGTGGAGACCACGCTGCACCGCTCGGTCGCGGCGGTCAGCGTCGGCATCATCGCCGGTGAGCCGCGCCTGGACCTGTGCTACGAAGAGGACGTGACGGCCGTCGTCGACATGAACGTGGTCTGCACCGGCACCGGCGACTTCGTCGAGGTGCAGGGCACGGGCGAGGACGGCGTCTTCGACCGCAAGCAGCTCAACGCCCTGCTCGACCTGGGCGTGGCCGGCTGCGAGACGCTGACCACGCTGCAGCGCCAGACGCTGGGCCTGCCCACGCTGGACGCGGCCGGCCTGCTGGAGGTGTTCCGCCGGTGAAGCTGCTGCTCGCCACCCGCAACGTGAAGAAGCTCGACGAGCTGCGCCGCATCCTGGCCGGCTCGCCGGAGCTGCTGAAGGTCGAGCTGGTCGGGCTCGACGACGTCCCGCCGTACGTCGAGGTCCCCGAGACCGGGCTGACCTTCGCGGAGAACGCGCTGCTGAAGGCGCGCGAGGGCGTCAAGCACACCGGCCTGCCGACCGTCGCCGACGACTCCGGCCTGGCCGTGGACGCGCTCAGCGGCATGCCCGGGGTGTTCAGCGCCCGCTGGTCCGGCAAGCACGGTGACGACCGGGCCAACCTGGACCTGGTGCTGGCGCAGATCGGCGACGTGCCCGACGAGCACCGCGGCGCGGCCTTCGTCTGCGCGGCAGCCCTGGTGCTCCCCGGCGGCGGCGGCACCTCCCCGAACGGCCGCGAGCACCTGGTCAGCGGCAAGATGACAGGCCGCCTGCTGCGCGCCCCCCGCGGTGAGGGCGGCTTCGGCTACGACCCGATCTTCGTCGCCGACGGCAACACCCGCACCAACGCCGAACTGGCACCCGCCGAAAAGGACGCCATCAGCCACCGCGGCAAAGCCTTCCGAGCCCTCGCCGCCGTAATCGCCAAAAACCTCTCCTGACCCCGCCCACCCCCTTCGAAGCGGCGATCTTGCGTGGAGTGTGGGTACGACACACTCGAACCGGGCATATCCCCAACAGTTCGTGCAAGATCGTCGTGATCATGAGGAGCGGGGTGTGGCGGAGCGGGAGTTGAGGGCGCGGGTTTGTGTCGTGGGGAGTGGGCCGGCGGGGTTGATGCTGGCGTTTCTGCTGGCTCGGCAAGGGGTCGAGGTCGTGCTGTTGGAGAAGCACGCCGACTTCTTTCGGGACTTCCGGGGCGACACGATTCATCCGTCCACGCTGGACGTGCTGGATGAGCTGGGGCTCGGGGAGGCGATCGCCTCGCTGCCGGGGCGGCGTGAGCCGGGGGTGGCCGTGTCGTTCGACGACGGCACGTACCGGGTCGGCGACTTCACCCGGTTGCCGAAGCCGCACAACTACCTGCTGATCCTGCCGCAGTGGGACTTTCTGGACCTGCTCGCCGCCGAGGCCGCGAAGCTGCCCGGGTTCACGTTGCTGCGTTCGACCGAGGCGGTGGACGTGCTGCGGGATTCCAACGGGCGGGTGACCGGTGTCGCGGCGGTCGGTCCGGACGGAGGCGCGGTGCGGGTGTACGCGGAGCTGACGGTGGCCTGCGACGGGCGCTCCTCGGTGATCCGGGAGAAGCTGGGGCTGGTGCCGGTGGACTTCGGTGCGCCGATGGACGTGCTGTGGTTCCGGATGTCCCGGGAGCCGGGCGATCCGGAAGGGCTGCTCGGGCGGGTCGGGCCGGGCGCGATCCTCATCATGATCGACCGGCACGACTACTACCAGTGCGGGTACGTCATCCCGAAGGGCGGGTACGCGCGGCTGCAGGCCGAAGGGCTGGACGGGTTCCGCCGGCGGGTGGCCGGGCTCGCGCCGATGGTGGCGCACCGGGTCGGCGAGATCAGTTCGTGGGACCAGCTGCACCTGCTCACCGTGCAGGTAAATCGGTTGGAGACGTGGCATGTGCCCGGCGCGCTGTGCATCGGCGACGCGGCCCATGCGATGAGCCCCGTGGGCGGGGTCGGGGTCAATCTCGCGGTGCAGGACGCTGTGGCCACGGCCCGGCTGCTCGGGTCGAGACTCAGAGCCGGCCGGTTGCGTACGGAGGACTTGGACCTGGTCCGCAAGCGCCGCATGTTCCCGACCCGGGTGACCCAGCGCGCCCAGCGGATCGCCCAGAGCCGCCTGGTCGGCGCCGTGCTCCGCGCCGACGCCCCGATCAAGGCCCCCGGCGCGCTGAAACTCTTCCAGCGCTTCCCGGCCCTACAAGCCCTCCCGGCCCGCCTGGTCGGCCGCGGCATCCGCCCCGAACACATCTCCTGACCAGCACGGCCCCGGCGGTTCCGGGCCACAGCTCGGGTCGGCGCGGCATCGCGCGGCATGGCTCGGCTCCGCGGGCATGGCTCGGCTCCGCTCGGCGGGCATGGCTCGGCGCAGCGTGGTGTGGATCCTGGCGCGGTTGATGATCGCTGTTTCGGGGCAGGACCTTAACCAGCGATCATCACCCCCACCGGCTCCATGATCGCGACGATCTTGCGCGAACGGGGGTCGACTTGCCCGATTCGGGCGTGTCGTACCCACAGTTCACGCAAGATCGCCGCCGCGCCGCGCCGCGCCGCGCCGCGCGCGCCGCGCGGGGCGGGGTGGGGCGGGGTGGGGTGTTAGGCGAGGGGGCCTACCTCGGCTTTGATGGCGGTGAGGAGGTCGGGGCCGGAGACGGCGGCGCGGACCTGTTCCAGGATCGGGGCCATGAAGACGTCGGGGCCGGGGGTGCCGATGAGCGGGGTCAGCTGCTCGATGGCGACCCGGCCGGCCGGGGACGGGGTCAGCGGGGCGCGCAGCTGCAGGCCGCGTACCGCTGCCAGCAGTTCCACCGCGAGCAGGCTGGTCAGGTTGTCCAGGACGACCCGCAGCTTCTTCGCCGCGGCCCAGCCCATGCTGACGTGGTCCTCCTGCATACCCGAGGTCGGGATGGTGTCGACGCTGGCCGGTGAGGCGAGCCGCCGGTTCTCGGCGACGATGCCGGCCGCGGTGTACTGCGCGATCATCAGGCCGGAGTTGACGCCCGCGTCGGGGCTCAGGAACGGCGGCAGGTCCCGCGAGCGGGTCATGTCGAGCAGCCGGTCGACGCGGCGCTCGCTGATCGAGCCGATCTCGGCGGCGGCGATGGCGAGGAAGTCGGCGGCGAAGCCGAGCGGCGCGCCGTGGAAGTTGCCGGTCGACTCGACCCGGCCGTCGGGCAGCACGACCGGGTTGTCGGCGAGGCTGACCAGCTCCCGGGCGGCGACGGTGCGGGCGAAGTCGAGGGTGTCCCGGGCCGCGCCGGCGACCTGCGGGGCGCAGCGCATCGAGTACGCGTCCTGGACCGCGTGCTCCAGGTCGTCCCGGTGGCTGTCCATGATCGAGGACTGCTGGAGCAGCTTGTACATGTTGGCGGCGCTCGCGCCCTGGCCCGGGTGCGGGCGGATCTCGTGGATCGACGGGTGGAACGGCCGGTCGGTGCCGAGCATGGCCTCGATCGACAGGGCCGCGGTCACGTCGGCGATGGTGCACAGGTGGCCCAGGTCGTCGCAGGCCAGCAGCAGCATGGCGAGCATGCCGTCGGTGCCGTTGATCAGCGCCAGGCCCTCCTTGGAGGACAGCGAGATCCCGGTGAGCCCGGCGGCGTGCAGGGCGTCCTCGGCGGCGACGCGCGCGCCGTCCTTGCCGAGCACCCAGCCTTCGCCCATCAGCACCAGCGCGCAGTGGGCGAGCGGGGCGAGGTCGCCGGACGCGCCGAGCGAGCCGTGCTCGGGCACCCACGGGGTGATGTCGTGGTTGAGCAGGTCGACGAGCGCCTGGGCGACGAGCGGGCGTACGCCGGAGTGGCCCAGTGCCAGCGAGCGCACCCGCAGCAGCATCATGGCCCGCACCACCTCGCGGGGCATGGGCGCGCCGACGCCGGCGGCGTGCGAGCGGATCAGCGCGTGCTGCAGCTCGGCGCGGCGCTCGGGGGCGATGAACGTGTTGGCGAGCGCCCCGAAGCCGGTGGAGACGCCGTACACGGGGCGGCCGTCGCGCTCGATGTCATCGACGATGGCGCGGCTGGCCTGCATCGCGGCGATGGCGGCGTCGCTGATGGACACCTGCGCGTCGGCGCGGGCCACCGCGGCGACGTCGCCGGGGGCGATGCCGGTGGGTTCGACGATGACGGTCATGAGAGCACTCCCTTGTGCGGAGATTCCGGATGGTGCGGCCCCGAGGCGTTAAGAAGGTGCCCTTCCGCTACGCAAAGCGATTGGAGGGTGCCCTTCCTTGCTACGGAGCTGATCAACGGCACGCCGGGCCGGTAGGCCAGGTGCAGGTGAGAGGGGGCGTCGAGGACGATCAGGTCCGCGGACGCGCCGGGGGCGAGGTGGCCGAGGTCGGGGCGGCGCAGGGCGCGGGCGCCGCCTGCCGTCGCGGCCCAGACGGCCTCGGTGGGGGTCATCTTCATGTCCCGGACCGCGAGGGCGATGCAGAAGGGCATGGAGGAGGTGTACGAGGAGCCGGGGTTGCAGTCCGAGGCGAGTGCGACGGTGACTCCGGCGGCGAGCAGGCGGCGCGCGTCGGGCCAGGGTGCGCGGGTGGAGAACTCCGCACCGGGGAGCAGGGTCGCGACGGTGTTCGAGTTCGCGAGGGCGTCGACGTCCGCCTCGGACAGGTGGGTGCAGTGGTCGGCGCTGGCGCAGTCGAGTTCGACGGCGAGCTGTACGCCGCCGCCCATGGTGAGCTGGTTGGCGTGGATGCGGGGGCGCAGCCCGGCGGCGATGCCCGCCTTGAGGACCCGGCGTGACTCCTCGACGTCGAACGCGCCGCGTTCGCAGAAGACGTCGACCCAGCCCGCGTACGGCGCGCAGGCGTCCAGCATCGGGCCGGTGACCAGGTCCACGTAGCCGTCGGGGGTGTCGGCGGGTTTCACGTGCGCGCCGAGGAAGGTGACCTCGTCGGTGAACTCGCGGGCGATGCGCACCGAGCGGGCCTCGTCGGGCGTGCTGAGGCCGTACCCACTCTTGATCTCGATGGTGGTGGTGCCCTGCCGCAGCGCCTCGCCGACCAGGCGGGCCACGTTGGCGCGCAGCTCGTCGTCGGTGGCGGCACGGGTCGCGGCGACCGTGGTGCGGATACCGCCCCCGGTGTACGGCTCCCCGGCCATCCGGGCCGCGAACTCCGGTGCGCGGTCCCCGGCGAACACCAGATGGCTGTGGCTGTCCACGAAGCCGGGCAGCACCGCCGCCCCGCGTACGTCGAGGCGCTCGTCGGCGGCCGGCGCGGCCGAAGCCGGGCCGACCCACTCGACCCGCTCGCCGACCACGATCGCCGCGTCGCGCAGCAGGCCCAGCTCAGGATCGTTCGTGGTCAGCTCGCCGATGTTGGTGATCAGAAGAGACACGTGATCGCCTCCTGCAGCTCGCGGGCCACGTCGACGGCGACGTGCCGCCCGTCCCGGACGATCTCCCGGCCGTCGGCCAGCACGTGGGTGACGTCGGCGGCGCTCGCCGCGAACAGCACGCCCTCGGGGTCGATCCCCGCGGTGCGCGGGCTGTCCAGGGCCACGGTCACCAGGTCGGCCCGCGCCCCGACCTCGATGCGCCCGGCATCCGGCCAACCCAGGCTGGTGTGCCCCGCCGCCGTCGCCGCGGCCCGCAGCTCGGCCGCCGTGAAGTGGCCGCGCTGCTCGGTGGCGAGGCGTTCGTGCAGCTCCAGGGCCCGTGACTCCTCGAAGAAGTCTATGACCGCGTGGCTGTCGCTGCCCAAGGTCAGCCGGGTGCCCGCGTCGGCCAGGGCGCGCGCCGGCCCGATGCCGTCGCCGAGATCGCGCTCGGTCGTCGGGCAGAAGCAGGCGTACGAGTCCGACAGCAGCGCCATGTCCCGGTGCGTCAGATGCGTGGCGTGCACCGCCGTGAACGTCTCGTGCACCGCCCCGAAGTCCGCCAGCACCTCCGTCGGCGTACGCCCGTGCTCGGCCAGGCACGCCTCGTTCTCGGCCCGCTGCTCGGACACGTGCGCGTGCAGCGGCCGCCCGGCCGCCCACGCCGCCACGGTCGCCATCTGCGGCAACGGCACCGCCCGCACCGAATGGATCGCCGCCCCGACCACCAGGTGCGGCGCATCGGGCAGCGCATCCACCCGATCCGCCCACCGCAGCGCATCCCCGTCCCCGAACCGCAACTGAGGCCCTTCGAGCGGCTTACCGTCCACGGACGCGGTCAGGTAGAGCGTGTCCAGCAACGTGATCCGCAACCCCGCGTCCTGAGCAGCGGAGATCAACGCGTGACTCATCGCGTTCGGGTCGGCGTAAGGCGTCCCACCCGGCCCGTGATGCAGGTAGTGGAACTCACCCACGGACGTGACGCCGCCCAGCGCCATCTCCCCGTAAACACCCCGCGCCAGCCGGTAGTACGAGTCCGGATCCAGCGCCGCCGCAACCCGGTACATCTGCTCCCGCCAGGTCCAGAACGACCCCCGGTCCCCGTGGGTCCGCCCCCGCAACGCCCGGTGAAACGCGTGCGAGTGCGCATCGGCGAACCCCGGCATGGTCAACCCAGCCCGATAAACCACCCCGCCCCCGCGGCCCGTCCCCGCCTCGCGGCGGCGATCTTGCGCGGACTGTGGGGACGACACGCCCGAATCGGGTATCTCGGCAACAGTTCGCGCAAGATCGTCGCGATCTTGGGGGCGGGTGATGCGGGTCAGGCGGGATTCGTGGATCTCCAGGACCACGTCGGGGTAGATGCCGTCGGGGAGCCAGGCGTACTGGCAGTGGATCAGCACGCGAGGTCCTGGAGGGCGGTGGCGAGGGCCTGGATGCCGGATTCGCAGTCGGCATCGGGCGCGTGTTCGGCGGGGGAGTGGGAGATGCCGGTCGGGTTGCGGACGAAGAGCATGGCGGTGGGGACGAAGGCGCTCAGGACGCCCGCGTCGTGGCCCGCTCCGGTGGGCAGGACCGGCGCGTCGTCGAGCAGTTTCGCCAGGCGGTCGCGCAGGCCGAGGTGGAACTCCGTCTCCGGGGAGACGGACTCGGCGGTCAGGGTGACCTTGGTGCTGTCGGCCAGGGCACGATTCTGGGCCTGCAGGTGTACGCCGGCGACGACCTGTTCCATCGTGTCGGGGGAGTCGGCGCGGGCGTCGAGCCAGGCGCTGACCTTGCCGGGGATGGCGTTGGTGGCGTTCGGGTAGACCTGGACGCGGCCGATGGTGGCGTGCGCGCCGAGCCTTCTGGCCTCGTCGTTGGCGGCCAGGACGGTCGCGGCGAAGGTCAGCATCGGGTCGCGGCGATCGGCCATCAGCGTGGTGCCGGCGTGGTTGGCCTCGCCGGTGAAGTCCAGCCGCCAGCGGCCGTGCGGCCAGATCGCGCTGGCCACGGCGACGGGGCGGTCCAGGTCGACCAGGGCGCGGCCCTGCTCGACGTGCAGCTCGATGTAGCAGCCGATCCGGCCCAGCAGGTCGGGGCGCGCCCCGGCCGGGCCCGCGCCCAGCGTGGAACGCATGGCCGTGTCCAGGGTGACGCCGTCGCGGTCGGTCAGCGCCGCCGCGGCGGCCGGGTCGACGAGCCCGGCGAGCAGGCGCGAGCCGAGGCAGGCCAGCCCGAACCGGGAGCCCTCCTCCTCGGCGAACACCGCGACGCCGATCGGCCGGGCCGGGGTGACGCCCCGCGCCCGCAGCTCGTCGATCGCGAGCAGGGCGCTGACCACACCGAGCGGCCCGTCGTACGCCCCGCCGTGCGGCACCGAGTCCAGATGCGAGCCGGTCAGGACGGCGTTCCCCGTGGCGGGATCGCCCCACCACGCGAAGATGTTGCCGTTCCCGTCCTCCTCGATCACCAGATCCCGCGCCTTGGCCTGCTCCACGAACCAGCCCCGTAGCGCCATCTCCGCCGCCCCGAACGCGTACCGCAGATACCCGCCACTCCCCGCGTCCCGCCCCACCGGCGCCAGCTGCGCCCACAACTCCGCGAACGCACTCATCCCGCCACCCCCACGCCGACCCGCACCCCGAAGTGCAGTTTCGGGGAAACTGCGCGAATCGAGTGCGGCATTCGCGCGGTTTCCGCGAAAGTGCAGAGCTCGCTCATGACTCACGCATCGGGATGCGGACGCCGCGTTCGGTGGCGACGGAGGCGGCGTGGTCGTAGCCGGCGTCGACGTGGCGGATGACACCCATGCCGGGGTCGTTGGTCAGGACGCGCTCGATCTTCTGGGCGGCCAGGGCGGTGCCGTCGGCGACGGTGACCTGGCCGGCGTGGATGGAGCGGCCGATGCCGACGCCGCCGCCGTGGTGGATGGACACCCACGACGCGCCGGAGGCGGTGTTGACCAGGGCGTTGAGCAGCGGCCAGTCGGCGATCGCGTCGGAGCCGTCGAGCATCGCCTCGGTCTCCCGGTACGGCGAGGCGACGCTGCCGCAGTCGAGGTGGTCGCGGCCGATGACGATCGGGGCCTTCAGGGTGCCGTCGGCGACCATCTCGTTGAACCGGACGCCGGCCTTGTCCCGCTCGCCGTAGCCGAGCCAGCAGATCCGGGCGGGCAGGCCCTGGAAGGCGACCTTCTCCTGCGCCATCTTGATCCAGCGCGACAGCGACTCGTTCTCGGGGAACAGGTCGAGCACGGCCCGGTCGGTGGCGGCGATGTCGGCCGGGTCGCCGGACAGCGCGGCCCAGCGGAAGGGCCCCTTGCCCTCCTCGAACAGCGGCCGGATGTACGCGGGCACGAAGCCGGGGAACGCGAACGCCCGGTCGTACCCGCCGAGCTGGGCCTCGCCGCGGATCGAGTTGCCGTAGTCGAACACCTCGGCGCCCGCGTCCAGGAAGCCGACCATGGCCTCGACGTGCTTGGCCATGCTGGCGCGGGCCCGCTCGGTGAACTCCTCCGGCTTGTCGGCCGCGAAGGTCTGCCACTGCTCCATCGACACGCCCTCGGGCAGGTACGACAGCGGGTCGTGGGCGCTGGTCTGGTCGGTCACGATGTCGACCGCGACCCCGCGGCGCAGCAGCTCCGGGAAGATGGTCGCGGCGTTGCCGACGACGCCGACGGACAGCGGCGTGCGGTCGCGCTTGGCGGCCAGGGCCAGCTCGATGCCGTGGTCGAGGGAGTCGGCGACCACGTCGAGGTAGCGGGTCTGCACCCGGCGGTCCAGGCGGGTCTTGTCGACGTCGACGATCAGGCAGGCGCCGCCGTTCATGGTGACGGCGAGCGGCTGCGCGCCGCCCATGCCGCCGCAGCCGCCGGTCAGCGTCAGCGTGCCGGCGAGCGTGTCGCCGAACTTCTTGGCGGCGACGGCCGCGAAGGTCTCGTAGGTGCCCTGCAGGATGCCCTGGGTGCCGATGTAGATCCAGGAGCCGGCGGTCATCTGGCCGTACATGGTCAGGCCGAGCTGCTCCAGGCGGCGGAACTCGGGCCAGGTGGCCCAGTCGCCGACCAGGTTGGAGTTGGCCAGCAGCACGCGCGGGGCCCACTCGTGGGTGCGGAACACGCCGACCGGGCGGCCGGACTGGACGAGCATGGTCTCGTCGTCCTTGAGCGTGGTCAGGGTGCGGATCAGCGCGTGGAAGCTGGGCCAGTCGCGGGCCGCCTTGCCGGTGCCGCCGTACACCACCAGGTCCTGGGGGCGCTCGGCGACGTCCGGGTCGAGGTTGTTGCACAGCATGCGGATCGCCGCCTCCTGCTGCCAGCCCAACGCGGTGCGGGTGGCGCCGGTCGCGGCACGGATGATCTGCTCCATCGCTTCCCCTATTCCATGAAGACGCTGCGGCGGGTGGCCGAGCTCTCGAAGTGTTCGAGCCGGCGCTGGGTGGCGGCCGGGTCGACGTCGCTGATGGCCTGCAGCAGCACCATGGTCAGCACCATGGGGGCGGTGTGCAGGTCGAACACGAGCTGGGAGCCGACCGCGGCGGTGAGCGTCACGTCGGCGAGGTCGGTGGCCGGGCTGACCGGGGAGTCGGTCACCACGACGATCTTCAGGCCCAGGGCGCGGGCCTCGGCGAGCGCGTCGCGCAACTCCCGGGGGTATCGCGGCAGCGCGTACGCGAGCACGGCCCGCGCGCCGGAGTCGGCGGCCTGCTCGAGCCGTTCGGCGAGCAGGCTGCCGCCGGTGTCCAGCACCCGCACCTCGGGGTGGATCTTTGCGGCGAAGTAGCCGAAGTAGCCCGCGAGCGGGGCGGCGGCGCGCAGGCCGACCACGGGCAGCGGGCGGCTGGCGGCCAGCAGCCCCGCGGCGGCGTGCACGGCGGCCGGGTCGGCGAGGTGGTCGGCGAGCCGGTTCAGGTTGGCCATCTCGTCGCGTACGGCGCGCTGCAGGTCGTTGTCGCCGTCGGCGGCGCTGCCGGCGCGCGGCCCGGCGGTGAGTTCCCGCAGGCGGCGGCGCAGCGCCGGGTAGCCGTCGAAGCCGAGCGCCATCGCGAACCGGGTCACCGACGGCTGGCTCACCTGGGCCAGCTCGGCGACCTCGGCGGCGGACAGGTAGGCGACGGTGTCGGCGTGGTGCACGAGTTCGCGGGCGATGCGGCGCTGGGTGGGCGTCAGGCGGGCGCCCTGCACGAGCGAGCGCACGTCAGCGGCGGCCCCGGTCGGCGCATCGGTTGTTGGCACCACATTCACAGCGACACTGTATGCAAAATTTCATTCAGAGACAATCTCGGGTCTGTCCGCGGGGCGGCCGGACATGATAGAACTCGCACACGCATTCATGTTCGCCGTGGAAGGTGCGCCCATGACCGACCGCAAGACTCGGCTCAGGCGTGCCGTGTCGCGCACCGCGCTGGCCCCGCTCGCCGCCCTGCCCAAGCGGCTGGCCCGGGTCGCCCGGCACGACGCCAAGGTGATCCGGCAGTCCGCGCGCTGGCTGGTGACCTCCCGCGAGCACCACAACTACACCTACGACCTGACTCCGCTGAACCGCGAGCACCTCGCCTGGTTCGTCAGCATCGTCGCCGAGGCGCCCGTCGCCGACGTGCGCGGCTGGATGGCCGAGATCGAGTCCGACACGGTGCTGCGTACGCACATCGAGCAGACCACCGCCCGCTCCGCCCGCCGGGGCCTGGCCGACAAGCAGGTCCGCTACGCCCGCCGGGTCGGCTGGTATGCCCTGGTCCGGGCGCGCAAGCCGCGGCACGTGGTGGAGACCGGCGTGGACAAGGGCCTGGGCACCTGCGTGCTGGCCGCCGCCCTGCTGCGCAACGTCGCCGAGGGCCACCCGGGCCGGGTCACCTCCCTGGACATCAACCCCGAGGCCGGCTACCTGGCCAAGGCCGAGCCCTGGGCGAGCGTGGTGGACCTGGTCATCGGCGACTCCATCGCGACGCTGAACGCCATGGACCGCCCGGTCGACATGTTCCTGCACGACAGCGACCACAGCGCCGGGCATGAGCAGCGCGAGTTCAGCGCCGTCGAGCCGCACCTGTCCGAGCGGGCGCTGCTGCTCACCGACAACGTCACCATCACCACCGTGCTGCTCAAGCACGCGGAGAAGACCGGCCGCCGCTTCCTGGCCTTCCGCGAGCAGCCGAAGGAGCACTGGTATCCGGGCGACGGCATCGGGGCGGCCTGGCGCTGACGGGGCGGCGCCGGACGCGCTCGCGACAGAGGACCGCCCGGTCGCCGGACGCGCTGATAGCGTCGCGTCATGCGAGTGAGCGCGCTGCACACGTACCCGATCAAGGGTTGCCGCCGGATCGACCACGACCGGGCCGTCGTCGAGCCCTGGGGCCTGGCCGGCGACCGGCGCTGGATGATCATCGACGCGGACGGCGACCAGATCACCCAGCGCGACGTCGCCCGCCTCGCGCTGCTGCGCGCGACGCCCGCCGGCACCGGCCTGGAGCTGTCCTTCCCCGGCTCGGTGCCGCTGCTCGTCCCGCAGCCCGCGCCCGACCCGGCGGTGACCTCCGTGCTGTGGGGCCGCATCACCATGGCCGCGACCCCGGCCGGGCCGGACGCCGACGCGCTGCTCAGCAAGGAACTCGGCCGTGACGTGCGGCTGGTCTGGATGGACGACCCGGCGAGCCGCCGCCCGGTCGAACCCGAGTACTCGCTGCCCACCGACCGGGTCTCCTTCGCCGACGGCTACCCGCTGCTGCTGGCAAGCACCGCCTCGCTGGACCGGCTCAACGACTGGATCGCCGAGTCGGGCTCCGACGAGGGCCCGCTGCCGATGGCCCGGTTCCGGCCCAACGTGGTCGTCGACGGCGCGCCGCCGTTCGCCGAGGACGAGTGGCTGGGCCGGCGGCTGCGCCTCGGCGCGCTGGTGTTCCGGGTCGCCAAGCCGTGCGGCCGCTGCGTGGTCACCACCACCGACCAGGAGACCGGCGAACGCGGCCGCGAACCGCTGCGCACCCTGGCCCGCTACCGCAACGTCGACCAGCACCTGCTCTTCGGTGCCAACCTGATCCCCGACACGCTCGGCGAGATCGCCGTCGGCGACGAGGTCGAGGTGCTGGACCGCTTCCGCGCCGAGCTCAGCTGAGGTCCAGCCACATCAGGACCTCGTCGCGGTCGTCGCCCGGGGCCACCCGCAGCGCGCCCGGCAGGCGGCCGACCTCCCGGTAACCGAGCGGTCCGTAGAAGCGCTCCAGGCCCATGCCGCCGCGCACCGTGATCTGCAGGCCCGCCAGGCCCATCGCGCGGCCGATCCGCTCGCCCTCGCGCATCAGGGCCGCGCCCTCGCCCCGGCCCTGGCGGCGCGGGTGCACCATCACCCGGCCCACGGTGCGCCAGTGCTCGGACAGCGCGAAGCGCTGGCTCACCAGGATCAGCATGGCCGCGACGGCACCGTCCTCGTCGTAGCCGACCAGCAGCCGGTCGATCCCGGCCGCGATCCCGTCGAACGCCGCCCGCGCGACCGGCTCGACGTCGCCGCGGGTCACCTGTCCCACGAAGCCGATCGACCCGCCCGCGTTCGACGCGTCGGTCCACAGCGTGACGATCTGCTCGCGTACGGCGTCGGTCAGCTCGGGGTCCAGCTCGAAGCGCATGATCCCGATCTTATGAAGCCCACCCCCGAGCAAAGGAAGGGCACCTTCACAACGCTATGCGTTGTAGAAGGTGCCCTTCTTAACTCCGCGCCTGCGGGATCAGTACCCGAGCAGGTGCTTCATCGAGCGCTTGACCAGGTCGTCGCGCTCCGCCGGGGTCAGGCCCTCGGCGCCGAAGCCGGTGAAGACCGTGTCACGGGTGACCACGATCGACCCCTCCTCGAACGCCTGCTGGCTGCGCACCCAGGTGTTGCTGCCGGCCGGCGAGCCGTCCGGCGCGGCGGCGACGGTGAAACCGCCCAGGCCGTCCTCGAACGAGGTCGTCGCGAGCGGCGCGCCGTCGGCGCTGACCGTCACGTCGTCGAGGAACACGCCGAGGCCCTGCGTGCCCCAGTCGGACGCGTACGAGATCGAGATCTCCACCTGCTTGCCCGCGTACGCGGTCAGGTCGAAGGCCAGCTCCGTCCAGCCCCCGGAGGGACCGGTCAGTGCGTGCCAGGCGCCCGAGGTGCCCGTCGGCGAGCAGTCCGCGCCCTGGTAGTGGGCCACGAACGGGTGCAGGTCGGACCAGCCGCTCGCGCAGCTGTCACCCGTCACCTGGGTGGTGTGCCCGGTGGTGTCGGGCAGCGTGGTCCATTCGTCCGACCCGACCGGGTGCGCCTCCACGAACATGAAGTCCCAGTTCGGCTCGGTGTCGTACGACGACCAGAACCGCAGCTCGCCCGAGGTCTTCCCGGTCAGGTCCACGGTCCGGGTCAGCCGCTTGTACGACACGTCAGCCCGGTCGCTGTAGAGGTACCAGTCACCGGTGCGCGGGTCGAACGGGGCCGCTCCCGGGCGCAGCCAGTCCACCGGGGACGAGCTGTTGAACTGCGGGAACTGCGCCGGGGGCAGGAAGCTCGACGTGGTCAGGAACGACGCGCTGTGTGTCTGGTTGCCCGCCGAGCCGGCCTCGTTGAGCGTGCCCGAGAACCCGCTGAACGCGCCCGCGTTGCCGCCGACGTCGTACGGCTCGCCGTCCGGGTCGGTGCCGCCGTCGCTGACGTAGGTGTACGCGCCGAGGTAGTACTGCATGAAGTCGTTCAGCAGCGGCAGGCACGGGTACGCCCGCACGGTGCACTCCGGCTGCGCCGGCGCGTCCGGGTGGTAGAAGTACGACCCGTCGGCCGACTGCGCGAACAGCGCGTTCTGGCCCGTGAGCAGCAGCTTGCCGCCCTCGTTCAGGTAGTCGCGCACGGCCAGCTCGATGTCGAGCGCGGCCTTCGCGGCGGTGCCGCCGGGCTGCCCGGTGGACCGCAGGATGATGTCGTCGCCGGTCTCCCACACGATCGCCTTGTAGTGCGACAGCACACCCAGGTGGTGCGGAGCCTTGCGGCCCATCACGTCGAAGTCGTACACGTCGCTGGAGTAGCCGGCCGCGGTCAGCGACGCGGCGTAGTCCGCGGCGTACTTCGCCGTGGTCACACCCTGGGCCGGGCTGACGCCCGTCACGTCCTCCGCGGCGAGGATCAGCACCTTGCCGCCGATGTCGTCGTGCACCCGGTAGGTGAAGTGGTCGCTGGTCACCGCACCGGTGCGCCCCGGCGTCACGGAGAACCCGCTGAACCACACCTCGACCTGGTCACCGGGCTTCTGCCCGGTCACCGTGCCGCGGAACTCGGCGTAGTAGTCGTCGTTCTCGGCGCCGTAGCGCTCGCCGCCCTTCCACTCCTTCACCGAGCCGGACTTCGTCGCCCCGCCGTTGATCTTCCAGTGCACCTTCACGTTCTTCAGCGACCGGCGGATCGTCGCGGCGACGGCCTGGCTGCGGCCGTACGACACGTCGAAGTTATCGGTCACGAAGTGCGGGGTGACGTGGCCCAGCACGGACACCGGGTCGTCCGGCCGCGCCGCCGACTTGGCCAGCGACAGCGCGAACGGGATGTTCTTGGCGAACTCGGCCTGGATCAGCTCCTCGTCGTCCGGGAAGTTGAAGCCGCTCGCGCAGTCCTCGGCCAGCCACTCGTCGTCCGGAATGGAGTTCGACACCGTCTCGCAGGTGGTCATCTCGGGCGTGAAGCCCAGCGTGCCGTACCTGGCCTGCATGTGCGAGTCGACGTCGCCGTTGGTGGTGTACAGCTCGGCCGAGATGTCCGGGTCGTAGCCGGGCACCGCCGGGTTCGCGTCGTCACCGGCCAGCGCCGTGTAGATGGTGTCGTCCGGGGTCGGCGTGCTGACCTGCCAGCCCGTGCCGTAGAGCAGCAGCTCCGCGGCCGAGTGGTAGTTGATGTAGTAGTCCGGGCGCACCCGCTTGAAGAACGAGTCGAGCGCCTTGCTCTCCGGCTCCGAGTTCGGGCCGCTGCCCCGGTAGGTCTCACTGGACGGGTCAGGTGAGGAACCCTCGTTGTCGTAACCCCACTTGAAGGCGTAGTTGCGGTTCGGGTCGACGCCGTCGCCCGCCGTGATCTGCCCGTCGCCGTTGTTGTCCCGGAGGTTCTTGCGCCACAACCGGTTGCCCTCGGTGAACGTGAAGTCGTAGCCGTCCGGGTTCACCACGGGGAAGAAGTACAGCTCACGGGTCTTGATCAGGTTGGTCAGCTCGGCGTTCGTGCCGTAGCCGTCGAGGTAGTGGTGCAGCAGCCGGCGCACCATCTCCGGCGTGATCCACTCGCGGGCGTGCTGCGCCGCGCCGTAGACCACCGACGGCTTGAGCCCGTCGGGCAGCACCCGGGCGCCCAGGCTCAGCTTGATGCCCCGGATGGGCTTGCCCTGCACCGTGTGCCCGATCGTCAGCAGCTTGGTGATCGACGGGTGCTCCGCCGCGATCTTCTCCAGCTCCTCGCGCAGGCCGCCCGGCCCGCTGTACGGCCGGTACACCACGTTGCCCGCCAGCGCCTGCTTGCGCAGCGCGTCCGAGGCCTTCTGGCCGCGGATCATCTTCACCGACAGCGGCACACCGCGACCGGCCAGCCGCGACGCCTCCACTTCGGAGAGCACCGCCTCGACCTTCACCTTGCCGCCGGGCAACTGCGCGGTCCGCAACTCCTCGTTGTCGATGCCGAGCCTGCGGAACTGTTCCAGCTGGCTCTGATCGAGCTCGCCGACATACACGTCGAGCGGGTTCCTGGCCCGATCGCCGTCACCAACGGGTTTCGCGCTCGCCGGCACGACCAGCGCGATCGCGCCGACCATGCCGAGGCACACCGCCATGACTCGAAGTTTCCTCACTGCCCCTCCAGGGTGTCGAAGGACTCGCGCAAGGAGCCTTTCGGAACACCGTTAAATGTGTCAATAGAACACGCCCGTTCCCGGCCGTGTGGTCGGGAATGTCACCGGTGAGGGGCAGACTGGTGGACGCGGCGTCGGGCCAACGCTAAAGGCGTCGCGGCCGGCGGCACGGGAGGCGCGAATGGTCACGGTGGAACAGGTGCGGCAGGTCGCGCTGTCGCTACCCCGGGCGTACGAGGCACTGGTGCGCGACCGGGTCAAGTTCCGGGTGGGGCGGATCGTGTTCGCGGCGCTGTCCGCCGACGAGACGGAACTCGGCTTCGGCTATCCGAAGGAGGCCCGCGACGCGCTGGTGGCCGCCGAGCCGGACAAGTTCTTCCTGCCCCGCGAGTCCGACCTGCGCTACCACTGGGTGCAGGCGAGGATGGCCGCCCTCGACGAGGACGAACTGCACGAGCTGATCACCGACGCCTGGCGCATGTGCGTCCCGAAGCGCGTCGCCGCCGACCACCTGCGCATGCTCGGCCTCTGAACGATGGTGCGGGAGGGGGGACTCGAACCCCCACGTCCTCTCGGACACCAGGACCTAAACCTGGCGCGGCTGCCGTTACGCCACTCCCGCTGAACCGAACCGCAGTGTAGCGGTTCGGCCCGTCAGTCGAGTTTGAGATCCCGGCGGAGTTTGGCGACGTGGCCGGTGGCCTTGACGTTGTAGAAGGCGTGCTCGATGTGGCCCTTCTCGTCGATGACGAAGGTGGACCGGATGACGCCCTGCACGACCTTGCCGTAGTTCTTCTTCTCGCCGAACGCGCCGTAGCTGGTGAGCACGGCCTTGTCCTGGTCGCTGACGAGCGGGAAGGTGATCGCGTCGCGCTCGACGAACTTGGCCAGCTTCGCGGGCGCGTCGGGGGAGATGCCGACGACGGCGTAGCCCTTGGCGGTGAGCGAGGCGAGCGAGTCGCGGAAGTCGCAGGCCTGGGTGGTGCAGCCGGGGGTCATCGCGGCCGGGTAGGCGTACAGGACGACCTTCTTGCCGCGCAGGCCGGACAGGTGGAGCGTGCCGCCGTCGGCGGTGGGCAGGCTGAAGTCGGGGGCGGCGTCGCCGGGCGAGAGTCGTACGTTCTCCGTCACACCGGCCACCCTATCCGTGCCGTCTGCCTGCGCAGGTGAGGGCAGGACCGACGCAACCTTATTGCAAGTCTTTTGCAACAACCCTAGGCTGGCTGAGTGAATATCGCGATGCACATCTCCAACGGCATCATCGGCGGGCCCGTCTCGCTGGCGTACGGCGTGGTCGCCGTGGGGCTGCTGGCCCTCTGCCTGGGCCGCGCTCGCCAGGACCTCAACGAGCGGCTGGCCCCCATGGCCGGCCTGGTCGCCGCGTTCATCTTCGCGGTGCAGATGCTCAACTTCCCGGTGCTGCCCGGCGTCAGCGGGCACCTGCTCGGCGGCGCGCTGGCCGCGGCGCTGGTCGGCCCGTGGGTCGGCGCGCTGTGCGTCTCGGTGGTCCTGATCGTGCAGGCGCTGGTCTTCGCCGACGGCGGCATCAGCGCGCTCGGCCTCAACATCTCCAACATGGCGCTGCTCGGCACCGCCGTCGGCTACCTGGCGCTGGTCGCGCTGCTGAAGCTGCTCCCGCGTACCGCGGCGGGCGTCGGCCTGGCCGTCTTCGGAGCCTCGATCGTCTCCGTCGTGCTCGCCTCGCAGGGCTTCGTGCTGCAGTTCGTGCTCGGCGGCGACGTGCCGCTGACCATCGGCTACGGGCAGATCTCGGCCACCATGGCCGGCGTGCACGCGCTGATCGGCGTCGGCGAGGGCCTCATCGCGGCCGCCGCGGTCACCACGGTGGCGAAGGTGCGCCCCGACCTGGTGTACGCGCTGCGCGGTTCCCGCCTGGAGCGGCCCGCGCCGGGCGGCGTACCCACCAAGGTCTTCCTGCTCGGCGGCCTGGCCGTCGCCGCGGCGCTGGCCGGCGGGGTCAGCTACCTGGCGTCGGGGTCCCCGGACGGCCTGGACGCGACCACCCTGGCGGGCTGCACCGTCGACGCCGACGGCGTGATCACCGGCGGCAGCTGCATCGCGCAGCAGGCGACCGACCACGAGCTGGGCGGCTCGTTCCTGGCCGACTACGGCATCAAGGGGATCGACAACGCGACCGGCCTGGCCGGCCTGATCGGCGTCGCGCTGACCTTCGCGGTCGGCCTGGCGATCTTCTGGGCCGCGCGCCGCCGCCGGCACGCGGCAGCCGCGGCGGAGCAGGCCCCCGCCCCCGTGGCCGCGGAGAAGTAGCCGTGGGCGCGGGGCACACCCATCCGATGTACGTGCACGGGCACTCGTCCGTGCACCACTTCGCGCCCGAGGTCAAGATCGCCGCGTCGGTGCTGTTCACCGTCGTGGTGGTGGCGACGCCGCGCGAGCTGCTGCCCGCCTTCGGGGCGTACGCGCTGATCGTCGCGGCGCTCGCGGTGCTGGCCCGGATCCCCGCCGGGTGGCTGGCCCGGCGCAGCCTCATCGAGCTGCCGTTCGTGGCGACCGCGGTGCTGCTGCCGTTCTTCGCCGCCGGGCCCCGCACCGACGTGCTCGGGCTGTCGGTGGCCGTCGAGGGCCTGTGGGCCGGCTGGAACATCCTGGTCAAGGGCACGCTCGGCGTGCTCATCGCGCTGCTGCTGGCCGGCACGACCCCGGCCCGCGACGTGCTGGTCGGCCTGGACCGGCTGCGCACCCCGCAGGCGATCACCCAGATCGCCCTGTTCATGCTGCGTTACCTGGACGTGCTCGCCGACGAGGCGCGGCGGATGCGCATCGCCCGGCTGTCCCGGCTCGACGACCCGCGTTTCCTGTGGCAGGTGCGCGGCTTCGCCGCCGGGCTCGGCACGCTGTTCCTGCGCGCGTTCGAACGCGGCGAGCGGGTGTTCCTGGCCATGCGCTCGCGCGGGTACACCGGGCGGCTGCCCGCGGCCCTGCACGAGGGCAGCGTGGCCACCGCGCGGCAGTGGGCGATCGGGGCCGTGGTGCCCGCGCTCGCCGTCGTGGTCCTGCTGGCGGATAGGTTCCTGGTATGACCGCGCTGCTGCTCGACGACGTGCGATACGCCTACCCCGACGGCCACCAGGCGCTGCACGGCGTCAGCCTGCGCATCGAGCCGGGTGAGCGGGTCGCCCTGCTCGGCCCGAACGGCGCCGGCAAGACGACGCTGGTGCTGCACCTCAACGGCATCCTGCCCGCGTCCGGCCTGACCGGCTCGTCCGGCTCGGTGTCGGTCGGCGACCGCACCGTCGACCCGAAGGACCGGCCCGGCCTGGCCGAGATCCGCCGCCGCGTCGGCCTGGTCTTCCAGGACCCGGACGACCAGCTGTTCCTGCCGACGGTCGGCGAGGACGTGGCGTTCGGCCCGGCGAACCTGGGCCTGCGTGGCGCGGAGCTGTCGGCGCGGGTCGACGAGGCGCTGGCCGCGGTCGGCATGGGCGACGTCAAGGACCGCGCCCCGCACCACCTGTCGCTGGGCCAGCGCCGCCGGGTCGCCGTCGCCACGGTGCTCGCGATGCGACCCGACCTGCTGGTCATGGACGAGCCGTCGTCCAACCTGGACCCGCAGGCGCGGCGCGAGCTGGCCGAGATCGTGCTGGGGCTGGACGTGACGCTGCTGATGGTCACCCACGACCTGCCGTACGCGCTGCAGCTGTGCCCGCGCTCGGTGATCCTGGACGGCGGCCGGATCGTGGCGGACGGGCCGACCCGCGAGCTGCTGTCCGACACCGAACTGCTGGCCCGGCACCGGCTGGAACTGCCGTACGGATTCGCGGTCCCGGTGGCCTGACGCCACCGGGACCCGCCGCCGGGCGTCAGTGCCCGCGCACCTGCTGGCGGACCGTGGTCCAGACGCGGTTGCCGAACCTGGTGTGCCGGATCCGGCGCAGCAGGCGCACCGGGGCGCTCTCGGGTCCGAACGGCGCCGGCCGCGCGGTGACCCGGGCGTAGGTGCTGCCGGTGGCCGGGAGCATGGTCTCCGGCTCCAGGGCTTCGGCGGCGACCGCCAGCGAGGTGAACTGCTGCAGGATGCGCGCGTCCGGGCGACCACCCAGCCGCAAGCTGCGCAGCGCCTTCTCGACTGCCGGTTTGTGCATGAGCCCGGCGAGCGTGCCGCCTGCGGTGTCCAGGAGGTCGCTCACCGCCGCCACGCCGTCGCCCTCCCAGACACGGGTGGCCGTGGACCGCCCGGTGTGGAGGCTGACGAAGGGGATGTCCGCCCACTCCGGCACCAGCCGGGCGATGATGCCGGTGTGCAGCAGCCGCTCGCGCTTCTGTTCCGGGGTCAGCGCGAACGTGGTGGCGACGAAGCCCGGCGCCAGGAATGGAGTGATCATGCCGGTGGTGTACGCGGAGGTGGACCAGCGGCGCATCCGTTCCACGAGGTAGAGGTAGTCGAGCAGGTGCAGCCCGCGTACGCCCATCGCCTCGGCGTGCTGGAAGATGCCTTCGATCCGGTCCCGTTCGGCGGCGAACACGGCCGGCGCTATGGCCGCCGCGGGTGCGCCGGCGAGCAGCTTGCCCATGCCCGCCTGGCGGGGCGTGACCGTCGGGCCGGCGGCCGCCGGATACCAGTAGCCGACGGCCAGTTCGCCGGCCGCGCCGGTGTACGTGGCGGGGCTCATCCGCTCGGGCGGCAGCGGCGAGTCGGCCGGGCGGGTCAGGTAGCTGGACGGAAACTGGTGGTCGTAGCGGTCGCGCAGGTATCGGGCGCGCTCGCGCAGGCCGGTGTTCAGCACCTTCGCGGGGGCCCCGGCAAGCCGGAGCACGTGTTCGGGATCGAGGCCGCGCCGGTCGCGCAGCAGCTGCACCAGCTGCTGCGCCACCCGCCCCTCGGCCGCGGTGTCCTGGTAGGTGAGGAAGCGGGGAAGGCGATCGGCCGCGACCAGCGTGGCGGCGATCAGGCGGGAGTCCTTGCCGCCGGACAGGCCGAGGGTGATCTGGTCGGCGTAGAGCCGGGGCACGCCGGCGGCGACGCGGGTGAGCGCGTCGGCGGCCCGGTCGAGCTGCTCCGCGACGGGGCGGCCCTGGCCGGCGAGCCCTTCGGCGACCACGTCGTCGACCGCGTACCGGAGCTCGCTGTCGAGATGCCAGCCACCGCCGGGGAGGCGTCGACCGGTCGCCCGCTCGCCCGGGCGCAGCTGCCGGGTCCCGGCCACCGGGGACAGGTCCCCGCCGAAGTGCCCGCAGACGGTGTACGAGGTCCAGCCGGCCAGGTCAGGCTGCGGCTTCCCGTGCAGGAACGTGGCGAGCAGTCCGGGCCGGGTGCAGTAGGCGGTGACCCCGTCGGCGGTGCCGGTGAACACCCGGGCCATGCCGAGCCAGTCCTGCTGCAGGCTGAACCGGTCGGTGTCGAGCGCCAGCAGGCCGAACGGCGGCACCACGGCACGGTGCACGTCCTCGGCGGCCAGCAGCCGCTCGGCCAGCGCCGCCGGGCCGCCGTCGGCGTCGACCCCGACGGGGATGCCGAGGGAGACCGCGGTGACCGGACCGGCGGTCTCCACCGTCGGCCACCGGAACGCTCCCTGGTCGGCAGGGTGCAGGACGGTGACGCCCCAGTCCTCGCCACCGAGGTCGTGCCGCGTCCATGATGCCGGCACGAGCCCGTCGAGCGCCTGCGTGAACCGGGCCGCACGCTGCGAATGCGCCTCATCGGACACCGCGCCATGGGCAAACCAGCACAGCATGAGCTGCATGCAACTACCCCCAGGTCGACTGCTGAGGGCGCAACTTAGCGCGCTCGCCACGCTGTCGCTGTCCCCGATTCCTGTTCGGGGGGATAGCCGACCGAAAAGCTGACCTCAGACCAGACGCGCGGACCAGTTCGACCGGGGATCAGGCGGCGATCCGCCACCCGGGGGTCAGGCGGGCGCTGCCGGGTTGGTGTCGGCCGCCGGCGGGCTGACGTCCTGCGGGGTCGGCACAGTGCCGTGAGCCGGGTCTGCCGCGCTGCCGGAGGTGGTGCCGCGCAGGCGGAGCATGCCGGCCGCGGCGACGCCCACGCCGAGGGCGATGACGGTGGCGACGATGACCCGGGCCGTGGTGTCGCCCCACGGGATCGGGGCGATCGAGCGATGGAACACCGCCGCGTTGACCATGCCCGCGAACAGCCCGACCGCGGCCGCGCCCAGCGCCAGCGCGAAGTCGCCCGCGGCACGGCGGGACAGCGAGTACGCCCCCGCGGCGATCGCGGCCAGGGCGCTGACCACGGCCCACAGCTGCACCGTGAGCAGTTCCAGCAGGATCGGCCCGAGCGCGTGGTTGCCGGCGTCGATCTCGCGCCCGACCGCGTACGCGAGCGCGAGCACCCCGGCGGCGATGGCGGCGACGGACAACACGACGGTGATCGCGCGGGAGCGGCCGCGGACCAGGCCGAGCAGGGCGACGGCGAGAGCACCGGCGACGGCGGCGATCCACCAGGTCACCGGATTCGGTGGCGGCACCCAGTCGAGAGTGCCGGTGACCTGCAACGGGGTCACCTCGGTGCGCATCGGCACGGTCCACTCGCGGATGCGGTGTGGCTGGCCCGGCGCGGCGGCCACGGCGGGCGGCTCGGCCGGTTCGGTCCAGATGGCGCGCTGGTCGTGCCAGCGGTACACCGGCTCGTCGCTGACCTTGCGCCACTCCGGGGGCACCGTCGGGTCGGCGTGCGCGGGCGGGTCCACGTGCGCGATGGTGATGTTGAGGTACGTGGCGGGGGAGTGGATGTTCTCGTACACCCCGTCGGGGCGTACCTCCAGGTAAGGCTCGTTGCTGTAGCCCAGGACCTCGACCGGCTTGCCGCTGTGGTTGCTCAGCTGCAGCCGCGCGCCGGCCTCGATCGTGATCACTTCGAGGCCGGGCAGATCGGGTGTTCCCGTGATGGCGGTGCGGTAGTTCGTGGCGTCGGGGGCGTCGGCCCCGTGCGCGGCCGCGGGGGAGGCGAGGGTGAACAGCAGGGTGAGCGCGGTCCCGAGGACCGCGCCCACCCGCCGTGCCGTGAGGGGTGTCATCTGCTCCTGCTCAGGTCAGCTCGCCGACGGGGTGGCTCCGCCGGCGGCGGCGACCGCGGCGGCGATCTGCGCCGCGCTCGCCTGGGTGGGCTTGCCGTTGACCAGGACGGTCGGGGTGCCGGTGACCCCGGCCCGGCCGGCTTCCTCACTGACGTGGTTGGTCCAGGTGAGGAAGCGCTTGTCGCGTACGCACTGGGCGAAGTCGTCGCCGAGCCCGGCCTGCCGGCCGAGCACGATCAGATCGTCGTCGGTGGGTCCGGCGCCGCCCTCGGCGGGCTGGTTGTCGAACAGCACGTCCGAGAACTCGGTGAACTTGCCGTACTCGGCGGCGCAGCCCGCGGCGGCCGACGAGCGGGTCGAGTACCGGTTGGTGGACGCGCCGTCGAGGTACGCCACCGGGTGCGTCACCAGGGTGATCTTGCCATCGGCGGCGAGCTGCGCGATCGAGGCGGCGGCCTCGTCGTGGAAGCTCTTGCAGTGCGGGCAGAGGTAGTCGACGTACTCGTCGACGACGACCGGCCCGCTGCCGGTGACGATGCCGTTGCCGGCGGCGTTCGCGCCCCGCGGGGCGGTGAAGTCCGTCGTCTTGGAGCCCGCGTAGATGCCCCAGCCGATCAGGCCCGCGATGACCAGTGCCGACACCGCGGCGATGGAGATCCACATGGTGCGCTTGCGCCGCTGCTCCTTGGCGATCTGGTCCCGCACCATCCGGGCCGCCGCGTTCTGGTCCTTCCTGCTGCTCATGCCTGCACCGCACCGCGGTCAGGCGCGCTCGCGGCGCGGTGCGGTGTGCTCGCTCGATTCACTTTCTTCCTCCAGCACGTCGTCATCCGCCGGGAGCCCGGCGGAGAACGGTCGGTCCAGTCGTGCGTCGAGGGAGAAACGGCTGACCGGGTAGATGATCAAAAAGATGGCCATCGCGAGGAAGGCCACATCCCGGAAGATCTCCGGAAGATAGTTGGGCGTCACCCCGGGCGGCAGCTGGCCGCCCTTGCTGAAGCACCCGCAGTCGATGTTCAGGCCGCGGGCCCAGGCCGAGCTGATGCCCGCGATGAAGGCGACCATCATGCCCGCCGACAGCCACGCCGCCAGCCGGGTGGCGAGGCCGAGCAGGAGCAGCAGGCCGACGACGATCTCCACGAAGGGCTGGATCGCGCCGACGACCATCGCGGCGTCATACGACATGATCTGGTACGCGTTCACGGCGCGGCCGTTGGCGGCCAGGTCGGTGACCTTGAGCCCGCCCGCGACCAGGAAGATCCCGGCCAGACCGAGCCTGACCACCAGGCTCACCCACGGCTGGGCCCTGCTCCAGCCGGTGCGCTCGTCCATCGTTCTCCTCCTTCGCCCCCGCGCGACCGCCTCAGGCGGCTAAGGCGCTAACGACGTCGTCCACCAGTTCGGCGCGGGCACGCGCGACCCGGGACCGGATCGTGCCGACCGGCACCTCCTGCACCGCGGCCGCCTGCTCGTACGACAGCCCCAGCAGCTGGGTCAGCACGAACGCCTCCCGGCGCTCCGGGGACAGCCGGTCGAGCAGC
Organism: Catellatospora coxensis; assembly: GCF_016862635.1. GTDB lineage: Bacteria > Actinomycetota > Actinomycetes > Mycobacteriales > Micromonosporaceae > Catellatospora > Catellatospora coxensis. Next base: position 36,487 of record NZ_BONI01000051.1, on the reverse strand, counting down.
TGCGCCGCCCCGACCTGGCCCGCCGGGTCCGGGTGCGGCCCGCTGACCAGCACCTGTGCGGCCAGGCGGACGCCCAGCCGGCGCTGCCTTACCACCGTACGCAGATGGTCGGCGCAGGTGCGGCGGGCGATGCCGAGCAGCCAGGTGCGCACCGTGGAACGGCCCTCGAACGCGGGCAGCGCCCGGAACGCCCGCAGGTACGTCTCCTGGGTGAGGTCGTCCGCGCTGCCCGGGTCGACCAGGGCGGCCACGAAGCGCCACACCTCGGCCTGGGTGGACCGGACGAACGCGGCCTGCGCCACCGGGTCCCCGGTGCGGGCCGCCAGCGCCCATTCGGTGGCCGGGTCCGGCGCACCGTCGAGCGGCTCGGCCTGGCGGGGGGCAGCCGTCCGCGAATCCTGCCCGCGCTGGACGGCTCGCCCGTCGCCGGCCGGCCGGCCGCCCGGCGGCTGGGGGACAACCGTGGCCGGGACCGGCTCCGCGCGCCCGCCACCGCGGGCGACGGGGACACCGTCGTCCGGGAGCGTGTCGTCTCGTGGCACGGGGGGCACGGGGAGCAAGCCTAACCGCCGGTCCGGCTCACACCGGGCGGTGACGGCACGCGTGTCCTGGGACACCGGCGGGAACTGAACGGCCCCGCGCGGCGACTACCCGCCCATGACGAACTGCGACGAGATGCGCGTCGGGCTGTCCGCGCGGCTGGACGGCGAGGCCGGCGCCTGGGCCGCGCAGGCCGGACTCGCGGCGGACGCGCTCGATCGGCACCTGGCCGGGTGCGCGGACTGCCGCGCCTGGTCACGGGCCGCCGAGCAGCTCACCCGGGCGGTGCGGGTGCAGGCGGTCGCGGTGCCCGACCTGACCGTCCCGATCCTCGCCGCGGTCGCGGCCGAGCGGCACGGCGCGGAGCGGGCCGCCCGGCGGCAGGCCGAGGGGCGGCGGCAGATCCTGCGGATCGCGCTCGGGGCGACCGCCGTGGTGCAGGTGCTGCTGGCGCTGCCGGTGCTGTTCGCGGGCGGCGGCGACCTGCACACCGGCCGGGAGGCGGCCTCGTTCGACATCGCGCTCGCGGTCGGTTTCGCGCTGGCCGCGTGGCGGCCGGACCGGGCCCGCGCGTTCGTGCCGGTCGCCTTCGTGCTGGCCGCCTGCCTGATCATGACCAGCGCCTTCGATGTCGCCGAGGGCGTGACCGCGCTGGCTCACGAGATCGGCCACGCCGCCGCGCTGGTGCAGGCCGGACTCCTGTGGGCGCTCAGCCGCACGACGACCGTCTCGCGCGAACCCGCCCGCCCCGTTACGGTCGCCCCGTGAGTCACATGACTGCGCCCCTCCGCGCCCCCGCGCCCCATGATCACTCGACTTGCCCGGCAGGTGTGCGAATGAGTGGTCAAGATACGCACGTGTGCCAGGCAAGTCCGATGATCAAGGGCGGGCGGCGGGTGCGGGCGCTGCTCGCGGCGGTGGCGTTCCTGGCGCTGACGCTGCTGCCCGCGTCCCCGGCGTACGCCCACGCGGCGCTGCTGCGCACCAGCCCGCCCGCCGGGTCGGTGGTGCCCGAGGCGCCCCGGGACGTGACGCTGACGTTCAGCGAGCCGGTGTCCCCGGTCGCCGACAAGATCCGGATCATCGGGCCGGACGGGCAGCGGGCCGACCGCGGCAAGCCCACGGTCGACGGCAACGTGCTGAGCATCGGGCTGCGCGAGGACGCCCCCAAGGGCACCTACCTGGTCAGCTACCGGGTGATCTCGGCGGACAGCCACCCGATCCCGGGCGGGTTCACGTTCTCGGTCGGCGCGCCCTCGGCGACCCCCACGGCGCTGCCCGAGGAGAAGGTCGACACCACGATCCGCAACCTGATCGCGATCGCCAAAGCCATCGGGTACGGCGGACTCGTGCTGCTGGTCGGGCCGGTGCTGGTGCTGGCGCTGCTGTGGCCGGCCCGGCTCAGCCAGCGCGGGCCGCGCCGGGTCATGTGGACCGGCTTCGGCGTCGTAGCGCTGGTCACCCTCGCGGGCCTTTACCTGCAGGCCCCGTACACGTCCGGCAGCAGCCTGACCGGGGTCACCGGCGGCGACCTCGCCGACGTGCTGGGCAGCCAGTACGGCATCGCGCTGCTGGTGCGGCTGGCGCTGCTGGCGGTCGCCGCGATCCTGGTGCGCCCGCTGCTGGCCGGGCGCGACGGCATCGTGGACCGGGTGCTGCTGCTCGCCGTCGCCGCCGGGGCCGCGCTGACCTGGCCGCTGGCCGGGCACCCGGCCGCGTCGCCGGTGCCCGCCGTGTCCGTGGTCGTCGACGCGCTGCACCTGGCCGGGGCGGCGGTATGGCTCGGCGGCCTGCTCATGCTCGCCTGCTTCCTGCTGCGCCAGGCCGACAACCGCGAGCTGGGCGCGATCCTGCCGATCTGGTCGCGCTGGGCGGCGCTGGCCGTGTCGACCGTGCTGCTGGCCGGCGTCGTGTCCGGGCTGATCCAGATCGGCACCCCGCAGGCGCTGGTCGACACGACGTACGGGCAGCTCATGATCGCGAAGATCGTGCTGGTGGGCCTGATCCTCGTCGCCGCGTTCTTCGCCCGGCGGTGGACCAACAACGGGGCCGCCGACAACCCGCGCCCGCTGCGCCGGGTCGTCACCACGGAGCTGGCCATCGCGGCCGTGGTGCTGGCGGTGACCGGCGCGCTGACGCAGACCACCCCGGCCCGCACCGCGCAGGAGACCGCGCAGCTGCCCGCCCAGCCGGTCATCTACTCCTCGACCCTGACCAGCTCGCTGTACACGCTGCAGGTGGAGGTCGACCCGGCCAAGCTCGGCGACAACGCGGTGCACCTGTACGCGTACAAGGCCGACGGCTCGCCGCTGCCGGTGGTCGAGTGGAAGGCCACCGCGGCGCTGCCCTCGGCGGGCCTCGAACCGATCACGTTCCCGCTGCTCAAGCTCACCGACAACCACGCCAGCGGGCAGGTCACCCTGCCCACGCCCGGAGACTGGCAGCTGCGCTTCACCCTTCGCCTCTCCGAGATCGACCAGGATTCGGTCACCGCGACGGTGCCGATCTCATAGCGCTCGGATTCCGAGCCGTACGAAAGGTCCAGGCATGAAGATGACGCGCCGGTTCGGTGTGGTCGCGATGACGGTGCTCGGCCTGCTGGCCGTCGCCGTGCCCGCATCGGCCCACGTCACGGTCAACCCGTCGGAGGCCGTGCAGGGCGGCTACGCCCGCGTGGCGTTTCGGGTGCCGAACGAGTCCGACGACACGAACACCACCAAGGTCGAGGTGTACCTGCCGGAGGACGCCCCGGTCGCGTCGGTCACCACGATGCCGGTGCCCGGCTGGACGGTGGCCGTGGCCAAGCGCAAGCTGGCCACCCCGATCGAGGTGCACGGCAGCCCGATCAGCGAGGTCGTCTCCACGCTGACCTGGACCGCGACCTCGACCGACGCGGGGGTCAAGCCCGGCCAGTTCCAGGAGTTCCCGGTGTCGCTGGGCCCGCTGCCCAAGGTCGACCAGATGGTCTTCAAAGCGCTGCAGACCTACTCCGACGGCACGGTGGTGCGCTGGATCGACCCGCCGGCCAACGACGGCGGCGAGCCGGAGAGCCCCGCCCCGGTGCTGAAGCTGGTGCCCGCGGCGGCCGGCGCGGCGGCGACCCCGGCGACGGACAACACGCTCGCCGTCGGCGACACCAAGGGCGGCGGCACGGACTGGCTCGGGGTGGCGGGCCTGGTCGTCGGCGTGCTGGCGCTGATCCTCGCCGGTCTGGCGTTCGCGCGTACCCGCAAGGAGCCGGTGCGCCAGTAATCCGCACGGTCGTCATCGGCCGGGTGCCCGCATCTGCCGGGCGCCCGGCCGCGTTGTCCCGGGAGAGCGCGCCTCGATCGCCGGCGCGCGGAGAGCCTCGCCGCCCCACCGGCGAGCCCTGGGAGGACACCCGATGCGCGCTGTTCGTGTTGTCGTCGGTCTGCTGGCCCTGCTCGTCGCGGTGCCCGCGCTCGCGGCGGGTGGCGGCGCCGCCTGGCTGTCCGGCCACGACAGCCCCGACGGGGCGTTCCACGCCACGATCGCCCCGCCGAAGGACCCGAACCGGGTGCTGGTCGTGCCCGACCTCGACGCGCTGCTGCAGCGCGACGTCCCGTACGTGCGGGTCGGCACGACCACACTGCGGCTGTCCGCGAGCTCGGCGAACACGCCCGCGTTCATCGGCGTCGCCGCGCCCGACGAGGTCGCCGCGTACCTGGCGGGCATCCGCTACACCGAGGTGGCGCAGACGGTGCTCGGATCCGGGCCGGTGGTGCTGCGTACCAACCGGATGGACGCGCCCGGCCGCGACCCGCGCGACCCGCTGGCCCAGGGGTTCTGGCTGCGGCAGGGGCTGGGCTCGCTGTCCTGGAACCCGCAACAGGACCGGGGACAGCACCTGGCCCTGGTCGTGGTGCTGCGGGACACCCCGGCTGGCGAGCCCGCGCTGCCGTCGGACGCCCCCACCCTGGACGTCGCGCTCAGCGCGAGCTGGCTCGGCTCGGCCCCCTGGGGCCTGCTCATCCTCGGCATGGTGCTGCTGATCCTGGCGTTCGTGACCCTGTCCTGGCCGGCCGGGCCACGCGAGCCGCTGCCGGACGCGACCGGCGACGGCGCGCTGACCGCGCTGCTGGCCGACTACACCCGGCCGGTGCTGCCCGGCGACCCCGAGGCGCTGACCCTGCCGCCCGCGCCGGAGCAGCGCGCGCCGCAGGCTCCGCCGACCACAAAAGCCGAGCCGGGCGTACGCGGCCCGCAGGAACGCGAGCCGGGCGCACCCTCGCCGCAGGGCTTCGAGTCCGGCGCCCGCCCGGCGCTGACGGTCCCGTGGGCGGGCGCGCCCTACACGGGCCCCGCCGCCACGCCGATGGTGACCTGTCTGCAGGCCGCCGACACGCTGCCGGACCCCCGGCTCGCCGACACGGTGCCCTCGGTCATGACGGCCGAATTCGCCGCGCCCGCCGTGCCCGCGATGCGGACCGTCGCCGCGCCCGAGCTGCCGTGGCCGCCGCTGCGCGGCACGCTGCCCGCGACCGAACCGGTCCGGGAAGTGATCACCGAGGAGTTCCTGCGGGTGTGGCTGCCCCGGCCGGGCTGCGAGCTGCGGCTGGACCGCCCGCGGCAGCGGGTCTGAGCACAAGTCGAGCGGCCCGCACGTACCGGCGTACGGGCCGCTCTCACCGGGGGAACGGTGTCACCACTTGGGGACCTGTCCCGGGGGAGACGTTGTCCCTGCCGTTCACGTTACGGCAAAACCGTCAGAACGGACAAGACTGGCTATACGGCCCTTGACGTGGGATAATCCCCTGGTCGATTGATCGGCAAGAACGCCAGCAGCACCAGGCTGAGCAGAACGTAGGCGTTGCGGGCCAGGAAAAGCCCCACGGTGTCCGTGGGCACCGCGGCCACGCCCCAGTCCACCAGTGAGACGACGCCGATCACGCACACGGCGTACACGCCCGCTGCGAAGGCCAGCCAGCCCCACCGGCGACCGGCCTGCGCCCGCTGCGCCGCGGCGAGCAGGGTCACGATCGCGGGCACGAACCAGTACAGGTGGTGCGGCCAGGTGATCGGGCTGATCAAGCCCGACACGAGGCCGGTCAGCGCCAGCCCGGTGACCGCGTCGCCGGCCAGCCCCGCCCGCGCCGCGCGCCACATGCCGAAGCCGAGCGCCGCCAGCGCCAGCAGCAGCCAGAGCCACTTCGCGGGCTGCTCCGGCGCGACCAGGCGGGCCAGCAGGCCCTGCAGCGACTGGTTGCCGGTGTAGTCCAGGCGGCCCACCCGGGCGGTGTCCCAGAGGGCCGAGGTCCAGAAGTCCCACGAGGCGCGCGGCGCGATCGCGGCGGCCAGCAGGGTCACGCCCGCGGCCGCGCCCATCGCCGTGAACGCCGCTCGCCACTGCCTGGTGACCAGCAGGTACACGATGAACAGGCCGGGGATCAGTTTCAGGGCGGTGGCCACGCCGATGCCGACGCCGGTCCACTTCGAGCCGCGCGGCCCCAGCACCAGCAGGTCCATCATGATCAGCAGGATCAGCAGCATGTTGATCTGGCCGAACGTGATCGTCTCGCGCAGCGGCTCGATCACCAGCACCAGCGGTGCCGCGATGCCCACGGCATACCAGGCCGGCCAGCCCTGCCGCCGGGCCAGCGGCGCGACCAGCCAGTAGGTCGTCACCACCACCGCGGCGACGGTGCCCAGCGTGAACAGCGCCTGGGTCACGCCCAGCGGCAGCAGCCCGAACGGGAACAGCAGCAGCGCCGCGAACGGCGGGTACGTGAAGTACAGCGCGCCCTGCACCCGGTCGGGCTGGGCGTAGTCGTAGAGGTCGTGCCCGTCGCCCCACCAGTTCACGGCCGACATGTAGATCTTCAGGTCGAAGAAGCCGTGCTCCACCCGCAGCCGCCAGAACGCCACGGCGGCCAGCGCGAGCACGGCGATCACGGTGAGCACCCGCACGAGCGGGTCGCGGGTGCGGACCTGAGACATGGTCGCCACCCTATCCGCCGGGCGGTCGGCGGGGCACGCCCCCGGGGCCGACAGTGGCGGCACTGACAGTGCGCCCATACGGCGTACGCTGTGCCGGTGGGAGATCTGCGAAGCGCCGACCATCTGGTATGGATCGACTGTGAGATGACCGGCCTGAACCTGGGCAGCGACGCCTTGATCGAGGTAGCGGCCCTGGTCACCGATGCCGACCTGAACGTGCTGGGCGACGGGGTGGACGTCGTGATCCACACCGATGACGCCGCCCTCGACGGCATGGTCGACGTGGTGAAGCAGATGCACGAGAAATCGGGCCTGACCGAGGCGGTGCGCCGCTCCACGGTCACCGTCGAGCAGGCCGAGGACATGGTGCTGGAGTACGTCACCAAGTACGTCACCGAGCCGCGCACCGCGCCGCTGTGCGGCAACTCGATCGCCACCGACCGCGGCTTCATCGTCCGGGACATGCCCCGCCTCGACACGCACCTGCACTACCGCATGATCGACGTGTCGTCGGTGAAGGAGCTGTGCCGCCGCTGGTACCCCCGGGTGTACTTCGGCCAGCCGGAGAAGGGGCTGGCCCACCGGGCCCTGGCCGACATCCGCGAGAGCATCCGCGAACTGCGCTACTACCGCGAGGCGATCTTCGTCCCGCAGCCCGGCCCGGACGTCGACGAGGCCAAGCGCATCGCCGCGACGATGATCCTTCCCTGAGTAGCGGGAGACACAGCGATACCCGCTCGACGTGACGCCGGGGGGTATGGCTATCATTGGTCAGTCGCCGCGGCCGTGAGGTCAGCGGCGGTGTGATGGTGGTCGTAGCTCAGCTGGTAGAGCACCGGGTTGTGGTCCCGGGGGTCGCGGGTTCGAGTCCCGTCGATCACCCCATATCGAAAGCCCCGGCGGAATTCCGCCGGGGCTTTTCGCTGCCCGCCCCCGCCTCGGTGGGCCTTCGGCCCGGACGCGCTTCGGGCCGCGACTCTTGAAGAGTCGCGGCCCGAGAGGCGGTCTGAAGGCGCGACTCGTTAAGAGTTGCGCCAGGTGGTGGCCGGGGTCAGGCGCTCGGGGTGCCCGAGACGGCCGGGGACGGGGTGGCGGACGGGTCGGTGGACGGGGCCGTCGACGGGTCCGGGGTGGGGTCGGCCGGGGGGACGTACGGGATGGCGCTGCCCTTCACGTACTGCTCCCAGGTCTTGTCCCAGTCGGTCCAGCCGTTGCCGTAGTCCAGCTCGCGGGGCGTGCCCTTGGTCGTGATCGGGGTGCCGACCAGCGTGTTGGCGAACAGCCAGGCCGCGTTGGCCATGGACACGTTCACGCAGCCGTGGGACACGTTGCGGCGGCCCTGGTGCTGCACCGACCACGGCGCGGCGTGGATGAACTCGCCGCCCCAGGTCATCCGCTGCGCGTACTCCACCGGGGTGCGGTAGCGGTTGGCCGGGTTCGGGGCGTCCATCGTGTCGAAGACGGTGTTCCGCTTCTTCTCGATGATGATCATCGTGCCGCTGGACGACGGCATGGTGGGACGGCCCAGGCTGACCGGGATCGTCTTGATCACCTTGCCGTCCTTGTGCACCGTCATCTTGTGCGTCTTGTCGTCGACCCGCAGCTGCAGGTCCGGCCCGACCTTGCAGACCAGCGTCGAGTCCCGGCGGCCGTAGTAGCCGCCGCCCATCGGCAGGCCGCCGGCCCGTACCGTCACGTTGATCTGCGTGCCGGCCTGCCAGAACGTCTTCGGCCGCCAGTGCAGCTCGCGGGCGGTGTACCAGGTCCAGATGCCTTCCTGGAGTGGCTGGGTCTCCACCATCAGCCGCCGCTGCACCGCGGCCCGGTCGGCCTTGGCGATGTCCCGGCTGGTCTTGAAGATCAGCACCATGCCGACGCCGATCACGGCGTTGTCGGCGAGGAAGCTGCTGATGCCGACCAGCTTCGTCGGCTTGGCCATGGTGGTGAACGTGCTCGTGGCGGTGACGGCCTTGCCGTCGTCGCCGGTCGCGGTCACCGTCGCCGTGTACGTCGCGCCGAAGGCCAGCGCCTTCTCCGGCAGCCAGCCGGCGCCGTCCGGGTGCATGGCGCCCGGCACCTCGGCACCGTTGGCGTCCTTCAGCGAGACCGTGGTCTGCACGGCCTCGGTCGCGGCGAACACGATCTCCGCGCTGGCCGGGACGTCCTTGGTGTCGGCGGCCGGGCCGCTGATGGTGACGGTCGCCTTGGGCGGCGTCTCCGCGGGCTTGTCGCCGTCACCGGTCGAGCCGTTCCAGATCGGGGACTTGTCGCCGGTGCAGGCAGCCAGGCCGGCCACTCCGGCGACACCCGCGCCGGCCAGGCCGAGCGCGGTGAGCGCGCGCCGCCGGGTCATGGACATGGGGGCGGGGAGATCGGGGGTGGGCATAGGCTCCTCACCAAGATCGAGGGGTGTACGCGCGAGGCGCTTGTCAATACTGCCTCAAAGACGCTCGATCAAGGTTACGCGTTGCATCCAGTGAGGACGACCACCGACGCATCTAGTGATAAAACGGACTAGTTGATCGAATCTGTCGGGGATGGGACGGCCACCGAGGGCGTCGCGCTCACCGACGGTGAGGGGGCCACTGCGGGCACCGGCTCCAGCAGCTCCTGCGGCACCGGCAGCGCGCTGCCCTTCACGAACTCCTTCCAGCTCAGGTCCCACGCGGTGAAGCCGTTGCCGCGCTCCAGCTTCACCCCCGTGCCCTTGACCGTCACCGGGTCGCCGACGTGCGTGTTCTGGAACAGCCACACCGCGTTGCTAGGCGAGACGTTCAGGCAGCCGTGCGACACGTTGCGGTTGCCCTGATCGCCGACGCTCCACGGCGCCGAGTGGATGAACTCCCCACCCCAGGTCAGCCGCTGCGCGTACTGGATCTGCACCCGGTACTGGTCGCCCGGCTCGCCGGTGGTGTCGAAGATGGTGGACTCCTGCTTGTCCATGATCACCATGGTGCCGGAGGACGACGGGGTGCTCGCCTTGCCCAGGCTCACCGGCATCGACCTGACCTTCTTGCCGTTGCGGAAGACGTCGATGTGCTTGTTCGAGTTCTTGACGACCAGCTCCAGCTTCTCGCCCGCGATCTTCGCGGTCGCCTTGCGGTCGTCGTCGCCGTACCGGCCCTCGCCCATCGGCAAGCCCTTCAGCGCCGCCCGCACGCTGAGCACCGTTCCCGGCTTCCAGTACTCCGGCGCCCGGTAGGTCACCTGCCGCCCGCTCATCCAGTGCCACACCCCCGGCTGGGCCGGCGTCGTCGTCACGAACAGCCGCGACTCCACCTGCGCCCGCGACTTCTCCGGGATCTGCTCCGAGAACTCCACCACCACCGGCATCGCGACGCCGTAGGTGTGGTCGTCGAACAGGTACATGCCCGTGCCGACCTGCCGCTGCGGCTCCGCCATCGTGGTGAACGAGGTCGACTTCGTGATCGCCCGCCGGCCGTCGGTGGCCGTCACGGTGACCGAGTAGCGGCCCTTGTAGTCCAGGGGCTTGTCCGGGATCCAGGCGCTGTTGTCCGGGCGCATCTGGCCCGACAGGAGCCGGCCCTTGGCGTCGGCCAGGGCGACCGAGCGGACCGAGGCGTTCGCGACGGTGATGCCGATCTCGGTGCTGACCGGCAGGTCCTTCTGCTCGGCGGCCGGGGTGAGTTCGAGGGTCTGGGCGGGCGGGGCCGGTTGGGGGGCCGCGTTCTGCTTGAAGCCGGCGGGGTCGCCGGTGTCGCAGGAGGTGAGTGGTACGAGGACCACGGCCGTTGCCGCGGCGAGGCCGAACCTGCGGAGTGCACCCATGACGCCACCTACCTGTTACCACCGTTATGTCCCGGTTCACATATTGCCGCAGGCGGGTGGGGCGTGTGGGCGGTTCTGACGGAATCTCGGGAATCGGCGCGGCGACACGGATGATCTTTGAGTGAGCGTGCTCACAGGGCGGCTTGGTGACGCTCCGTGGTGAGGTGGTCGGGGCCGACGTGCGCGCCCTTATCGGGTGGTATGCCTTGTTCGCTCGGGTGGTTTGGGGTGGTTTGGGGACGCGCACCGCGAGTCCGTTAACCGATTGGAGAACCCCCGGATCGTCATGCTAAGGTTCTCTCCGTTGCCAACGAGCGCCGCTAGCTCAACTGGCAGAGCAGCGGACTCTTAATCCGCGGGTTCGGGGTTCGAGTCCCTGGCGGCGCACAGCGAAAGCCCCGTCTGACCTAGTCAGACGGGGCTTCTGGCATTCCGGGGATGGTTGAGCCGTGATCGGTCCAAGCGGAGTCCGGGACGACTGCTAACTAGGCCGATTCGGCGTGAGATGCGCAGCTGGTCGGCCGCTACCCGTTCCGGTACTCCGCCCAGGTACGCGCGGCCCAAGCGACTTCGATCTTCCACGGTTGGGGATCAGCGGTGGCAATTTCCGCCCACAGGCCGTGGGCGGCGCTGACGAAGGTCGTCACCGCCAGCTCGGAGGCATCGGCGAAGGCGGGGGAGTCCTGGCACCACAGCTCGGCTTCCTTAGGCGTGTGGCCTGCGTGGATGAGCTGTAGTCCCACGCAGGCGGTGTCGAACCAGGGTGCGGCGAGGGTCGGCCACGCCCAGTCGATGAACTTTGCGGCGTCGTCGATCAGGATGTTGTGGCGGTGCAGATCCGTGTGCGCGACGGTCGTCCCAGCGAGCAGGTGCGCGTGGTCGCCTGCGTAGTCGCGCCAGCGGTCTTCGGCGGTGCGCAGCATGAGCCCGTCAGGGGCGGGGGTGGCGGTGAGGTCCCGCAGGCTCGCTGTGATCTTCGGCAGGTCCAATGAGCCGGGGCTCAGGTCGGCGTGTTGAGCGTCGAGGTATCGGAAGCCGAGCACGTCCCAGCCGTCGGCGGCCACGTGGAAGGCGAGTGGTGCCGACACGTGCCGGATGTGGGGGTTGATAGCTGCCTCGTTGCTCTGGGTCCAGACGGCCCGCTTGTGGTCGGCGGGGACGCCCTTGAGGAAGAAGCGGTCGTGCGTCGTATGCATGACCATGCCGAGCAGGCAGTTGTGCCCGGTGCCGACCTGCTCGGCGCCGACGAAGACCCCCGCCTCGGCCTCGATCAGGCGACGTAGGTCGGCGGGAAGGTCTTGCCATGACACGCGCGGATTCAGGATCTGCTCCTTCGCTGGGCCGCCTGCTGGCGGCGAGGTTACCGAGGTGATGGAGGGTGGTCCCAGCGCCCACGCCGGGACCATGCGTGAGTGGCTGCGGGAGTTGCGCAAGGACGATCCCGATTTCTATTGCAGCGTCAACCTCGCGATCGACATGCTGGCCTAGACGGGACCGGCGCTCGGCAGACCGCTCGTCGACACGCTCAAAGGCTCCTCCTGGCCAACCTCAAGGAACTCCGGCCGAGATCAGGGCGCGACGTGTCGATTCGCATCCTGTTCGTCTTCGACCCGTGGTTCCAGGCGGTCCTGCTGGTCGCCGGGAACAAGCCGGAACTGGGAGGGCTGGTACCAGCAAGCGATTACCAGGGCTGAGACTGGTTACCAAGCGTGGCTTGAGTTCGAGCAGAAGAGGAGGCAGATGCTGTGACCGACTTCCACGACTGGGAAGACGTGCGAGCTGAGCTGCACGATGGCGACGACGCCGCGCTGGAGACCGAGCGCGCCCGCACCCTCGCTTGGACGCACGCGTATCACCTTGCCGAGGAGCGTCGCCGGCTCGGGCTGACCCAACGCGACGTGGCTCGCCTGATGAACGTCACCCCCGGCCCGGGTGAGCCAGATCGAGAACGGTGACCTCGACGTCAACGAGGTGGCAACCCTCAGCCGCTATGCCCGCGCGCATGCGCATCATCTTCGACTACGGCGATGACCTGCGGCAGATCGCATGACGCCCCGCGCGGCGCTGGTGGTCAGAGACCGACCGAGAACCTCGGGACGGTCTGAAGCCTGCCCTGCCGAGGAGAGCCTCCACCAGACACTGTGGAGAACAGACTTATAGATGCTGGTGGGAACCAGAGTCCCGCCAGACAAGCGCGACGGGTTTTCCCGTGTTGTCGCGAGCGACTTCGTACGCCGATTCATCAACAATGACTGAAGGCTCATCGAGTGCTGCAGCGTCCACTTGGACGGTCTTGCCGTCCTGCGGTCCGCCTTGCACCACGATCGGGACCAGGAGGTTCATGCGCTTAGGTTAGACCGAGGGCGGCCACAGGGCAGGCGAACCGATGACCGCCGTCAAGGTGACATTGACTCTGTTCCGTACCCTCGTGATGATGGCCAGGATGGGGCGGAAGCGGAGTTGCGATCAAGTGGCGCGGTGGGCGCCTTGGTCCGCCGTGTATTTCGTGACCCTTAACGGCGTGAACGAGGCCGCGAAAGCCGCGATTGGCATCGGCGGGGTGGCGCGCGGCTTCCAGTTCGGCTTCCTCGCCACGGCGGTCGTTGCATCCGTCCTCGTCGCGGCATGGACGACGCGTGAGGGTTTAAAAAAAATCTTCAACCATTGAACTGGACTTGACGGAGTCTGGCGGTGCAGCAGACTTGACGCCTGCGAGCTGAAGATCAACCCGGCGCAAGTTCTGGGTGTCAAACTGAGTGTCAACAACAACGCACGGCAGCATCTCCGCTGGGACCTTCGCGAACGATATCCGCAGGTGAAGCGTGGTGATTGTCGTGCATGTTAGACCAAGATCGTTGCCTGGGGGTCAAGGACGGGAGCCGCTGCCACGGCTGCCCCGCTTACAACGTGAGACTTCTGCGGCTGGGGCTCCACCTTGCCCACTCCTGGGTGACCTGTCCCTCCAAAGGGCGGGACGGCGATCGAGTCGAGGTCTGACCCCCATGCGACCCCAACTGACCGCAAACCAGCGCAGTCAGCATCCCCGCTCAGCGAGCCGGTCCGAGGCCAGGGCGTCCGACCGTGACTGGTAGGGAGCCCTCTTAATCCGCACGTCGGGATCGGACCGTCTGCTTGTACCAGCAGTGACACGTCCGAGCCGTTAGGGCTGTTCCAGTCGTGTTCTAGAACCGTGTGGTTGTTCCGAGACCAGGCGATTATGGCCTTGATCGTTAGCGGTGGCGCGGCGCGAAGTAGTCGCTCAGCATCTCCGTCGTCCAGTCAGCCTGGTGGACCTCTCCCCGAGGGCCGAATTCGATGAACCAGGGCTTGATGTCGAGGATCGGCGTACCGTCGACGGCGTCAAGATCCTCCACGTGCAGATCTAGCCCGTCGACCTTAGCCAGTCGACAGCGCGAGACGCCCAGCCAGTTCAGCCGCCTCATGTTGCGGTGGCCAAAGATACCCACCTCGGGCCACACGGCGTTATCGCGGGGGCGTCGAGCGCCAGGGTTGAGGTCCGTCACGTCGGTCAGATGGAACCGGAACACGACCTCAAGGTGCGAGAAGTCCTCCAGGCTCTTGGTCGAGTCAGGGCCGAAACGGTTGGCGTCGATTCGGATGATCGAACGGGTGCCGCCCCAGTAATCATCGGTGGGCTCGGTCCGGCCACCGACGACATACGCGACCGGCACCACCTCAAACGGCTGCTCCTGCATGACCTTCCCTTCCGCTACGCGGCTGCTGCAAGGTAGGCCGCAGCCCTGGAGTCGACCTCGCTGGTAGTGCTGTTGGTGCGCCTCCGGAAGGGCGACAACGCCCGTCGCATCTCCACCACGGTCTGACGCGCACGAGCGGAGTGAACACCTTCCATGGCGTCCAGTGCTCGTGACCACGTCGCGCACGCCTCGTCGATGGCGCCCTGCCGGGCCTGGACCGCACCCAGGTAGCCCAGCGTCACGGCATGGGTACGTGTGAACGTGGCGGCCTTGCGGGTCCGGACGCTGCGGCGGAACTCCCGGACGGATCCGGCCAGGTCACCGGTATCACGGAGCGCGCATGCGGTTTCATGGGCGAGGCTCGCTTCGCCGAAGAAGAACACGCGTGACGGTTCGTCGTCGTCCGATGAGGCGGCGGCAAGGTCGCCCTCAGCACGTAGTAGGGCCGCCGCAGCTGCCTGCTTGTTCCCGGTGGAGGACAGCCCGCGTGCGTAGACGACGCCGAGCAGCGAGCGCTCACGCGGGCTGGCCTCCGTGTATCTCGGACCCTCCATGGACGCCTCGGCGAGGCGCAGGCCTTGTTGGAGGTGCCCGAGGTCGATCGCCTGGTGAGCCATCGCGCGGATGATGTGCCCGGCCAACGGGGGATCGTCGGCTTCGGCGGCGAGCTTGAGCGCCACACTGAAGTAGTGCTGAGCGGTGGCGTGCTCGGCGTTGTCGAACGCCATCCACCCGGCGAGGTATGCCAGCTCTCCAGCGGTGGAGAAGACCGCGCGGCGGACTCTCTCGTCGGCGTACTTCCCGGCGAGCAGGCCCGCGACCTCGGTGCGTAGGTAGGTCACCACGGCCGCGCGGGCGTGACCGCCGCCGCGCCGCTGGTCGAGCTTCGAGAAGACCTGGGCCGTTTCCCTGACCATCTCCAGGTCGGCTCGGCCGATGGTCCGGGCACCGGGGCGTGCGCGGCTCGTGCCCCGTTCGGCCATGGCGGGCCACCACTGTTCAGGAGGCAGCGCAAGCCCGGCCAGCGAGAAGGCCGCAGTCCCCAGGACGCGCCTGCGATTTTCGTCCACGTCCGCCTTCCCCACTTCATTCAACGCCATCAGCGTATCGGCATCCCAGCCGAGCATCGAACGGTCGGCGAGTTCGGCCGATGGTGTGAGGCCGAGGTCGTCAACGCTGACGATCCGGCCCAATCGACGCGAGAACGTCTCGGCCAGCAGCTCAGGCGCTTGCCCCGAGGGGTGGTAGCCGGCGACCCACTTGGACACGTGAGAGCGCCCGACGGCGAGGAAGTCATGTGCCCCGGCCTCGGACGCCACACGCACGAACACGGCCGCCACCTGGCCGTGCGACCACCTCGCTTCGGTGATCGCTGCGGCGAGCCTGGCATTGGGGGTGCGTGGCTGTCCCATGAGGTTCCCGCCTTCGGTGATCTTTCACGGCTTTCACTGGAGCGGAGCCATTGATTACCTGCCCACAGGCCGTAAGCCATGGTTCGCTCGTAGTGTCCAAAGTAAACATACGCGTATTCGTGCCGAATGTCAGGTCCGTACTGCAAGATCCGAATTCGGCACGGTGCCGAGAATGCGCCGCGACCTTCCTTCCGATGGCGGAGTCGGCGGGCGATCTACACAACGTGAAGGCAAGGCGAGGGGGAAACGTGAGATTGCTGAAATTGCGTCTACGGCGACGCCGTGACGCGACGGCCGGCGCGCCCACAGCCGTGCCGGCCACCAAGCCGCTGCACGGTCTGGCCTGCCAATGCTGGGTGTGCGGATACACGATCCTGCTGCCGACGTACTCGCTGGTGCGGCCGTACACGCAGCGGCTGAGCACCTGAGCGAACGACTCCTGGCCGCATCTCCCATGGCCGGTCAGGTCGGAGGGACCGGGCAACGGCTCGATGGATCGCCTTGCCCGGTTCCTCTATTCAATCCCGCTGGGGTGGGGAGCCGGTCACGTCGGCACGACGCCGGGCGTTTTGGCATGTGCACGACAACCCCGTCCGCGTCACACGTTCCGTCACACGGTGTCGCTCGATCGTGGATCCCGCTGACGGGATCGAACGAGGCGGAGTGTGGCGATGAGTGCCGTGGCAGTGCCAACAAGCGGGTCGGACATCGGCGCCCCGGGCGACGGGCAGCCGCAGTGGAGGCTGCCGGACGCGGGCTGGGGCCGCAAGGCCGCCGACGCCGCGACCCTGCACGAGCCGCAGAACATCCGCGAGTACGTCGCGATGCACCAGCACCTCAAGGTCGGCGGCGGCACCCGCCTGCTCGACGTCGCCTGCGGCGCCGGGCTGGCCGTCGAGCTCGCCGCCGCCCGGGGAGCGACGGCGGCCGGCATCGACGCGTCCGCACGGCTGGTCGCCGTCGCCCGCGACCGCAGCCCCGAGGCCGACCTGAGGGTCGGCGACATGCGGGCGCTGCCCTGGGCCGACCACGCCTTCGACGTGGTGACCAGCTTCCGCGGGATCTGGGGCACCACCCCGGAGGTGCTCGACGAGGTGCGGCGGGTGCTGCGGCCGGGCGGGCTGCTGGGGCTCACGGTCTGGGGCCACGTGAAGGCCTCGCCCGGGGCGTGGGCGCTCCGGCCGCTGCTGTGGGCGCAGGCGTCGCAGGTCGCCCACCAGGCGGCGATGAACAGCCTGGGCAAGCCCGATGTCGGTGAGCGGCTGCTGACCGAGCACGGGTTCGAGGCGGTCAGGCGGGTCGTGGTGCCGTTCGTGTGGGAGTTCGCCGATCCCGAGTCGTACGCGCGGGCTGTCGCCTGCACCGGGCCGGGGTACGAGGCGATCCAGGCCATCGGCGAGGAGCGCTTTCTGCACGATGCGGCGCAGCTGGCGGCCGAGCACGCCCGGGACGGGCTGCCGTTGCGCGCGGAGATCAACCTCGTCGGGTTCATCGGCCGGGCTCCCGCGCCGGCCGGGACCGGTTCGTCGTTCCTCGCCGAGCCGGTGGAACTGACGCCCGCGGCCGCCGCGTCCTACGCGGACGACAGCGCCGAGTTAGGGTACGTCATGAATGCCACGCGGCTGTGGGCTCACGACACCGAGGCGCTGGAGCTGCTGTTCAAGGCCCTCGGCCGGGTCTCCCGGACCGCCGGCCTGAGCATCCGCGACCGCGGCATCCTGGTCACCGCCGCCGCGTCGACGCTGGGTGACTCGTACTGCTCGCTGGCCTGGGGCGGCAAGCTGGCGACGGCGGCGTCCGCGCAGCTGAGCGCCGGGGTCCTCAGCGGCGACGACAGCCTGCTGGACGACCGGGAGCGGGCGCTGTCCCGCTGGGCGCGGCGAGCCGCCGCCGATCCGAACGCCACCACCGCCGCGGACGTGGAGCCGCTGCGCGAGGCGGGTTTCAGCGAGGCGCAGATCCTGGCGATCACGGCGTATGTCGCGCTGCGGGTGGCGTTCTCGTCCGTCAACGACGCGCTGGGGGCGGTTCCGGACTGGCAGCTGCGCGCCGGCACGCCGGAGGCGGTGCTGGCGGCGGTGACCTTCGGCCGGGCTCCGGCGGCGGGACCGGGCAGTTCATGACCACTGTGGTACGCCTGCTGGGGCCGCCGGGGATCGCCAGGGACGGGCTGGCGGTCGCCGGCCCCCGCGGTCACAAGGCGTGGGGGCTGCTGGCGTTCCTGGCGCTGGCCGAGCGCCCGCCGAGCCGGCAGCGGCTGGTGTCGATGCTCTTCGAGCGCGCCGACGATCCGCGTGGCGCCCTGCGGTGGAACCTGGCCGAGATGCGCCGTGCGCTCGGCGGGCGGGTGGCGGTCGGCCGCGATCCGCTGACCTTCACCGCCGAACCCGACGTGTCCATCGACGTCATGGGCCTGGCCCGCACGACCGGCGTACTCCAGGGCGAGCTGCTCGAAGGCCTCAGCTTCGACGACTCGCCCGCCTTCGACACGTGGCTCGGCGTCGAGCGGCAGCGGCTCGTCGCGGACTGCCGGGCGCTGGCCTACCGCCGGTCGGTCGAGCTGCTGACCGGCGGGCGGCCCGAGGAGGCGGCCCGCGTCGCGGTGCGGGCGCTCGAAAGCGATCGGCTCAACGACGAGCTGCACGCGGTCCTGGTCGCCGGCCTGACACGGGCCGGGGACCAGGCGGGGGCGAACGCGCATCTCGCCCGGTGCGCCGACCTGTATCGCCGCGAGCTGGGAGCCGGGCTGCCCCCGGCCGTCGCCGCCGCTGCCGTGCGTGCTCCTGCCGAGCCCGCAGCCAGTGGCGCCGCCGTCCGGTCGCTGCTCGACCTCGCCGACGCGTCCCTGTCCGCGGGCACCGTGGCGGCCGGGCTCAGCCAGCTGCGCCGGGCCGTCGCGGGCGTCGCGGACACCGATGAGCAGCTGTCCGGCCGGGCCCGGCTCGCCCTGGCCTCCGCGCTCATCCACGCCGACGGCGGCCGCGGCGGCGACGTCACCACGCTGCTGCACCAGGCACTCGTGCACGCCCGACGCGGCGGCGACGCCGCCATCGGCGCCGCGGCGTGCCGGGAGCTGGCCTTCCTCGCCGTCCAGGCAGGACATCGCGTCGAGGTTGAGCACTGGCTCGGCCAGGCCGAAGGCTGGGGCCCGACCGAGGCCGAGAACGCGCGGATCCTGGGCGTACGCGGCATGAACCTCAGCGACGCCGGCGCGTACGACGAAGCCCTCGACGCCCTCGGCGCGTCCGTGGACACGGCTCGCCGGTGCGGCAACCGGCGACAGCTCGCCTGGTCGCAGGCCATGATTGGGCGGGTGCGGCTGCTGCGGGGCGAGGCTTCCCAGGCGGCCCTGGTCCTCGACGAGGCGCTGCACCACATCCGCGCCGACCGCTGGACCGCGTTCACCCCCTTCCCGCAGGCGCTGCGGGCCGAGGCGGCGGTGGCCCTGGGCGACGGCCCGACGGCGCGTGAACTGCTCGACTACGCCTGGGTGCAGACCGTCGAGTCCGGCGACCAGTGCTGGGTCGCCGTCGTCGCCCACGCGCAGGCGGTCCTCGCGCTGCACGAGAAGCGCGACGCGCTGACCTGGTGCCGCACCGGCCTCGCCGCGGCGCCCTGGTATCTGTGGCCGCGCGCCCGGCTCATCGAGCTGGCCGCCCGCCTCACTCTCGGCACCCGAGAAGGCGCCGACCTGCTCGACGAACTGGAGCGCATCGCCGGCGCCGGAACCATGCGTGAACTCACCGTCCGGGCGCTGATCCATCGCAGCCGGGTCGAAGGCGCGCGACATCTGGTCCGGGCCCGCGCCATGGCGGTCGACATCGCCAACCCGGCACTGGCCGCGGAGCTTCTCACCTGATCAGCGATGGTCAGTCCGTGCGTACGATGTGGACCCCGCGCTGCAGGTGAGCCGCCGTCAACGGCGTGTGAGACAACCGGGCTGCGCGGGTGGCGTTGTCGGGCCATACTGCGGCTGGACCGGTGGCAGAGCCGGGTTATCGCAGCGCTCAGAGTCGGATGCCGGGCACGCACGGGCGATTCGAAGGCGCGTGGGGCCGCCGGCGTGCCATGCCCCACCGGGGGTTCGAATCCCCTTCGGTCCGCGTCGCTGCGATCCGTGGCCATCCGCGGACTCCGGATCAACTGACTGTTCACACGGTCGTCCCTTGCTGATCATCGTGCCCACGCGGTGAGTTCTCGAACGCTCGGCAGAGTTCCCGGCTGGTCGCGCCCCTGGCGCGCACCGGCACCAAGGGATCCGGAGCTTCGTCCTTGTCCACACACGCACATCGGCCGCGCCGCGGCGCGACGACCGCCTTCGTACTGCTGACGGTCGCCGCGGCTCTGCTCGCCACCGCCACCCCGGCGCAGGCCCATCCGTTCGGCGATCCGCAGACCGTCGCCATCGCGCCCGACGCCGAGCGCCCCGAGGTCGTACACGTCCGCTGGAAGGTCGGCGGTGTGGACGACCTGACCCTGCTCGGGGTCGCCCTCGGCCTGCTGCCGCAGGACCGGGTCATGCTCGACGGCGCTGTCTTCTACCAGGACTCGGACGCGGCCGCGATCGGCCCGTCCGCCGAGTTCGCCGCGTACCTGCTGAAGCAGATCACGGTGACCAGCGGCGGCCAGGGGTGCGGCGGGGTCGTCGCGCCACCGGGCGACCTGGCGCGGACCGGTGTGACCATCGACTACACGTGCCCGGGGCCGGTCGGCGTCGTCGCGGTCGGGGTGCGGACCCTGACCGACCTCAACCCCGCGTACCGCACGCTGGCCACCGGGCCGGAGGGCGCGCGGGCGGTGTACGCGTCAGATCAGCCCACCCACGACTGGGTGCTCGGCAACGCACCGCCGCAGGCGGCTCCGGACCTGGGGCGCAGCGCCGCCGTCCAGATCTCCGCCGTGGTCGGCGGCGTGCTGCTCATCGCCGTCGCCGTGGTGGTGCTGTGGCGCAGGGCGGGTCGTCGCCGGCAGCGGGTCGCCCAATGACCGCCTTCATGCCTGCCGCGTCGCTGGCCGACCAGCTGCAGAGCGTCATCCACTCGCCGGGGGTGCCGCCGCTGGCGTTCGGGCTCGCGTTCGTCGCGGGCGCGGCGCACGCGGTCGGCCCGGGGCACGGCAAGAGCCTCGCGGCGGCGTACCTCATCGGGTCGCGCGGCCGGATCCGCGACGCCGCCTGGCTCGGCGGTTCGGTCGCCGTCATGCACACCGTCTCCGTGCTCGTCATCGGCCTGGCCTGGACGTTCCTCTCCCTCTCGGACGTGATGCGGATGGAGGAGCTGACCGGCTGGCTGCAACTGCTCGCGGGCCTGCTCGTCCTGGCCACCGGCCTCGCCCTGGCACGGCGTCACCTTCGCGGCCACAGTCACTCACACGGCCACAGTCATTCGCACGGCCACAGTCATCCGCACGGCGATGGCCACGACCACGCGCACGACCACGGTTCCGAAGCCGGTCATGCGCACGACCATGGCTCCGATCCTGCTCACAGCTCCGGTCACCCGGAGGCTCACGCCACCGCCCATGACCATGGCCCCGGCAGGCGGCCCGGGTTGGTGCTGCTCGGGGTGTCCGGTGGGCTGACCCCGTCTCCGGCCGCGTTCCTCGTGCTGGTGACCGGGCTGTTCATCGGGCGGCCCGGGTTCGCGCTGCTGCTGGTGATGACGTTCGGCGTCGGGATGGCCGTGGTGCTGTTCGGCGTCGGCCTGCTGGCCATCGCGGGCGGGTCCGTCGTCGTACGCGGAGCCCGGTCGAGCGGTGTCCTGCGCCTGGCCACCCGGGTGGCCCCTGTTCTCGCCGCCGCCGGCATCACGTTGTTCGGCGCCGGTGTCACCGCTGTCGCAGCGGTGCAGCTCACGAATGTCAGCTAAGGAGACACCCCTCATGATCCACCGTTTACGCCTGCAACGGCTGCACCCGCGCATACTCGGGCCGGTGCTCGCGCTGGCGCTGGTCGCCGGTGCGGGCACCGCGATCGTCTCGGTCGCCGCGGACGGTTCGCCGGCCGCGGCGTCGGGCAACGGACCGACCCTCGACCTGCGGGCGGGCCAGACCCTCGAAGGCACCGTGCCGGTCAACGCGGGGCCGACCGTGGAGGACGACTCGGTCGTCTCGATCACCGTCGACGGCGTGACGGTCGACGCGGGCAAGACCGCGGGCACCGCGCGCCTCAGCTTCGACATGGGCGGCAACGGCACCGAGGCCCGCTACCACAACTACGTCGTCGTCAACGGGCACACCGCGGACGCCGAGCGGATCTTCTTTCCTGACGTCGTCGGCGGCACGCGCGGCACGCTGGAGTTCCCGGGCTCGTGGCTGCAGGCGGGCGCCAACACGGTCACCGTCAAGGCGGGCGCGAACTGGGTCGACACCACGAACGCCACCGCGGTCGGCGTGGAGACGCTGCCGTACGGGGAGGGCCTGCGCTGCCCGAACTATGACGACTTCGCGCTGAGCAGCATCGGCCTGGGCCTGCTCGGGGTGGTGGCCGACGGCGAGCAGAACGCGTTCAGCTACAGCTTCGGCGACGGCACCTGCGGCAGCTCGAAGCGCCTGCTGAGCCAGCCGCTGACGTTCGTCGTCTCCGGCGAGCCGGGCAGCACCGCCGGTCTGCGGGCCGACCTGGACACCACGAAGCTGTCCAACGGCTCGCACACGGTCGCCGCGACGACGGAGTCGGGGGCGCGGACCAGCGTCACCGTCGAGGTCAACAACGCCCCGGCGGGGGCGGCGAAGGTGACGCCGGCCGACGGCGCGCTCGCGCGCGGTACGCAGCTGGTCATCGCGGCGCTGCCGACCGGCAGCGGTGACGCGGTGGAGTCGCTGGCGATCGACGGCGCCCCGGCCGCGAACGCGGAGACGCTCGCGTCAGGGACCGCGACGTTCGGGTTCACCGTCGAGGCGGGCAACTCGGCCGAGGCGAAGTACCACAACTTCGTGCTGGTGAACGGCAACCGGGTCGACCTCGGCGGCGACTACGGCGCGCTGGGCGCGGAGGACGTCGGCCTGCGCTTCCCGACCCGGTTCCTGCGCTCCGGTGACAACGTGGTCCAGGTCCGGACCGGTGACTACAACGGCACGGCCAACAGTGCGACCTGCGCCAACCACGACGACTTCAAGGTCACCCTGGCTTCGGCGAAGCTGGCGCTGAGCCTGCCGGGCACCGTGACGGCGGGCACGACGTACCTGGTGACGACGACGGGCACGACCGAGACGAAGGCCGAGACGACGGCGGCCTCGCTCGCGCTCGGTGACGGGACCTGCGGCCCGAACAAGGATGCCGAGTTCCACTTCGACATCGCGGGCGCGCCGACGGCCCGCGCCGTCGGCACGCTCGGCAGCGGCGGCGACGCGCATCTGCGGATGTTCATCGGCGGCAACGGCACCGACAACGGGTACGACAACAAGGTCCTGATCAACGGCATCCCGCTGGACCTCGGGGTGTGGGAGAAGGAGACCGCGGACGTCGCGTTCCCGAACGAGTGGCTGGTGCCGGGCGTCAACGTGCTGGAGTTCGTCGCGGGCAGCGACCACGGCAGCGCCAAGCCCGGCGGCTGCGACAACTTCGACGACTTCACGCTGCGCGACTTCGAGCTGCGCCCGGCGGGCGCGAAGGCGACGCAGCTGACCAGGCAGCTCGCGCAGACCACGGTGACCATCGGGTCGGCGAGCTACCCGGCGGGTTCGCCGGTGACCGTGCACATGGGCGACGGCACCTGCGGCAGCAGCTTCAACAGCGCGCTGGTCAAGGCGCTGCTGTTCGACGTCACCGCGGCGGACGGCGCGGCGCTGCCGGTGCTCGGCACGCGGGCCGACGTCGACACGACGAAGCTCGCCGACGGGGCGCACACCATCACGGCCGTGGTCGGCGGCAAGACCGCCACCCGGCGGTTCACCGTCGACAACACCGCGCCGGAGATCGACGGCAGCGTGCCGGCGCAGGGGCAGAAGCTCGTCGCGACCGTGGCGCTGAACGTCAAGGTCAAGGACGCCTCGGGCGTCGTGGGCACGCCGGTGATGACGCTGGACGGCAAGCCGGTGCAGCAGGGTGACCAGATCGGCCACGGCCTGCCGGCCGGGGCGCACACGATCGCGGTCACCGCGACCGACACGCTCGGCAACACCGGCACGCGGGAGATCCGCTTCACCAGCGCGAGCATCCCGGACGTCCCGACCGAGCTGACTTCGACGGTGTCGGACCCGAACGCGCCGTCGGCGCGGCTGTCGGCGCGGATCCCCGGCGAGGAGGGCGTGCCGCTGACGGCCACGTTCACCAAGGCCGACGTGGTGACGCCGACCTCGGGTTACCAGGGCGAGGCGCTGGCGGTGCCGACCACTCTCGACGTCGCGCACGACACGAACGTCAAGGTCGAGTCGCTGCGGCCGCTCGACGGGCAGACGGTCGACACGCCGTCCGGCCGGGACGTGGTGTTCCAGCGCTACGACCTGACGCTTGCCGAGACCGCCGCGTCGCCGACGCTGCGGTGGGAGGGCACCATCGACCCGAAGCGCCTGGTGGCGCTGCGGGTGTGGGACAAGGCGGCCGGGCAGTGGACGGTGCTCACCAGCTCGCGCGGGCAGGTCGGGCGCAGCACGGTGCTGACCGCGCCGCTGGCCGCCGGCTACCGGGACGGCACGACCGTGCACGTGCTGGTCACCGGTGAGGACCCGTTCGCCGACGACCTGTCGCCGCGCGACGCGTCCGCGGCCGCCGACAAGAACCACTTCGAGCAGCCGGGCACGTACGACTTCGCGATCTCGCATTTCACCGACACGCAGTACATCACCGAGGGTGCGGCGGGCGGCACGTATGACGACTGGGACGGCAAGACCGAGCCGTCGGACGTGATGGCGGCGGCGGAGCAGGCGATCTGGCAGGCGGCGTACCGGGCGCAGACGCAGTGGATCGCGGACAACGCGGCCACCCGCAAGATCGCGTACTCGGCGCACACCGGCGACGTCATCGAGAACGACTACTACGACCCGCTCGCGAGGAATCCGGACGGCTCGCTGGTGCGGCCGGGCCTGCACGAGCAGGTGGAGAAGGAGTTCGCGGTCTCGTCGGAGTACCAGAGGATCCTGGACGACGGCAGGGTCGTCAACCAGGTCATCGCCGGCAACCACGACAACCAGCTCGGCGCCGAGACCGGGCCGGGTTCCCGGTTCAGCCGGACGTTCAGCGCCGACCGCTACTACGGGGTGGCGAAGTCGTGGCCGGCGGGCGCGTCGTACCACGCGTGGGACGAGGTCGTGAACGCCGACGGCACGGTCACCCCGGGTAAGGACAACCAGAACAACTACGTGCTGTTCAGCGCGGGTGGCCTGGACTTCGTCGCGGTCGGCCTGTCGTACGGCGTCACCCCGGCCGAGGCCCGCTGGGCTGACTCGATCTTCAAGCGGTACAAGGACCGCAACGGGATCCTGCTGTCGCACGACTACCTCAAGCCGTCCGTCAACCCCGACGGCCGCGGGGCGGCGTTCTCCGACCCGGACGGCTCCGCCCTGTACAAGGGTGTCGTCGAGAACAACCCGAACGTGTTCCTGATCCTCGCCGGCCACGAGCACGGCGTGGGCATCAACCTGAAGTCGAAGGTCGGCGTGACGGTGTCGCACGACGTCGTCGAGCTGCTCGCGGACTACCAGTTCTACACGGTGCCCGCGAGCGACCTGTGGCCCGACAAGGTCGACGCCGGCGGCAACATCGACCTCAACGGCGACGGGGTCACCGACCACAAGGCCGCCGACCGGCTCCAGTTCGGGGCGAGCTTCCTGCGGCTGATGCAGTTCGACGTCAAGAACGCCGAGATGCACATCGACACGTACTCGCCGTTCCTCGACACCTTCGGGGCGACCGAGTTCGACATCCGCGCCGACGGCAGCCAGACCAAGCCGCGCTACAACGGCGCGGAGGACAACCTGACCCTGCCCGTCGACCTGACCAGCCGCAAGACGTCGTTCTCCACCGACTCCCTGGCCGTGTACGTGCCGACGGGTGTCATCGGCTCCGACGAAGTGGCCGCCAACGGCACCGCCACGGTGACCTGGCCGGGGCTCAAGCCCGTGACGTCGTACGCCTGGATCGTCACGGCGCGCAGCGCCGACGACGGCGTGGCCGTGGCACAGCCGGCCGTGTTCCGCACCGGCAAGGGCAAGCCGGCCGTGACGGTGACCTCGACCGCGACGGACTGGGGCACGGCGGCGAAGGTGACGGTCAAGGTCGCCGCGGGCGGCCTGCCCGTGGCGGGCACCGTCGAGCTGCGCGAGGGCGACAAGGTGCGCGGCTCGGTCGACACGACCGACGGCACCGCGACGTTCACCCTGCCCGTGGGCCTCGCCGCGGGCAGCCACCCGCTGACCGCGTCCTACGCGGGCAGCGACCAGCTCGAACCCGCCCAGGGCGGCGGGACGGTGACGGTGAACCTGCCGTCCGCCTGGGTCGCGTCGAAGGCGTACAAGGAGGGCGATCGTGTCTCCTACCAGGGCAGGGTCTACCTGGCCTCCTGGTACGCGCAGAACCAGAAGCCGGGCGACCCGAAGGGTCCGTGGCAGGAACTCGCCATGACCGAGGACGGCGTCGCGATCTGGACCGCGTCGCGGATCTTCAACGGCGGCGACGTCGTCGTCCACCAGGACAAGAAGTTCCGCGCCCGCTGGTACACCCGCAATCAGGCTCCCGGTGACCCGAACGGTCCCTGGGAGGAGCAGGCCCCGCCGTCACCCGACGGCAGCCCGGCCGCCTGGACGCCCACGACGGTGTACCACGCCGGCGACCGGGTGTCGTACCAGGGCCACGTCTACGAGGCCAAGTGGTACACCCGCAACCAGGCGCCCGGCACCGGCTCCGGCAGCCCCTGGAAGCTCATCAAGTAGCGGGTCGCCAGCACTGCGGGCCGGGACCGATTCGGTCCCGGCCCGCAGTGTTCGCCAGGTCAGACGTGCTGGACCTCGCGACGGAACAGGGCGGTCCACAGGAACGGCTCGCCGAACAGCGCGGAATCCGCCGGCTCGTCGTGCATGCGGCGCAACTCGACCTCGATCAGGTCGGCGAAGATCCCGCGCAGCGACTCCGGGGTGTACGCGAGGCCGCCGTGCAGCCGCCCGTGCCGATACAGGTCCATGTCGGACTCCTCGGAACCCATACCGCCGTCGGCGAAGCAGCTCAGGCCGAAGTGCCCGCCCGGTGCCAGCGCCCGGTCGAGCAGCCGCAGGTAGCTGATGCGGCGGTGCGGCGGCAGGTGGTGGAAGCAGCCCGAGTCGTAGATCAGGTCGTACGGGCCGGTCAGGTCCAGCGCGAAGGCGTCGCCGCACAGGAAGCGCACGTCCACCGCGGCCTCCCGGGCGCGCTCCTGCGCCCACGCGATCGCGGCGGGGGACAGGTCGACCGCGTCGACCTCGAATCCCAGCGCGGCCAGGTGCACGGCGTTGCGGCCGGGCCCGCAGCCCAGGTCGAGGGCGCGGCCGGGCTTGAGCAGGCCCCGATCCAGGTACGAGGCCAGATTCTCGTCCGGCTTCGCGACGAAGAACGGCACCTCGCGGGAGCGGTCCGCGTAGAAGCCGTCCCACCAGGTCGCGCCGCCGCCGGCGGTCCACCGGTCGGCCTCCGGCGCGAACAGGGTGTCCATGAGCCGCAGCACGTCGTCGATGGTGCGGATGTCGCGTTCCATGCGGGTCTCCTCGGGTCAGGCGGGCAGGGGTGCGCTGAAGACCTCGGTGTAGTGGTTGCTCACCGGGTGGTCGCTGCGCATGAGCACGAGAGCGGGGGTGTCCCAGGCCGGTCCGGCGTACGCGCCGAGCTGCTCCAGGACCTCGCGCAGCTCGTCGGGGCCGAGCCGGTCGCCGGGCCGGGCCAGGGTCAGGTGCGGTTGGTAGGGGCGCGGGTCGAAGGGCACGCGCGCGTCGGCCAGCGCCCCGCGCAGCCGGCCCGCGAGTTCGTGCAGGTCGTCGAGGTCGCCGTGCAGTCCCGCCCAGATCGCCGCCGCCCGCCCGTTCGGGAAGCGGCCGCCGCCGGACAGGCGCAGCCGCGGGGCGCG
This sequence comes from Catellatospora coxensis, assembly GCF_016862635.1. Classification (GTDB taxonomy): domain Bacteria; phylum Actinomycetota; class Actinomycetes; order Mycobacteriales; family Micromonosporaceae; genus Catellatospora; species Catellatospora coxensis. Next base: position 9,046 of record NZ_BONI01000051.1, on the reverse strand, counting down.
CGGGGTCGCCGCGGCGGTAGCGCGCATCGCCGCGATCGTCGCGTCGAGCTGGGCGGGGTCGAGCTCGCCGAGGAAGGCCACGGTGACGTGCCACTGCTCGGGCGGCACGGGCCGCAGCGACAGGCCGGCGGGGTGCGGCCGGGTGAAGGCCAGGCGGGAGACCAGCCCGGCCAGGTCGGTGATCGCCGGTGCGGGCGGGTAGACCGCGATGAACAGGCGCTGCGTAGGTGGCACGGCAGAACACGGTAGCGAGCCGCCACCCGGCCCGTCTGCCGGGTGCCGGGATCGGCTGCCGGTGGCAGTGCTACGAGCTGCGCGGATGGTCGTTCGGGTGGTGCTCGGCGACGTTCGGGGGGCGCGCATGGAATGCGTCCATGGTGGACAATCGCATACGCCGCATTTGATCACGGGGCGGCTCCATCACTGCGAATCGCGGCGACGCTTCGCGTACCCCTCGAGGACGTCATGTTGAAAACCTCAGCGAGACGACTGGGCGTGCTCGCCCTCGCGCTCGCCATCGGCACCCTGGGGCTGGCCGCGCCGGCCCAGGCCGCCGACACCGGAAGCATCGTCGGGCAGCTCACCGACGGCGGGCAGCCCGTCAACGGCGCGTCCGTCCAGGCCACCGCGGTGGACGGCGACGGCTGGGGCTACGCCAGCACCGACGCCGGCGGCCACTACCAGCTCACCGACCTGCCGGCCGGCGCGTACCGGGTCCGGTTCGATGTGGACGGGCGCCCGGGCCAGTATGCGTTCGGCCAGGTGAACTACACCTCGGCGGCGCTGATCACGGTGCCCGCCGGCGGTCAGGCGACCGTCGACGACGCGCTGCTGCCGACCGGCACCATCACCGGCACGTTCCGGGACCGCGCGGGCAACGGCATGGCCGTCTCCGTGCGGGCCGACAGCGCCGACGGCGAGGGCGCGAGCGGCTACGCCGATGCCGACGGCCACTACACGCTGCGGGTGCTGCCCGGCTCCTACCGGCTGAGTTTCGAGATCGCGTCCGGCGTCTACCAGTACGCCCCCGGTGCGATCGGCTACGACGGCGCCGTCGTGTACCCGGTGGCCGTCGGCCAGACCGTGACCGTGGACGACACGAAGCTGCCCACCGGCTCGATCGCGGGCCGGTTCACCGACCGCGACGGCACGGGCATCGGCGACGTGCAGGTGCAGGTGTCCAGCCAGTCCGGTCCGTCCTACTCCGCGACGACCGACGGCGCGGGCGACTACCGCATCGACGACGTGTTCGTCAGCGACGACTACACGGTCGCGTTCCACAGCTGGGAACGGCAGTTCAGCCAGCACGCCTACGGCAAGATCGACAGCGCTGACGCGACCGAGTTCGCGGTCACCGCGGACGCGGTCACCCGGGTCGACGACACCCTGCTGCCGACCGGGACGGTGCACTTCACCGTCACCGACGCGCTGACCGGTGCGCCGATCCCCGCGTTCTACGCCGAGGCCGGAATGGTCAACACGAGCGGCACCGACGGTCAGGCCACGCTCGCCGGTGTCACCGTCGGCCAGCAGCACGTGTTCGTGAGTGCGGACGGCTACCTCGGCGGGCACGCCACGGTGACGGTCACCGACGGGGCCACCACCGAGGCGGTGGTGGCGCTCACGCCGGTCGCGACGGTCACCACGACGGTCGTCGACGCGCGCACCGGAGCGCCCGTCGCGGGCTTCTGCGTGCAGCCGGTCGTGCCGACCGACCTGTACCTCGGGGAAGGCTGCTCGCGGAGCGACAGCGAGGGCAAGGTGTCCATCGACGGGCTGCGGGCCGGCGCCTACCAGCTGTTCGCCTACGCGCCGCGGTACACGCAGGACACGTCGCCGTACGGCGCGCAGTGGGTCACCGCCGACGGCGGCACCGGCACCCAGACGCTGGCCGCGGTCATCACCGCCGTGGCCGGGCAGACCGTCGCCGCGCCGACCGTCAAGCTGGACCGGCGGGGTGTGCTCACGGGCACGATCCGTGCCGCCGACGGCACGCCGGCCAAGAACGCCTACGTCAGCTTCGGCAACTTCCACTACCACAGCGGCGACGGCGGCATCACCTTCCCGGCCGCCGCCGACGGCGCCTACACCGTGGACTTCCTCGGGCCGTACCTGTGGCCGCTGCACTTCTACGCCGCCGACCACGCCCCGCAGTGGAGCGGCAACTCGGGCGGCCGCTCGGGCGCGACGAAAGTCAAGGTGCGCGCGGGCAAGACCGTCGTGTACGACATCCAGCTGCTCAAGGGCACCAAGGTCACGGTCAACTCGCCGCAGAGCGGCGCGTTCGTGGCCTACCATGCGGCGACCGGTGAGACCAGCGGCCGCTGCGGCGCCTGGCCGGCCATGACCTGCGAGATGCTGGTGCTCGGCCCGCAGAAGGTGCGCTTCAAGATCTGGGGCAGCGAGGAGGACTTCTGGTACGGCGGCGCCGACTTCGCCACCGCCACCTCGGTGAGCATCCCCGCGACGGGCACCCTGACGGTGAACGTCACCCGATGACGGCTCGGCCGGGGCGGGTTCGCCCGTCCCGGCCCCACCGGTCAGCTGAGCTCGGTGTTCGGGACCTCGCGCAGGTACGAGGCGACCTTCTTGTTGTGCGAGCGCGCCTGCGCCGCCTTCTGCGTGACCGTGGTGCCCTCCTCGACCGACGGGTCGAGCCGGACGGAGCTGCGCACCTCGGACATGTTCCGGTAGACCTCGGGCGGCAGGGTCCGGGCGAGCTTCAGCACGTCGCCGTCACTGGTGTATTCGATGACGTGTGCGAAGATTGCGTGCTTATCAGCCGGAAAGTCTATGTCGCGCAGTGCTTGCTGCATCTGCAGCCAGGCTTGGTTCTCCATGATTCGACTCTGATCCGTCGCCGTGCCGCATACGGCCTGTTCCCGGAAAATCCCGCGCCGAGCGGCGGACCGTGTCAGCCGGCGGTCGCGGCGGGCACCGGCACGGCCCGCCGCCGGGCTGTGCCCGCCAGGCGCAGGCCGCCCGCGACCACGGCCAGCGCGACCGTGGCCGCGCCCGAGGCCAGCAGCGTGCCGCCCGGCCCGAGCCAGTGCACCAGCGGCCCGCCGAACGCGGCCCCGATCGGGGCCGCCGCCACGGTGATCGAACCCCGGGCGGCCAGCACCGCGGGCAGGTCGGCGGGTCCGGCCGCCGACTGGAACAGGGTGATGTTGAACGCGGGGAACGGGCCGTAGATGAGCCCGCCGGCGGCCAGCCCGACCAGGGTGATCCAGGTCGAGGTGGTGAAGCCGAACGGCAGCAGGGCCGCACCCCAGCCCGCGATGACCGCGATGGTGAACGGCCACGGCGCCACCCGCCGCAGCGCGCCCGCGAGCAGGCCGCCGAGCAGCGCGCCGACCCCGAACACGGCCCAGTAGACGCCGAGGAAACCCGCCGAGCGGCCCAGCGTGTCGACGATGAACAGCGGTAGCGCCACCTCGACGGGGCCGTACAGGAAGAAGAAGACCGCGGTGAGGGCGAGCAGGCCGAGCAGCTCGGGCCGCCGGGCCAGCAGGCGGAAGCCGCCGGTGGTGCCCGCGGCGTCGGGCTCGGCGGGCGCGGCCGCGGCGGGGATGCGGCGCAGCTGCGCGGCCAGTACGAGGTAGGTCAGCGCGTCGATGACGAGGGCGACGCCGGGGCCGGTGGCGGCGACCAGGAGCCCGGCCAGCGGCGGCCCGACGATGATGGCGGTGGTCTGGCTGGTGCCGAGCAGGGTGTTGGCGGGCAGCCGGTGCTCGTCCGGCACGAGCCGGCTGACCAGGGTGTAGGTGCCGGCCGAGCCCCACGCGACGAGCAGGGACGACACCGCCAGCAGGGCGACGTACCCCGCGGGGGACAGCAGCCCGAGCAGGTGCAGCACGGCGGCCGCGCCCAGCCCGCCGGCCCGCAGCAGCGCGTTGGCGGTGACCAGGGTGCGGGCGTCGACCCGGCGCAGCCAGGGGGCCAGCGCCAGCGCGCCGAGCGCGGCGGGCAGCGTGTACGCGGCGACGGCCGCGCCGACGACCAGCGCCGCCTGCTCCGGGGCGGCGATGCGGATGGCGAGCAGCGAGATGGTGACCACGCTCAGGCCGTCGCCGAGGTAGGAGACGGCCTCGCCGGACAGCAGCCGGCGGAACCCGGTCACCCGCAGTACGTCCCGGTAGGCGACCGGGACCAGGCGTTTCGTCACACGCATCGGCACAGCCTGCCAGTTAAACCGGGCTTGAGGTCAAGGTGGGCAGAGTCGTGCCGGAACCGTGCGGGGGTGTCGTGACTCGTCCCGGTGACCGCCGCCCCGGACCCGGGAGACTTCCATGACCGTTTTGTTGAGGCGTTCCGCCGCCGTGCTGGCCGCCTGCGCCGTGCTCGCCGCCGGGTGCACGGAGCAGAGTTCGCCGTCCGCCGCGCCGAGCCCGTCGCCGGCAGCCCCCTCGCTCGCGCCGGGCTGCTCCGCCACCAAGGTCGAGAACGGGCCGCTGCCGGAGTGGGCGCGTGCCGGGTTCAGCGGGGACGCGCGGGCCGTGCACGTGCTCGGTGTGCAGGGTGAGATCGCCGCCGTGCTGTTCGGGCACCCGCTGACCTACGACCGCAAGGACGGCGCGAGCAACAAGATCCTGTGGGTGGGCCGGGAGAAGTACGAGACGGGCACGCTGACGATCAAGGCGCGGCTGGAGGGCACGGGCGAGCCGGTGCTCCGCGAGGTCGCGGGCGGCCCGGGACCGTCCATCATCGACCTGCCGCAGGCGGGCTGCTGGCGGCTGTACCTGAGCTGGCCCGGGCACACCGACACGATGGACCTGGTCTACGCGGGCTGAGCCGGCCGCGTCCGGCCACTGCCGACGATGGCCCGCGGGAACCCTACCGCCGCCCGGAACTGCGGGTTATGGTGCACCAATGACGGACGGGAGCGCTTCCACGCCGCACTCGGGCGGGCCGGCCACGCTGGCCGAGGTGGCCCGCGCGGCCGGGGTCTCCATCGCGACCGCCTCGCGGGTGCTCAACAACTCCAGCCAGGTCAGCGCCGAGGCGTACCAGCGGGTCTGCGACGCGGCGAGCCGGCTCGGCTACCGCCGCCGGCGCGCCGCCTGGGGGCGCTCGTCCGCCGGGGCGCGGGCCGTCGCGGCGGTGGTGCACGCCGGGCACCGGCTGGTGTTCACCGAGCCGTTCTTCGCCCGCTTCCTGGGCGCGGTGGAGACCGAGCTGGCCCGCTACGACCTGCCGCTGCTGGTGACGAACGTGTCCGGCACGCTGGCCGAGACCGTCGGGCGCTACCTGCGGGCCGGCAACGTGGCCGGAGTGATCATCGTGTCGGATCACGGCCCGCTGCCGCTGTCCGGCTCGCTGGCCGCGCTCGGGCTGCCGATCACCGTGGTCGGCCGGCCGCTGCACCCCTACCAGCTGCCCTACGTGGACGCCGACAACCGCGGCGGCGCGCGGGCGGCGGTCGAGCACCTGCTGGGCAAGGGGTACCGGTCGATCGGGCACATCGCCGCGCCGCCGGACACCGGCCCCGGGGCGGACCGGCTGGCCGGATACCGCGACGCGCTCCAGGCATCGGGGCTGACCGACCTGCCCGTCGCGTACGGGGACTGGAGCCAGGCCTCGGCCGCGCACGCCATGCAGCGGCTGCTCGAACAGCGGCCGCAGCTCGACGCGGTGTTCGCCGCCTCCGACGTGATGGCCGCGGGCGCGGTGCGCTACCTGCGCCAGGCCGGCCGGCGCATCCCCGACGACGTCGCCGTGGTCGGGTTCGACGACCACGCGCTGGCCGCCCAGGTGCGCCCGGCGCTGACCACGGTGCGCCAGCCGGTCGAGCTGATGGGCGCCACCTGCGTGCGGAGCCTGCTCTCGGCCGCCGCGGGGGACCCGCCCGGCGAGTTCGCCACCGTCCTGCCCACCGAACTCGTCATCCGCGACTCCGCCTGACCTCCACCTGACCTCCACCCAGCCCGTCCCGCCCGCCCGATTTCGACAAAGGCGCGGCGTGGGTGGCGGGTCACTCGTGGGCGGTCATGTGCAGGCGGATGGTGGTCGTGCCGGGGCGGGCGTGTACGCGTACCAGGTCGCAGTGCAGGTGGGCGGTCAGCAGGGCGTCCCCGGGGGCGGCCAGCGGGTCGGTGAGCTGGCCGTGGTCGCGCAGCTGGCACACCACGAGGTCGTGTTCGGGCCAGACGCTCACCGCGCCGGGTCCGTCGGTGCGGGCGAGGGTGCCGGCGGCCAGTTCCGCGATCAGGTCGGCGAGCAGGTCGCGCCGTTCCGGCTTCAGCCCGGCGGTGGCCGCGTGCCCGGTCACGAAGGAGCGCAGCCCGGCCAGGTCGTGCACGGCGTCGTACCGCATCGTCGCCGCGTGCGGCGGGGGAGCGGGCAGCGGCGGATGCAGCGAGGCCGCCGTCTGGCGCGGGTCGCCGTAGGCGGGGCTCGGCCGGCGCTCGCCGCGCAGCAGCAGCTCGGGGTGGGTGCGGTGGGCGTCGGAGACCATGTGCGGGTCCAGATTGGCCGCGTCGCACGGGCACAGCAGCGCCACGTCGCGCCCGGCGAACGCGAGGTTGACCATCGCCTCGTGCGCGACGCAGGCCGGATACTCCAGCGCGCTGCGGCCCGGCCACAGCGGCTCGGCGACGATCGCCGTGCGGCGGCCGGGGAACTCGTCGGCGAAGGCCAGCAGCACCCCGGGCAGGATGCGGCCGGGGTTGCGGCCGGCGACGGTCAGGTCGGTGAAACGCACCCGCTCGGCGTGCGAGCCGAGGCAGTCCCGCAGGATCTCCAGCTTCGCGCTGGGCACGGCGACCAGCACCGGGTGCCCGGCGTCGAGGGCGGTGTGGATGAAGGCCAGCGTGCCGCTGACGTACTCGGCGACCCCGCGGTAGGGGAAGCCGACGTGCTCGCGTGGTGCAGGTTCGGACATGCGTCACGCGGCCGGGAGCGGTGGTGCGATGGGCGTGCCGGCGCGGGGCACGAACCATGGGGGCACCTCTTGCCATGCCATAGCGGGGGCGTTACCCCACCGGGTGCGCGGCTAAACGCGGTTTCGCGGAAAAAGATTCGCGGCGTACCGGGGCGAAAAGCGCGGACCGCCGGCGTCGCTCTCACGACGCCGGCGGCCGTGCCGCTGCCGGCGGGGCCCAAGTTTCCGCCCCAGCGGCACTCCCTACAGACCCGCCGCGCCGGTGCGCCCGGCCGGCGGGGTTCCCGCCGGCCGGGGCAGCCAGAACGGCGGACCTCGGCCGGCGCGAGGACGGTCCCGATCCTGAGCACCCACGCGGATGCGGGACCGTCGCTCGGTAGCGGTCAGCTCAACGGCGGGTACGCGTTCGCCATCAGCTGCTGGAACTGAGCGGAGAACCAGTGCCCCGACACGGGGGCGCCGGGCAGCGCGCCGGACATGCTGTTGCCGTTACGGGCGTTGCCCGTGTACGTCGGGTCGCACATCCGGTCGAAGCCCTTGCCCTCGTCGTTCGGGATCAGGCTGCTGGAGCCGTCGGACTCGCCCGGCGGCTTGATCCAGACGTACGCGTCGATGCCCGTCGCGGGCGCGGAGCGCGGGCGCTCGCCGAGGCCGGCGCCGGCCTGGTTGCACCAGTTGCCCTTGTGGATACGACGGTCGATACGCGACTGGTTCACGAACGTGTTCGGGTCGGTCGACGTGCTCGCCGCCGTGGGCCGGGTGGCCTGCGTCGGCTGGCACGGCGTCTGGACACAGCTGCCCCAGCCGTTGCGGGAGGTGTCGATCAGCATGCCGATGCTCGACGAGAACCCGGACTGGATGAGCCGGGACCGGAACGCCTGCGCGAAGGTCAGCTCGTCGTTGTACCGGTTCCAGTCGATCCAGGTGGTCTGGCGCAGCTGCTCGGTCACCGAGCCCACGTACGGCTCGGTCAGCGCCGAGGTGTTCGCGGTGTTGGTGATGAAGCCGTGCACGTTGGCGGCGGTGCTGCCGGACGCGGTCGCGGCCGTGAACATCATGTTCGCGGTCGCCCCGAAGTTGTCGTCCCAGCCGACCCAGCCGTGGTGCGCCGCGTCGATGTAGTTGTAGACGTTCGGGATCGCGCCGAGCTTGTTCAGCGCGTAGCCGACGCCGTCGACGTAGCCGCGGTTGGCCAGCATGGTGTCGCACATCGCGGTCGCGGTCGCGCGGCCGCCGACGTTGGTCACCAGGTTCGGCAGCGAGTCGATCTCGATGATCGCGACGATGCGCAGGTTCGCGTACGCCGGGCGGGCCAGGATCCCCGCCATCACGTCGATGTACTCGGACTTGTACCGGGCCAGCTCGGTCGGGCCCAGCTCGCCGTTGGAGGCCAGTGCGGCGCAGTCGCGGCCGGGCAGGTTGTAGACGACGATCTGGATCACCATCGGCGCGGAGCCGTTGGCCGCGTCCTGGGTGACCGCCTGGTCGAGGTGGTCGGCCAGGCCCATGGTGCCCGTGGTCGGGCTGCCGTTGCCGGTCAGCGCGCTGATCCGGTCGAACCACACACCGGTGGGCTGGTTGGCGATCCGGCTGCCGCCCGGCTCGGCGAGCGCCTTCGAGCGCCACTGCGGGTTCACGTAGACGCCGGCGTTGGCGTACGGGTTGTCGGCCCGCGGGCCGACCGGACCGCCGTCGTTGTCGGCCTCGGTCGCGGTGACCGTCACCGAGGTCAGGCCGCTGGAGGCGACCGTGATCGGCCGGGTGCCGGCGGTGCTGTCGGAGTCCTCGGCCGCGGCCAGGGTCACCGTCTGAGCGGTGTTCCAGTTGCTCGTGGTGAACGTCAGGCTCGCACCCGACGACACGGTGATGTTGGTGTCACCGGAGCCGGCCGTGTTGGTCACGGTCACGTTGCCCGACGGCTGCGCGGCCAGGCGCACCGTGTAGCTCGAGGTGCCGCCCTCGGGCACGCTGACGCTGGTCGACGAGACCACCAGCGACTGGGTCGTGGTGCCGTCGTTGTCGGCCTCGGTCGCGTTGACCGTCACCGACGTCAGCCCGGACGACGCCACCGTGAACGGCCTGGTGCCGTTCGTGGTGTCGGAGTCCTCGGCCGCGGCCAGGGTCACGTTCTGGTTGGTGTTCCAGTTGCTCGACGTGAACGTC
>NZ_BONI01000050.1 GCF_016862635.1 Catellatospora coxensis | reverse complement strand
CGCCGCAAGACCACCGTGCCTCTCGTGACGCAGTCTCGGGACTGGAACCACGGCGTGTTCATGGGCGCGACCCTGTCTTCGGAGACCACCGCCGCTGCCGTCGGGCAGGTCGGTGTCGTGCGCCGGGACCCGATGGCGATGCTGCCGTTCATCGGCTACCACGCGGGTGACTACCTCAACCACTGGCTGCACATCGGCAAGAGCACCACCGACGCGGACAAGCTGCCGAAGATCTTCCAGGTGAACTGGTTCCGCCGGGGCGAGGACGGCAGGTTCCTGTGGCCCGGCTACGGCGAGAACTCCCGCGTACTCAAGTGGGTCGTCGAACGCCTTGAAGGCACCGCTGACGCCGTCGACACCCCGATCGGCATGGTCCCCTACCCCGCTGCGATCGACACCGACGGCCTCGATCTCACCGACGAAGACCTGGCCGCGGTGTTGCAAGTCGACCCCCTCGAGTGGTCTGCGGAGATCCCGCAGATCACCGAATGGTTCCACGGCTTCGGGCACAAACTGCCCGGCTCGCTGTGGGCCGAACTCGACGAACTGAAGGCAAGACTGCGTTAACCACACACCCCCATGATCGTGGCGTGGCCCGTCGAACCCCTCCTCCTTCCCCGAGCGGCGGGCCACGCCACCACCCGACACCCTTTAAGGAGCACACCCGGTGACCGTGACCCGCACCGAACTGGCCGACCACATCGAGGCCGCGTTCAACGCCGGACCCGCCACCCGCGACCGGCTACTGGCATACGCCACAGGCAGTCACGCCCGGCCCGAGGTCATCGAGGTGATCAGGACCCTGCCCGAGCGCTCCTATCCGGCCATGCGCGACCTGTGGACCGACCTGACCCACATCCCTATCGGCGACTGACCCGGCCCTGGTGCCGTGCCACGAGCACGGCACCAGGGCGGTAGATGGAGGCGGCCATGGCGTCCCCAGGCTCCCGGCCCGTGCCCCGGCAGGGCGGTGTCCGCGTCGAGTTGTGCACCCGCGGCGAGGTCGATCCCGGCTTCGCCGACCTCACCCGGCAGGCGGTCGCGGCCGTGGTCGCCGCCGACGCCAACGCAGCCGGACCGGTCCGATTGCGCATCACTGTCGGCAAACAACTGCCCGGGCCGACCCTGATCCAGGTCAACCTGCAGGTCCGCGGGGAACCCGCCCGTATCCAGATCTCCGCCCGCAGCCCCTACACCGCCGCAACAGCAGCCTTCGACCGGCTGGAACGCCAGATCCACCGGCTGGCGCAGAGCATGGACTCGGCCACATCGCCGCTGCCGTTCCGGCGCAGACTCGCCGTGCCCGGCGAAGGCGCCATCGCCCGGCTCAAAGCGGTGCGGCTACAGACGGCCACCGCTGCACAAGCGGCGATGCGCTTGTCTGCCATGGACTACGAGGCGCACCTGTTCACCGCGGCCGACGCCGGCGCCGACGCCGTCATCTATCGCAGCGGATACGACCAGCTGCGAGTGACCCGGCAGGGCACCACATCGTCGAGCCGGATCCCGGCCGCGATCCAGGTCGACACGCGGCCCGCAGCCGTGCTCGACCCCGCCGAGGCCGCGCAGCGGCTCGCCACCAACGCGGTGCCCTTCATCTTCTACACCGACCGCGGCACCGGCCGTGGCAATCTGCTCTACCGCCGCCACGACGGGGACCTGGGTCTGATCAGCCCCATAACGCCGGACGCATCGCCGCAGCCGCCATCGGCCGCAGGCGCACAGGCCGACGCCGCGGCTGCGGCAGGTCACTGCGAGTCGCGGCCGTCGCAGGACGCGGTCGGGATGCTGCTGGAGATCGCGAACAGCCGCACCGCCAACGCCCGCAGCAGCACCGCAGCTCCGGTGTGATCACCGCAGTGATGCATCGCGTCGGCGCGGGCCGCGATCGCCGACATCCGCTCACCGTCGACACCCCACCAGCGCCGGCCCGCGGCCAGGTGCTCGCTCAGGGCCGCGAACTGCTCGGACAGGGCCACGTCGTCAAGTGCGGCACGCCGCAACGCGGGCAGCAGCTGCGTCGCGACGGCCAGGTAGGCGTGCCAGGCCGCGCGTCTGTGTGGCTGCACCCGTCCTCACCCTGCCTTCAGGGCCGGTTCGGGGCTGACGAGCACGCCGGTCCGGTGCAGTAGCGCCCGGGCGGCGGTGATCGCGTCCGGGGTGTGCGCGAACAGCCGGCCTTGTGCCCGCAGGCGTTCGAGTACGCCGATCGCGGACAGCGCGCGCTCGTGCTCGGGACGTACACCGGACAGGTAGACGGTGATACCGCGATGTTCGAGGCGTTCGATCGCGTCGCGCAGCACGCTGGCGCCGGTGCCGTCGACGGCCGACACCCGCGACATCCGCAGGATCACCACCCGCACGTCGGCGACTTCGGTCAGTTCGAGGAGGAAGCGGTGGGCGGCCGCGAAGAACAGCGGGCCGTCGAAACGGTACGCGACGATGTGCTCGGCCAGCAGCGCCGCCTCCTCGGCATGGTGGTCGGCCACGTCCAAAGGCACCTGCTCCAGCGTCGCCGCACGGGCGATCTTGCGCACCGCCAGGAACGCGGCGAGGACCAGGCCGATGCCGACCGCCGCGATCAGGTCCAGGGCCAGGGTCGCGGCCGCGGTGAGCACCATCAGCACCGCATCAGAGCGGGTCGAGCGGGCCAGTGCGAGCAGGGAGCTCACCTCGACCATGCGGATCGCGGTCGCCAGCAGCACCCCGGCCAGCGCCGCGAGGGGGATGTGCGCGACCAGCGGCGCGGCCGCCAGCATGATCAAAGCCAGGACCAGGGCGTGGGTGAGTGCGGCAAGGCGCGAGCCGGCGCCGGTGCGGACGTTGACGGCGGTGCGGGCGATCGCGGCAGTGGCGGGCACGCCGCCGAACAGCGGCGTGACCAGGTTGGCCACACCCTGGCCGAACAGTTCCCGGTCCGGGTCGTGGCGCTGCCCGACGGTCATCCCGTCGGCGACCGTGGCCGACAGCAGACTCTCCAGCGCGGCGAGGGCGGCCACGGCCACCGCCGAGGTGAGCAGCATCGGCACGGCGGCCGGGTCGAGAAAGCCAAGGGAAGGCGCGGGCAGCGTCGCCGGGAGTTGTCCGATACGCGCCACGTCCAGGTGCGCGACCACCGCAACGACGGTCACCGCCGCAACGGCCAGCAGCGAGAACGGCACGCCAGGTTTCCAGCGGGCACCGATCAGCATGACTGTCGCCACACCGAGCGCCAGCGCCAGGGCGGTCCACTGCGGCTGCGCGGCGAAGTCGACGACCGCCTGCCACGCGATGGCAGTGACCTTCTCCCCTTCCGGGGCGGGCACGCCGAGCGCTGCGGGAACCTGCTGCAGGAAGATCACCGCGGCGATGCCGGCGGTGAAGCCTTCGACGACCGGTGCGGGCACGTAGCGCACGTACCTGCCGGCGCGGGCCAGGGCGAGGGCGACCAGCAGTACGCCGGCGATCAGTCCGACGGTGAGCACACCGCCGGGTCCGAACCGGTGCACGATCGGGACCAGCACGACGGTCATCGCACCGGTGGGGCCGGAGACCTGCAGGTTGGAGCCGCCCAGCAGCGCGGCGAGGGCTCCGGCAACAATCGCGGTGGCCAGGCCGGCTGCGGCGCCGAGGCCGGAGGACACACCGAAACCCAGCGCCAGAGGCAACGCGACGACCGCGACGGTCAACCCGGCGAGCAGGTCACGTCGTGGCTGGCGGCGCATCGTCGCCCAGTCCGCACGCCCGGGCAGCAACGCCGACACCCGCTCCCAACCGCCCCGGCACACCGCCGCCACACCGCTCACTGCGCCGCCGCCGCGGACTCGGCGACGCGCAGCTCGTCGAGCAGCTCGGCCTGCCCGGCGATCATCGCGGTCAGGAACCGGCGCGCGGCAGCCATCACCTCAGCCACATCAGGCCCGGACAGGGCGTACATCACGGCCGCGCCGTCACGGTAGGACACGACGATCCCCGCGCGGCGCAACACCGCCAGCTGCTGAGACAGACTCGAGGCTTCGATCTCCACGTCGGCGAGCAGGTCCCGCACCGCCTTGGGCCCTTCGCCGAGCAGTTCCAGCACGCGGATGCGCACCGGATGACCCAGGGTCCGGAAGAACTCGGCCTTGCTCTCGTACATCGGCACACCCACGACCCGACAACCCCACCCGCGCGATGATTTGACTCAGCAATTGAACACCTTTTCAATTGCTACACAGATGCATCTCGCAAGTCATGTGATGCGAATCACTGCAGCTGGCGCCCGCCGGTGCTGTCTGGCCCCCAGCGCCACGACCTGCCGCCAGGGGTCGCCTCGACCAGGATCCGTCGGCAGCGTCCCGGGACGTGGCGCGGCATGGAGGCCGGGCCGGGTGCCGGACCACCGCGGCCGGCCTGCCGACCTCCATAGCCCATCCGCGCAGGCCGTGGCGGCGAGGCCCTGACGGCGGCGGCACCATGGGATTGACTACCCTGCGGCGGGAACGGCTAGCCTTCGCCGTGCTCCGTTGCATGGTGGCGCGGGGCGGGCCACGGCAGGTTGGCCGCCTCCCGGCCGAGCCGTGCGTGGAGGAGCTGACGGTGATCGGTGATGCCACGCCCATCGACGATGACGCCAGACCACCACGGGCAGGACGGGAGAGTCGGTGCGCCGCGATCGGGCTGGGCATCTTCTACGGCGCCTTCCTAGCCGCGACGCACTGATCGACCGTTATCGATCACGAAGGCCGCCTCGGGCCGGCTCCTACGGCAACCGCTGTGTTCAACCTGGCCGGGCTTCAGGTATCCCAATGCGGCCGGCCCGGGCAGCAGATCCCGGCGGCGGACTCGCCCACGGCACCGATCACTGCGCGGCCGACGCCCCGCATCGTTCAGGGCAGCACAGCGAAGACACAGGCGGGGCAAGCCCGATCTCCCAGGCTTCGGGAACGGCGCAACGATCCTCGCGCCGATCGCGCGTCGGGACAGCGGAGCCGTTGAACTCACCGCCGGAAACCGCGGGCAGCTCAACGGACGGGGCTCATTGGTCCGCCTCGGAGTCGACGGCCTCGTCTCGGCCTTGATCCGCAGGCACGGTCGCATCCGTCCGCGAGCCCTCGACAAGGATCCGCACCAGCACGACGAGGCCGCCGAGTGCGCCGAGCCCGAGCACGGCGAGGTAACAGAGGTACCACTTTCCGAACAGGAGATACATCGTCCTGCCTTTCAACACGGTCGGTCGACGGGTACGCAGCGCTGCCCGCCAGCGCCGCGTAGCCACCTGGCGCGCCACGCCGCCTACCACCCCGGAAGCCGCCACTTCTGCCAAGTCGCTGTCCGAGACACTGCGCAGCCTCGGCCCGTCGGTGTCCACGACACGCACGGACCCGGCTGCGGCGCCCCCAGCGCGGCTCAGTAATTGAGTACATCTTCAATTGCGTAATCTGCTGATTGCGCAGCTTATGTGACCATTATCACCATATTGCGAATGTTTGCGGCGTTCACCACTCGGCCGGGGACTCGTTGGATCTTGCATGGAGAGGCTGTGGAGGCAGCTGCAGCGGCCGCTGCTGGCGAAGGTCGTCGCCGCATACGACCGTGGCGTTTTCACCGTCGACCCGGTCGCCTACGCCGCCGATCTGAGCGAGCCGACTGACCGGGTCCTGGCCGGGTTGACGGCGCTGCAGGTCGCCGGGTTCCTGGAGATCCGTGCCCACCACGACTCGCTGCTGATCACCCGGATCTGCCCGCTCGCCCGGCAGGTCCTGTGCGCCGAGCCCGACCCGATCGATCCCGACCGCGTGCCCGGCCCGGTCCTCAGGGCACCCGGCGCCACGTAGCCGCCCACGCGTTGCCACACCTGGAACCTGCGGCCTGGCGCGACGCGCCGGCATGAACCCACGGCGCAAGGACGGACCATCATGCACAGACGTGCGCTGCTGGCAGCCGGACTGCCGCTCGCGTTGCCAAGCCCCGGCTTCGCCCAGGCCGCATCCGCCGACCCACCACGCGCCGCCTCACGGGTGTTGGCGCTGCTCGCCGAGGGAAACCGCAGGTTCGCCGAGGGCAGAGCCCGCCACCCGCATCAGCAGCCCCGCCGCCAGCACCAGCTCGCCGCCGGGCAGCAGCCGTTCGTCATCACGCTGGGCTGCGCGGACTCACGCGTCGCCCCCGAGATCCTGTTCGACCAGGGCCTGGGCGACGTGTTCGACAACCGCGTCGCCGGCAACATCGCCGACGAGGTCGTCACCGGCAGTATCGAGTACGCGTTGGAACACTTCCGGCCACCGCTGGTCGTGGTCCTCGGCCACGAACGCTGCGGTGCGGTCACCGCCGCCGTCGAAGCAGTCACCGGCCCGGCCCCCACCCTCGGGCATGGGGGCGTCCTGGTGCGGCACCTGCGCCCAGCCGTCGAGAAGGTTGTCGGCAGGCCAGGTGACCTGGTCGCCAACGCCGTCCGGGCCAACATCGCCCTGCAGATCCGCAGGCTCCACAGCAGCCCGCTCATCGCCGGCTGGGCGCAGACCCACCGACTGCACATCGCCGGCGCCGTCTACGACCTGGACACCGGGAACGTGTCCTTCATGTAACGGCCGGCGACCGGCCTCTGCCGCACATCGCCCGGCGCTGGCGCACTCCACGGCGCTTGAGCGCTAGTGACTTGCTAAAGTTGTTAAGTCCTAATCTACGCAGGAGTGGTGGTTGATGTGCCGGTGATGTCGCTACGACCCGCGCCGATCGGGCAGTTCGCCCATCAGACCCGGGCACGAATACACGACGGCGTGGCCGTGTTCACCGCCGACGTGCTCGACCAGCAGCGGGCCGCACAGCTGCGTGCCACCGCCGCCCAGCTGACCGGATCGGGTCCTTTCCTGGTGCAGGGCCTGACCGTATGGACTGACGCCGGCTTGAACGCGCTCGCCGGCGACGACCACGGGCCCAGCGGCGCTCTCATCGCGCCACCGGCCCGACTGCTGGCCGCCTCGCCCGGCGCAGCGTTGGACATGTTCCCCTCGGTGCACAGCGCGGTCACGGCGCTGCGACACCCGCCCAGCCCACTGCCGCTGCCGCCGGCAGGCGCCGACTCGCAGACCCGCTCGGCCCACCGCGTGTTCACCACCGAACCGACCGCGATGTTCGGGGCCCGGCACTGGATCCGCGGTCTGCTGGCCGACTGGGCCACGAAGTCCCCGACCGACCGCGCGCTCGTGGCCTTCAGCGAACTCGCCGCCGCCTCGGTCGCCACCACCAGTACCCAGATGCACGTCAGCGTCAACCTGTGGCGCGACCCCGACGGTGCGCTCGCCCTGACCGTCGGCGTGCGCGACGACGACCCCGTACTTGCGCCCGCTGGCGGCCGACGCCAGGACAGCCTTCGCCTGGTGGCCGCGCTGAGCCGGGACATGGGCCTCTACCGCCAAGCCGCCGACCCTGCGGGCAAGGTCGCGTGGTTCACCATGCCCGTCACACCCCAGGCCGACGTCTCCCAGCCCTGCCACAGCGACCGAGGCCGGCATTCATGCTGACACGCCGACACGCCGAACTCATCACCGACGCCCCTGCCAGCCCGCAGCAGGAGCTTCGCCATCGGGAGCGCCGCTACGTGGCGATGATGCTGCTGCGGGCAGCGTGCCTGCTGGCGGCAGGAGTCCTCGCCATCGCCGAAGCTCCCCTGCTGTGGTTGTGGCTGCCCTTGTGCGGGCTGGGAATGGTCCTGCTGCCATGGCTTGCGGTCATCCTCGCCAACGACGGACCGCCCAAACCGCAGCACCGCTGGCGCCTTCGCACGCCTGCGCTCATCCCCGCCCAGGCCCTGCCGCGCACAGCAGAGCAAACCATCGACGCCGACACCGCGGCATGACAGCCGCCATCGGCAAGCCATCGGCGGTGGTGGCTGCTGGACACCTCGCCACGGGCGGGAGACTCCACACGCCACGACGTCGCGCAAACCGACAATCACATGCCTCGACGCGCTTTCGAAGAACCAGCACACCCCGCGAGGTGTACGAACGGCGCGCGGAGCGGCTGAAGCGACGCGAAGATGTGGGGCGGTGCGGAGGACCGCCCCACATCGACAATGCAGTCGGTATGGCGCAATCACCAACCGGTCCCCCCAGCACGAACGGACATCAAGACCATAGCTGTCAGGTGTGTTGCTGTCGTTCAGCTCTTACAGCAGCGTGTCCGCCCGCCCGCATGCCCGCAACATGCGCCTGGGGAGGTGACCGCGCCGCACCGCCACCGGCCGCAAGCATCACCTGCTCGCGCTAGTGCACGCTTGCCTACTTGATGACGGCGTTCATCGACGACGGAACTCGCGCAGCTCCGTCGCGGCAAGTGAGGCTACAGACACAGACGACCCGGGGCGGGCTGACTGCAGCAGCAGAACCGAGGCGATGAGTCGGTCGCAGGGACGGCACGCCCACTGCACGTGGCTCGATGTGTTCGAACACGGCGTATACGCGTGCTGACGTCCCGCCCGACCAGCCGCCAGGTCCGGTCAAGCTGTCCTGGATGGCGGTGGTGGACGGCGGGACGGTCGCCGTTACCAACATCGCCACGGACGGCCTGAACCTCCAAGTCAGCTGAGTTATGGCGGGGCGTGTCGGGTGCGGGATTGACGGGGCATGGCCTGCGTGGTCTCGTTTCCGGGTGCTGGAGGTCGGTGTGCTCGGGCCGCTTGTGGTGGAGCGGTCCGGCGAGCCTGTCGCGATCCCGGGCGGGCGGGCACGCAAGCTCTTCGGGTTTCTGCTGATCCACGCCGGCTCGGCGCACTCGGTGGAGATGCTCACGGACCTGCTCTGGGACGGTCATCCCCCACGAACGGCGTCCACGGCGCTGCACGGCTACGTGTCCCGCCTGCGCAAGGCACTGGGAGGCGAGGTCCTGCACACGGCCGCGGGCGGATACCAGCTGGCGCTGGAGCCCGAGCAGACGGACAGCGGCAGGTTCGTGGCGCTGACCGGGGTGGCGCAGGCGTCGCCGGATGAGCTACGGCGGTCGGCGTTGCTGCGTCAAGCGCTTGCCATGTGGCGTGGTCCCGCGCTGGACACGTACCGGTTCGAGCACTTTGCGCAGGCCGAGATCGCGGCGTTGGAGGAGCGCCGGCTCTGCGCGGTGGAGGAGGCGATCGAGGCGGACCTCAACCTCGGACGGCATGGCGCGCTGGTGCCTGAGTTGCAGCGGCTGGTACGGCGGCATCCGCAACGGGAGAGGTTCTGGGCGCAGTTGATGCTTGCGCTCTACCGGGCGGGCAGGCAGGTCGACGCGCTTGCGGCATACCGGCGGGCCAGGTCGTGGATGGCCGAGGAACTGGGCATCGAGCCCGGTCCGCAGTTGCGTTGGCTGGAGCAGGCGGTCCTGCGCCAGGACGCCGGGTTGGTGGGCGAGTCGCCCGCCGGGTCGGCCGGCGGGGGTGAGGCGGCCGCCGATCCTGGTTCCGCGGAGCTTGCCTTGCTGTCCAGGCGGATACGCGGCCTGGCGCCGGATGAGTGGGCCGTCCTGGAGTGCGCGGCGGTGGTGGGGCGCCAATTCACCACGGCGGCGGTACGGGCGCTGGTATCGGAGCAGGCTTACCCTAATGTGGTCAGCCAGTTGCGGAGTCTGTCGGCGCGCCGGCTCGTGAGGCCGATGGGCGACGGGTACGAGTTCCCGCATCCGCTGTTCCATCAGGCCGCGTATGCCGCGTCCGATCCGGCGGCTCGGGCGCCGCTGCATGAGGCGCACGCTCATTGGCTTGCGGCACAGGCGAACCCGGTCGGCGAGTTGATCGGGTATCACTTCGAGCAGGCTCGCGCCAGCCTGCTCACACTGCGGTCGCCGGACGCCCGGACCCGGCGGCTGGGTTCACTTGCGGCGGTTCACCTCGGCGACGCGGGGACGCGGGCGTTTCGCCGCGCTGATATGGCAAGCGCGGCCGACCTGCTGACCCGCGCCGCCAAGTTGCTCGAACCAGAAGAGCCGCAACGACTGGCGTGGCAGCTGGCGGCGGCGCGGCCGTTGCGGACGCTGGGCAGGACCGCCGAGGCGGTGTCCGTCCTGCTGGAGGTGATCGACCGGGCGGCCCGCGCCGGTGATGTCCGAAGCGAGTGGCGCGCCCGGCTCGAACTGGCCTTCCTGCGGGTCACCGCCTCGGCCGGCGTTCACCCCGAGCAGGACGCGGTTGTGGTGGCGGAGAAGGCGATCTCCGCACTGGAACCGCTGGGAGACGATGAGGGTCTGGCTCTGGCGTGGACGTTCGTCGCCGACGGTCACGCCCAGCAGGGCAGGCTGGCCGGGGCGGCCACGGCGTACGAGAACGCCGCCCGGCATGCGCTGCGCCTGCCCGCCGGCCCGTATGACGGAATCGTCGCCGAGGGGTTCGCCATCGTCCTGACGGAGGGACCGACGCCGGTCGCGGAGGCCATCGCCGAGTGTGAGCGGTTGCTGGGGTACCGGGACCATCCGCAGCTTGGGGTGATGCGCGCACTGGGCGTGTTGTACGCGATGGCAGGCGACACCGCGGCCGCGCGACGGTGGCTGGGCGCAGCGCAGACCGAGATCAACCGGCGGGGGGTGAAGCGTCCGCTGCTGTTCCTGGCCCATGACCAGGCACGGGTCGCCATGATGGCGGGCGATCCGGCCGAGGCCGAACGACATGCCCGGCAGGGCTTGACGACTGGCGCGCAGTTGGGCGGGGACGAGGCCGACGAGCTCAACGCGATGATGCTCGCGCTGGCGCTGTCCCGTCAGGACAGGCCGAGCGAGGCCGAGGCAGTGGCCTCCGGCCACTCGGGCGGCTCGGCGCAGGACATCGTCCGCGCCGCCGGCTGGGACATGGTGCGCTCGGAGCTGCGGGCGAGCCGGCAAGCCTGGGCCGAGGCGAGGGAGCTTGCGGCCAAGGCATACTCCGTCGCGGCGAGAACCGACTTCGCCGGCGTACGCGCGGATGCCGCGCTGACCCTGGCCCGCGCGTGTCACGGCGCCGGCGATCTCCCGGCCGCGGCCAGCTACGCCCGGATCGCGCGCGACCTCTTTGCCGCCAAAGGAAACGTGGTCATGCTCAGGTCCACCCGTACGATCCTTGGCTGAGCCAGGCCACCGCGGCCACCGCTTCGGTGCGGCTGTGCACTCCGAGCTTGGTGTAGATGTGCTCCAGGTGCTTGCGCACGGTGAGCCGCGAGATGAGCAGTAGCCGGGCTATCGACTTGTCGCTGTGCCCGCGGGCGACCAGGCGCAGCACCTCCCACTCGCGGCGGGTCAGGTAGCCGGTCGGGTAATCGTTCACGGTGCCAGCTTCGCGCGCGCGGCTAATGGCCGGCTAACGGCTGGTACGCACTTTCGCGTATGTCCACGTGTGCCGGTCTGTCCATACGGTCGGACGGCCCAGCTGTCCCGACCAAGCAGTATCCGGAGGAAGCATGCACATGCCGTACCTCAAACAGATGGCGGCTCTGGCGGCGCTCGCGGTTGCCGCGCTGGTACCCGCCTTGTTCGCCGGGGCGGCCATCGCGGCCCCGCCCGGTGGTGAGATCCGCGACGTGGGCGGACCCACCGCCGTCGCCGACAGTTACCTCGTCGTGCTCAAGGACGCCGCGGTGCCCCGGTCCCAGGTGCCCGAGCGAGCACAAGCTCTGGCCGCCTCGCACCACGGCGCCGTCGGCCACGTGTACACCAACGCGCTGCGCGGATTCTCCATCCGCGTGGACGAGTCGCAGGCGCGGCGGCTGGCGGCCCGCGACGAGGTGGCCTACGTGGCCCAGAACCACACGGTGTCCACGGCGGACATCCAGCCCAAGCCGCCATCGTGGGGGCTCGACCGCATCGACCAGCGCGCCTTGCCAATGGACGATCTTTATAGCTTCCCGTTTACGGCATCCAACGTGACGGCGTACGTCATCGACACCGGCATCCGCATAACCCATACCGATTTCGGCGGCCGGGCCCGCAACGGGTTCGACTTCGTGAACAACGACCCGATCGCCAACGACTGCAACGGCCACGGTACGCATGTTGCCGGCACCCTGGGCGGCGCCGAGCACGGCGTGGCCAAGGCCGTGCAGCTGGTCGCGGTACGAGTGCTGGACTGCAAGGGATACGGCACCCTCGCGCAGGTGGTGGCGGGCGTGGACTGGGTGACCGCGAACGCGGTACGCCCGGCCGTCGCGAACATGAGTCTCGGCTTCATAGGCGAATCGACGGTGTTGGAAGCGGCGGTGCGTAACTCGATCGCCTCCGGGGTGACGTACGTCGTCGCGGCCGGCAACTACATCGTCGACGCATGTGAGTTCAGCCCGGCCCGGGAGGCGCAGGCGATCACGGTGGGCGCGACCGGCGACACCGACGCCAGGGAGTTCTTCAGCAACTTCGGCCGGTGCTTGGACATCTTCGCCCCGGGCGGGGACATCACCTCCGCATGGGCCACATCAGACAACGCCACCGCGGTCGACAGCGGCACGTCGATGGCAGCGCCGCACGTCGCAGGCGCGGCAGCGCTGATCCTGCAGGCCAATCCCGGCCTGACGCCCCAGCAGGTCCGGGACACGATCGTCAGCCGCGGCACCTCGGGAGTCGTCACCGATGCCGGCCTCGGCTCGCCGGATCTCTTGCTGCACTCGCCGCCGGCGGCCACGGTCACGACGTTCCTGGCCGACCCGAGCGGCGAGGTCTTCACCGCCTCCGGTAACCCTTGGACCGGTTGGGGATCGTGGTCGACCGTGTCGCAGGGCAGCACCCTGCCTGGTGCACCGGTCACCGCGTTGGTCACCGGCTCGGATCAGGTACGGCTGTTCCTGGCCAATCCTGACGGTGAGGTCTTCACCGTCTCCGGCAGCCCCGCCGGGGGCTGGGGACCGTGGTCGAGCCTGCAGGGCAGCACCCTACCCGGTGCGCCCATCACGGCCGTGACCACCGGCCCGGATGAGGTCGTCACCGTGTTCCTGGCCGATCGCGAGGGCACGGTCTACGCCGGCACCGGCAGCCCTTCGCTCGGATGGGGCTGGTCGGCCGTGGGGGCTGATTTCAGGACGAGACCCGGGGCGCCGATCACCGCCGTGCCCACCGTTCCGGATGAGGTGACGCTCTTCGCGACCGACGCCAAAGGCCAGGTTTTCACCACCTCCGGCAGCCCTAACACTGGCTGGGCGCGATGGACGAGCGTTTCGGAGGGCAGCACCCTGCCCGGTGCGAAGGTGACCGCAGTACTCACC
This sequence comes from Catellatospora coxensis, assembly GCF_016862635.1. Lineage (GTDB taxonomy): Bacteria > Actinomycetota > Actinomycetes > Mycobacteriales > Micromonosporaceae > Catellatospora > Catellatospora coxensis. Next base: position 60,333 of record NZ_BONI01000050.1, on the reverse strand, counting down.
GCTCCGGACGAGGTCACGCTGTTTCTGGCCGACCCGAAAGGTGAGGTCTTCACCGCCTCCGGCAGCCCTGCGGGCGGCTGGGGACCCTGGTTGACAGTCTCGCAAGGAAGCACCCTGCCCGGAGCACCGGTGACCGCGGTACTCACCGCTCCGGACGAGGTCACGCTGTTCCTGGCCGACCCGAAAGGTGAGGTCTTCACCGCCTCCGGCAGCCCTGCGGGCGGCTGGGGACCCTGGTTGACAGTCTCGCAAGGAAGCACCCTGCCCGGAGCACCGGTGACCGCGGCGCTCACCGGCCCGGAGGAGGTGACCTTGTTCCTGGCCGACCCGAGCGGTGAGGTCTTCACCGCCTCCGGTAACCCGTGGACCGGCTGGGGACCCTGGTTGACAGTCTCCCAGGGCAGCACCCTGCCAGGGGCACCGGTCGCCGCGGTGGTCACCGAATAGCCGTCACCGGAAGCGGCGCGACTCGACATGAGCCGCCGCTTCCGCGCTCAGGTCGCACCCAATGTGGTGAAGGCGACCGAAACGACGTGGCCGTGGCGAGCAAGGTCAAACTATTGACGCAGCGGACATTCCCTGCCCTCTGGCCGTCGAGCCCGCCCAGCCACGATGAGACGTGGCAATAGCGGAAGCTGCCATGGGCGCCGGCGATCACCTGGACCTTCAGCACCGCGAGGGAGGCCTGTGTTCTGCGTTCCGCAGCTTCGCTTCTGTCGCCGACGCGTGCCTCCTGGATTATTGAAGCTGCCCGTCGTTTTGCTCGCCGGTGATCCTGCAGCAACCCGTCAAGCAGGTTCTCGCAGGAATGCTGGGCTCGCGTTATGGCGAAAGCGACGGCGATGTCGCAACTGCGGTCGTCGCTCGGCGCGTCAGGTCGACGCGAGGCGGGGAGCCGGCGGCCTGATCTGGCGTTCGGTCACCTAGGTCCGGCTCTACGGCAACGGGCCGGCCGGGCGCTGCGACTGCCGCGGGGTTCTTTCGTACCAGACGGTTGGTCCGAGCGCCGAGCGCCGTCCCGGCCGCGGACGGCCACCGCAGCGACGAACGAGGCAGACTCATGCGTCTGCACCGTATTTCGACATTCGTCACGCTCCCGCAAGACCCGAAGCCAGCCCCGCCCGCCGATACCAACATGCCGCCCCCTTGGCCGCCGCCTGCCGTCCAGAATGAGCTTGGCCAGACCTCGTTTCTGCTGGTGAGCTGGGGTTGACAACCGGGGTTGTGCCGCTCTGTGGCAGGCCGCGGGAGGCGTCCGCCGTCGCTCGAGGAGAACCAACCGGTCCGGTCGGCAGGATCACGATGTGGCCGATGCCAGCGGTGCCGATCGGGTCCCGGATCAGATATTGCAGCGCCCGGACGGCGTTGACGACCGCAGTGAGCTGCCCGGGGCGGCCACGGAGGTCACCGCTGATCACCCGCCAGCACTTAAGCTGGGCGTTGACGCGTTCACCGATCGCGCGTAGGTCGGCCAGGACCTGGTTGGCGCCTCAGTCGTGCCCGGGTTGCCCGATCAGGACGTTTCTGGCTCCCAGCGCAGAAGATCTCCAGGCTGGCATTCGAGCACCTCGCAGAGTGCTTCTAGCGTTGTGAAGCGCACCGCCTTGGCGCGGCCGTTCTTGAGAACCGCGAGATTCGCGGGCGTGATTCCGATCCGGTCCGCTAGGTCGCCTACCGAGATTTTGCGTTTGGCCATCAAGACGTCGATATCGACGACGATCGGCATTAGATCACCTCGTCGAGGTCGGCTCGCATCTGCTTGGCCTCGACCTCACGGGCGACGGCTTGGGCGAGCAGCATGCGCAGCACGAGCACGATGAGTGCGACGAACAGGACGGCCAGCACTATTCCGCCCATCATGATGAACACGCCGGGGGATTCGCCGTCGCTGCCCGGGACTTGGGCGAGCAACAGAACGGCCAGCAGGACCGCCTCCGCCACGATGGCGCCGATGATGACGTCGACGTAGCGGAAAGACGCGTACGAGAAGACGGTGCCCCGGCGCACCATCGCGAGCAACTGCCAGACGCACACGAGGACGACCTCGAACACCAGCAAGCCAAACACGATGGCCCCGATCAGGGCCCACGGATTGCCCATGCTCACGAGAGCCGGATCCATCTCGTTCGCGTTGGCGGCCACCATCACAATCTGCACAAACAGCGAAATCGCCACCAACACCGCGATCACGGCGCGCAGCGCGAGTATGGGCATCTTTCCCACGGGACTCTCCTTCGATCGATCTACGAGAGAAACCTATCGGTAAACGATAGATTCAGCAAGCGGTCATCACACGGCTTAGGCCGAGGAGGCCACCGGCCAAACGCAGGCAACAGCGATCCTCACTGGTTACCACCGCATAAGGCGGCGACCCCGATAGGACATCGACCAGGTTGCTGTTGACAGGCGCAGCGTCGGGCGGCAGAACCTGACGGTTGTCGCGGAGGGTGCCTGTCCGGGTCTTTCCGGCGCCTGTCACCGCGAGTTGCGCGGTAGAGGACGCTCAGTGTCGCTGTGCGGCGCGGCTGCGTGCGGCTGAGGGGTTCGCGGCCTGGCGAGCTGGCCGTCGAATATCATCTGATGGTGGATGAGACCCTGCCACCGTGCCCGAAGTGCTCCGGCGAGTACACCTACCAGATGGGTACGTTGCTGGCCTGTCCTGAGTGCGCCCACGAGTGGACACCTGATGCCACCGCCACGGGCGTTGCCGAGAAGGGGGTCATCCGCGACGCGGTCGGTAACGTGCTCGCCGACGGCGACACGATCACGGTGATCAAGAGTCTCAAGGTCAAGGGCAGCCCCACGGGGATCAAGGCGGGCACCAAGGTGCGCAACATCCGGCTCGTGCCCGGTGTCGGTGACCACGACATCGAGTGCAAGGTCGACGGGATCGGCGCCATGCAGCTCAAGTCCTCCGTGGTCCGCAAAGCCTGACATTGCGCACGGCCCCAGAGCTCTGGTCCCGCAGACTTTCGCCTGGGGTCGGGTGCTGTGCCTGTGCGCAACCTTTGACATCACACGCCGTGGGCCAGTATGTCGGCCAGGACCGTCGCCTCGCTGATGTCGCTTCGCTTTGCCGCGGTCAAGAGCGTGACGGTGCCGTGCGTGCTCCGCCTACGAAGATCAGCAAGGGCAGCAGCCCGGGCAGGGTCGTCCAGTTCGGCGCGGTAGCGGCGGGCGAACTCGGCAAACCGATCGGGGTCGTGGCCATACCACTGCCGCAACTCGGTGGAGGGCGCTATGTTCTTGCACCAATCGGCAAGGTGAGCCTGATGCTTACTGAGCCCGCGCGGCCAGAGGCGGTCGACGAGCACCCGTTGACCGTCGTCGGGCTGGGGCTGATCGTAGGCGCGTCGAACCCGCACCCGTGGCGCCGCTGGCATCCCTGTCCCCCGTGGTGTCGCCGGACAGTCCCTGCGTAGTCTATTTCGGGTGGTTGACGTCTGCGCGACGAACTTCGGACACGCCGTGCAGCGCAGCTCATGCTCGGTCCGGGCGAGCGGAATACACCGGGGCCACATCCAACAATGGCCAGGCTGGCGGCACGTGGGTGGCTAGCGAGTCCTGGGCCGTTGACGGCCGCACAGGCGATCACGGTCGGGCGGGTGCCCGCCGCCGCTTCGCCTGGGGGCTGGGTCGGCACGGCGGCCGGGACGCGCTGCGCGTCAGCTTGTGTCAGCGCCCAGGGCGGTCTTCGAACCCGTTGATGTCCTGGCGGGCCGGCAGGACCGCTTCCTTGGACTGACAGCCACAACATTTGGACCACTACATATAGGCGGCGCAGGTAACCGTAGGCACCATATATTGATCCCGGCGGCCAGCTGCACTCCTTCGAGGAGTAGTGTCGGATGTGACACCGACGAGCCCACTTGTCGAATCAATCCGGATCCAGCAGTGAGGAGCTAGGGAGATGCCGACGAAGAAGTCAACTGTTCAGAGCCCTGGCGAGCCGGCCAAGAAGTCAGGACAGTACGCGCCGGTCAAGGGAGGCGACGAGGTCACGGTGCCCAAGGGCCACCGGCTGCCCCCCAATCCGAAGAGAGGCGACTGGGAACTGGTCGACCCGACCAAGAACAAGTCCGGCTTGGAAGACTGACGATCGACCGTCGAACAGGTACGCCATGCTGGCTGCCGGGAAGGCCTAGCCGAAAGCCCGCCTTCGTGCGGAGAGCGAGCTCGGTAGAATGATCGCCGTGGTCGCCGGCAAACGTACCGGACGTCGGTGCGTACATGGCTGAGGTGCCGCAAGACCGTCACGAGGTGCTGGCAGCCGTTCGTGAGTTATGCATCTTCGCTGCCCGGATTCGACGAGCACATCGCCTTCGGCATGCCGTCCTACCGCCGTAGCGGCGGTGATGTCGAGGTCGCTTTCGCCAGCCAGAAGCAGTGCATCTCGCTCTACCTCCTGCGCACCGACGTCATGGCCGCCCACACAAGGATCAACTTGTCGGCGGTACTTGACCCAGGTCACCGCGGACACGTCGTACACCATGCTGCTCGGTGGCCTGCTCGTACTCGGCATGGGCATGGGCCTGACCATGATGCCGATCTTGTCCGGCGCGCTGGGCAGCCTGACCGACCACCAGATCGCGCGCGGCTCGACACTGATGAACATCATCCAGCAGACCGCCGGGTCGATCGGCACCGCGGTGATGTCGGTAGTGCTCACCAACCACGTGCTCAACAGCCCAGCCGCCACCGCCTACATGGCGTCGCCCAAGGCGCCGTGCCCGCCGACCAGGTGCCCCCGACCCTCCTGGCCCAAGGCCAATCGGCGCTGGCCGAAGCATTCGGCAGCACCTACCTGGTAGCACTGATCCTGATCGTCGCGTGCATCGTCCCGGCACTGTTCCTGCCGCGCAGGAAGATCGCCAGCGCGACCGGCCAACCCGCGGAACTGGCATTGGCCCTGCACTGAGCCACCAAACCCGCACGGGCGGCGGCTTCGCCGCTCAGGAAATGCACGCCACCGCCAACGCCACCGTCCACGAATTCGCGATGACCGGCCTGTTCGGCTGTGAACGCTGCGGCCGGAAGCTGGAGCCGCACTGGAGCCGCTGCCGTCCCGCGCACCGCTGCCGGCACGGTCGCACAAGCTCGCGAACGCGTTGGCAGCGACCGATCAAGAACATCTACGCTCGCGAAGACCAGGCCATGGCCTTCCTCGAACAGGCCGGGATCACCGCTGCCGACCTGGTCACCGTTGTGGAGGCTCATCGGATGATCATCTGGTGCGATCATCACACATGGCGGCTGGAGATTGACGGCAACGTCGTGGTCACGAACGACCCGCCACGGATGCCGCCCGTCCCGAAGCAGCGCACACCCCGTCAGACGGCGAATACGCTACCCGGAGATCGGGTAGCGTCGATTGAAGCCGTGGGACAATAACGTGTCCGAGGGGGGACTTGAACCCCCACGCCCTATACGGGCACTAGCACCTCAAGCTAGCGCGTCTGCCATTCCGCCACCCGGACCGGTGGTGTCCGACCTTCCCCGGCCACCTTCGGAGGCATATCTCCGCTGGTGTCCGGCGTCAGCCGCACGAGCCACAACGATACACGCTCCCCGTTGATCACGCACATCGGGTTACCGGTGTCGGTAGTCTCCGGGCGTGAACGCTGCGGTATGGGTCGTCGCCGGCCCTCCAGGGGCAGGCAAGAGCACGGTGTCCCGGCTCCTCTTGGCAGCCCTCGACCCCGTCCCGGCCCTGCTCGACAAGGACGTCCTCTACGGCGGCTTCGTCGCCGCCACCCTGCAGGCCGCGGGCCGCCCGCACGGCGAGCGCGAGGGCCCTTGGTACGACGAGCACATCAAGATCCACGAGTACGCCGGCATGACGGCCACCGCCCGCCTGATCCGCTCCCACGGCTGCCCAGTCCTCCTGGACGCCCCCTTCACCGGCCAGATCCATGATCCAGTCCGCTGGGCGGCATGGGTGGCCGAACTCGGCGGCGACCCGGTACACCTGATCTGGATCCGCACCGACCCCGCGACCCTGCACACGCGCCTACACGCCCGAGGCTTGCCCCGCGACGCCCAGAAGCTGGCCGGCTTCGACGCGTTCGCCGAGCAGATCCGGGCCGGAATCGAGCCTCCGATCCCCCATCTGACCGTCGACAACCGCACCGGCGCGGAACCACTGGAGTCCCAGCTCACCGCCCTCCTACAGCGGTGATCCGGACATCTGCTCCACAACCGGGCAACAAGCACGACCCGCACACCTGATCCCGCGCCGGGGTTCATCCGTGAGGAACGACCCGGCCGGGATCTCACTGGGGACGCCGGCACCCCAGCCCTGAACGCCATGCCACACGCACGATGCCGATGCACGATGCTGCGGTGCCCCGCCCAGCGCCTTCAGCCAGGTCGTCACGCCCAGCCAGGTCGTCACGCTTCCGAATGTGGCCTCCACCACCACACATGCGTGGCAGCTGATGGGCGAAGCGGGCCGAGCAAGCTGGCAGCGCACCGGCATGAACCGCCACGGGCACCCGTGCGTCCGGGAAACCGGGACCGTCTGGTCAGTGCAGCGGCGTGAACGCCATCGTGAACGTGGCCGGGACGGCGTGCAGTTCGTGCTCGGGCAGGACGGCGGGGCCGCAGGAGTTGCTGCCGATGCCGTGCTGGGCCAGGTCCACGTTCACCCACACGTGTTCGCCGGGCACCAGGTCCGTGAGGTGCCGGGCGTTGTCGAGCTGCTCGCTGGTCCACCGCCGTGCTGTGAACAGGAACGGCGACCCGCCCGCGATCCGTAACCCGGCCCCGGCGGCGTCGGTGACACTCGCCCACCGGACGTCGAGCCGGGCCCCGTTCTCCTGCGGGTACACGTACGGCGTCTGCATGGCGTCGACGGTGCTGGTGAACCTGCCGACGCGGGCGGCGTGCCGGGTGTCGGCGTAGGCCTCGCCGGGTCCCCGCCCGAACCATTCAACCTGGTCGTACGCGGCGGGCAGGCCGAGGCGGAGCCCGAGCCGGGGCAGCGGCACGGTCCATACGCCGTCGGGGGTGATGTCGAGCCGCAGCCGCAGCACATCTCCGGCCTCGCTCCACCGGTACGTGACCAGCAGCCCGGCGTCGGTTGCGGCCGCCGCGACGCGGGTACGCACGACCAGCGCGTCGCGGTCGGCGGTGACGTCGACGGTGCGTTCGTGCACCCGATGCAGGCCCTCGTGCCGCCACCGCTGCGCCAGGGCGTGGGCGTCGTTGTCGGTCGGCGCCCGCCACAGGTCGATCCGCGGCGCGACCACACCCATGCCTCCGATCTCCACGAGCCGCCCACGCTCGTCGAACCGCGCCGCCCGAGGCGCGCCGAACCCGGCCCCGGCTTCGTCGCCACCTACCGCCGCGCTCTCGCCCTCAATTCCGACCGACGCACTTTCGCTCCCGCTCCCGACCGGCTCGCTGTCGATCCCGACCGGAGCAATGCCGCCGAGCGCCGATCCGGCCGCCTCAACCGCGTTGCCCTGCACCGAAGCCTCCACCGAGCGCCACTGACCCCAGGCGATCTCATGCCCGGCCATCGCCCAGGCCGTGTCCTCGGCCAGCACGGCGCGCACCGTCCACCACGCCTCACCCTCGGCCGCTGACCCAGCCCCTGCTCCCCCACCGGCTCCTGGCACGCCGGCTGCGGGCAGGGCGACGGTCGCGGACTGGCCCGCCGCCAACTGCGGGCACCGCAACTCACCCGCCGCGTGTTCGACACCGTCGATCTCGTACGTCCAGCGCAGGGTCAGGCCGGTGAGGGCGGCGAAGTCGTGCCGGTTCTCGATCGTGAACGCGCCGCTTCCGGCGTCGGTGATGCGGATAGGTTCGATGACCTTCTTGTATTCGAGCAGCCCTGGTGACGGCGTCCGGTCGGGGAAGACCAGACCGTCGCAGATGAAGTTGCCGTCGTGGAGTTCTTCGCCGAAGTCGCCGCCGTAGGCGTGGAACTCGCGCCCGTCGGCGGTCCGCGAGCGGATGCCGTGGTCGATCCACTCCCAGACGAACCCGCCCTGCAGCCGCTCGTAGCGCTCGAACAGCTGCTGGTATTCGTACAACCCGCCGGGACCGTTGCCCATCGCGTGGGCGTACTCGCACAGGATGAACGGCATCGCCCGGCGGCGGGCGTCCAGTGACGGGTCGGACAGCGGCGGCTCCTCACCCCGGCCGATGAGCTCCACCTCGGCATGGTCGGCGTACATGCGGCTGTACACGTCGGTGTACCGGCATTCGCGGTCGCCTTCGTAGTGCAGGGGCCGGGTGCCGTCGAGGGCCCGGACCGCCGCGGCCATGTGCCCGAGGTTCTCGCCGACTCCCGCCTCGTTGCCCAGCGACCACATGACGATCGAGGGATGGTTGCGGTCCCGGGCGACCATGCGCACGGCCCGGTCGACGAGCGCGTCCCGCCAGGCCGGTTCGGCGGTGGGGTTGCGCCGCCACCCGTTCTCCCCGAACCCGTGGGTCTCCAGGTCGCACTCGTCGATCACCCACATCCCCAGTTCGTCGCACAGCTCGAGAAACCTCGGATGCGGCGGGTAGTGGCTGGTCCGTACCGCGTTGATGTTGTGCTGTTTCATCAGCAGCAGGTCGGCGCGCATCAGCTCCTCGCCGACGACCCGCCCGTGGTCGGGGTCGAACTCGTGCCGGTTGACGCCCCGGAACAGCACCGCCCGCCCGTTGACCTTGATCTGCCCGTCTTCGACGGCCACGGTGCGGAACCCGACGGGCACCACGGCCCGCTCCGCGGCCGTGGCGATCTCGACCTGGTACAGCCACGGCGTCTCCGCGGTCCATGGCAGCACCTCGGCCTCGTAGAAACCGTCCGCGGGTACGCCGTCGAGCCCGAGCTCGGCGCACGTGAGCACCGCGCCGGCGCCCGCGTCGACGCGCAGGCTGCCCAGCCCGGTCCGGTGGTCGTACCCGGCCTCGATCCGCACGTCGGCGAGCCCGCCCGCGGGCCGGGCGATCAGCGTGACGTCGCGGAAGATCCCCGGCAGCCACCACATGTCCTGGTCCTCGACGTACGTGCCCGCCGACCACTGGTGGACCCGCACCGCCAGCACGTTGCCGCCCGCCCGCAGCAGCGCTCCGACCGGGTACTCGCTGGGCAGCCGGCTGCCGGCGGTGGTGCCGAGCTCGACGCCGTTGAGCCAGATCCGCCCGCACGAGTCGATCCCGTCGAACCGCAGCACCGCGTCCCCGCCAGGCCATTCTGCGGGCAGGTCGAACACGAGCCGGTGGTCGCCGGTCGGGTTGTCGGTCGGCACGTGCGGCGGGTCGACGGGGATCGGGTAGCGCACGTTGGTGTAGATCGGGTTGCCCCAGCTGCCGTCGCGGCGGGCCAGCGGCCAGTGCGACGGCACGCCGATCTCGTCCCATCCGCTGTCGTCGTACCCGGCCTGCGCGAAGTCCTCGGGCACGTCGGCGACGGGTGACAGCCGGAACCGCCAGGCGCCGTTCAGGGACAGCCGGGGCGCGTCGGTGACCAGCTGGGCGCGGGGCGGCAGGGCCCCACGGCCCGTCGTGGAGATCAGGTATCGCACCCCGACAGATTCCGACACGATCCCCCAGATGTCAACGCACCCAGCGTGGTGCACCGGCACCTGCCGGCACGGACGCCAGAGGCGTCAAGACGACTGCCCGTACCCGTTCACCTTGATCCGCTGCGCCGCCACGTCGTACGCCGCCGGATCCGCCGGCACGATCGTGCCCAGCCCGTCGACATACCGGTTGTACATGCAGAACGCCGCCGCGATCAGCACCGTGTCATGCACCTCCAGGTCCGTCGCGCCCTCCGCCCGCGCCGCGTCCACCAGCTCGACGGTCACCTTCCGCCCGTCCTGCCGCACCGCCGCCGCGATCCGCAGCAGCGCCCGCAGCTTCGCGCTCACCGGCGCCGTCTGCGGATCCGCACGGACCTGCTGCACCAGCGTCATGCCCTCATCCAGCTGCGCCGCCGCGAACGCAGAATGCGAGGAGCAGCAGAAGTCGCACTCGTTGAGCCCCGACACGTACGCCGCGATCAGCTCCCGCTCGCCCGCGGTCAGCGTCGGGTGCGGGGCGTGCAGCAGCGCCTCGGCCAGCGCGTTCAGCGGCGCGGCGGTCTCCGGCCGGAACCGCATCGGCCCGTTGATGCCGGGGAACTGCTTCTCGTCCAGACCCAGGTCGATGTGTGCCACGCGCGCTCCTCAGCGGTCGTCCCGGCCGCCGGCTGTGCGACCCTCCGCATTGTCGCCGCGGCACCACCCGTCGCGCTTCTTCGATATTGCCGTCCTCACCGGCCAGCCCGCGGCCACTCGCCCGGCCGGCCCCGCACCAGCCCTGACCTGCACCCCGGGCGGGAGCGCAATCCAAGCCATGGCCCGATCCGCGGCACGCTGCGACGCTTGCCCCATGTGCGATGTGGAGGCCATAGGCGCTATGGCACAGGCCCGGGCCGCGACGATGACCGAGCAGCTGCAGGAGCTGGTCGAGCTGGAATCCCCGCCCGGCGACCTGCCCCGCCTGCACGCCTGCGCCGACCTGCTCGCCGCCTGGGGCACCGCCGCACTCGGCCGCCCACCCCGCCGCGTCGTCCGCGACGGCCTGCCCCACCTGCTGTGGGCCGCCGACGACCAGCGGGTGCTGCTGCTCGGCCACTACGACACCGTGTGGCCCGCCGGGACCGTCGACCAGTGGCCTTTCACGATCGACGGCACGATCGCCACCGGCCCCGGCGTGTGCGACATGAAATCGGGCATCGTGCAGATGCTCACCGCCGTGTCCCTGCTGCCCGACACGTCCCGGGTCGGGCTGCTGCTCACCTGCGACGAGGAGACCGGCTCCATCACCTCCCGGCCGCTGATCGAGCAGCAGGCCCGCCGCTCCCGCGCCGTGCTGGTCGGCGAACCCGCCACCGAGGACGGCGCCCTCAAGGTCGCCCGCAAGGGCGGCTCCATGTACCGCGTGACCGTGCACGGCCGCGCCGCCCACGCCGGCGTCGAACCGCACCGGGGCGTCAACGCCGCCGTCGAGCTCGCCCACCAGGTCCTCACCGTCGGCTCGTTCGGGATCGGCGACACCAGTGTCACCCCGACCGTGCTCAGCGCCGGCACCATGACCAACCAGGTCCCCGAATCCGCGGTGCTCTGCGTCGACGTGCGCGCCTGGACCCGCGACGAGCTCGAACGCGTCGACCGGATGATGCACGCGCTGGCCCCCCACGTGCCCGGCGCGACCCTCAGCCTCGGCGGCGGCATCAGCCGCTACCCCCTGCCCGAACACGTCGCCCGGCCCCTGCTCGACCTCGCCCGTGACACCGGCCGCCGCCTCGGCCTGCCCGAACTGCGCGGCGCGCACGCCCCCGGCGCCTCCGACGCCAACTTCACCGGCGCGCTGGGCATCGCCACCCTCGACGGTCTCGGCGGCGTCGGCGGCGGTTCCCACGCCCGCAGCGAATGGGTCGACCTCGCGCACCTGCCCGCCCGCGCCGCGCTGCTCGCCGGACTCGTCGACGCCGTACTCCAGCAGCCCCGCCCCCGCACCCCGCGGACCCTGAGCACCGGCGCCGCCGCACACTGACCCCGGCCGCGGCCGGCAGCTCCGTCCACATCGGCGTGTCGCCACCGCGCGTCACCAGCACTCCAGCCCTCGGTCCGGTTAGGCTCCCGGCGGCCGCAAACGCGGCCCCGCCGAGCCGGAGGGCCATCCCTGCCATGACCTCGACCCACCAGCCGACAGCAGCACCCCGGTTCGGGGTCGAGGAGGAGTTCCTCGTCGTCGACGCCGCCACCCGGGCCCCCGCGCCCCGCGCCGCCGAGGTCATCGAGAAGGCCGCCGCCACCCTCGGCGCGCGCATCTCCGGCGAGATCACCACCCTGCAGCTGGAGACCCGCACCGACCCCTGCACCACCCTCGACGAGCTCGCCGAGCAGGTCATCCAGGCCCGCCGCGTCACCGCCGCCGCCGCGCAGGCCGCCGGGCTGCGCCTGACGGCCACCGGCTCGGCCGCCGTGGCCGCGCCCGTGCCGCCGCCGATGACCACCGGACCCCGCCAGGACCGCGGCATCGCCACCTTCCGCGGCCTGCACGACGAGCTGGCCATCTGCGCCCTGCACGTCCACGTCGAGATGCCCGACCGCGACCACGCCGTCGCCGTGTCCAACCACCTGCGGCCGCACCTGCCGGTGCTGCTGACCCTGACCGCGAACTCGCCGTTCTGGGACGACCGCGACACCGGGTACGCCAGCTGGCGCACCATGACCTGGCCGCGCTGGCCGGTGGCGGGCCCGCCGCCGCGGTTCGACTCCGCCGCCCACTACGACCAGGTCGTCGACACCCTCCAGGCCGCCGGCGCCCTCGTCGACCGGGGCACCGTCTTCTGGGACGTACGCCCCTCGGCGAACCACCCCACCCTGGAGGTCCGCGTCGCCGACGCCGCGCTGACCGCCGGCGAGACCGTGCTGTACGCCGCCGTCGTCCGCGCCCTGGTCATGCACCTGTCCGACGCCGTCCGCCGCGGCGAGCCCGCCCCCGACGTCCCCGCCGAACTGCTGCGCGCCGCGTATTGGCGCGCGGCCCGCGACGGCCTGGACGGCGAGGGACTCGACCCGGTCACCGGCCGCCTGCACCCCGCCCCGGACCTGGTCCGGGCCCTGGTCGACCGGATCGCGCCCCAGCTGCACGCCAACGGCGAGCACGACCGGGTCACGGCGGGCCTGCAACGCCTGCTCGCCGGCGGCACGGGCGCCGCCCGGCAGCGTGCGGCCGCCCGCGACGGTGGCCTGCCCGCGGCCGTGGACTACGTCGTCGAGCAGACGGTCGGCTGAACACGGACACAGGTCGGGCGGTGGACGGCATTGGCGGCCGGTGAAAGTGGGCAATCCGGCGTAACCGCGACGGCCCGACGCCGGGCGATGCTGTACGGGAGCCGCAGACACCCCTGGAGGCCCCGTGCAAGCCGTCGCCACCACCCCGTTCCACCTGGACCGCCTCGAACCCGGCCAGATGAGCCGCGCCGCCCGCGACTTCGCCGAGCGGATGGCCGCCCGCCGCTCGGTGCGGCACTTCTCCCCCGACCCCGTCCCCATCGACGTCATCGAGCAGGCGGTACGCGCCGCGGCGACCGCCCCCAGCGGCGCGAACATCCAGCCGTGGCGCTTCGTGCTCGTCACCGACCCGCAGCGCAAACGGGCTCTGCGCCTGGCCGCCGAGGCCGAGGAGCGCGAGTTCTACGAGCGCCGCGCCCCGCGGCAGTGGCTGGACGCGGTCGCCGCGATGGGCACCGACTGGCAGAAGCCGTTCCTGGAGACGGCCCCGGTGGTCATCGTCGTGTTCGAGGTCCACCAGGGCCCGACCACGCCGAAGCCGTACTACGTCAAGGAGTCCGTCGGCATCGCGGTCGGCATGCTCGTCACCGCCCTGCACCTGGCCGGGCTGGCCACGCTGACGCACACGCCCAGCCCGATGCGGTTCCTCAACGAGATCTGCGAGCGCCCCGCCGAGGAGCGCCCGTACGTGGTGATGCCCGTCGGGCATCCCGCCGAGGGCGTCACCGTGCCCGCGCTGACCCGCAAGCCCCTGCCCGAGGTCCTGATCCACCGGTGACGGCCGGGGCCGTCACCGCGCCTGCAGGTCGCGGTCGAAGAACTCGCGCAGGGGCCGCACGTGCCGGTCCTCGCGCCGCCACTCGGCGAGCAGGTCCTCCAGCAGGTGCAGCTCCTCCACCAGCTCCGCGCCGCGGTAGCGGCGGATCACCGGGTGGATGAACGCGCTCTCGGCCGCCCGGTCCGGCTGCGGGTGCCGTTCGATGGCGAACACGTCGGAGTACTCGTCGCGGCCCCAGCGCAGCCCGAACGTGTAGTAGTGCGGCTCGTCGCCGAACCGGCTGACCGCGTACTGCTCGGGCAGGTCGTGGAAGTGCCGCACCGGCCCGCCGGCCGGGTCCACGACCAGCACGTCGACCAGGAACTCGAACTGCGTCCACAGCGCCGAGCTCCAGTTGACCCGGTCCAGCACCGCCGCCGTCAGCGCCGCGGCCTCCGGGCGCACCTGGTCGTGGGCCAGCGGCACGCCCTCGTACCGCTCGCGCAGCAGCTCGGTCAGGGTGCGCAGGTTGTACCGGAAGCCGTCGATGAACGCCGACGACGCCTTCTTGAAGTCCCGGTCCTGGGCCAGGGTCCCGGCGAAGTACAGCCCGTCCACGTCCACCGACTCCCAGCCGGGCCGGGTGGCCGGCATCCGCCCGTTCGGGGTCATGCCCGGCCGGCAGCTGTCGCTGAACGCGGACGTGTCCATGGCGAAGCCGGTGCAGCGCAGCACCGACTCGTACTCCATGACGGCGGTCTCCCCGTCGGCGTGGGTGTAGGTCAGGTGCACCTCGTACCGGTCGCCGACCGGGCGGATCTCGTCGATCACGCAGTCCAGCACCGAGTGCAGGGTCTTGAACTGGTAGCTGTCCAGCACCGCCCCGTGGTGGCCGCGCACGTCACCGGGGTGCTTGGTGTTCCACGCCAGCCGCACCGGCCGCGGGCTCGCCAGGTGGATCATCGCCGCGTGCCCGAGCAGCGCCGACGCCGTCTCGAACGCCGAGTTGCCCTTGCCGAGGATCAGCACCCGATGGTCGGCGTAGTCGGCCGGGTCGGTGCTCATCGCCTCGTAGCCGACCGCGTGCTCGATGCCGCGCACGTCCGGGATGTTGGGCCGCCCCCAGCCCGCGGCCCAGATCAGGCATTCGGCCGTCACGGTGCCGTCGGCGGTGTGCACGAAGAACCCGTCGCCGTCGCGGTCCACGCGCAGCACCTCGGTGCCGTAGCGGACGTTGAGCTTGTGGTGGCGGCCGAAGTCGCCCAGGTAGCGGACCATGTCGTCGGCGTGCGGGAAGTACTCCCGGCTGTAGTCGGCGAACGGCAGCTCGGCCGGGTCCTGCAGCAGCGAGTTCCAGTCCCAGCGCAGCCGGATCTCCGGGTCGGTGCTGGTCGTGTGGACCTTGTTGAGGGAGATGAGCTTGCGGTGGCGGGGGAAGTGCCGGAAGAACTCGGCGGGCTCCAGCGCCCGTTCCAGGGTCACGTAGTCGGCGCCGGCCTGCTGCAGGTAGTAGCTGAGCTGTAGGCCCGCGGGGCCCGCGCCGACGATGACGTAGCGGTGGCGGGCCTGCGCCGTGGTGCTGTCTGCCATGAACGCTCCTTTGTGGATGCTCATGACCATCGCAGGATCGATCACGTTCCGTCAATCTCTCCCGACCTCGCCGGCGGTGGCGATGTAAAGAATGTTTGACGCGATACGCGCCCGTGGCGTACCGTCAATATGTCAAAGATTCTAGACATGCGGGCCCGGCGGTCCGCTCCTCACCATGCGCCAGCAGCGATGACGCCAACCCACCAGCTTCCCGAAGGTGCCCCATGACAGACGTGAAACGCACCGCCCGCATCACCGGCCTGGCCTACCTCGGGCTGGCCGTCACCGGCTTCATCGGCTTCCTGTTCGTCCGCGACCAGCTCTACGTGCCCGGCGACGCCGCCGCCACCGCCGCGAACCTCATCGCCCACGAAGGCCTCGCCCGCGTCGGCATCGTCGCCGACCTCGCCATGGTCCTCACCCAGGCCGCCACCGCGGTCTGGTTCTGGCGGCTGTTCCGCCCCACCGCACCGGTCGCCGCCGGGTCGATCGCCGCGTTCGGCCTCGTCAACTCCGTGGTCGTGCTCGTCTCCACGATGTGCACGACCACCGCGCTCCAGGTCGCCCTGCGCGCCGACGCCGCATCGGCCGCGCAGGCGCTGCTGCTCTACGAGGTCAGCGGCGCCGCGTTCGCCCTCGGCGGCCTGTTCTTCGGCCTGTGGCTGATGCCGATGGGCTGGCTGGCGATCCGCTCCGGCTACATGCCCCGGCCGCTCGGCTGGATCCTCATCGCCGGCGGCGTCGGCTACCTGCTGAGCGTCCTGGCCGCGGTCCTCGCCCCCGACCTGCCCGCCGCGGTCACCGTGCTGGTCATACCCGCGACCGTCGGCGAGTTCTGGATGGTCGGCCACCTGCTGGTCAAGGGTGTGTCGAACCGGGCCGCCGTGAGCGCGCACCCGCAGGTCGCGGCCGCCTGACGAGCCGGAAGGAGATGCGCAGCGGCGCCGCGCTGGGTCGCGGCGCCGCTGCCGGAGTGAGGCTCGATGACGCGGTGCGGGTCAGTGCCGCAGCCGGTCGGACATCAGGCGGCGTACCGCGGCGGCGTCCCCGTCGCCCGCGCCGAAGCGCAGCGGGACGGTCTCGGCGTAGACCTCGCTCGTCTCGTACGCCCGGTCCTCCAGCTGCACCGCCTCCCAGTCGGCGGCGAGCCGCTCGGCGACGGTGAGGCCGCGCCTGCCGGACAGGAACAGCGTCTCGCCGTCGGAGTTGGCCTGCGCCGCGGCGACCAGCCCGATGCCGGGCACGTACGAGCGGCGTACCGGCGGGGCGAGCAGCGGGCTGAACTCCTCGACGATCAGCACGTCGTCGTAGCAGATGGCGGGCGCGCAGACCTCGTCGGCCGAGGTCCGGATGACCAGGCCGCACCGCAGCAGCCCGATCGCGGGCGCTTCGGCGCGCAGGTACGGCGGCTCGTCGCGGTCGGGGTCGCCGGGCACGACGATCCCGGCCCGTGCGCCCGCGACACCGGCGATCCAGGTTCCGGGCGCGCCCGCGGGCAGCTCGTTCTCGACCAGTTCCGGGTACTCGCCCAGTTGCCAGACGTTGCCGTGGTCGTCCTGGGCCTGGAAGACCAGCGCGGATTCGACGGCGGCTCCGTCGCGCCAGTCGCGCTGCCAGAGCACCCGGGCCCATACGCCGTCGATGTTCTTGACGAGGTCGGTGGCGGTGATGGTGACCAGGTGCGGCAGCAGCGCGCCGCCGTCGTTGGCGACGGCCTGCAGGGTGATCTCGGTGCCGGGCGGCAGTGGCTGGTGGGGGTTGTCGAGGTCGGCGGGGTCGCCGAAGTCGCGCGGCCGGAGGCGGGTCAGCGGCGGGCAGGGGCCGGGGTCGGCGGTCGCGGCCGGGGGCAGCACGGTGGCGGCGGGGCCGGTCGAGGGGTCGGGGGTGGCGTGCGCGGCGACGGGGGTCAGGGTGAGTGCGGCGGCGAGCGCGGCGGCCGGCAGCACTCCGCGTCGTGTCCGCCGTGGACGAGTGTCGTCGCGCATGGTCCCGCCCTCCACGGCCGTTAAACCCATTGGGTGCTTTTGCCCCATGTTCGGAGGGTAGGGGCAGCGAGAAGGCATCACCTACCGAGGTCACCCGTCCGCGAACCAGGTTGACCCTGACGTGGCGGAAGGCGGCACCGTCGGGGTACACCGCTGCACCAGCGACGAAGGAGTGCCATGACCACCGAACGCCCCGCCCGGCCCGCCCCCGGCGTCGACCGCGACATCTACCCGATGCCCGCGTTCGTGAAGTTCGAAGCCGCCGACCTGCCCGCCACGACCCGGTGGTACGAGGCCGCCGGGTTCGTGGTCCTCGCCGCCCTGCCCGGACCCGGCGGGTCCACGGCCCTGGTCCACCTGCGACGGCAGCGCCACCAGGACATCCTGCTCGTGCCCGCGCAGGCCGCGCCGCAGAGCGCGGGTCGGATCACGATGGCAGCCGGCGGCGACGACCTGCGGCTGCGCGCCGCCGACCTGGCCGCGGCCGGCGGCGGCACCGTCGCCGGCCCCTCCCCCACCCCGTGGCGCAGCGACGACCTGACGCTGACCGACCCCGACGGCAACGTCGTCGTGCTCACCGAACCCCGGCGGGCCGACATCGACGCCGACCCCGCATGGTCGGCGATGGTCCGCGACAGCGTCGGCCGCAAGGTCGCCTGACCCGCGACCCCCGCGGCGCCTGCCGCAGGTGGGCGCCGCGGGGCAGCACGCCCGCACAGCCGTCGCGATGCCGTGACCGGAAAAAAGTACGCTTCCCGTTCCCCCCGAACCCGGCACCGTCGGCGTCCACAGGACCATGGAGTGGCGAGATGCGCGATGACTGGACGCCGCCCGACGCGGGCACACCAGACGACCGGGCGGCGCGGTTCGAGGAGTTCGTCCGGGCCCGGACGGCGTCGCTGTGGCACGCGGCGTACCTGCTGACCGGCGACCGGCACCACGCCGAGGACCTGCTGCAGACCGCGCTGGAACGCACCGCGGTGCGGTGGGACCGCCTCGACCGGCCCGAGGCGTACGTGCGCAAAGTCCTCTACACCCAGGCCGTGTCCTGGTGGCGCAGGCGGCAACGGCGCGTGCCCGAGGTGCTCGTCGACGCGACCCCCGAGCCGGCCGGCGCGGCGGGCGAGCCGGAGGTGCGGATCGTGCTCGCGCAGGCCCTGCGCCGGCTCACGCCCAAGCAGCGCGCGGTCCTGGTGCTGCGCTACTACGAGGACTGCACCGAGGACGAGACCGCGCGGCTGCTCGGGGTCGCCCCCGGCACCGTCAAGAGCCAGACCCGGCACGCGCTGGGCCGGCTGCGCCAGCTCGCCCCCGAACTCGCGGGCCTGCTGGGCGAGCTGGACGGTGCGAGCGCGACCGGCCACGACGAGAAGGTGGTGACCCGATGAGCCTGCGCGAGCACCTGCGCGCCGTCGCCGAGACCGAACCGCCCCCGGCGCTGCCGGAGCACTTCTTCGCCCGCTCCCGCCGCAGAGCACGCCGTCGCCGCCTGGCCGGAACAGGACTGCTCGCGACGGCGGGCGTCGCCACCGCACTCGCCGTCACCAGCGACGGCGGCACCCGCGCGGTCCAGCCCGCCGCCCCGCCGGGGTTGTCCGGGCTGGGCGGCTCAGGGCTGGGCGGCCCGCTCGGCTGGGCGCTGCTGGCCGTGCTGCTGGTGCTGCTCGCCGTGCTGTGGCGGGACATGCCGGGCAGGTCGCTGGTGCGCCGCCTGGCCACGGCCGCGGTGGTCGGCGCGCTGCTGATCCTGGCCGCGCCGCCCGGCAGCGCGCTGTGGGGTGAGCCGCGAGGCAGGGTCGGGCTGCCCGACCGGCTGGCCGCACGGGATTCCTGGTGGTCGGCGGCGGAGCTGCAGCAGTCGCCGCCGGGGCCGGTCGCCCTGGTCTACAGCGGCCGGGCCACGCACGGCAACCTCGAGGAGGGGCGGCTGGTCCTGCTGGCCGCCGACGGCGACCGCTACCGGGTGCTGGACGTGTTCAGCGACCCGCTCGAGCAGATCGTGCACGAGGAGCTGGCGAGCACGTGGCCGGTCCTGTCGCCGGACGGCCGCCTGCTGTCGGCGGGCGGCTACGGCGTGTTCGACCTCGTCACCGGGGAGCAGGTGCACGGGCAGGGGTGGGAGTCGGTTCCCCGGGCGTGGTCCGCCGACGGCCGGCGCGTCGCCCGGGCGGCGGCCAATCCGGCCGACGGCGCGCAGACCGGCTGGCAGGTGCAGGATCTGGCGTCGGGGCGCACGCTGCGCACCGTCCCGTACGCCGAGCCGGGCGGCGGCGCCATGGCGGCCCTGTCCCCCGACGGGTCGCGTATCGCCGTCGAGCACGGCGACCGGATCGCGGTCTACCCGGTGGCCGGAGGTGAGCCGGTGACCTGGCCCCGCGACGGCTGGCGGCTCGGCGACAGCACCGCCTGGAGCCCCGACGGCCGACTGCTGGCGATGGTGCGCCGCACCGCGTGCGTCGGCTGCGGCCAGCCGACAGGCCCGAGCGAGGTGCGGGTCGTCGACGTCGAGACCGGAGCCGTGGTCACCGGCGGGGCGTTCGCACCGCTGCCCTCGGACATCCCCGTCCGGGTACAGGGCTGGCGTACACCGGAGCAGCTCGTGGTGCAGGTCGGCGGGGCGGTGGAGGTCTTCATGCTCGGCCGGGCCACACCGTCGCGGCTGCTCACCCTGCCCGCCGGCGTGTCCGCGATCGAGATCGCCACGAGCCGGCTGGCGGACCCGCTGCGCCCGGCGGAGCCGGCGACCTACGGGCCGCCGAACCTGTTCCTGTGGCTGACGCTCGGCATCTGCGGCATGCCGGTGCTGCTGGCGGCCGTCGGGGCCTGGTCGCTGTCGCGCCGGATGCGCGGCCGGTCCCGCCGGGGCGGGGACCCCGCCTAGAAGACGGCCCCCGCCAGCACGAAGAGGAACGGCAGGGCGCCCAGCGCCCAGCAGACGGCCGCGGTGCCCAGCACCGTCCCGTAGAACCGGCGCGGCCGGGCCGGACGCACCACGCGGTCGTCCGCCTCGGCCGCGGCGGGCGTCTGCTCGGGCAGCCGCGGGAACAGCAGGCCGGCCCAGGCGAGCACGGCGAGCGCGGGCAGTACCGCGATCAGCCACGCCACGTAGCTGCCCTTCGCGCCGCCGCCGCGGCCGCTGCTGAAGTCCGCGGGGACCTCCGCGCCGAGATACCAGGCCAGCACCGCGATCAGCACGGTGTACGCCAGCACCAGGGCGGCGTTGACCCAGCCCAGCCGCACCGACCGTCCCGCCTTGCGGGCCCAGAGCGGGTGCAGCGCCGCGCTGGCGAGGGTGGCCGCCGCGAGCGCGGTCAGCAGCACGTAGCCGGTGCTCTGCCAGCGCTGGTAGGCGTCGCGCAGCAGCGGGACGTCGTCGGCCAGGGCGCTGAGCCAGACCGTCGCGCCGACGGTGATCACGATGACGGCGAGGCTCAGCACCGCGCGCCGGTCACCGCCCCGGGGGGATGGGTCGGTAGTCACGGCCGGGATCGTACACAGCAAGGTCACCTGACGTCGCGGGCCCGCCGAGCACCCCGGCGGGGTCGCGGTATGCCCGCGCCAGCAGGGTCACCCAGTCGTAGATCGCGGTCTCGTTCGGCGCGAGCGGTCCCGGGGTGTAGTGCGGGGAGGACAGGCCGCGCTGCACCGACTCGCACGCCGCCCAGTCCTGCCGGTTGGTGACGTCCCAGAACTCGACCGCGTACGACGGGTCGGTGACGGTGTCGTCGAACAGCCACACGCACTCGACCGCGGTCCGGTCGGGCGCGAGCGGGGTCATCCGGTGCGCCATGACGTAGTCGGGGTGCAGCGACAGCAGCACGTTCGGGAACAGCCCCAGGTAGCGCACGGTGCGCCGGTCGACGCCGTCGAGCATCACCCCGCGCGAGCGCCCGTCGAGGGACATGGTCTCGGCGTGTTCGCGCAGCTCCATGGACCCGCCGAGCCAGTGGCCGGGCTCGTGCCAGTTGTCGCCGGAGTTGGGCGGGGTGACCGCGCACAGCTCCGGGTGGATCAGCGGGCAGTGGTAGCACTCGTGGTAGTTCTCGGCGATGACCTTCCAGTTCGCGGCGACCTCGTAGCGGTGCACGGCCTTGACGGTCAGCTTCTCCGGCGCGTACGGCGCGACCAGCGCGTCGAGGGTGCCCAGGTGCTCGCCGAACGGCATCGCGGCGCCGGTGGCGTTGACGAACACCCAGCCGTGCCAGTCGACGGCGGGCAGCTCGACCAGGCCGAACTGCTTGGCGGGGAAGTCGTCGCCCATGCGCGGCGCGGTCTTCAGCGCGCCGTCGAGGTCGTAGGACCAGCCGTGGTACGGGCACACGATCGCCCGGCGCTCGCAGGAGCCGCCGTCGGGCAGCAGCTCGTGGCCGCGGTGCCGGCACACGTTCGCGAACGCGCGCACCCCCTGGTCTGCGACGGTGACCACGACGGCGACGTCGCCGATGGTCACGGCGTGCTGGTTGCCGGCGGCGGCCAGCTGCGCCCGCCGCCCCAGGCACGTCCACGACCCGGCGAACAGGTGCCGCCGCTCCCAGGCCAGGACCGCCGGGTCGGTGTAGGCCTGCACGGGCAGCATCCGCGAGGTCCCGAACGGGCGCAGCGCGGCGTCGAGGCCGTCGGCGGGCAGCGGCGCGGCGGTCATCGCCGGCCCCGGCGGCCGGTGTCGCGCAGCACCTGCCGGACCACGTTGCGCCCCGGGATACCGGTGACCCCGCCACCCCCGTGCGTGGCGGAGCCGGCCTGGTAGAGGCCCTTGATCGGGGTACGCAGGTCCGCGTAGCCGGCCGCGGGGCGGCAGTGGAACATCTGCCCCGGGGTCAGCTCGCCGTGGAAGATGTTGCCGCCGACCAGGCCGTACTCGTGCTCCATCTCGTGCGGGCCGATGATCTGGCGGCCGATGACCGAGTCGGTGAACCCGGGCGCGACGGCCTCCATCCGCGCGACCAGGCGGTCGGCGTAGGCGTCCAGCTCGGCGGGGTGCGGCTCGGCGGCCCAGGTGTGCGGCACCCACTGGGTGAACATGCTGACCACGTGCTTACCCTCGGGCGCGAGGCTCGGGTCGAACACCGACGGGATGCACACGTCGGCGAACGGCAGCGTCGCCGCCCTGCCTGCGGCGGCCTCCTGGAACGCGGCCTCTACGTCGTCGAGGGACTCCGACAGCACGATCGTGCCGCCGTACACCGCCGGGTCGAACTCGGGGTGGCTGGCGAAGCTCGGCAGCCGGTCCACCGCGAAGTTGACCTTCACGGTGCCCGAGCGGGTCTGCCACGACTCGATGTCGGCGACGAAGTCACCGGGCAGGTCGGCGCGGTCCATCAGGCGCAGGAACGAGATCTTCGGATGCGCGGTGGTGATCACCGTCGGGGCGCTGAGCTGCTCGCCCGACTCCAGGGTCACGCCGGTGACCCGGCCGCCGGCGGTGTCGATGCGGGCCACGGCCGCCTCGGTGCGGATCTCGGCGCCGAAGGAGCGGGCGGACGCGGCCATCGCGGCGGTGACCCCGCCCATGCCGCCGCGCGGGAACCCCCAGGCCGCGGACTGGCCGCCGGTCTGGTCCAGGTGGTGGTGCAGGGTGACGAACGCGGTGCCGGCGCTGCGCGGGCCGCCCCAGGTGCCGATGACGCCCGACACCGACAGCAGGCCCCGCATCGCATCCGACTCGAACCGGTCCTCGACCAGGTCGGCGACGCTGGCGGTGAACAGCCGGGTCAGGTCGAACGCGGCCCGTACGTCGATGTTGCGCAGCGTCTTGAGCAGCGCCGCCTGGCCGAGCAGGTCCCCGGGGCGCTTGCTGCCGAGCTTCGGCGGGATGGCGTCCAGCAGCGGGCCGACCTTCGCGCCGAGCCCGCCCAGCCAGGACTCCCAGCGTTCGTAGGCGTCGGCGTCGGCCTTGGAGAACTTGGCGATCTCGTCGTGGCGGCGCTGCGGGTCGCTCGCCAGGTGCAGGTGGCGGCCGTCGCGGCGGGGCGCGAAGTAGGGGCCCTGCTCGTACACGTGGTAGCCGTGCTCGGCCAGGCGCAGGTCGCGCACCATGTCCGGCGGGAGCAGGCTCACCACGTAGGACAGGGAGGTGACGAGGAAGTCGGGGCCGAACGGGCGCTCGGACACGGCCGCACCGCCGACGGTGTGGCGGCGTTCCAGCACGACCACCTTCCGCCCGGCCCGCGCGAGGTACGCCGCGGCGACCAGCCCGTTGTGCCCACCACCGATGATGATCACGTCATGCGTCACGCTGAGAGTTTGACTGACTGACCACTCAGTTGGGAAGACCCTTGTTCACCACGCATTATTTATTACTATCGGTATCTGCGCTCGGCGACCAGGTCATGAGCTCACCACGGCGTGGCAAACCCCCAGCCCCGACACCGCGGGGCCGACCGGGACGGAGCGCCCGGTCGGACCCACGGGGCGCGGCCGTCAGCGGGTCGCCGACACCACGAGCATCTCGCAGGGCCCGACGAAGCCCTCCGGGCCCTCGAACGCCGCCAACTCGGCGGTGATCTCCGCCCAGGCCTCCTCCCGCTCCGCCGGCGACAGCCCGGCCAGCATCTGGTGCAGGGCGCCGAACGACTCCCGCTCGAACCGGACGCAGTCGGCCGCAGACGGCAGCCGCACCGGCGAGTCGACCACGTCGACGGTGATGTCGTGGAACCCGGCCCGGGCGAACGCCTCCTCCGCCGCACCCGGCGCACCGAGGCTGAACGGCCCCGGCTGGCCCGGCAGCGGCGGCGGCAGCGCGGCCCGCCGCCGGATGATCCCGACGGGCACGGAGAAGAAGCCGTTGCGGTCCGCGCCGGCGTAGACGACCGCCGCGACCCTGCCCCCGGGCCGCAGCGCGGTGCGCATCCCCGCCAGCGCCGCCTGCTGGTCCGGGAAGTAGATCAACCCGACCCGGGAGATGACCGCGTCGAACGACGCCTCCGGCACGTCCAGGCGCTCCCCGTCCAGTTCGGCGACCGCCACGTTGGCCAGCCCCGCCTCACGCGCGGAGCGCTCCGCGTACGCCAGGATCGCCGGCGAGATGTCGGTGGCCAGCACCTGCCCGGCCGGCCCGGCACGGTGCGCGGCGGCCAGCGCCTGCCCGCCCGCCCCGGCGGCCACGTCGAGAACCCGGCTGCCGGCGGTGATCCCCGCCGCGTCGAGCATCCTCTGCGTGGCCGCACCGAGCCAGTCCTCGATCAGCGGCCCCCACCGGTGCCAGGCCTCAGCGGCGTCCTGCCACTGCTGCCGGGTGGTGGACTTGTACACCTGCGGGTCGAACGTGGTCGTCACGGCTACTGCCCTCCGGAAATCATCGCCGGTCCTGTCCTGTCACTGCGATACGCGCCAGAACGGCACCCGCGACCGCCAGAAAACGCCTGGCACTTTCCGGCCGGACGCCGAAGCTGCGCGACAATGCCCGGGTGTCCACCTTCGTCGGCCGCCAAGACGCACTGTCCCGCCTCGCGGCCGCACTCGCCGCGACCGGTGGCTCGGGCTGGCGCCGGCCCGCACTTGCGCTGGTCAGCGGCGAGGCCGGGATCGGCAAGACCGCGCTGCTGGCCAGGTTCACCGCCGACGCCACCGCCGCGGGCGCCCGCACGGCCTGGGGCACCTGCTGGAACGGCGAGCAGGCACCGGCGTACTGGCCGTGGACCCAGGTGCTGCGCTGCCTGGACGACCACGGTCCGCAGGCGGGACCGGCGACCGTGCCCGCGGAAAGCCTGCTCGACGCGGGACCGGCGGGCGGCGACGGGGCCGGCGGCCGGCTGCGCGTCTTCGACGCGGTCGCCCGCGTGCTGGCGGCAGCCGTCCGTCAGGGACCCGTGGTGGTCGTGCTCGACGACCTCCACTGGACCGACGACGCCAGCCTGGAACTGCTGCGGTTCCTCACCGGTATGACCTATCCGGGCGCGCTGCTGCTGCTGGCCGCCTACCGCCCCGACGAACTCGCCGGCCCCGCCGCCACCACGATGACCGACGTGGCGCTGCCGGCCGAACGGCTGCCGCTGCGCGGCCTGTCCCCGCAGGAGATCACCGAACTGGTCCAGGCCGTCGCCGGCGCCGACGCCGCCGACCGGTGGGCCCCGGTGGTGCACGAACGCAGTGGCGGGCACCCGTTCTTCGCGGCCGAACTCAGCCGGCTGCTGTCCGACGGCCCTGCTTCCGGCACCGTGCCCGCCGCGGTACGCGAGGTCATCGCGCGCCGCACCTCCCGGCTGTCGGCCGACTGCGCCCGGCTGATCGAAGCCGCCACGGTCGGCACCGGCACGCTGCTGCCCGACGTGCTCGCCGAGGTCACCGAACAGCCGCCCGCCCGCATCGCGGAACTGACCGAGCAGGCCACCGCCGCCGGCATCCTCACCTGCGCCGCCGACGGGACCCGCTTCACCCACGACCTGTACCGCGAATCGATCTACTCGGCAATGTCCACCGCGCAGCGCCTGCACCTGCACGCGCGGTTCGCGGCCGCGCTAGAGCGCCGGCACGAGCGCGGCGGGACCGTGTTCGCGGCCGAGATCGCCCACCACTGCACCGCCGCCCTGCCGCACACCATCACCCCGGCACTGCTCTGGGCCCGCCGCGCCGCACAGATCGACGCCGAGCGGTACGCGTTCACCGACGCCGCCGCCCACCTCGGCCGCGTCCGCACGGCCGCCCTGGGCGCCGGCGCCGTCCTCGGCGACACCGACCACATCGACCTGCTCACCGCCGAAGCCGACCACCGCCTCCGCGCCGGCGACACCGCAACGGCACGCGACCTGCTCGACACCGCATGGCAGCGCGCCCGGCACACCGGCGAACCCGACCTGATCGGCGCGGTCGCGCTGGGCATCGACCGCATCGGCGCCCGCTTCGCCATGCCCCGCACCGACCTGATCGACCGCCTCGAGCAGGCCCACCACGCCCTCGCCGGCACCGCCACGGCCACCGAAGCACAGGTCACCGCCGCGCTCGCCCGGCAGCTGCAACACTCCGTGCCCGCCGACCGGCCCCGCGCCGCGCCGCTGGCCGAACACGCCATCGCCGTCGCCCGCCACGTCGGCGACCCGGCCACCCTCGCCGGCTGCCTGCTCGCCCAGCACGACGTCCTGTGGACGCCGGGCACCGCGACCCGCCGGGCCGAGATCGCCGGCGAGATCGGCGAACTGGCCCGGCAGGCCCACGACCCCGAACGCCAGACCCAGGCGCTGCTGCTCACCGCGACCGCGCAACTGGAGACCGCCAACCCGGCCTTCCGGGCGACCCTGCACGCCTACGACCACGCCGCCCGGCAACTGCGCCAACCCCGCCACGACTACAACCTGCACATCCGCCGCGCGGCGCTCGCCCTGCTCGACGGCGACCTGGCCGCCGGCGAGCAGCTCAGCGCCGAAGCCGCCGCGCTGGGCGAAGCCGTCGGCGACGCCGACGCCGGCAACGTGCGCATGTCGCAGCGCCTCGAAATCGTCCGGGCCCGCGGCGACGCGGCGCAACTGCGCGACACCGCCGCCGAAGCCGTCTCCTGGTGGGTCGGCGCACCGGCCCACGCCCACGCCGTGGCCGCCGGCTTCTACGCCCGCGCCGGCGACCTCGACCTCGCCAGACGCGAACTCGACACCGTGCTCGCACTGCCGGACTGGCGCACCGACCGGTCCTACCTGTGGTCGGTGTTCGTCGGCGAACTCGCCACCGCCGCCGTCGCCCTCGACGACCGCCCACTGTGCCGGCAGCTGCTCGGCGACCTGCTGCCACTGTCGGAGACCTGCGCCGTCAACGCGGCACTGGTCGCCTTCATGGGCGCGCACGCCCACCGGATCGGGTCGCTGCACGCGGCTCTCGCCGAGCCCGTCCCGGCCCGGCAGTGGCTGGGCCGCGCCGCCGAACTCCACCGGCGGCTGGGCGCCCGCGGCTGGCAGGCCGAGTCACACGCGGCGATCGCCGCCCTCGACACGCGGCCACGACAGCAGCCCCCGCCGCGCCACCGTGACAGCGAGGTGCCACTGCGGCGGATCGGCGACATGTGGCAGGCCGAGTACCACGGCCGGACCGCGTTCCTACGCGACTGCAAAGGGCTGCACGACCTCGCCGCACTGCTCGCCGCGCCGGGCGTCGACCATCCCGCGCTCACCCTGGCCGGGGCCGCCGCAGCCGACGCCGGCCGGGCCGACCCGGTGCTGGACCGCACGGCGCTGGCCGCCTACCGGCGACGGCTGGCGGCACTCGAGCAGGAGCTGGCCGACGCGGACGACGGCAACGACCTCGGCCGCCGGCACGCCGTGACCGACGAGCGCGAGCAGCTGCTGACCCAGCTGCGCCAGGCCACCCGCCCGGACGGCGACAGCCGGCCGCTGGGCGCGTCGGCGGCCGAGCGGGCCCGCAAGGCGGTCACCGCCCGCATCCGCGACGCGATCAGCCGAATCCGCGAGGCGCTACCTGAGCTGGCCGCGCACCTCGACCGGACCGTACGCACCGGCAACACGTGCCGTTACGACCCGCGTTGACAACGAGCGGGTCGGCCGTCAGCCCGCGACGACGAACGCGTAACAGTAGGGGCCGCGCGACAGTGCGCCGGGCCGGAACCGAGCCCGGAACTACAGCAGGTCGCCGCAGGAGAGCAGCGACTCGATGCCGTCGCCGCCCGGCATCCGGTAGACGACCACCGTGTCCACCCCCGCCATGTCCCTGATCGGCCTCAGCATCGCGCAGTCGAACTCCGGCGCGGCGACGTCGGCCAGCAACAGCGCCGGGATCTCCTCGACGGTGATGGACGCGGCCAGCTCCGGGCTGTCCTTGAACTGACTCTGGAACTTCTGGAACGCCTGCTCCCGGCTCTCGTACCGGACGGCCTCCACCGGGTCCAGGCCGGCCAGCGCCGACTGCAGGGCGGCCTGCTGCTCCGCGGTGATGGCGCGGTCCAGGTAGATGCTGACGAGGTACCGGTGTTCGGGCTCGCTCCAGCCCGAGAACATGATCACGGAGGTGAGCGTCCCGACGAGCACGGATACGGCGACGACGACCGGCAGGACCCAACCGCGCCGCCGGGGTGGCGCTTCGACGAGGTACGTCGGCTCGGCCTGCGACGGCGAATCCACGGACGGTCGTTCCATGAAGTCGGACATGGCCCCCAGTTCTACCAGTATCGAACTTTTCGCGGGGTCCCCGATCCGTCGCATCCGCCGCGGAACAGCGTCCAGATCGCGTGGCCCCGTCGACCTCGGCCGCCGGGGGGCCGCCGACAACCGGCGATGCCCGCCATGGCGTTCACCACCCGGCAGGCACGCCGGAACGGGTGCTCCGGCAGACCAGGAAGCGGTGACCGTGTACCAGCAGCCGGCCTCGAGCACGACCGCGGTGATCGACCTCGGCGCGGGCTGGCGGCAGCAGCCGTCCGAACGCGACCATCCCGGCGCGCGCACCCTGCTGCGGCCGGTGGCCGCCGCGGTCGCGGCCGCCCTGGTTTTCGCGCTGGGCGGCGCGGTCCCCGCCCGCCGCCTGCAGGAGGTGGCCACCGTCGCGCTCACCGCGCAGGGCGACTTCCAGGTCCTCGAAGATCTGCTGCTGGTACGCGGCGGCGACCGGCTCGCCGGATACAACCTCACCGACGGCTCACAGCGCTGGGACCTGCCGCTGCCGGGAACGGCGGGCGGCCCCATCATGCCCGTCGAGGCGGCACCGGGCATGATCCTGACGGCGATGGAGGACGCGGCCACGGGCCGCCGGACCACCTACGCCGTCGACGTCGCCGCCGGGGTGGTCCGCTGGCAGGACGAGCTGCCCATGATGGCGCTGGGCGACGTGGCGATCGCCGTCTGGTCGCCCGGCGAGGACCGGACGGACACGCGGATCACCGTCCGCGACGTGCGCACCGGGCAGCAGCGCTGGACCGTGCGGGGAGTGCTGCCGGCGCTCGACTACCCGGCGGTGATCCGCGGCCGGGACACGATGCCGATCTGGACGCTGCAAACCGGCGGCGAGCTGACCGAACGTGACCTCCGCGACGGGCGGGTGCTCCGCCGGCTCAGGCTGGACCTGGGCGCGGCCGTGCCCGTCAACCTGAGCATCTCCGGCGACGAGCTGATCGTCGAGACGGTGCTCGCCGGCGTGAAGACGACGGCGCGGTTCGCCACCGCCGACCTGTCGCCCGTCGCGCTGACGGCGCCGTACGTGTTCCGCACCGACTGCGGCGCTCACTGGTGCACGACGTCGCGCCCGGCCGCCGGGGGGCCGGTCGACGAGACGGGTGCGATCGTGGACAAGGAGACCGGCGAGGTGCGCGGACGCTTCGCCATGGGAAGCATCATCGTGCCGACGCCGCTGGGGCTGCTGGTGGCCGGTCCGGAACCGCGCGGGGACGGGCTGCCGGTCACCGCGCTGCTCGACCCGGCGACGGCCCGGCCGCTGGCGGACCTGACGGGGTGGGACCTGTACTCGGGCTCGACCGTCGGGGTGACGGTCCTGCTCCGCGGCAGAACGCACCGGCAGGTCGCGTGGCTGACGCCCGGCGGTCTTGAACTGACCCAGTTGCCCGTGCCGCCGGCCCGGTGCGCGTTCGCACCGCGGGCGATCGCGTGTCCGGCCGCCGCGAACAGCGTGACCGTGTGGCGGGTGACCGGCTGATCCACGAGCGGCGGACCGGCCGGCACCGTGTAGGGCGGTGCCGGCCGGTCCGGGCTCAGCCGATGTTGGCCTGCGGTCCGGCGTACGTGCGGAGCAGGTTCGGCACGTCGGCGGCCGCGTCGAGGGTGTAGGAGTAGAAGCTGCTCGGCGTGAACGCCGACCCGAGGGTCTGCTGCTTGCCGGTGCAGTTGACCATGATGCTGCCGCTCTGGCGCAGCTGCGCCGTCGAGTCGGGGTAGAACGGGTCCTTCACGTTCTCGAAGTAGCTGTTCTCCAGCACCATCTTCGTCGCGCCGCGGGCGTAGTTGCCGTACGAGGCCACGTTCTGCAGGTAGTTGTTGTACAGGTGGGCGTAGGCGACGTTGTCGGTGCTGGGGTTGCGCTGGTTGGTGTCCTTGATCCAGTTGTGGTGGATCGTCATGCGGGCGGTGACGTTCTCGGTCCAGCCGATGCCGAACGCCTTGTTGTTGCTGGACAGCACGTTCCAGGAGATCGTCAGGTAGCTGGTGTCCTTGCGGCTGTCGATCAGGCCGTCGTTCATCCGCGTGATCGTGTTGTGGTCGATCCAGACGTGGTCGGCGGTGTCCATCTGGATCCCGTCGTAGTCGTAGACCTTGTCGTCGGGGTCGTCGTCGGCCATCTGCGTGTCGCGGATGGTCAGGTTGCGGATGATGACGTTGCGTACGCCGGTGCCGAGGAAGAACCCGCCGCCGACGATGTGCCCGCTGGTGCCCACGCCGACGATGGTCTTGTTCGAGGCGACGCGCAGCTCGGTGCCCTTGGGCGTGACGGTGATCGCGCCGCTGACCCGGATGACGTACGGCTCGCTCGCGGTGACGTAGCGCTGCAGGTCGGCGAAGGTGCTGACGGTGACGGTCGCGCCGGCCGCGCCGCCGGTGGTGCCGCCGCCGGTCGAGGCGAACCCGTCCGGGGTGTTCGACCAGGTGCGGCCGCCGGCGCCGGTGAACGCCCACTGCTTGTTGCTGTTGGCGGTGCACGTCTCCTGGATGATCTGCGCACCGTTGGCCGTGGAGGCGTCCTTGAGGCTGACGCACAGCCCCGAGTGCACGCTGATGATCTGGTACGTGTTCGTGCCGCTGGCGACCAGGCGCCACTGCTGGTTGGCCTGGCTGGACACGCACCCGTACTGCTGCAGCTGCACGCCCGAGGTCGTGGACCAGCCGGGCACGTCGACGCACTTGCCGCTGCTGACGTTGACGAGCTGGTAGTTGGAGCCCACCGCGGTCAGCCGGAACTGCTGCCACGGCGAGTTCGCGGTGCAGCCCCACTGCTGCAGCAGCGCGCCGTTGTCCGCCGAAGCGCCCGGCACGTCGACGCACTTGCCGCTCTTGGTCACCACCAGCTGGTAGGCGACGCCCGTCGCCGGTGCGGCCTGGGCGGGTGAGGACGGCAGGCCGACGAGGGCGGCGAGCATGGTCGCGGCGAGGGCCGCGGGGGCGTACCGCCTGGTTCTGGTCTTGGTCATGGTCTTGTCTCCTGAAGGTCAGCCGACCGGGTTCCAGCCGTCGGTGCCGGCCAGATACTTCTGCGGGGTGTAGTTCGGGGCGGCGGCGTCCGACAGCTGCGGGCGGTTGCCGTTGCTGCCCGCGCCGGAGCCGGTGTTGCGGTATTCGACAAAGCGCGCGTTCTGCCACGTGTTGCCGGACATGTCGGTCCACGGCTGGGCGGTGCGGATCGTCGCCGACAGGTTCGACTCGCGGAACAGGACCTGCGCGGCGGGCCCCCACGGGCGGCCGAGCTGGGTGACGCCGTTGGCGGTCCCGGTGATCGTGCAGCGGTAGACGAGGATGCCGTAGGCGTTGGCCGGGTCGGTGCGGGCCGCGGTGATCGGGCCGCCGCTGGTGCGCTTCTCGTGGATCGTGCTGGCGTTGAACACCGCGGTGCCGCTGCCGAAGATGAAGTCGACGGTGCCTTCGACGTACGAGTTCACGATGTAGGCGCGGTAGTTGTTGAGCAGCAGCGTGTCCTGGTTGCCGAGGAACCGGACGTTGTCGAAGACGGCTCGGTCGCCGTTGAGGTTCGCGGCCACGGCCTGGCTGCCCTCGCCGTAGTCGTTGGCGATCGTCAGGTTCGCGGCGCGGAAGTCCTTGCCGTTGACGAACACGGTCGCGCTGCCGGAGGTGCCCCACCCACCCGCGGAGCTGTGGTTGTTGACGATGACCGTGCCGCTCGCCGACCCGCCCAGGCCCTGCAGGGTGATGTTGGGTTTGTTCGACGGGATGGTGACGATCTCGCGGTAGGTGCCGGCCTTGATGGTGATGACCTGGCGGGTGGTGCTGCCCGCGGGCACGGCGTCGACGGCGGCCTGCACCGTGCGGTACTGGCCGGTGCCGTCGGCGGCGACGGTCGCGGCGGTGCCGCCGCCGACGCCGGTGAACGCCCACTGCTTGTTGCTGTTGGCGGTGCACGTCTCCTGGATGATCTGCGCACCGTTGGCGGTCGAGGCGTCCTTGAGGCTGACGCACAGCCCCGAATGGACACTGATGATCTGGTACGTGTTCGTGCCGCTGGCGACCAGACGCCACTGCTGGTTGGCCTGGCTGGACACGCACCCGTACTGCTGCAGCTGCACACCTGAGGTCGTCGACCACCCGGGCACGTCGACGCACTTGCCGCTGCTCACGTTCACCAGCTGGTAGTTCGACCCGGCCGCGGTCAGCCGGAACTGCTGCCACGGCGAGTTCGCGGTGCAGCCCCACTGCTGCAGCAGCGCGCCGTTGTCCGCCGAAGCCCCCGGCACGTCGACGCACTTGCCGCTCTTGGTCACCACCAGCTGGTACGCCACTCCCGTGGCCGGAGCCGCCTGCGCCGGGGACGCGGCCGCTGCCACGACCACCCCCGACGCGGCGACGGTGAGCGCCAGGGCGAGCCACCGCCCCGCTCTTCGTACTGTTGCTGTCACGACGATCCCTCCTTCTCGAACGGTCAGGCCCCCGGCGCCCGGAGTCGGGATCGGCCCTTGTTTCGATACGGAGACGGCACGGCGTCAGCGGTGATAACAGAAACCGGCGGATTTTCTCGCCGGTTCCGACAAAGTCCGCGCACCTCGCACGCCCACGGTGGCGTGCCCCACGCTGGGGTCCTCAGCTCGCCGGTGGCGGCGAGGGTGCGGTCGCGGCGGTCATCGACGCGCCCATGGTCTTGTCCTTGCGGTTGAGCAGGAACGTCGTCGTCGGCAGCTGACCGGACGGGGTGCGCTCGCCGCGGGCGGTGGACGGGTCGCCGCTGCGCAGCACGGTCGTCACCCAGCCGCTCTGGCCCCAGGAGTTGCCCGTGTCGTCGACGCCGCCGCCGACCTGCACGTCACGGGCGTTGGCCAGGGCCAGGTTGTTGCGCAGCCGCGCCGAGGAGTACAGGAACGCGAACCCGGTCGCGCCGTTGCGGAAGGCGGTGTTGTTGGTGACGGTGAGCCGCCCCGCGTTGCTCGCCTCGGTGAACCCGTAGCCGGCGTTGTCCCAGGACGCGTTGTCGACCACGACGTGCGCGACGGCCGGGGCGGGTTCGCCGCCGCCGAGTTTGATGCCGTTGCCCGGCCCGTTGAACGAGGCGATGTCCCACCGGTTGTGGCCGTTGCCGTAGGCCCAGTTGCTGGTGACGGTGACCGGGTCGGTGAAGTTGCTCAGGTCCAGGCCGTCGCCGGAGTTCTCCGCGAACCGGTTGCCGCGTACGACGTTGCCGGGGCCGGAGCCGTTCTTGATGGACAGGCCGTCGGCGCTGCCGCCCCGGTCGACGGTGTCGTGGTTGCGGGCGAAGTCGCTGTCGAGGACCTGGTTGCCCTGCGTGCCCGCGTCGCGCAGCATCAGCGCGGTGTTCCCGTTGTCGTGCAGCCGCAGGCGGCGGAACACGTTGTCGCGGCACGAGCTGCAGACGTAGGCGTGGCTGGGCGCGTTGCGCATCTCCAGGCCCTGCACGGTCCAGTACCCGCCGGTCTGGGAGATCAGCCACCGGCCGCCCGGCAGTGCGGAGCCGTCGATGACGGGCCGCTCCCCGATCAGGTTGCTGACGGTGATGCGCCGGGCCGCGGTGCCGCTGGTGGTGATCTCGACGGTCTGCGTGGGCCGGTGCGTGCCCGCGCGCAGTGCGATGACCTGCCCGGGGCGTACCGCCTGCACCGCTTTGGCCAGAGTGGCGTAGGGCCGGGCGGCGCTGCCGGGGCCGGAGTCGTCGCCGTCCACCGCGACGTAGATGTCCGCGCTCTGCACGCCCTCGGCCGTCACCACGTGGCGGGCCGGTGCGGGCGCCGCCGACGATGACGGCGTGGCGGACGGCTCCGCAGGTGCGGCGCTGGTCGCGGGCGCGGCCTGCGGCGGAGGACCCGGCTCGGTCGGCGGGGTGGCCGGTGGCGTGGTCGCGGTGACGGCCAGCACGGCGGCGGTGGCGGCGGCGACCCCGGCTCCGGCCGTGCCGACGACCTTCAGATTGACGTATCCGACGACGCGCCGCATCACCTCCACCGCCACGGCCGCCGCGCCGCTCGTCGCGCCGGTACCTCCCGACGTTGCTACCAACTCCGGGAGCCGGGCTGCAAGCACGGCGGGCACCGGTGCCAGCCATGGCAGGGCCAGTACCCGTACCGCGGGCACGCCGCGGCGGCCGGCGAGCAGGCATACGTCGCAGTCGGTCACGTGCCGGCCGAGGCGTTTGAGCCAGCGGGGCTCGGCGGTGCGGTCCCAGGCCGCGGCTGCCTCATCGAGTCCGGGGCAGCGTTGGGCGGACCGCAGGGCGCGCAGCACGGTCAGCGCCAGGTCGAGGCGGGCCCGCATGCGCTGGACCCGGACGGCGGTGTGCGCCGGGCTCAGCGAGAGCGCGGCGGCGACCTCGGCGCGGGTCATCGTCCCGGCGACCTCCTGCGACCACAGTGCCAGGGTCTGCCGCTCGGCCGGGTTGAGGAATCCGGTGGCCTGCGCGATCAGGCGCAGTTCGCGGTCGAGGTCGACGCGGTCCTCGGCCAGGCCGGCGACGTCGGTGTCGGGGTCGGGCGACTCGGCGGCCCCGACGCCGAGGTCGATCGGCTGGGTGGCGCGGGCGCGCTGGCGGGCCAGGCGGCGGGTGCGTTCCTGGATCTGGCTGACCGCGATGGACACCAGCCAGGACTTGAACCCGGCGGCGTCGCGCAGCCCGCGCAGGTGCCGGACCGCGCGCAGCATCGTCTCCTGCACGACGTCGTCGACGTCGGGGTCGCCGCCCAGTGCGCGGCGGACCACCGCGTACACCAGGGGCAGGTGGTCGCCGAGCAGGGCCTCCAGGGCATGCCGGTCGCCTGCGCGGGCGGCGGCCACGCGCGCGGCATCCGCCGTCGGGGACAAGGCGACTCCTCGGTACGCGTACCGCGACCGGGCCGGTCGGCACGTGCCCGACATGGTGACACTCATGAATGTTCGTTGTAAAGCCGAACTAAGGTTCGCCGGACAACCCGGGCATGGCGCCGGCCCCCGGTCGACACCGGGGGCCGGCGTACGCACTCACGTCGTCCAGTAGCCCTGGACCTCACCGAAGTCGTCGGTCAGTTCGACCTTCGCACCGGCGAAATTGGCGGGGTCGGCGTCGAACACGACATTGCCGTTCTTGCGCTGACCCTCGTTGATGGTGGTCATCGCGTCCAGCTGGGGGTCGATGCCGACGACCAGGAACTCGCTCTGGTAGACCGTGCCGTCCTTGGCGATCAGCCGGAAGTTCGACGGGCCCAGGTCGGTCTGACCCTTGGTCGCGAAGATGTCGACCATGACGGCGACGAACTGGCCACGCTTGGGCTGCGTGAACTGGTTCGGCGACTTCGCCTTCTTGACCGACTTGACCGTCACCCTGGTCTGCGCACTCATGAACTTCACGTCGATGGGCTGGCCGACCTTGACGGTGACCGGGCCGTCGGGCTCGGCGGCCTTCGTCGGCGACGGCGCCGCCGCGGCGGCCTCGGTCGGCTTCGCCGCCGGAGTGTTCTCGGCGTCGCCGCCGGTCGCCGCGACAGCGGACGGCTTGTCCGCCGGGTCGGGGGCGAACACGGCGATGATCGTGCCGCCGATGCAGCAGAGCGCGATGAGCGAGCCGACGACGATGGCGATGATCGCGCCGGTTCCGAGGCCCTTCTTCGCGGCGGGCTGGACGACGAAGGGTGGCTGCGGGGGTACGGCCGGGTACTGCGGCCCCGTGTTCATGTTGGTCACCGAGACAACACTGAAGCAGGATGAAGACTGCTACAACGGTACGTTTAGGCAGCTTTGGTGACGTACGGTGCAGCGGCGCTGCCACTCCGCCACCGGGCACCGCCCGGCGGTCACGTGGACTCGGCCCGGTGGCGTTCGATCGGCCTCGGTCGGCCTGCCGACCCGGACTTCGGGCCACATACCTCACGGCCTTTCCACCATTTTAAGGGCCTAAATACCCCAGAATGGGCAGGGTGAGGAGTCGCCCGTGCTCGCCGTACTGATGCTCGGCCTGGTGCTGGTCGTCTGGGCCGTGCTGGCCCGGCCGGCCCAGCGCTACAGCGTCACCGTGCCCATCGCCATGGCCGCCGCCGGCCTCATCCTCACCAACGGCACCCATCCCCTGGTCGACGTCGAGGTCACCGGCCCCATCGTCCGGCACCTCATCGAGATCACCCTCGCCCTGGTCCTGTTCACCGACGCCACCGAGATCAGCATGCGCTGGCTGCGCGAGACCGGCCGCGTACCCATGCGCATGATCTTCATCGCGTTCCCGCTGACCGTCCTGCTCGGCTTCGCCGCGGGCGTCCCCCTGCTGCCCGGCGCGGGCTGGTGGGTCTGCGCCATCTGCGCCGCCGTGCTCGCCGCCACCGACTCCACCCCGATCCTGCCGATGCTGCACGACCAGCGCCTGCCCTCCGGCATGCGCCACACCATCACCGTCGTCAGCGGCCTCGACGACGGCATCGCCGCACCCCTCGTACTGCTGCTGCTGGCCGGTGCCGTCGCCAGCACCGACCTGGAGAGCGTCCTGCTCGAACTGCTCATCGCCCTCGTCGCGGGCCTGCTCACCGGCTTCGGCGGGTCGCGGATGCTCAGCCTGGCCCGCGAGCGCGGCTGGACCACCCCCGAAGCCGACCGGGTCGGCATGCTCGCGCTCGCGATCACCGCGTTCGCGATGGCCGAGGTACTGCACGGCAACGGGTTCGTCGCCGCGTTCGTGGCCGGGCTGGCCGCCCGCGCAACCGCGCCGCACATGCCGCACGCGGCGCTGCAGACCGTGTCGGACACCGCGACGGTGCTGTCGGCGGCGGTGTGGTTCGTGTTCGGGTCGCTGATCGTGCCCGCGTTCATGGACGGCCTGGAGTGGCGGGTGTTCGCGTACGCGTTCCTGTCGCTGACGCTGATCCGGATGCTGCCCGTGGCGCTGTCGCTGCTGGGCAGCCACGTGCCCTGGCGCGAGCGCTGGGCGCTGGGCTTCTGGGGGCCGCGCGGGCTGGACAGCATGGTGCTGGGCATCATCGCCCTGGAGCAGCTGTCGGGCCTGGACGCGGACTGGGTCGCCGACGTCGTCGTGGTCGTGATCAGCCTGAGCATCCTGATCCACGGGCTGTCCGCCCGCTACTTCGCCTCCTGGTGGGACCGGCGCAGCCGCGCGCTCGCGGGATCGGCCGGGCCTTCCACCCGCTAGCGCAAGCCTCGCGAGATCGTTGCCCCGCCGCGAGCTCGACCTACAACTCGCGGCGCCCCAGACGGCATCGCACTCCGCGCACTTCTTGATCGCCGGCTCGCAACGACTGATCTTGACCAGTTCAAGTAGTCCCTGCTCGCATCGCGGACAGGTCTTCACGTTGCTCTCTTCCTCGGACACGCGGTGCCGGCTTAAACGCGACCGGACCGCACTCGTCGACGAGGCGAACTCGTCGACGAGTGCGGTCCAGCAGACAGGCCGACGCCTCCGGCGATGACCGCGGAGCGGCTGCTAGGACCGCTGCCCTTCGGGCAGTGGACTCGCGCAGTCACCGGTGGTGATCGAGACGACGATGTCGCCTGTCAGCCGTGCCGGATCGATGTACGGCGGCCGTCCTGGGCGTACGGCGCAGAACGTCACGTTGCCGGTGAAGCGGTCCGGGTCCACCAGGGTCCCGGCCGAGGAGACGTACGCGGCCACTTCGACTTCGGGCAGTCGGCGGTACTGCTCGTGCAGCGCCGCCCACGCGAAAGCCACGCCCCGGCGCAGCAGCACCGCTGCCCGCTCCTCTCCCTCGACCGTCAGGTCGAGATCGGGGATGCCGCGGCCGTTGACCGCGGCCTCGTAGTCCATGGTCTCCGAGAACGCCGACCGGTCACCGTGGTAGCTCTCGCGCCAGGCGCTGAGGAGCACCGCGTCGTCGTCGACCGTCCAGCCCCGGCTTGCCGCATCCGCCCACTCGGCAACGAGATCGTCCCGGGTGACGGATGAGACCAGCCCGCCGCCGGCGATTCGCGCCGCGCGAGCGCTCATCCATGCCATGGTGCGCCCCCTCCTTGCTCGACGGTCACCGTCCTCAACCACAGGTGCCGATCACCCGCCCGAAGACATTAGCCCCGACCTGCAGACCCTTCTGGTAACTCTTGTGGTTCTTCGCCAGGTCCTTCTCGATGGACTTGGGCATGTCCGTGAACCGACCGGTTTCCGGATCGAACTGGTACTTGGGCGCGTCGCCGGACTTGATGCCCTTGAACTGCACCTGGAAGTGCATCTGCTTCATGCCGTTGCGGGCCTCGATGTCGATCCGGTACGGACCGCTCTGCCACACCGTGTAACTCTTTCCGTTCAGGTCGATCGGCGAGTCGTCGTTGTGCACGAGAACCGGCGTGCCGCCGGCCAGCACGTAGTAGGTGTGCAGGTCCGCGACCGTGAGATTGTACATGACCTTGGAACCGTGCGTGTTGTCGACAGCACGCACCGTGATGGTCTGCGTCCCCGGTGCTCGGAGGGTCTCCCCGGGCTCCAGGTCCGCCGCATCCACCCAGGCCGCACGTGACACCGACCAGAACGGGTGCTCCCACGTGGTGTCCACCACGCTCTCCCGGCCGGTCTCGTCCACCACCGCCAGCAGGGTCAGCTGCTCGTCACGGTTGACGTGAACCCGGGTGACCGCCTTGGCCAGCGTCTGACCCGACACCGGGTCCGTGGCCGCGACCTCGTCACCGACCGCGACATCCTTGATCTTCTTGGTGCCGCCGTCTGCCATCAGCACCAGGGTGTCCGGATCGAAGCTGTTGACCAGCCTGCAGAAACCAGCCGCGAAGTCGACGACCTCGTCGACGGCCTTGGTGACCTTCGGCAGTTTGCCGATCGGCACGATGCCGGCGATCTCGAGCGCGGCCCCGGTGTAGTTGCCCTCGCTCCACGCCTCCTTCGCCAGCGCGACCGAGTACGGCACCCCGACGACGGGCACGTAGCTCATCCACTCCATGAACGTCAGCCCGGCCTGGCGCTTCAGTTCGTTCTGCAGATCGCATTCCTGCATGTAGGAACACAGGTACGCACCGAGGAAGCTCAGCTTC
The DNA here is from genome assembly GCF_016862635.1 of Catellatospora coxensis. Taxonomy (GTDB): domain Bacteria; phylum Actinomycetota; class Actinomycetes; order Mycobacteriales; family Micromonosporaceae; genus Catellatospora; species Catellatospora coxensis. The sequence continues at coordinate 21,134 of NZ_BONI01000050.1, read as the reverse complement.
TGCTCCTCGGACAGGTCCGTGACATGGCAGTGCGAAGGCATGTACGGGCAGCCCGCGAGCTCGACATAAGCCGGGAACGAGATGGGCTTCTCAGGATCGGGGATGAAGACGTACGGCTCGATCACCGGATGCGTGGTGTTGTTGTTGGTCCACGTCCCCGCTCCGTTCGCCATCGGCGCGGTGTTGTCGCACGTCTCGCGGTTCCCGCCGTTGCCGCACTCCGGCCGCAGACCGGACGGGTCGCTGAGGGAGACCGGCGAGTTGTTGGCGTATGCGTAGCCGTTCCACTGCGACGGATCCTTCAGATCCATGATCGGATCGACGCTGATGAACCGGCCGATCGCCGGGTCGTACTCACGGGCACCCAGATGGGTCAGCCCGGTCGTCGCGTCCTGCGTGCCGCCGAGGAACCCGCGCTGATCCGGCCAGAACGCCGGCGGCGCCGACTCCCGCAGCATGCCGTACGGGCTGCTGCGGCGGCGGGTGATGGTTCCGGAGGCCGCGTCGATGCTGCTCGACGCGGTGCCGTGGTGATCGCCCGACTCGAAGTAGACACCCGTCGTGGTGCGCACGGCGACCGTGGCACCGGTGATCCCGTAGAACCGGGTTCCGGTGACCACCGTGCCGCTGAGGGCGAGTTCCATGCCCGGCAGGTAGAGAGTGGTCTTGCCACCCGGCTCCTTGCGCACGATCCGGTTGCCGTCGGCGTCGTAGACGTAATCGGTCGGCTGGCCGCCGGTCGGGGTGCTGCTCTGCAGGTGCCCCTCGGCGTCCCAGACCAGCGACTGCTGGCCGGCGAGGTTGCCGACGGCGCAGTTGTTGGTCCCCGTCCCGCCGGGGCGGCACAGTGTGTTGCCCGCGGCGTCGTAGGTGTAATTGAACGTCTTGGGACCGTTCGGACCGTCCTCCACGATTCTGGTGAGCGCGTGCGGCTGCTTCTCGCTGCCGCCCTGTGCCGGGTACTGGTAGTCACGGACCGTGTCGGCGCCCCCGGTGACCGAGTGGATGGTCTCGGTGTCCCGGTTGCCGACCTTGTCGAAGGTCCAGCTGTGGTGGTAAGCCGCCGGTCCGCCCACACCGGTCCCCGACACACCGTCGGCGCAGGTCTTGGTCACGTTGGCCGTCGACCAGGCCTCGACGAGACGGCGCAGGTGATCGTAGGCGAAACACTGGACGTCGACCTGTCCACCGACCGGCCTGTCGGCGATGGCCAGCACGTTGCCCGCGGCGTCGTAGTCGTAGGCGGTGTCCGCGTCGACTGTCGCGACACCCTGCCGGTTGACCTTCGCCGCCTTCAGCCGGCCGGTCCCCCGCTCATAGTCCCAGGTCAGCCACGCCTTCTTCCCGGTCCCGCCGGTGTACAGCTCCGCCTGCAGCAGTTCGCCGACGTTGCTGTACGCGGTCGCGGTCACGTAGCTGGTCGTGCCCGTGACGGTGGTCGGACGCAGGAAGCTGTCGTAGGTCGTGGCCACCGCCTCGCCCGGCAGGCCGCCCGCGGCGGGCAGGCCCGTGGACTGAACCGTGCCATCGGTGTTGTACGCGGTGGTGAAGTCGTAAGACTTGCCGAGCAGCGTGCCCACGCCACCGGACGGGAAGCTGTACCGGGTCTTGGTCGGCCGGTACAGGTCGTCCCGCGTCATGGTGATGGTGTAGTAGCTCTGACCGGCCACGATGCGCTGGCTGTAGTAGAGCTCGCCCTTGTTGCCCGTGGTGTCGTAGGACCAGACCGCCGTCTTGGTGCCGGAGTCGAGCTCGCCCTGCCACGTCTCCGTCCGGCGGTTGAGCGCGTCGTACCGGGTGGAGACCTTGATGCCACGGCTGTCGGTGACCGACGTGACGTTACCGATGCCGTCGTAGGTGTAGCGGGTGTCGCCTGCGTCGGGATCGGTGACGAGATCCTTGAGGTTGCGCTGGTTGTAGTGGTAGCGCCAGGTGTTGTTCAGCGGGTCGGTGACCGTTTCCAGCATTCCCGCCGCCGTGTAGCCGTAGCGGGTCACGTCGGCGGGCCCGGTCGGGCCGGTGCCCGAGTACTGGTGGATCTCCGACACCCGGCCGCGAGCGTCGGTGACGGTCGTGGTCGGCGTGCCTCCCGTCGGCGGGTCGACATGGGTGCGGTCGCCCTCGTAGGCGGTGGTGGTGGTCCAGCGGTCGTCGCCGGCCACCGCGAAGGTCTGCGAGACGACCCGGCCCGCGCCGTCGTAGCCGACCTTCTGCTGCGCGTTGACCGAGCCTTCCACCGTCACGATCGGCACGTCACCGGCAGTGCCGGTGGCCAGGTAGACCCCGTTGGTCTTCCAGGCTTTGCCGCGGCCGTCGTGGAACGTGTCGGTCAGCAGCAGGCCGCCGGGTCCGGCGGTCTGCGTCTGCCGCGGGCGCAGCAGACCGTCGAACAGCTCATGGCTGGCCCGGTACGAGCCGTCGTTGTTGAGCCGCTCGGTGGTGATCACCGTCGCCTTGTCGGTACGGATCTTGTAGCTGAACTTCGTGGTGGGCGTGGCGCCCTGGTCACGGTTGCGATCGGCCTTCCACACCGCGGTGACCCCGCCGAGGGCGTCGTAGGTCATGTCGACGCGCTTGAGGTTCGCGTCGACGATCCGCGTCGGCACGCCGAAAGCCGGGTCGACCGTCGTCGTGGTCACATGGCCCAGCGGGTTAGTGATCTTGACCTGGGTGGTGAGACCGTCGATCTCGGTGTACTCGGTGCCGGTCACCCGGCCGAGGGCATCCTTGGTGGCCTTGACCCGGCCGTAGCCGTCCAGGTCGGTGGTCTCCGACGCCTGCACGTAGAGGACCTTCGTGCCGTCGAAGCGGTCGAGGGTCTCCACCCGCGTGGCGCTGCCCTTGGTCGGCGGCACATTCCACGCCTGCTTGTCATAGCTCGTCCGGCTGTCAGCGATCAGCTGCTGCGACAGGTCCGGGCTGGCCACGCCGCAGCCGACGGACACGGTCTGCGTCCGCGACACGTACGAGTACATGTTCAGCGCCGGGTAGTCGGTGTACCAGGTACGGGTGCACTGCTCGTCGCCGTCCTTGCCCGGCCCGACCTCGCCCAGGTCCTCGACCGTCTCGACGCGGCCCCGCGTGGTGTCGAAGGTCGAGACGGTCTTGGTCTCGCCCCAGACCGGATTGCCCTGCCCGTCGTCGGGCATCGCGATCAGGTTGCGGGTCACGTCCGTACGGACGAATCCCGCGACGTTGCCGCCCCAGGACTCGGTCTGGGTGTGCGTCACGTGCCGCCACGGCTGGTTGATCGACTTCGACACGATGTCGGCGCCGTCGTAGAGCACCGTCTCGATCTCGTGGCCGGAGAAGGCGTTGTGGTCGGTGTAGGCCGTCCCGGTGGAGTCCTTGACCGTCACGACCGGCCTGGTCCCGTCGGACTTCTCACCACCGCTCAGGCCGCGCAGGAAGAAATGGTCGACCCGGCCGGGCATGGACTGCCCGTCGCCGTTGCGGACGATCACGTGACCGTAGCCCCGCCAGTCCGACCAGGTGAGATCCTCGTCCTTGCCGATGCCGTCCGGCTCACTCTTGCGCCAGGCCGCACCCCCGACGTACTCGTACGACGTCACCATGTCGTCGTTGCCGCCGACCAGGTCGTCCTCGACCACGTTGTCCACAACGTACTTGTGGAACCAGTCGGTGACCTTGTCCTCGTCACCACCACCCAGCGGGTTCCAGATCACCGGATAGCAACGCCCGGTCGACTGGCCCGGCGTGGGCAGGTTGTCCTTGGTGCAGTCGGGCGCCTTGTAGTTGACCGTGATCTGCGCGCCGGTGTCGGTCTTGACCGTGGCCAGGCGGTAGCGGATCAGCGGCCCGAAGTTGTCGTCGTCGAGGTCGATGCGGTTGGGCAGCTGAATACCGTCGAGCTCGGTGGCGGGCATCGTCAGCGTCGCACCGCCCCGATGTCCCGAGTGAAGGATCTTGCGCAGCCACAACGTCCGCGAGTTGTCATCGTTGACCTTGAACTGGTGCTCCAGGCTCCACGACTCCACCGGCGACCAGCCCGCGCCCTCCCGGATCTCAGTCTGGATCTTCGTCAGGCGCTTGCGGGTGAAGAAGGTCGCCGCCGTCTGCGTGGCCTCGCAGTGGGTGCCGGCCGCGCAGATCCGGTCCTCGGGAACGTCCGGCCACGACGCCGCGGTGTCCTCGTCGAGATCCTGCGGATCGCAGTCCACCGAGCCGCCCGGGATGCACCGCTCAGCCGTGGTGAACACCATGCGAGCGGGAGCGTTCGTCGTGTACACCTGCTGGTCGCGCTGGCCGTAGTCGACCCGGGCCAGATACCCGCCCCGGTGATAGGCCGCACCGTTGACGTCGGTCTTGCCGCCCCGGGCGTAGTGGTTGGTCTCCCGGTCGTAGAAGTACGAGATCACATTGCCACGGGGGTCGATGACGTGGTCGAGGTTCCAGCGCCACGCCTGGTCGCAGTACGAGTCGTCGAAGGACGCCTTGTGGCAGGGCTCGTTGGCGTCGTCGCCGTAGACCGGCGCGGTCCAGGTCGACTCGGTCTCCTCCTTGCCGGCCGTCCAGCCCGGCAGCCGGTTCTGGCCGAAGAAGTACCGCGTGCCGTCGGTCGTCGTGATCTTCCAGTACTCGCCGTCGTCATCGCCGTTGACCGCGCCGGTCAGCCGCTCGACCTTCGAGCCGTCATCGGTGGACAGCCTGTAGTTGTCGTCATCGACCTTGACCAGGGTGCCGGAGTGCCCCGCCAGCATCACGGTGCCGTTGTGGAACGCCCAGCACTGGTCGCCGGAGGTCTCGTGGCCGTCGTCGGCGCAGGCCTTGTAGCGGCGCTCGATGTAACCCGGCTCGTACGTGAAGCCCTCGCCGATCCACGAGCCCTGATTGTTCGTCGCGGACGTGCGCCCGTCGACAGACTGCGAGGAATAGGAGAGCGCCACCTGCGGACCGAATCCGCTCGGCGTCGCGGGCGTGCGGATCGGGTAGGTCCAGGAGAAGGCGCCCGTGGACGTTGCGGTCGACCACGACGACGACGGCGACAGCTTGGTGGCGGTGTAGTCGCCCTGGGCCGACGAGTCACCGGCGGTCATCGCCAGCACCATCGCACCGGACTCGACTCCCGCCGCGGCGACGTCGGCGCGCAGGGTCTGGGTGGCCGTGTCGTTCACCGTCTCGACCGGCAAGGCCTTGCGGCACTCCGCCTTGTCCGGGGTGGTCAGCGCGCACGACGGCAGGCTGACCAGCCGCAGCCGGGCACCCCAGTCGCCGCCGTGGGCGTGGGCGAACGTGTCGTATCCGACGGCGATGCCGACCTGCTCGGTGGCGGTGACGCCGTCGGCGCGCGACACCTTGAACACGGGACCGTCGACCCCGGCGCGCTTGGCCGCCGTCCGGTCGAAGACCTGCACGTGTGCGCGCTGGGGTGCCTGCGCGGCCGATCGTGACGACGCCCCCGCCGCGACGGTCTTGGCGGGTGCGACGTCGATCCGCAGACCGCCGATCCTGGCCGGGGTCCTCTCGACGGTCGCCGCGTCGATGTCGGCCGAGCCGGCGACCGGCCAGACGACCGCGTCGGCACGGGACATGTTCTTGTCGGCGGTCGGGTCCTTCCTGGGCGACTGCGACTTGAGCGCAGTGCCCTTCGCGGCCTGCGCCTGCGCCTGGGTCGCCGGTCGGCCGGACTCGGCCGCGGCCGGGGTCACCGACTGGACCTGCACGAGGCCTGCACCCAGCGCCGCGGCCAGCACCAACGCCAGTGGCCGGGTCAGCCGCCGCCGCGGCGCGAAAAGGGGGATCTTACGTTTCAGTGACATGCGTCATTACCGCCAATGATCATTGCGGGAGGAGATGAAAACGAGTGGCCGGCGTCCGCAGGACGCCGGCCACTCGCCGGTGGTGTTACAGGTCGGACTGGGCCGTGGTGCTGGCCAGTCGGATCACGGTCGCCGCGTCGAGGACGCCGCTGTACACGCGGACCTCGTCGAGGACGCCGGAGAAGTACCCGCCGTACGTCGGCGTGGTCGTGGTGCCGTCCACGAGGGCGCGGCCGACCTGGACACCGTTGTCGGGACCGTTCCACACCGGGCTGTGGGTGCCCTGGGCGCTGGCGGCGAGCTCGCCGTCGACGTAGAGCTGCACGTCCTTGGTGAACGCGTGGTAGGTGACGACCAGGTGCTGACCCAGGACGTTGCTCGGGTCGGGCACATGGGTGTCGTCCACGACGACCGTGGTCGAGGTGGCGGTGTCGTCACCGGCCGCGACGGTCAGCTGCCAGCGCAGCTGCCCCCCGCCGATGTCGACGCACTTGACCTGGAACCGGCTGGTCTTGGCACCGGGCTGCGACAGCACGACCTGGTCGGAGCTGCACGCGGCAGCCAGCCGGGCCCGGGCCGCGACCGAGAAGCTGCCGGTCTGGCCCACGAGCGCCTGGCCGCTGGCGGCGTAGTCGTCGCCGCCGTCGAGGACCATGTGGCCCGCGCCGACCAGGGCCGGCTCCGCGAACGGGTCGTCGGGGTCGGGCGTCATCACCGTGGCGCCGTTGTACAGCGTCAGGTTCTTGGCCTCGTCCGGCGTCGCGCCGTCGACGACGGTCTCGGCGCTGACGAACACGCCGGGGTTGTCGTCGGGCACGTCGGCGCTGTCCAGCGCCCAGTACACCTCGCGCTGCAGGCGCGGCTTGGCCAGGGCGTCGATCTCGGCCGGCGTGACGAGCCGGTCGAAGATGCCGACGTCGGAGATGCCGCCGTTCCAACCCCAGACGTGCTGGGTCTTCGCGAGCCGCTGCCCGATCTGGAAGTTGCCGTGCGACGCCCACTGCGAGCGCACCGGGGCCGTGCCGGAGACCTTGCCGTTGACGTACATCGTCATGGTGTCCTTGACGTTGTCGACGACGACGGCCAGGTGGGTCCAGCCGGTCTGGGCCGTGACGACCTCGGTGCTGGTGACCTGCCAGTCACGGAAGGCGTTGACGTCCATGTCGGGCACGCCGAACAGCCACTTGCTGCTGGCCGGGCTGAACCCGAGGTAGAAGCCGGGCACGCCGGAGCCGTCCTGCGAGACGGCCGACATGTAGCCGGTCAGGGAGTTGGCCTTGACCCAGGCCGCGACGGTGAACGGCTGGGACGTGTCGACCAGGCCCTGCGACGCGGTCGACAGGTAGCCGGTGGAGTTGCCGGGCAGCAGCACCGACGGGTGCGCCGCCCCGCCCGGGCCGGGCTGGCCGAAGGTCACACCCGGGCCGGGCGTGGCCGGGTTGGCGCCGCGCTCGTCGACGGCCTGGGTGGAGCCGGGCGCGTCACCGAGGTTCCACTGCCCGATCGACGGACCGCCCGCGGCGACGTTGAAGTTGCAGACGGAGGTGTCGCTCTCCTTGCCGGCCGCGTCGACCGCGATCACGGTGACGAAGTGCGGCGCCTCGGTCATCGGCGCCCAGCTCACGCTGACCGGGCCGCCGTTGGCGGTCGGGGTCAGCACGTTGCTCGGCGACGGGTTGGTGTCGAAGCCGTACTTGTACGACACGACGTCCGTGGCGGCGGAGTCGAAGGTGAACGTGCCGTAGCGGCCCGCACCGTCGATCCAGTCACCGGACTCGACACACGACGGCGTGGCGTCGCCGGCGTCCGAAGGCAGGAACAGCGCCGAGTCGATGTCCGAGCCCGCGGGCTTGGTCTTGTCGAGGATGAACCCGCAGGTGACACTGCTGGCGCTGTTGGCCGTGCCGTCGGAGGCCTTGACGCTCCAGGACACGACGACGTTCTCCGGCAGGTTCGGCACGCCGGTGGCGGCGTCGGCCAGGTTGTAGTCGAACGTCGACTTGTTGGCCTTCTGCCCCGAGGTCCACGTCTTGGTCTGCAGGCTGCCGCCCGACGGGGTCCAGGTGACGGTGAACGTCGCGGTCAGCGGCTCGGCCGCGTCGGTCTCCGGGTCGGCCAGGTACGCCGACAGCTTCGGAACGCTGGACACGTACCAGGTGTTGTCCGGCGTGCCGGTCTTGCACGCGCCACCGGGGTTGGCGGTGAGGTTGGTGGGCGTGGCCGGCGGCCGGTTGTAGGTCACCGACAGCACCGCGTTGTCGCAGAACCGCTTGATGGAGTACTTGCTGCCCTCGTCGTCGGCGCGGATGCCGAAGGTGGTCGTCGACCAGTTGTTGGCCGCCGCCTCCTGCGCCGCACCGGTGGCGACGAACGTCACGTTCTGGTTCGTCGACGTGCACGAACCCTGCGTCACCGTCGGGTCCTGGGTGTCCTGCTTCTTGCTCCACGCCGGCTGGTTGCTCCAGTTCGTGGCCGAGGTGATACCCGCGCCCATCCGGTACAGCGACGCGTTGCGCGCCGAGCCGTCGTAGGTGTGCGTCATCGTGACCCGGAACGTCGCACTGGACACCACGATCGTGTCGTCCTGGTACGGCGTGGGCAGCGCGTACATCAGCCGCTTGATCTGCGAGCTGTTGCAGGTGTTGCCCGAATCGGTCCGGTTGCACAGACCGATGCGCTGGTCGCGGTCGCCGTCGAAGCGCCAGTACTCCTCACTCGGGTAACCCGAGTCGACCATGGTCCAGGAGCTGTTGCTGGTCGGGGCGGTCATCGGGTCGATGTACAGCGGGAAGCGCACGCCCTTGTCGGCGAGCATCGCCGCGTTCGGGACCAGGCGCAGCGTCGCACGGTCGAGCTGCACGCCGATGTCCGCCCGCCGCGCCGATTCGGGCGAGGAGCGGGTCGGCTCGACGCCGGCCTTGGCGGCCTCGGCCGGGTCGCCGGCGTCCCACATCTTCGGCGCCGGGGACGAGAACACCACGCCGCCGGAGCCGGTGTCCTTGGCGACCAGCCGGTCACCGGACTCGACCGCGAAGGTCAGGTTGGTGCCCTTCAGCCCGTACGACACGGTCTTGATCTGCGGCAGCGCCGCAGCCTGCGGCGTCTTGACGACCAGCACGTGCGTGTAGCTGGTCGCCGAGGCGTGCACGACCAGGTCGACGTCCGGCAGGACGTTCGGGTAGGTCGCCGAGTCGCCCGACAGGACCGGCTGCGGCAGCGCCGTCGGCCAGGTCAGGCTCATCACGCGGCCGGCCCGCGAGATCGTCGCCAGCGGCATGTCGCCGCCGCCGGAGAACCGCATCGGCGTCTCGGCGGCCTTCGGGCCGACGCTGCCGTCGCTGTGCCGGATCATCGTGGTGTCGACCGGCACCCACTCACCCCGCTGCATGACGCGGAACGGAGCGGCGTGCGACTCGTGGGTGAACGAGCCGTCCGGGTTGGCGTAGGTCACCTGGCGGGTGGTGCCCTTGGCGGCGACCTCGACCTGCTTGCCCGACTTGCGGGCCGCGCCCACGGCCTGGGCCTCGGTCCAGGGCTTGGCGGGTTCGGTGACCCCGCCCGGGCCCATCGCCAGGGTGTCGGCGGGCGTCTGCTGCGCGGTGCCGCCGGCCCACACGGTGGCGGCGGCGAGGCCCGCGGCGGCGCCGAGCGCGCCGAGCCTGGCCCACCAGCGCCGTGTGCCGGCGGGCTGCTTGGTTGAACTGTTCAACGTGCTTTTCCTGTCAGTGCTCTGTCGTTGCGACATCGACGTCATCCGATCTGCGTGCCGAACAGCACGCCCGAGGGGATGCCGGCCGTGCCGGGGGTCCACGTCTTGGAGATGGTCACGGTGTCGGCCGCCAGCGCGGCCCAGGTCATCGCCCACGCCGCCTTGTTCCGGTACGGCGAGGAGACGTAGAGCTCGGTGCCGGTCACGCCGAGGGCGTTGCCGATGAGCTCCCGCTCCCCGGGGGTGCCGGGCAGGTTGGCCGTGCCGCGCTCCACCGGGACGTCGTTGGTCACGGTCGGCACACCGGCGGCGAACACGCGGATCGTGCCCGCGTCGAGGGTCGTGCCCAGCTCCTCACCGGGCGCGCCGATCGCGATCAGCATCGTCGACGTCGTCGGCGCCGCGGTCGGGTTCGTGTTGACCAGCGCGACCTTCTCGCCGAACAGGTCGCCGGCCTCGCTGCCGCCGGAGATGCCGGCGCTGTCCTGGTTGTGCGACGCCAGCTCGGTCAGGCTCGTGCCGGACATCCGGAACTGGTGCACCATGCCGGTGTCGGTGCCGGCGGTGGAGTCCTCGCCCGGCACGCCGACGGCCAGGATCGAGTCGCCGGTCGGCCAGTACGCCGCGAGCGCGATCGACTTACCGAACGTGTCGCCGCTCTCGGCCGCGTCGCTGACTCCCGAGCTGTCCTGGTCGGCCGAGCCGGTGCGGGTCGGCACGTTGCTGGTCAGCGTGTGGCTGTAGACGTTCACCTGGCCGCTGTACTGCGCGCTGGAGCTGCGGCTCTCGCCCGGCGAGGAGACCGCGACGTGGTACGGCGAGGCAGCGACGGCGTAGCCGAACATGTCGTCGTACTCGGGGGTGCCGCCGGAGCCGCTGCCCTGGTCGAACAGCGCCGCGACACCGCCACGGATGTAGTAGGCCAGACCGGCCTCGGCGTTCAGCCGGGCGTTGACCATGACGTCCTCACCCGGCGCGCCGATGATCAGGAAGGGCTCACCCGCGGACGTCTGCCCGCCGGCCAGCGAGAAACCGAAGTAGTCCCCGGAGTTCTGCGAACCCGGCACGCCGCCGGTGCCCTGCACGTAGCTCACCGACGGGGCGGTGGCGCTCTTGCCCAGGCCCGCGGGCGAGCCGAAGATCAGCTGCACCTCGCCGGCGTCGCTGTAGGCGCCGTCCTCGTACGGCACGCCGACGGCCAGGTCGGCGCAGCCGTCACGGTTGGCGTCGTACACCGACAGCGCGTAGCCGAACCGGTCGCTGGCCTCGGACGTGCCGGGAACCTCGGCGAGGTCCTGGGTCAGGGTGGTCACCGCGCCGGAGGCGCCGTCGACGATCTGGACCGCGCCGGCCTCGGTGAGGCTGTTCACGGTGGCGTTCGGGTCGGCGATGGCCACGTCCTTGACGCCGTCGCCGTTGAAGTCGTTGGCGACGCCGCTCTGGCACCCGGCGACCGGCGGGAAGGTGGTGTAGACCGAGAACTCGCAGAACGACGACCAGGCCGAGGTCGACAGACCGTCACTCGTCTTGACGCGCCACTGGTAGGCGCCGCCCTCGGCGAGGTTGCCCGCGACCAGGGTGTGCGAGGTGGTGCTGCCGGACGCGACGGCGGACTTGGTGGCCGAGCCGAGCGCGGCGGAGCCGCCGACCTGCCACCACTCGAACGTCACGGACTGGGCGGTGCCCTCGGTGTCGGCCACGGTCGCCGACAGGGTCGGCGTCAGCGTCTGGATCGCCGGGCGGCCGGAGCCGGTGACGCAGGACGTGGCAGGGGTGGTCGACCGCGCGGTCACCTGCGGCACGTCGTTGTAGGTCACGATGAGCCGCGGCTCGTACGCCCCCGCGGAGAAGTCCGAGGAGGTGAACCGCTTCCAGCTCTTCGGGTCGGTCTCCGAGGCACGCAGCGACAGGCCGTAGTTGGCGCCGCCGGTCGCCCAGCTGGTGAACGTCGCGGTGCTCAACGCGACGTCGCGCCACGCGCCCTTGCTCCGGTCACCGCCGGTGTTGGTGCAGGCCGGGTAGTTGTCGGCGATGGTCAGCGTGCCCAGCGCGGTCGCGTTGATCGACGGGCCCGGCAGCGTGCTGGTGCCCAGCGCGGTGTCGGTCCAGTTCTGGGTCACCGCGTGCACGGTCACCGGCAGGTGCGTGGTGCAGTCCCACGACCAGGTGTGCCACAGCCGCAGCGTCACCGCGGTGATCTGGCGCCCGGCCAGGTCGGTGGCGAAGTTGCCGAAGTGGATGTACGGCCGGGCCGCACTCTCGTTGTCGTAGCCGACCGCCAGCGACGTGCCGTTCTGCGTACCGGCCGGGGTGCTGGTGTCGTTGTCGACGAACGCGTCCGTCGTGGTGTACGTGGTGATCTGCGGGTCCACCCGGACCGGGTAGGCCCGGGCCGGGTCGGCCAGCCAGGCACGGTCCGCGGTCACCCGCAGCGCCCAGCCGCCGGCGCTCTCCACCAGCTCGTAGGACACGGCGTCGGACGTCGTCGGCTCACCGGTCGGCAGCTCGACGTGCGAGTCCTGCATGTAGCCGCGCGGGATCCAGGCCACCGCGGTGCCCTTCGCGTCGAGGAACGCGACCCGGCCGTCGGCGTCCAGCCGCGGCGTCACACCCTGCAGGCGCAGCGGGAACAGCCACGAGTTGGCCGCCTGCGGCGACTTCAGGACGATGTTCTCCTTCTCGCCCGACTCGTACGCCATGATCTCGACGTCGGTGTTCGGCAGCAGCTCGCGATAGGTCGCGGTCGAGCCGGACACGGTCGGCGCGACGGCGGCGGCGCCCTGCACGCCGTAGGCGATGCTCTGCCCGCCCTCCAGCGTCACCGACACGAGGTCGGCGGCCGGGTTGCTCTCGGCACCGCCGGCCAGGGAGACCTGTACGGAGTTGGCGGCCATCTGCAGCCGGCCGTCGGACCGCTTCACCAGTTTGGTGTCGATCGGGCGGTAGTAACCGTCCTTGGCCCGGTAGTTGACCGGGCGGCTGGAAACGACCTTGGTCAGCGATCCGTCGGCATTGCGGTAGGTGTCAGAACCGCGGTCCGATTTCGCCGCCACCTTCACGCTGGTGTCCTTGTCGAACACCCCGGAGACGGACGGTGCTGCCGGCTCCTGGGCGGCAGCGGGAACGGCGGCAGGATCGGTCACCGGCTCCGGCGCGGCCTGCGCCACGCCCCCGGCTCCGAACTGGGCTGCCACGATGAGCGCCAGGCCCCACAACGGCCAGCGCAACGAACGGCCTTGGCCGAAACGGCCATGGCTCACAAGGCGACGCGACACGCGTACTCCCCCGGTAGAAGATCAACGGGCGGGGACGCTATATGCATGCCCTGACCTGAGCAAATACCCGTCGACGGATACCGCGCCCGGCGCGATTGCGCACTTGACCTGCGGAAATGATGTCGATTGGCAGTCAGGTACCCATCTACCTGCAACGATTACGCTCTGCGATTCCCTGCTGACTGAGCCCTGTCGCTCCACGAATGACGCACGCAGCCAGCGCTCGTGATTGAACCGTTATCGGCCGGAGGCCGGTCGTGACCCCCCGGTCGGGCGGCGTTCTCCTGGCCGACCAGCGTCGCACCGAACCCCGGCCTCGAAGATAATCCGAAATGACCGAATTCCCGCGCTGCGATGAGATCGACATCTGTCGCTGCCGCGGCGGCTGCCCGGAGACGCGAACAGGCCGGCCGGGCCTCAGCGAGGCCCGGCCGGCCCGCAGGCGGCTCACTTACCGGAGAACAGGACCGGAGAGGTGTATCGCGGCCACTCCGGACGGGTCCGAAGCCGACCCGTCACGCGGCTTCACGCCGCCGCTACCCCATCAGCCCTTCTCCCAGATGCCGGTCTGGACGAAGAAGCCGACCAGGCTCTGCACCGTCTCCGGACCGGACCGCCGCGCCGCCACCAGCCATTCGGTGGGAATCGGTGCGATCGAGCGGTAGCTCGTCCACTCCGCGTCGATCTGGTCCCTGCTGTCCGGCTCACTGCCGATCTGGATCAAACCGGACTTCTCCACCCAGATGTCGCTGGCGGGCCCGACCGCACCGAAGCCGTACCCCTTCCTGCCCTCCACGGCCGAGGACGCGACGGTCTTGGCGATGTCGGCGACCTCACCCAGACCGAACTCCACTCCGCCGACCGCGACACCGCCACCGACCGGAACGGCTCCGACGCCGTCGATGAGTGACTCCAGTGCCTTGTCGGCATCGTCGGTCGCCGTGTACGAGACCGCGAGCAGGAGGTTCGCGGCGATCCCCGCGACGGGAAGGTCCTTCCAGCTTTCGAGGCCCTGCTGCATCGACCGCTGCGCGCCGAAGCCGCAGCCACTGCGGCCCATGAAGTCGCACACCTCACCCATGAAGTTGCTCTCGTCGTCGACGTAGAACGCCCGGCGGTCGCGCTTGCCGGCCTTCCAGTCGAGCAGATCCCGCATGGTCATCTTGGCACTGCCGATGTAGCCGTACCGCTCGTTCAGCCAGCGGTACTCGACCCAGTCCAGCTCGCCGTCGTAGGCCAGCGGGATCGTCAGCAGCGGCGGGTCCGGCTTCGTACCCGGATCGCCGGGACCGTTGCCGTTCTCGCTGCCGGTGCAGGCTCCCGGGCCGCCGACCTCGCCGGGCGCGCAGCTCGCCGAGCCCAGCAGGCCGGAAGGGTCTGCGACCACGAGCGGGCTGCTGTTGCCGTAGCTGTAGGCGCTCCACTGCTGCGGATCGGTGAGATCCATGATCGGGTCGACGCTGATGAATCGGCCGAGCAGCGGATCGTATTCCCGGGCGCCGAGGTTGACCAGGCCGGTCGGGTCCTGGGTGCCGCCGATGAAGCCCTTCTGGTCCGGCCAGCTCGCCGGAGCCTGACCGCGGCCTGCGCCGTACGGGGTGGTCCGCCGCCAGGTGATGGCACCGGTCGCCGCGCTGATGGTGCAGCCGGCGGTGCCGTGGTGGTCGGCCGCCTGGAAGTCGACCCCGGACCCGGTGCGCACGGCGACGGTGTGGCCGCCGAACGAGTAGTAGCGGGTGCCCGCCACCACGGTGCCGGTCTGCTTCAGTTCCATGTTCGGCAGGAACAGCGTGGTCGTGCCGCCGGGCTCCTTGCGGGCGATCCGGCGGCCGTCGGCGTCGTAGACGTACGTGGTGGCCTGGCCGCCGGCGGGGGTGCTGGCGGCCAGCCGGCCTTCGGCGTTCCACGTCAGCGCCTGCTGACCGGCGGGCGTGTTCGGCGGGCAGACGTTGCCGGTCGCGGCGTTTGGCCGGCAGGTCGTGTTGCCGACCTTGTCGTAGGCGTAGTTGAAGGTCTTGTCGCCCCCCGGGCCCTTCTCGTCGACTCGGGAGACGGCGTGCGGCTGCTCCTTGCCCGCACCTGATGCGGGATAGGTGTAGTCGCGGACCGTGTCGGCGCCACCGGTCGTGGAGTGCAGGGTCTCGACGTCCCGGTTGCCGATCTTGTCGAACGTCCAGCTCTGGTGGTACGGGGCGGGGCCGCCGACACCCGTCTCCTCGACGCCGTCCGCGCACGTCTTGGTGGTGGAGTCGGTCGCCCAGGCCTCGGTGAGCCGCCGCAGGTAGTCGTAGCCGAAGCACTGGACGTCACGGGTACCGCCGACGGGGGTGTCCTCGATGGACAGCACGCTGCCGCTGTCGTCGTAGCGGTAGAGGGCGTCCATGTCGGGCGTGGCCACGCCCTGCCGGCTCACCTTGGTCTTGGTCAGCCGACCCGTGCCGCGCTCGTAGTCCCAGCCGAGCCACGCCTTCTTCCCGGTCCCGCCGGTGTACAGCTCGGTCTGGAGCAGTTCGTTGACGTTGCTGTACAGCGCCGACGTGACGTAGCTCGACGTGCCCGTCAGCGTGGTGGGACGCTGCAGGTCGTCGTAGATCGACGCGACCGCCTCGGCCGTCAGGCCGCCGCCGGCCGGCATGCCCAGCGACTGGATCGTGCCATCGGTGTTGTACGCGGTCGAGAAGTCGTAGTTGCCGCTCAGCGAGCTGCCGACCCCGCCCGACGGGAAGCTGTAGCGCAGGCTGGTCACCCGGTACAGGCTGTCCCTGGTCATGTTGATGACGTAGTAGTTCTGACTGTTGTCGATGCGCTGGCTGTAGTGCAGCTGGCCCTTGTTGCCGGCCGGGTCGAACACCCACGCCGCCAGCTTGGTGCCGGTGCCGACATCGCCCTGCCACGCCTCGACCTTGCGGCCCAGCACGTCGTACTTGTTGGACAGCTTGACCGGGCGGGCGTCGCTGCTGGAGAGCAGGTCACCGCTGGTGTTGTAGGTGTACGTCGCGACCCCGGTGTCGGGATCCTCCGCGCGCTCCTTCAGGCCGCGCTGGTTGTAGTCGTAGTTCCAGACGTTGCCCAGCGGGTCGGTGACCGTGTCGAGCAGTCCGGCCGGGGTGTAGGTGTAGTGCGTGACGTCGGCCGGGCCGGTGGGGCTGTCACCGTGGTACTGGTACAGCTCCGTGGCCTGGCCCCGGGCGTCGCTGACCGTGGTCGTCGGCGAACCGCCCTGCGGCGGGTCCACGCTGACGCGGTCGCCTTCGTAGGTGGTCGTGGTGACCCACCTGGCGTCGCCGGCGACGGAGAACGTGTCGGACACCGTACGCCCGGCGCCGTCGAACACCAGCGTGTTCTGGCCGTTGACGGCGCCCTCCGCGGTCACGATGGGCGTGTCGCCCGCCGTGCCGGTGGCGAGGTACGCGGCGTTGGTCTTGTACGCCTTGCCCAGGCCGTTGTGGAACGTGTCGGTCAGCAGCCAACCGCCCTGACCGGGCACCTGCGTCTGCCGGAGCCGGAGCAGGCCGTCGTGCAGCTCGTAGCTGGCCCGGTAGGTGCCGTCGTTGGCCAGCTTCTCGGTCTTGACGACGGTCGCCTTGTCGTTGCGCAGGAAGTACGAGTACTTCAGGTTGGGCGTGGCGCCCTGCGACCGGTTGCGGTCGGCCGTCCACACCGCGGTGAGCTGGCCCAGGGAGTCGTAGGCCAGTTCGGTGCGCCGGAGATTGGGGTCAACCGCCGCCACCGCCAGGCCGAAGGCCGGGTCGAGGGTCGTCGTCGTGACGTGGTTGGCCGCGTTCGTCGACTTGACCTGGGTGGTCAGGCCGTACGTCTCGGTGTACTCGGTGATGTTGGAGAAGGTGCGGTTCTCCGCGATCGCCCGGGCGTCCTTGACCGTCAGCGGGCGGTTGTAGGCGTCGAGGCTCGTGGTCTCCGAGTCGATGACGTACCGGATGGTCGTCCCGTCGTAGCGGTCCAGGGACTCGCTGCGGGTGCCGGTGCCCTCGGTCGGCACTGCGCCCCACGCCTGCAGGTCGAAGCTGGTGCGGGTGTCGGTGACGAGGTGCTTGCTCAGGTCCGGCGTGGTCGTGCACTTCACCGACACGGTCTGCGTCCGCGAGACGTAGCCGTGCAGGTACCTGGCGGGGTCGGGGTTGTCCAGGTACCAGGTGCGGGTGCACTTGTCGTCGCCGTCCTTGCCGGCGCCGACCTCACCGAGGTCGTCGACCTGATCGGGCCGGCCCCAGGTGGTGTCGTAGGTGGTGACGGACTTCGTCTCGCGCCAGACCGGGTTGCCCTGCGCGTCGTCCGGCATCGCGGTCAGCTGGCGCACCACGTCGGTACGCACCATCGCGGCGACGTTCGAGCCCCAGGTCTCGGTCTGCGTCCTGGTCACGTGCCGCCAGGGCTGGTTGATCGTCTTCGAGACGACGGCCGTCCCGTCGTAGACGATCGTCTCCAGCTCGTGTCCCGACAGCTGGTCGTGGTCGGTGTAGC
Organism: Catellatospora coxensis; assembly: GCF_016862635.1. Lineage (GTDB taxonomy): Bacteria > Actinomycetota > Actinomycetes > Mycobacteriales > Micromonosporaceae > Catellatospora > Catellatospora coxensis. Next base: position 3,888 of record NZ_BONI01000050.1, on the reverse strand, counting down.
TGCCCCCGGTCGAGTCCGTGCGCGTCACCGCGGGCTTGCTGCCGTCGCCGAGCTCCCCGCCGCTCAGACCGCGCAGGAAGTAGTGGTCGACCCGGCCCGGCATCGACTGCCCGTCCCCGGTCCGCACGTTCACCTGCGCGTAGCCCCGCCAGTCGGACCAGGTCAGGTAGTCGGCCTTGCTGATGCCGTCCGGCGCGGACTTGCGCCACGCCGCGCTGCCGACGTATTCGTAGGAGGAGACCATGTCGTCGTTGCCGCCGACGAGGTCGTCGGTGACCACGTTGTCCACCACGTACTTGTGGAACCAGTCGGTGACCCGGTCGTCCTCGCCGCCGCCGAGCGGGTTCCAGAGCACCGGATAGCAGCGCCTGGTGGAACCGTCCGCCGCCGCCGGCAGGTTGTCCTTGGTGCAGTCGGGCGTCTTGTAGTTGATGGTGATCTGCGCGCCGCTGTCGGTCTTCACGGTCGCCAGCCGGTAACGGATGAGCGGGCCCATGTGGTCGCCGTCGACGACGATGCGGTTGCTCAGCTGGATGCCGTCCAGCTCGGTCGGGGGCAGCGCCTGCGTCGTGCCGCCCCAGTGTCCGCTGTGGTTGATCTTGCTGAGCCACAGCGTGCGCGAGTTGTCGTCGTTGGCCTTGAACTGGTGCTCCAGCACCCAGGACTCCACCGGCAGCCAGTTCGTGGCGCCACGGACCTCCGTCTGGATCTTCGTGAGCCGCTTGCGGGTGAAGAACGTCGTCGCCGACTGCGAGGACTCGCAGTGGGTGTTCGGCGCGCAGATGCGGTCCTGCGGGACGTCGGGCCAGGAGGCCGCGGTGTCCTCGTTCAGATCCGCGGGGTCGCAGTCGACGCCGCCCGCCGGGATGCAGCGCTCGGCGGTCTCGAACACCACCCGGGCCGGCGCGTCGGTGGTGTAGACCTGCCCGTCGCGCTGGCCGTAGTCGATGCGGGCGAGGTAGCCGCCGCGGTGGTAGGCGGTACCGTCGACGTCGGTCTTCCCACCGCGGGCGTAGTAGTTGACCTCGGAGTCGTAGAAGTACGAGATGACGTTGCCGCGGGGGTCCACGACGTAGTCCAGGTTCCAGCGCCAACCCTGGTTGCAGTACGAGTCGTCGAAACCGGAACTCTTGTAGCACGGCTCGCCGGAGTCGTCGCCGTACACCGGCACCGACCAGACCGAGTCGGTCTCCTCCTTGCCGGAGGTCCAGCCGGGCAGCCGGCCCAGACCGAAGAAGTACTGCGTGCCGTCGGTCGTGGTGACCTTCCAGTGCTCGCCGTCGTTGTCGCCGTTGGTCGCGCCCTGCTTGCGCTCCACCCGGGTGCCGTCATCGGTCGAGAGCTTCCAGAGATCGTCGGTGATCTTCACCATGGTGCCGGAGTGGCCGGACAGCATGACGGTGCCGTTCTGGAAGGCCCAGCACTGCTCGGTCGAGCCGTCATGGCCGTCGTCGGAGCACGCCTTGTACCGCCGCTCGATGTAGCCGGGCTCGTAGCTGAAGCCCTCGCCCATCCACGAGCCCTGGTTGTTGGTGGCCGAGGTGCGGCCGTCGACGGTCTGGGACGAGTACGCCAGCGCGACCTGTGGCCCGAACCCGCCGGGCGTGCCCGGGCTGCGGATCGGGTACGTCCAGGAGAAGGCGCCCGACGAGAGCTTCGTCTCCCAGGACGACGACGGCGACAGCTGGGTCGCCTTGTAGTCACCCTGCGTCGACGAATCGGCGGCGGCCAGCGCGAAGACGGACGTCCCCGACAGCGCGACCAGGTCGACGTCCGCCGAGACGGTCGCCTCGCCCGAGTCGTTGCGCGACGGCAGCGGTGTGGCGACGCGGCACTGCGCCTGCTCCGGGGTGGTGAGGGCGCAGCTCGGCAGCGCCACGAGCCGCAGCCTGGCTCCCCAGTCGCCGCCGACGGCGTGGGCGAAGCCGCGGTAGCCGAGCGAGAGCTTCACCTTGCCGCCGCTGGGCGACGCATCGTTGCGCTGGAGGGAGACGAGCGGCCCGTCCACGCCGACCCGGCGGGACGCGGCGCGGTCGTACACCTTGACCCGGGCCCGCCCGGGTTCGGCGTCCGCCGAGCGCTGGGCGGCGCCGCGCGCGGTCCGGTCCGCCTGCGACAGGTCGACCGCGAGGCCGCCGACCGAGACCGGGGTGGCATCGACCGACGCGGCCTCGATGTCGGCCGAGGCCGCTGCCGGCCAGGCGACCGCGTCCGGGCGCGACATGACCTTGCCCGCAGTCGGGTCCTCCTTCGCCCGCTCCGGGGTGAGGCCGCTGCCCCTGGCCGCCTTCTGCTGCGCCTGCGCGGCCGGGCGGCCGGGATCGGTCGAGGCCAGAGCCGCCACGGGCAGCTGGGCCACGGCGATTCCCAGCGCTCCCGCAAGGAGCAGGGCAAGGGGCCGGTTGAGGCGCCTGGGGAGGCGCGACCACCGGTTACGTTGTGATGACATGTGTCGCTGTACCGCCAATGATCAATACGGGTGGGGCGAAGCCCCTCACCGGCCGGCGCCGCAGTCGGCCTCGACCACGACGGCCCAGGCCACAGGACGGCGCGACACGCATGCTTCCCCCGTTCGGACATGAACGGCCGGACCTTAGGTGGGGGCAGGTACACCGAGCAATAGGCCGAATTCGGGCGACGACTAAGACCACAATGGTGCCTCGACCAGGAAAAACGACGGCCGCCGCTGGCACTGAGCCCGTTGCCAGCAGAGATCGCTGTCGGTCGCGAGCCATCGGCTGATGATCATCGATGGGCGTACGGTCCCGGCCGACGAGTCACCGTTACCAAATCGATGCGATGCAACCCTGCGCTGCTCAGGCGGCAGGGGAGGTCCCGATCGTCCTTGCGGCCGGTCCGGCGGTGGCGTTACCACCGGACCGGCCGCCTCAGCCCGCCTCTCGCGGACGGACTGAGGGGTGCCACCAGCCACGCACGTCGGCCGGCACGGCTGACGGCACGTGCTTCGTGAACCCCGATCACGAAGGGTCGGCCCGACCCCGGGGCGGTAGCCGGGCCAACCGGGCAAATCGTACAACCGCGAAACGAAGGACTTGACCGGATCACGCCGCGTGTCGCGCATTTGCTGATCCGCTGACGCCCGCCGGGCGGTCAGCCGCACGCAGCGCGGCGATCTACGATGCCACCCATCAGGCACGGGGAGGCGGCCATGGGCGACACGGACTGGAGCGGCGTGCGCGAACGGGTCGAGAGCCTGCGCGCCCGGCCCGGCCACGAGCGCCGGTTCGGCGCGGACCTGCACGGATTCACCCTCGCGCCCGCGCTCGGCGACGGCGACCTCGCCGACCTGGAAGCCTGGCTCGGCGTCGAGCTGCCCGCCGACTACCGGCGATTCCTGACGCAGGTGGCCGCCGGCGGCGCGGGCCCGGACTACGGGATCAACACGGTCCGGCGCATCGCCGACGGCGACGGCTGGCGGTGGCACGGCGACTGCGGCGACCTGACCGACGTCGCCCGGCTCGGCCTGCCGTTCCTGGTCGAGCGGCCGTTCGGCGAGCTGCTCGACGAACTCGATGAGCGGGAACCCCGGCCGGAGGACTTCACCGACGAGACCGCCTTCAAGGAGGCGACCTGGTCGTGGCAGGACCGGATGTGGGAGATCGTGGCCGTGCCGGAGTTCAGCCAGGGCGCGATCTACCTGGTGGACGAGGGCTGCAATCGGCGCTACTGGCTCGTCGTGAGCGGACCCGCGGCCGGCACGGTCTGGTACGACAGCAGTTGCGACTGGGCGGACATGAACCCCGTCGAGAACGACGCCGGCGAGCCGATGGGCTTCGGCGAGTGGTACCTGGACTGGCTCGACAGCACTGAACGCTACCTGGCACTGTGGCCGAATGGCGGCTGCGGTCCGATCGGACCGCAGCCGCC